>DHJC01000035.1 GCA_002404155.1 Chloroflexi bacterium UBA4730 | reverse complement strand
GAAACGATGTCCTGTCGGTAACCCGCTAGGGATGGCGGTGCGAGACGTAATGGCCGACCGGCCGCCGGAAGCCGACAGAGAAACGGTTCCAGCCGTTGATGGCCACGATGGCCAGCGTCAGCGCGACCTGCTCGGGCGGGTCGAACTCGCGGGCCATCGCCTCGTAGACATCGTCGGGTGCGCCAGTCTCGGGCAACAGGGTGAGCGCCTCGGTCCAGGCCAGGGCTGCCCGCTCTCGCGATGTGAAGAACGGCGCCTCGCGCCAGACGGCGACCAGATACAGCCGCTGCTCGTCCTCGCCGATGGCCCGGGCGTCCTTGGTGTGCATGTCACGCAGGAGGCACAGCCATTGATCTGGGAAGCGCGAAGCTTGATGAGCTCAAGCAGGAGCGGCTCGAGCGTGCTCGACCGACGACCTTCTCGAGTCCGCGCATGGCCTCGGTGGCGTCGGGCGCGGCTGCGGCGTAGTCGAGTCGGACGTCGTGCTGCTCGCCGGAGTCCGCGTTGATCGCCGCGGCCCGCTTCCGCTCAGTCATGACTTCGGCGACTCCGCTCCTTCGAACGGCCGTCGGTAGACGGCCCGGAAGGGACCCATGCCCGGATGCAGTCGGTGCTCGAGCACGGCCAGCAACTGACGGAGATGCTCCAGGTCGTGGTAGGCCCACTCGCACACCTGCTCGTCGACGGAGATCGGCCCGAGCTGCGGCAGCACACCGGTGCGCCGCCGCTGCTCCAGGTCGAGCCCGGCCAGCCACGACAGGTTCTGCTCCCGACGATCGCGCCACGCCGCCAGGGCCACCGGCAGCGATGGCTGCGTGGGCTGTTGAGGGATGTCCAGACGTGCGATCGGCCCGCCGTTCCCGGCGACGATGGCCTCCACGCGCTGACGTAGGAGCTCTTCGACCTCGAGGAGGTGCCTCATGACCTCGAGTCCGGACCACTCGTCCTCGACCGGCCGCTCCCCAGCCGACTCGGCCGGCATGGCGCGGAGCAGGCTCTGCAGGGTGTCGGGGCTCGCTTCGAGCACCGAACGTGCGAGCGGGTGCGTGACCCGCGACTCGCTCTCGTGGAACCGGTCGGCACCGGCACGTCTCGCTGTTCTGCTCATCGTCCTCCGCTCGCCTCCGTTTCGGCGTCGGTTGCCATGACCAGTCGTGACACGACGTCGTCGAATGCGACCGGGCTCCTCTTCACCGATCGTACGTCCTCCGAGCTCGTCTGCCATCGTCCACGAGGAGGCGAGCCAGCGGGCGAGTTCCAGAGCGCCATGGTCTTGCCCGCCGTCGCGGTCGTCTTCTTCGCGCGCGTCGTGCGCTTCTTCGGCTTCCTCTCCGCGTCGGCGGTCTCCACGACCGCCTCCTCGGCGAGCTCGCCCTCTGCCGGCTCCGACGCCCATCGGCCGCGTCGCGGACCGGAGACTCCTCTTCGACCATCTCCTCTTCCTGGGGCGTGACTGCCTCGGGTCGTGGCGGCGGCAGAGTACGCGTATCCGCCGGCGCGACGTTGCGGCGGACCGGTCGCAACCTCGAAGAGGACGGCGAGAGCTCGTAGTTGTGCTACTCGATCACCGTCACGCTCGCCGGAGCGTCGCGCAGCGCGGCGATGCCACGAAAGCCCGCACCGACGATCACCACGTACGGCGGCATCGCTAGGAGCTGACGGTCCGCGCTTTGTAGAACTGGTGCAACTCCACCCCGGACGCCACTCCTGCTCTCGGCGGCATTCGTATCCGTTCGACGAGGCGCGGGCGTGGCGCTGGATATCGCCAAGGGCGAGCAACTGGGAACGAGTCGTCATATCCCGACCACCCTGCTGTAGTACTGGTGGTCCTCGCGCCAGCCGCCTTGGCCGAGGCCAACATGCGCGTACTCATCAACGAACTCGACCGCACGGATCCACTTCACCATCTTGAACCCCAGCTGGTTCTCGAGGCGCAGTCGCAGCGGAGCCCCGTGTTCGATGGTCAGCGGCTTCCCGTTCATGCCCCAGGCGAGCATGTTCTGTGGCATCCGCGCGAGCCGGAGGTCGACCACCTCGTAGAAGCGGCCGGTCCCGTGGCGGGGATCGGTCTCACCTTTGTCGTCGAAGGCGTAGAAGACGGCGTAGCGCGCTCCGGCGAGCGGACGGCAGTAATCGACGAACGCGGCGAGGTCCACCCCTGTCCATTCGGCGACCGATGACCAGCCCTGGATGCAGTTGTGCTTCGTGATCTGACTTCGCTGACCGATCGCCTTGAGATCCTCTATGCCGAGCGATAGCTCATGCTCGACGAGGCCGTTAACCGCCAGCCGCCAGTCGGCGAAGGCGCCTTCGGCAAGCCGCCGGTACGCGGGATCAGGAGGCGGATAGCCGTTCAGCCACATGTACGGGCTGATCTCGCTCGTGCGGTACCGCTGGTGCGATGAAAGACCGTATGAAAGGAGCGCCTGAAGTCGGTCAGCCACGACACCCAAGGAGTGCTGCGCGAAGCGCGGCGAGCGGCCGGTGACGATCGTCGCCAGGATGTTCAGGATCACGACGACGACAAGGCCGCTCACGCCGACGACGAGCGCGAGGTTGCGATTGGCATCCTCGCCGATGACGATCTTCGACCATTCAAGCGCGAGCCCGTGCACGACGACCATCGCCGTGTGGGCCGCGACGAAGGCGGCGAACGCGAGGAGCCCGAGGAAGTGCAGGAACCGCGCCCGCTGCCGTCCGCCGAAAGCGCTCGGATACCACGGGAAGCGGGCCATCACGGCCGACGACATCGCGGCTCCTGTCGCGATCTGGAACGGAGCAAGGAGGAACACCACCGCGAAGTACGTGATCTGCTGCAGCGCGTTGTACGGGCGATCGGAAAGCGCCGGCGGGAGCTGGCCATGCAGGTACGAGAGCGCGTTCGAGATCGCCGTGGGGACGATCGACCAGGACGTCGGCACGAGGCGCTGCCACTCATCGGTGACGAAGAGGAGCACAACGTAGGTGAGCCCGGTGAGGATCCAGAAGAGCAGTACGAACAAGTGCCAGTGACGGCCAGCGCCGAGCTGGGCGCCTCCGGGAAGCGCGAGCCAGCCCGGCGCCTCGAGCTCCTCTTCCAGCGCGGTCGTGTAGTCGCTGGGCGATACCTTGCGGCGAGTGAGCTTCAGTAGCTCGCTCCCCGGGACGCAGTGATCGTCGCGGTAGAAGCGTGGAAATGATGCGAGGATCTCGATCCCGCTCCGCGCCAGGAACGTCAGGAAAAGCAGATTGAGGAAGTGGGTCGCGCGCAGCCAGAGCGGGAAGTCGAACTCACCCACCGCGCCCCGCTCCCTGGCTATCGCTTCCGGATGCGGTCCGGCGTGAGCGGGGTCGAGGATGGCTCGGCGCTCGATGCGTCAGCGAGGTGCGCTTGTGCGAACGGCCGCAGCTCTTGAAGGAGCGTTCGCAGGAGGTCACCGAGAACGTCGCTGAAGTCGCCTTGCGCCAGAACTGCACCTATGTGGTCGAGCCGCGCGGGCCATCATGTCCGCCTCGGGCTCTCCGCAGCGGCCCTCCGGATGACGGTGGTCGCGCAAAGCGAGACGAGCGCAGCGCCCCTCGTCGTCGCGGGCATGTGAGAGAAATCGGAGCGTCAGAAAGCCGTGGGCATGACGACCGGCGCAGTGTCGCCGTCGGGCCGAACCTGGACTTTCTCGATCAAGTCATCCAGGACGCGCGCCTCGGCCGCTAGGGACTCGTGCGGGTCGACTGCGTGTTCAGTCGTCACGGTCTCCCCCTTTCGCGAAGACTCCGAATCGGAAGTTCGTCGGGCCGCAAAGTTCGTCGAGCCGCCAGGGTGCCGACGGTGAGATGCGCGCCGCCGACTATCGTGACGCTCTGATCGAGTGTATCGCCGCATAACGGCGCGCAGACTCCGTTTTCGGATGGCGCTCCGTCGTCTCACGCGGTCGTTCGTGCACGCGTGGCGGCGGCACTCGTCGTGTCATCGTCCTGCCGGCTGCCACGTCTGGAGGTACAACATGGAGTACATGGTCGAGCGTCGTCGGGGAGCGATCCTGCCGGGGGTGGCCCTGAGCTTCGCCGACCTCGTCGCGTACGCGGAGGGCTCGATCGTCAGCCGGGCGATCGTCCAGGAGCCGGCCGCGTCGCTCACGCTCTTCGCGTTCGACGCCGGGCAGAACCTCAGCGAGCACACCACGGCGTACGACGCCTACTTGCAGGTGCTCGACGGTGAGGTGGACCTGGTGATCGGCGGGAAGCCGGTCGTGGCGCACGCCGGCGAGATCGTCCTCATGTCCGCGGGGATCCCGCACGAGGTCAACGCGCGCCAACGATTCAAGATGCTGCTCACGATGGTCCGACCTCGTCCGGCGGCGTGAGCGCCGAGACGCTCCTGTTCGCGGTAGCTTCGTCGTGAAGGCCAGCTGGCGCCGAAACGAACGCGGCTTTGAGGGGTATTCGAGATCGGACCGCGCCAGCACAACCTATGATTCCTACCGGTACGACGAGGAACGGGTGCGCCCGAGCGTCCGCCTTTAGCGGGCGATGAACTCGTGATCGATGGACATCGTCTCGGTCGGGCGGGCATGCGCCGCGACGATCGGATCGAGGAGCGGTAGAGGTGGAGCTCCTCGCTCTTGGCGTGCGGCAGCAGATCGCGATCGAGGACCTCGACCAGGGCCGCGGCCGACCGCTCCGACGGAGCGGACTCGGCGGCCTCGACGGCGCCGCGCAGGTCGCGGGCGAGCTCGGCGTGATGGGCGGTGATGGCGCGTGTCGTGTCACTCATGGGATCCCTCCATCCCACACCGGGGGTGGACGACGTGATCCACGAACACGACACCCTCGCCGCGGAGGCGACCGTACTCGATCATGCCTCCCGGCTGGCCAAGATCGGACTGACGCGAGACACCGCGATCGCGGTGGAGGACGCGTACCGCTACCTTCGAGAGCGCTTCCTTCCGCACGCCCATGAGGACGAGCGCCGCTGCGCACGGCTCGCGCTGCGGGACCACCGGCACCCCGAGGGCTCGTGCGGCGAGCCGGAGGTGGAGGTCCTCGTGGTCCGTCTGGACCACCTGCGCACGGCCCTGTCCGCCGGAGACTCGAGCGAGGCGGTCGGAGAGTTGCTGCGGACCCTGCTGCGCGAGCTAACGCCGCCGGTCCACGCGCACTTCTC
The DNA here is from genome assembly GCA_002404155.1 of Chloroflexi bacterium UBA4730. Classification (GTDB taxonomy): domain Bacteria; phylum Chloroflexota; class Limnocylindria; order P2-11E; family P2-11E; genus UBA4735. The sequence goes on along the minus strand of DHJC01000035.1, from coordinate 18,636 downwards.
CGACGTGCCCGAGCGGGCGCGCGGGTCTGGCGGCGCCGCCTCCGCCGGTGGCTAGCGAGGTGGACCACCTCGGCTTCCGCTCTGGCTCCGCGCGACGCCCGTCCTCGACCTCTTCTTCCTTACGTTCCTGTCGAAAGATCCAAAACGAGGATTGATGCCGACAAAAAGTAGTTTCGGTCATGCGTACACGTAGCTGATCATTTCGTTGGTGCAGGCTCTGGATAGATCAGTTGTCCATGCTTCATTTTCAAGAAGGGTGTTAGGCGATGCCTTGGGGCGGAGGTCGTGGTCATGATGTTCCGCACGACCCATCCTTCTTTTACGAGCGCGTCGGCAATGAGAGAGCGATGACATCGCCACGGCACGGCTTCAGCACACATGATCGCCGTTTTCTTTTGATCTGCGATCTTCATGAGTGCTTCCAGACCATCGCGAAATTCGGATGTTGCCATGTAGTCGGCAAACCCTCTGAATGAAGTGTTCCGCCAGCCGAGGTTTGTTGAATCTTTCTTTGCGTGACGCAACCCGCCAAGCGTTTTTATGTGGATGTAGCGGATACGCTTTTGCCTCAGGGATTGTTTGAGATCTTCCTGGTTGAACTGCGGGTTATGGCGCGATTTGGGTATGGTTCTGACATCGACGACCATTCCAACCTCGTGTGCTCGAAACAGTTCTACAAATTCATCGATGGATCGTGTGGAATGTCCGATCGTGAAGATGGAGGGTTTTTTCATGATTGAATTCTCGAAAGGGTCTGCTGTTTCGCTTTGGTTGGACACGCCGGAAACTTCTTCTTTGGCAGCGGGACACGGATCAGGCGAGCAGCTCGCGAAGGACCAGGGTGAGGATCCCGCCGTTGCGCAGGTAGTCGATGTCGGTCGGGTCGTCGACCCGGGCGAGCGCCTTGAACCGGACGACCGTCCCGTCGGCGCGGGCCGCGTCGACGTCCACCTGCGCCCGTGGCGCGAGCGCGCCGAGGCCGCGGATGGTGAACGTCTCCTCGCCGGTCAGCCCGAGCGACGCGGCGGTCTCGCCGGCACGGAGCTGGAGCGGGAGGATGCCCATGCCGACCAGGTTCGACCGGTGGATCCGCTCGAAGCTCTCGGCGATGACGGCACGCACTCCCAGGAGCAGCGGGCCTTTCGCGGCCCAATCGCGCGAGCTGCCGGAGCCGTACTCCTTGCCGGCGAGGATGACCAGCGGCACGCCCTCCAGCTGATAGCGCTGCGAAGCGTCGTAGATCGACATCTCGTCGCCGGACGGGAGGTGCTTCGTCCACCAGCCTTCTTTGTGCGGGACGAGACGGTTGCGCAGGCGGATGTTCGCGAACGTGCCGCGGACGAGCACTTCGTGATTGCCGCGGCGCGTGCCGTACTGGTTGAAGTCGACGGGCTTCACGCCGAGGCCGACGAGGTACTGGCCTGCCGGGCTGGTCTGCGGGATCGAGCCCGCGGGCGAGATGTGGTCGGTCGTGACCGAATCGCCGACGTGGACCAGGACGCGTGCGCCCTCGATGTCTTTCACCCGTCCGGCGGCAGGGCCGATGTCCTTGAAGAACGGCGGCTCCTGCACGTAGGTCGAGCCCTCGTCCCACGCGAACATCAGGCCGGTGGGCGCGGGCATCGTCTTCCAAAAGCGGTCGCCGTCGAAGATCTTCCCGTATTCGGTGGTGAACATCTCCTGCGTGATCGCGCTACGCATGGTCTCCTCCACCTCGTCGCTCGACGGCCAGATGTCCTTGAGGAACACAGGCTTGCCATCCGTGGCGGTGCCGAGCGGCTCGCTCGTGAGATCGATGCCGACCGTTCCGGCGAGCGCGTACGCGACCACGAGTGGTGGTGACGCGAGATATGACGAGCGCACCAGCGGGTGGATCCGGCCTTCGAAGTTGCGGTTGCCGGAGAGCACGGCGACCACGTTGAGATCGCGTTCCTGCACGTCCTTCTCGATCTCTGGAGTCGCGAGAGGACCGGAATTACCGATACAGGTCGTACAACCAAAGCCGACGAGGAAGAAGCCGAGCTGCTCGAGCGCCGGCGTGAGCCCGGCCTTGTCGAGGTAGCGAGTGACCACACGCGAACCTGGGGCGAGGCTCGTCTTCACGTGCGGTTTCACCGAGAGGCCCTTCGCGATGGCCTTCTTCGCCAGGAGTCCCGCGGCGATCATCACCGCCGGGTTCGACGTGTTCGTGCAAGAGGTGATGGACGCGATGACCACGGAGCCGTCCTCCACGTGCGCGGCACGTGGGTCCTTCGTGTCGAGGGCCGCCGTCGTCTGCGTGGCCTTGACTGGTGCGGGAATCGGGGCGTCGTTGACTGGCTTCGGACCAGCATCGCCGGCGATCGGGACGCTGCCCGCGACCGGCGGCATCGCGTCGACGAAAGACTGCCACACCCGGGACAGCGGCACCCGATCCTGCGGTCGGCGCGGACCGGCCACGCTCGACTCCACCCGGCTGAGGTCGACCTCGATGAGCTCGTCGAAGGTCGGCGCGGGCGCGCCCTGGACGCGGAACATGCCCTGCGCCTTCGTGTACTTCTCGACCACCGGCACCAGATCGCCGCGACCCGTCTGCTCGAGGTAGCGCAGCGTCTGCTCGTCGACCGGGAAGAACGCCGCGGTCGCCCCATACTCCGGGCACATGTTCGAGACCGTCGCGCGCTCTTCGACGCGCAACGATGCGAGGCCATCGCCGGCGAACTCGATGAACTTGTTCACGACGCCCTTCTTGCGGAAGAGCTCGGTGAGCGTGAGGACGAGATCCGTGGCTGTCGTGCCCGCAGGCAGCGCGCCGATGAGCTTCACGCCGACGACGACCGGCCACGGGAGATACGTCGGCTGGCCGAGCATCGCGGCCTCTGCCTCGATGCCGCCGACGCCCCATCCGAGGACACCGAGCCCGTTCACCATCGTCGTATGCGAGTCGGCGCCGAAGAGTGTGTCAGGCATCGCGAGGCCATCGCGCTGCTGCACGACCTGAGCGAGGTGCTCGAGGTTCACCTGGTGGCAGATGCCGGCGCCCGGCGGCACGACGCGGAACGTCTTGAACGCCTGGCCCGCCCAGCGGAGCAGCGAGTAGCGCTCGCGGTTGCGCTCGTACTCCCGCTCGAGATTGCGCTCGTAGACATCCTGCGCGCCGAAGAAGTCGGCCTGCACCGAGTGGTCGATGATCAGGTCGACCGGGATGAGCGGCTCGATGCGCGTCGGATCCTTGCCCGCTCGCGCCATCGCGGCGCGCATCGCGGCCAGGTCGACCGCCGCGGGCACGCCGGTGTAGTCCTGCAGCAGGACGCGAGCCGGCCGGAACGCGACCGCGTCGCGCCGGGTGGCCGGCCAGCCCGCGACCGCCGCGACCTCCTCCGGTGTGACGCGGCCGGCCTGGGCCTCGCGGAGCAGGCCCTCGAGCAGGATCTTCACGGTCATCGGCAGCCGGGCGGGATCGCCAAGGCCAGCCTCCCGCACCCGGTCGAGCGCGCAGTAGTCGAGGTCCGTCCCGGGGAGGCGCACCGGCGCACCGAGCGCTCCGGTCACCGCAGCAGGTCTCGCACGATGTCGACGAAGGGGCCCCTGCGAACTGCCGCTCTCGCCGATGCACGCGGTGCGTCGATCGACGCACAGGCTGAGGGATCGAGCACTTGCGAGTACGTCTCGGCGTCCTCGAGCACGAACGCGCGGATGATCAGCCTGTCGGTCTCGAGTGTTCGCATCAGGGCAACATAGCGCGCACTCGTCCGGGCGTTTGCGTGGGCCGAGATCGTGCTCCCATGGCGTCATGGCGAAAACGATCGAGCCCTGCCCCCACCTGCACGACGACTTCGTCCCTTCGCTCCCCTTGGGTACTGACAAAGTCGCTGAGCAGATTCCCCTGTCAAAGTCGCTGAGCGTTCACACGGGCTTCGACGGCGCTTGACTAGCGCTGCACACTTGCAAAAGCCACCCCATCGGCCCAGCGAGGACGCGGAAGAGGATTGTTGAGCGACACCGTGAACGATGGATGATTGGGACCCGCGTGATCCATCAGTCCTGGAGGACCAGCGCCGGGCGTACGACGACATGCGGGAGCAGTGCCCGGTCGCGCACAGCGAGTTCATGGGCTGGTCGTTGTTCCGTCACCAGGATGTTACCGACGTCCTGGCCGATCCGGAGACGTACAGCAGCGCGTCGCGGCATCCGGCGATCCCGAACGGAATGGACCCACCCCTCCACGGCCGATACCGCGATGCTCTTGCGCCTCGCTTCAGTGCGGTCCAGGTGGGGGCACTCGAACCGCGCTGCCGCCGGATCGCGGCGGACCTTCTGGAACCGATGCTCGCCGGTGGCGAGGCTGAGTTCATGGATGCCTTCGCGACGCCGTTCCCGCTGAAGACGCTGTGCGCCTTCCTCGGCTGGCCCGAGCAGCTGTGGGAATGCCTCGGCGGCTGGACGCATGGCAACCAGCAGGCCGCCTTCACCAGGGATCCGGCGGCTGGCAAGGCGCTGGCAAGCCTCTTCTCTGAGCACGTCAAAGCCAACTTGGCCGCGCATCGCGCCTCACCGGACACCGTTGACGACGTGACCGATGGCCTGCTGGCGACGTCGGTCGAGGGCAGGGCGCTCGACGACGAGCAGATCGTCAACATCCTGCGCAACTGGACCGCAGGACACGGGACGGTGGCTGCCGGCTTGAGCATCCTGGTCCTCCACTTGGCCGAGCAGCCGAAGCTCCAGCAGCGACTGCGAGCCGATCCGTCGCTCATCCCGATGGCGGTAGAGGAGATCATGCGGGCAGACGATCCGCTGGTCGCGAATCGGCGGACCACGACGCGCGAGGTGGAGATCCAGGGAGGGACGATCCCGGAGGGCGCGAGTCTGACGCTGATGTGGATCGCGGCGAACCGTGATCCGCGCGCGTTCGAGGATCCGGAGGCGGTCCGGCTCCACCGCGGAATCGATGCCGGCCTCGTCTGGGGTCAGGGCATCCACGTCTGCCTCGGTGCACCGCTCGCCCGCCTCGAGATGCGTGTGGCGCTCGAGGAGCTCCTTGCGCGCACTCAGCGGTTCGAGCTCGTAGGCGAGGCTCCGCGTCGCGCCGTCTACCCGAGCAACGGCCTTGGCGCGCTCCCCCTCCGATTCGGTTGAGGGTCGGCCGGGCGTTAGAACCATCGGTCACGGCACACGCACCGATGGGCTGCCTCGCTGCTGTCTGCGGCCGGCGTCGTGACCCTTAGCGAGGTCCGTCGCTGTCCGACCGGCGAGCGACAGCCGCACCTGTCTCGGCAGCGAACGCCACAACGAGCGTCTTCGCGAAGGGGCACTTGCATCGAGGCATTCAGGTGCGAGCATCGGCGCAGGAGGGACGTCCGATGCTTACCCAACCACTGCGGGACGAGCACGCCGAGCTGCTTCCCCACGTCGAGGCACTGCGCGTCGCCGCAGACGCGATCGGCGAGAGCTCCGCGACGGAGCTTGCCGCCAAGGTCCGCGAGGCGGAGGAGTTCCTGACCGGTCATCTCATCCCTCACGCGAAGGCGGAAGACGACGCGCTCTACCCCATCATCGACACGCTGCTCGGGGCGCCCGGGGCGACGCGGACGATGAGCCTTGACCACGTGGAGGTGGGACGCCAAACCCGGCTCCTCGGCGAGATGAAGGCGAAGATGGCATCTGGGGTCCTGACGCGCCCGCAGGAGAACGAGCTTCGGATGGTGCTCTACGGGCTCTACGTCCTAGTGGAGCTCCACTTCCACAAAGAAGAGGAGGCGTACCTTCCGCTCCTCGACCAGCGGCTGACGCAGGGCGACGCGACGCGGATGTTCGAGGCGATGGAAGCGGCCGCGACGAAGGCGAAAGGGGTCTGACGAACATGCCACAGCTGGGCCACACGTACTTGCGGACGCATCGGCTGAAGGGGAACGTGCTGAGCTTCGCGCTTCGCGGCGAGGCGACCGCCATCGGGCAGTCCGCCGCATACCGGCGTTCGGGGCGTACGGCCAAGACTCTCGTGAACGCCGGACGGCTTAGAGTCGAAGTGGTCGCACTCCGCACGGGTGCCTCGATGGCTCAACATCGCGCGAAGGGCAACGTCACCATCCACGTCTTGCGCGGTGCCCTGCGAGTCGTCACGCCGGAGGGCCCCGCCGACCTGGGACCCGGCGGCCTGCTGGTCCTCGCTCCGAACGTCACGCACGCGGTCACGGCGCGACGCGACGCGTCCTTCCTGCTCACTCTCGCGCTGGAACGCAAGGTGGGGCGTACGACTCCCGGCGGAGGGGTGGGGACTTGAATCTGCGGTGACCCTTAGCGCAGTCTGGCTGCGACCAACGGGCACGCGCAACGAACTGGTCCTCTCGGATCGCGGCGGGCCCGGCAACGTGATCTACACGGCGCCCGATGGCGTCGCATTCGACCTCGACGAGGCTGGGCGCGTCGCATAGCCACCTTCTCTCTCAGCGGCAGTGCACTCGATGCCGAGCTCTTTCTGTATGAGGACGGACGCGCACGCTCTGTCGCGACGCGCGGCGCCGCGGCGCCCGGTGGAGATGAGCACCCGGGATGGGTGACGTTTTCCGCCGGCAAGGTGGTGTGGAGTGTGGGCTTAATGCTGACGACGGTCAGGCAAGCCGACGTGGTCGATCTTGCGACCGGCGCAGCGACGCGCGTGGGCGCCTCGGAGACGTACTGCGGCTACGAGCGCGCCACGCAGCGGCACGTCGCCTTCTTTTGCCCCGGCGGTTCGAGCCGTCTCTACGACGTCGCCACGGGAAAGACGCTCGACTTCGCGCCGGCGTCCGAGCTGCACGCGTACCCCAGCGCGCTCGTGTGGCGGGAGCCCGATGAGGCGGGCGCCAAGAGGAGGACCTGGATCGTTACGCCGGTCATTCCCTAATCGCCCATACAACGGAACATCGCGAGTCGTCGTGTGTTCATGAATGGGTTCGTCGACAAGTGGTTTGACGAAGTCCGCATCAGCCGCCGCGCGGAGTCACTCGCGTTCGTGCTGGCCGCTCGCACGCGTGAGCTCGTCTATGCTTCGGTCACAACCTCATCGGTGGGGTTGCCATTCATCCAGAGAGCTCAAGGGGTCACAACCACACCCTCACGCCACGGTCTGCCCTTGACGGTCGCGCGGACCTCAGGCAGAGCGCGGAACCGGTCCGCGAGCCCGACGCTCGCGAGCGAGGCGGCGATCGCGGACGCGTGCGCGCGAGCCTCGTCCCGCTGGCTGCGCGCGAACGCGGTGTCGCCGCGCGCCTCGGCGACGTCCGCCCACACGCGCGCGAGCAGCCACAGGACCCGCCGCGCACCGCGTACCCGCGCCCGCTCGACGCCCCGCGCCAGCGCGACGTTCGCGGCATCGAGGTCGTCACGCAGGAGCTGAGCCTTCCCGACGAGGAGGTCCCAGTCGGCTTCGAACGCCTTCGACCGCGGGTGGGACCCGTCCGGCTCGGCGGCGTGCGAGGCCGCACGCGCGATCGCCGCGTCGGTCCGTCCCTCTGCGAGCTCGACGTCGGCCACGGCCAGGTCTATGAAGCCTCCCCCGGTAGGTGTTCGCGCGGATCGGGTCAGCGCGTCGTCCGCGAGGCGCCGCGCCTCGCGGACGTCGCCGCGCGCGAGCGCCGCGCGGATCTCCGCGGAGATGACCCAGCCCAGCTGGTCAGGGAGGGCGCGCTCCCCGAGCTCGCGCGCGGCGCGAAGGTGCTCCTCGGCCTTCTCGGGTGCTCCCGCGGAGTGGTACAGGGTCGCGAGGTCCGCCCGAGGGCCGACGCGCACCACGAGGAAGCCGGCCTTCTCGCCGTAACGGATCGCGTCCTCCCACACCTCGATCGCGGTCCCCCATTCGCCACGATCGAAGTGGACGTAGCCGCGGACCATCCCGCTATACGACCGGGCCCACGGGTTGCCGATCCGATCGGCGATCTCGCGGGCCTCGAGCGCGGCGGCGAGCGCGCTGTCGTACTCGCCCACCGTGAGGCGTCCCATCGCCGCGGTGCTGAGCGCGTCCGTGAGCATCACGAGGTTCCCGAGCTCGCGGAACAACGTCGCCGCTTCTCCCCCGAACGCGGCGTCGTAACGGCCCTCCTGCATCCTGCTCAGGTCGTTCAGCACGAACGCGAGCAGCTCGCGCTCGCCGGCCTGGCGCGCCAACGCGGCCGCCTCGGCGCCCGCGCCGCGTGCCTCGTCGAGACGATCCGACCAGGCCGCGACCATGAGGTGACCCCATTCCAGGCGAGCGAGGGTCGCGCGATCGCCGAGCTCCCGCGCCTTCGGGAGGGCGCGCTCCAGGAGGTCCTGCGCCTTCGGTAGGTCGCGAACGCTCGTCGGCGCGCCGTGGACGATGACCCGGCGCGCGACCGCCTGGAGCTCCATTGGCACATCGCCGCGCTCGCGCGCGACGCGCTCCATCTCCTCGTAGAGCGCCGCGGCCTGGTCGAACTCGCCGCGCAGCTCGTGCGCGCGGCCCTTCGCGCTGAAGAGCGGCTCGAGCATCGCGTCGTCCGCGCCGGCCTTCCGCGCCAGGTCGAGCGCGCGCGTGTAGTGCGCGAGCGCGTCTTCGACCGCGTGGAGCCGCATCGCGCGGTCGCCCGCCTGGCGCAGGAACTCGACCGCGCGTGGGTCACCGGCTTCGGCGAAGTGCGCGCCGATCTCGCCCGCGTACTCGTCGCGCCGGTCGGCGTACAGCTCCGCGAGCGTCTCGCCGACCTTACGGTGGAGATCGTGCCGGCGCCGCTGGAGGATCGTGCGATACGCGGCGTCCTGCGTGAGCGGGTGGCGGAAGGCAAAGCGCCGCTCAGGGTCGCGCCCGACCTCGCGGACGAGTTCGACGCGCTGCAGCGTCGAGAGCTGCTTGTCGAGCTGCCCGTTCAGCTCCGCGACCCGCTGCAGTACGCGGTAGCCGAAGGTCCGGCCGATCACCGACGCGGCCTGGAGCGTCTGTCGCGCGGGCTCGTCGAGCCGGTCGATGCGCGCCGCGATGAGCGCGTGCACGCTCTCGGGGACCGGCACGTCCACCGCCCCCTCCGTGACCCGCCAGGTACCGTCCTCGGACCGCACGAGAGCTTGCGCGTCGGCGAGCGCGCGCACGATCTCCTCAAGGAACAGCGGGTTGCCCTCGGCCTTCTCGAGGATCCGTCGGCGCAGGCCGTCCGGGAGCGTCGCGCCGGGCACGAGCTCGCCGAGCAGCGCCTCGCTCTCTGCGTCGCTCAGCCGATCGAGGGTGACCTCCGTCCACAGGTGCGGGAAGTCGGTCTCGGCCTGTTGCCGCAGCCGCCAGGCCGGCGACTGCCGATCGGGCCGGAACGCCACGAGGAAGAGCACCGGCAGCTCGTCCGCGAGCGCGAACAGTTTGAGCAGGAGGTCGACGGACGTCGGGTCGCTCCAGTGCAGGTCGTCGAAGACGTTCACCCCCGGCTCGTCGCGGAAGCGCCGGCGCACGAGCGCTTCGTTGATGCGCGCGATCTCGTTGCGGAGCGCCTCGCCCGTCAGCGCCGCATCGTCGCTCATGCCAAGCATCACGAGCATCGCCGCGACACTGTTCGGCTCGAGCTCCGCTCGGGCGAGACCGGTCGCCACTTTCGCCCGCACCGATGCGGCCGGCTCGTCGTCCGTCGCGCCGCAGGCGCTGAGGATCTGCTGGCGCAGCAGGTGGTAGGGCTGCCCGGACCCATACGACTGCCCGCGAGCCTCGCTCCAGGGACCGCCACCGGCCGTGGCCCAGGCCGAGCGCACCTCGTCGATCAGCCGGCTCTTGCCCACGCCGGCGTCGCCGACGAGCGCGACGATCCGGCCCCGGCCGCCACGCACGTCGGCCACGGCCTCCCGCAGGATCGCGAGCTCCCGGTCGCGACCCACGATCGGCACCGTCGTGCGCTGCGCAGCGGCCCGCCGTCCGAGGAGCTCGAAGGCGGGGACGGCGGCCGTGCGGCCTTTCACCTCGAGTGATCCGAGAGGCCGCAGCTCGAAGAACGCCTCGAGCTGCTTGCGCGTTTCGTCGCCGACGACGATCGAGCCCGGCGAGGCCGCTGACTGCAGCCGCGCGGCGACGTTCACCGCGTCGCCCATGGCCGTGTACTCGATGCCCCTGCCGGTCCCGTCGCCGAGCACCGCGAGGCCGGTGTTGATCCCGATTCTGATCGCGAGCTCGGCGATCCCGCGCTCGGCGCGGAGGCGCTCGGCGTACGTGGCGGCGTTGAGGCGCATCTCGAGGGCGGCGAGCGCCGCGCGCTCGGCGTCGTCCTCGTGCGCCTTGGGAGCGCCGAAATACGCGAGCACCGCGTCCCCCATGACGCGGGCGACCGTGCCGTCGTAGCGCTCGACGGCGCCCGTGAGCACGCCGAAGGCGCCGCGCATGACCTCGCCCCAGTCCTCCGGTCGAGCGTCTCGGCCAGCGTGGTCGAGCCCTTCACGTCGCAGAACAGCACGGTGACCACGCGGCGCTCGCCCTCGGCCGCGCGCTGCGACAGCTGCGGCGCCCCGCAGTTCGAGCAGAACTTCGCGCCCTCGGCGTTCTCGAATGCGCAGCGCCAGCACTTCACGAGCGCCCCCCCCCGGCCGAGCGACCAGCCGTCGTCGGTGAAGGTACGCGCGAGCGCCCTCGTACGCCATCCGTCGTCTGCCGTGCGCGGTCGCGTGAGTTCGTGCCGGCTCGCACGCGTGCGCTCGTCTATGCTTCGGTCACAACCTCATCCGTGGGGTTGCCATTCATCCAGAGAACTCAAGGGGACGCAGCCGCACCGTCACCGACGATCACTGTCCGCGGCCTCGATGAGTGGCTCTCGATGGTCAGGCCCTGATCGCGGGCCTCGGCGAGACACCTCAGCCGGTGACGGCGGCGGCCCGCATGGCCGCGACCGTTTCCTCCCACATCGGGACGGTCTCCTCCGGATCGGTCAGCCGGAAGCGGACGCCTGAAGTGAGCTCCGCGTAGGAGACGGCGTCCTCGAGGACCTCCTCGACGGAAGCCACGAAGAAGGCGCGCCTGGCGTGTGCGAGGGCGAGGTCCGGCTCGCGCCGGGCCGACAGGCGCACGTGATAGGTGGCGCGGCCATGCACCAGCATCAGGGTGGCCGGGCCGGCGGCGGTCAGGTTCCTGGTGGTGGTCGTGTCGGTCCAGAGCGCGAACCGCAGCTCCCGCTCCGAGGTGGCCACGACCTCGCCGACGCTCAGCAGCGCCACGTGCGGCCACGCCCCCTCGGCTACCGTGACGAGCAAGAACGTGAGACCCTCGCGGCGCCGCAGGTCGCTGCCGTCTAGGAGCACCGCCAGTTCCGTGGGGAGCGCGCTGCCGAGCGAGCGAGACATCGTCTGGCCTCCGTGCCAAGGATGGCGGTAGATCGCCGGGACTGCGAGGCGGCCGCAGCTCGCGTCGCGTGCGCGGCTTGACAGACACGTTAGGCGTCCCATAATTTGGTTGCGCAATGCCGAACCATGTTTCGGATTTCGAAACCGGTGACAGCCGGTACATGGTGCGTTCGCTCGCCAAGGGTCTCAGCCTGCTCCTCTGCTTCGGTCGCGAAAGTCCCTCCCTGAGCCTGAAGGAGTTGGCGGAGCGGATGGGCTGGAGCAAGGGCACCGCCTACCGGTTCACCTTCACCCTCCAGCAGCTCGGCTACCTGGACCAGGACCCCACCACCAAGCGCTACCGGCCGGGGGTGAAAGTCCTCGACCTCGGCTTCGGCTGTCTGAGCAGCATGGGCCTCACCGAGCGCGCGCAGTCGTACCTCGAGGAGCTCTTCCAAAAGACGGGCCAGCCCGTCCACCTCGCCGTCCTCGACGATGCGGACATCGTGTACGTCGCGCGCCGCGCCGATCGGAGCCTGACGACTATCAACCTCTACGTGGGCGCGCGGCTTCCCGCGTACTGCACCTCGATGGGGAAGGTCCTTCTCGCCTACCGCCCGCGGGAAGAGGTGCGGCGGCTGATGAAGGGGGTGACCATGAGGCGGCACACCCCGCACACGGTGACGAGCCTCGAGCGGCTGCACCGCGAGTTCGAGCAGATCCGTCGCGCCGGCTACGGCATCACCGACCAGGAGCTCGAGCTGGGGGTGCACTCGGCCGCAGCGCCGATCTGGGATGCCTCCGGGCAGGTCATCGCCGCGGTGAACGTGTCCACGCTCGCCGGGCGGGTGAGCCTCGAGGAGCTGCGCGGGCGCTTCGTCCCACGACTGCTCGAGGCGGCCGACCGGATCTCGATCGCGCTCGGCCACGTGACCCGAGTGGAGGCACGCGCCGTGTAGCAGCGCAGCGCGACCTAACGGAACCGCGGCGGGGAGGAAGAGCGGAGATGGCGTACAGCGACCTGAGAGCGTTCATCGCGCGGCTCGAGGCGGAAGGGGAACTCCAACGCGTCACGCGGCGGGTGGACTGGAACCTCGAGCTCGGTCACGTCGCCAAGCTGAACGAGCAGCGCGGCGGCCCGGCGCTCCTCTTCGAAAACGTGAAGGACTACCCGGGGATGCCCGTCTTCACCAGTGCGTTCACCTCGAGGAAGCGGGTCGCGCTGGCGCTCGAGCTGCCCATCGAGACCCGCTTCCTCGAGATCGCCCGGAGCTGGGTGCAGCGCATCGCGGACAAGCGGGTGCCTCCCGTCGAGGTGGCGTCCGGACCCTGCAAGGAGAACGTCCTCAGCGGCGAGAAGGCCAACCTGTACGCGTTGCCGGCCCCGTGGTTCTACCCGCGCGACGGCGGCCGGTACGTCGGCACCGCCTGCTACCTCATCACCCGCAACCTGGACACCGGTCGGCTCAACCTCGGCACGTACCGGGTGATGGTCCGGGACGAGAAGACGGCGGGCATCCAGATCATCAAGGCGAAGGACGCCGAGATTGACCTGCGCGGCTACGCCGAGCGGAAGCAGCCGATGCCGGTCGCCCTGGTCATCGGTGGAGACCCGCTGCTCTTCCTCTGCTCGAGCACGCTCTTCCCGCTGACCGAGAGCGAGTACGACATCGTGGGCGCCCTCCGCGACCGGCCGACCGAGGTCACCAGGGCGGAGACCTCCGATCTCCTCGTCCCGGCCAGCGCGGAGATCGTCATCGAGGGCGAGATCGTGCCCGGCGAGCTGCTGCCCGAAGGCCCCTTCGGCGAGTACGCCGGCTACTACACGGGAGCCGGGGCGGTCGATCGCGAGTACATCCGCGTGAGCTGCATCACCCACCGCGACAACCCGATCCTCTGGTCGACCACCGTCGGCAAGCCGATCACCGACACGCACATGATCATGGGCATCAACCGCACGGCCTCGCTCTGGAACGACCTCCAGAACATGAAGATCCCGGGCATCAAGGGCGTCTACGGGCCGCCGGCCGCGGCGGGCCGCATGCTCGCGATCATCCAGCTCAAGCAGATGTACCACGGCCACTCGACCCAGGTCGGGCTGGCGGCGTTCGCCTCCAACACCGGGAACTACGGGCTCAAGACGGTGATCCTGGTCGACGAGGACATCGACCCCGAGAACATGGACCAGGTCATGTACGCGCTCGCGTTCCGCTACCAGCCCGAGCGTGGCACGCAGATCCTCCACCGCGGCCGGTCGACTCCGCTCGATCCCTCCCTGCCGATCGACGACCGCTACATGACCTCGCGGGTGATCATCGACACCTGCATCCCCTACGAGTGGGAGCAGAAGCCGATCCCGATCGAGCCGGACGCGGCCCTGATGGAGCGGATCGCGCGCGACTGGAGCAGCTACTTCACCGACGCGCCGGACGTTCGCCCGGCCAGGGAAGCGGCGGTGGCGCGGGAGTGACGACGTCTCCGCCTCGTGGCTTCGTCTTCGACATCGACGGCTGCCTGATGAAGGGCGCCCGGGCCATTCCCGGCGCCCCCGAGGCGATGGCCGCGCTGCGGTCGCGCGGCCTGCCGGTCCGCTACTTCACCAACGACTCGTCGAAGACGCCGGCCGAGATGGCCGGGCGGCTGGAGCGGGGCGGGATCGCCGCGGCGCCCGAGGAGGTCCTCACCTCCGCCCTCGTCGCCGCCGAGTACGCGGCGCGTCGTTTTCCCGGGGGCCGTGTTCTCGCGATCGGCGGATCGCCGCTCCGCGACGCGCTCGAACGGCACGGGCTGCGCCTCGTGCAGGACGGGCCGGCCGACGCGGTGGTGGTGGGGCGCGATCTCGAGCTGAGCTACCGCACGCTCGAGGCGGCCTGCCGCGCCATCTGGGGCGGCGCGGTCTTCCTCGCGACCAACCTCGATCGCCGCGTGCCGGTCGAGGACGGGTTCGTGCCCGGGACCGGCGCCGTCGTCAAGGCGGTGGCCTGGGCGACCGAGCGGTCACCTGCGGTCATGGGCAAGCCCTCGATCTGGGCGGGGCGGGCGGCGGTCCGCTCGCTGGGGATCCCGGCGCGAGAGGTCGCGGTCGTGGGCGACCAGCTCCAGCAGGACGTACGCATGGGCAAGCTCGCGGGCACGGTCACCGTGCTCGTCCTCAGCGGGTCCTCCACGCGTGACGACGCGCGGCGGGTGCCGCCCCGGTTCCGGCCGGACGCGGTGCTGCCGGACGTCGGCGGTCTCACGGAGTGGCTGGATCTCGGCGGAGTCGGACAGGGGGGTGAGGAGCGGGGCGACAGACACGATGAGCGCGCGGTGCTCGTCCCGAGCGAGCGGTGAACGGCCGAGGCAGCGCGGCTGCCCTGAGTACCGAGGCAGCGCGGCTGCCCTGAGTAAAGGAGGCAAGCGATGACGCAGGTGAAGGCTCCCGCGCCGAGGTTCCCGAGTCCCTTCGAGGTCGCGACCCCGCCCGGCTGCGAGGGCTGGCAGGACATGTACCCCTACTACTACGTCTTCAGCGAAGACCGGCGCGCGTTCGAGGACGGGAAGCTCTGGTTCCACGACGGCATGCACCACCCGGAGCCGCTCTATCCGTTCGACACCATCACCTGCGAAAGCTGGTGGGTGGGCCTCGGGCAGTACAACTCCCGCGTCTTCATCGTGCCGCCGGCCCTGGGCATCGACCAGCGCGTGCTCAACGGCTACCTCTTCATCAGCGCGAACGCCATCACCGACCCCGAGGTCGTGGGCAAGCGGGTCGACTTCTTCAAGCGACGGGCGGGTTACTACTACGAGCACTGGAACGAGCTCTACGCCAAGTGGGAGCAGAAGGCGACCGAAACGATCCGCGAGCTCCAGGGGATCACGGTCCCCGATCTGCCCGAGATGGAAGACGAGGCGGTGGTGACCGAGGGCCGCGGCGTCACCTCGGCGTACCACGTCATCGCGGCGTACGACCGCTGCATCGAGAACATGTACAAGATGTGGCAGCTCCACTTCGAGTTCCTCAACCTCGGCTACGCCGCCTACCTGACCTTCCACGGGTTCTGCAAGCAGGCCTTCCCGGACATCGCCGATCAGACCGTCGCCAAGATGGTGTCGGGGGTGGACGTGATGCTCTTCCGGCCCGACGACGAGCTCAAGCGGCTCGCCCGGCTGGCGTTGGACCTGGGCGTCACGGATGCCTTCGCCGACGGCCGCACGCCCGAGCAGGTCCTCGCGCAACTCGCGCGGAGCGAGCCCGGGAAGCAGTGGGTCGCGGACCTCGACAAGACGAAGGACCCCTGGTTCTACTTCTCCTACGGTGCGGGCTTCTACCACCACCACCGGAGCTGGATCGACAACGCGGCGCTCCCGTTCAGCAGCCTGCGCAGCTACATCCTGCGGCTGCAGCGGGGCGAGGACATCGCGCGCCCGACCGCCAAGGTGCAGGCTGAGCGCGACCGCATCATCGCCGAGTACAGCGCCCTGCTCAAGACCGACGAAGACCGCAAGGCCTTCGGCGACATGCTGAACCTCGCGCGCACGGTGTTCCCCTTCGTCGAGAACCACAACTTCTACGTTGAGCACTGGCACCACACGATCTTCTGGAACAAGATGCGCGAGTTCGCCGGCCTGCTCGCGCGTAACGGGTTCTTCGGCGACGCGGAGGACATGTTCTACCTCCACCGCCGTGAGGTGTACGACGCGCTCTACGACCTCGTCGCGTCGTGGGCCGTCGGGACCCCAGCCCGTGGCCCCAAGTACTGGCCGCCGATCGTGGCGAAGCGCAAGGCCATCATCACAAAGCTCTACGACTGGCAGCCACCGCCCGCGCTGGGACCGACCCCCGAGGTGATCACCGAGCCGTTCACGATCATGCTCTGGGGCATCACCACCGAGCGGGTGAAGGACTGGCTAGCCCCCCGGGGGCCCGCCGGCGAGTCGAAGGAGCTGCGCGGCTTCGCCGCTTCCCCCGGCGTGGCCGAGGGAACGGCCCGCGTGATCCTGAGCGTGGATCAGCTCGCCATGGTGCAGGAGGGCGAGATCCTCGTCTGCCCAATC
Source organism: Chloroflexi bacterium UBA4730 (assembly GCA_002404155.1). Taxonomy (GTDB): domain Bacteria; phylum Chloroflexota; class Limnocylindria; order P2-11E; family P2-11E; genus UBA4735. The sequence goes on along the minus strand of DHJC01000035.1, from coordinate 2,343 downwards.
ACGGCGCCGAGCTGGGTGCCGATCTTCGCGAAGATCAAGGGAGCCGTGTCCGACATCGGCGGCATCATGTGCCACGCCGCGATCGTCTCCCGAGAGTACGGGCTGCCCGCCGTCGTGGGGACCGGATTCGCCACGAAGACCATCAAGACCGGACAGCGCGTCCGCGTGGATGGCAACACCGGCGTGGTCACGATCCTCGAGTAGGTTCAGACGAGGGGTGATCGGCATGGCCGCGACGCCGCCATACATCATCTGGTTCAGGGACCTGGGCCCCGAGGCCAGGTCCCTGGTCGGTGGGAAGAACCTGAGCCTGGGCGAGATGACGCAAGCGGGGCTGCGCGTGCCGGCGGGTTTCGCGCTGACCACGCGCGCGTACGAGCACTTTCTCGAGCGTGCCGGCCTGCGCCGGGCGATCCGGGCTTCCGTCGCGTCAGTCGACCCGCGCGACCCCGCCGCCCTGGAGCACGCCAGCCTCGAGGTCCGCGGGATCATCGAGGGCGCGTCGCTGCCGGAGGAGGTCGAGGGCGCGCTGCGCGGGGCCTACGCCGTCCTCGCCGCGGAGACGCGCGACCCCGCGCCACCGGTCGCGGTGCGCTCGAGCGCGACCGGTGAGGACGGCGCCGAGGCGAGCTTCGCCGGCCAGCAGGAGACTTACCTGTGGGTCCGCGGCCCCGAGGCGCTGGTGCGGCACACGGTGCGCTGCTGGTCGAGCCTCTACACCGCGCAGGCCATCTCCTACCGCGCCAGGATGGGCTTCGCGCTTGACGCGATCTCGATGAGCGTGGGCATCCAGCGCATGGTCGATGCGCGCGTGGCGGGGGTGATGTTCACGCTCAACCCGCTGAACGGCGACCGCTCGAAGACCGTCATCGAAGCGAGCTGGGGTCTGGGCCTGAGCGTCGTGGGTGGCGAGGTCACACCCGACGAGTACTGGGTCGACAAGGTCACGCTGGAGGTGACCAAGCGCACGATCTCGCCCAAGGACTTCCAGTACGTGCGGGATCCGGTCGCCGGCGTGGCTCGCACGGCAGTCCCGCCGCACCTGCGCGACGTCGCGTGCCTCACGGACGAGGAGGTGATCGAGCTCGCGCGGCTGGGCGGGGCCATCGAGGGCCGGTACGGGTCGCCCCGGGACATCGAGTGGGCCATCGACGGCCGCCTGCCGTTCCCCGACCGCGTGCTCATGCTCCAGTCCCGGCCGGAGACGGTCTGGGCCAACCGCCGGGCGGAGCCACTGGTCAGGCCGAGGGCCGATCCGATCGAGTACGTCATGGACGCCCTGCTCTCCAGGCAGCGCCCCGGGCCGGGCTGAAAGAGCTCGACCAGGACGGTGGGCACGTCGTGTGCCCCAGGTCGCGCAGCACCGTGAGGCGCTGGTGGCCGCCGACCAGGCGCTTCGTACGCGCGTTGAAGACGACCGGGTCGATCATGCCGAACTCCTGGATCGCGCGCTTGAGGCTTTCGTACTCGCGGTCGCCCGGTATCGACCGCGTTCCGACAAAGCGCGCGGAGGCGGATGGCACCGAGGTCGAGTTCGACTCAGGAAGTACAAGCGGCTCGAGCCGTCCTATCAGGACTGCGACGGCGGGAACCGCTGCCGCAATCAGTTCGTGGCCACCCTCAAGACCGATGCTCGGACCGGGGCGATCCCGATCGACCCGCCCGGCGTGTAATGCGGCACAAGGCAGCCTCGCCAAAATCGCTGTGGGCACTACTCAACTGAGTATGTGAACGAGCCCTCTGCGGCGGTCTTGCCGTCGACAAGGATGACTACGCGCCACGAGCCGTTGTGCGCAAACAGGCCGAAACCTCCAAGGCTGCCGAGGTCGAAGTAGGGGACAGTCTGGTGAACCGAGCGGCTTCCCGGTATTGCCTGGTATGTCGCGCTCGCGACTACGTTCGAGTCGCCGAGTTTCGCGGTGAGCACCTTGTAGTCCGCGGTGACCGCGTACGCGAGGGCAGCGTCGAAAGTCACCAAGAATTTCGACACCTGGAAGCGTATTGGGCCGGCAGTTGGCGCCGGCGAGAACGAAGGCGTCACCGTGTTCGAGCCACTCGCGCTTCCACAACTCATCACCAGAGTCGAGCACGCCAACAGTGCTGGTAGCAAGATCAGGCCGAATCCGGCCTTTGACCCCGACCGAGAAGCGCCGGTTCATCGACCAGTGGTTCGACGAGATCCACGTCGGCCGCCGCGCAGAGACCATCGAGGTCGTGCCGGCCGAGCGCACGAAGGGTCTCGTCTATGCTGCGTGCACCAACGCGTCCTCGCCGACGGTGCGGATGCGATTCATCCAGAGAGGCTGAGGGAACGGCCCGTTGACGCCTCGGCAACCGGCGGAG
>DHJC01000034.1:4264-6298 GCA_002404155.1 Chloroflexi bacterium UBA4730 | reverse complement strand
CCGTTCTTCCGCAGCCTCCTAGGCCCCGTCGCGCACCCGTGACCATGCGGCGGCGACCGCGGCGCGAAGAGCGTCGCGGTCGCCGTCGTTTTCGATGACGACGTCCGCGGCGTCGCGGAACTGCTCCGCGCTGGCCTGCGCCGAAAAGCGCGCCGCGACGCCGGCCTCGCTCATGCCGCGCGCCGCGAGCCGCGAAAGCAGCTCATCCCGCGGCGCGAGCACGACCCAGACGCGATCGCACAGGCTGCGCAGCGACGTCTCGACGAGCTTGATCGCCTCGACCACGAGGATTTGATCGCCGGGCAGCATCTTGCGGGCTTCGAGGATCCGCGCGATGACCCGCGGGTGAAGGATCTTCTCGAGCTGCTCGAGCCGGCGCGGGTCGGCGAACACGACATCGGCGAGCTTGCGCCGGTCGATCTCCTTGTCCTCGCCCAGGACCTCCGTGCCAAACTGCTGGACGATCGCGCTGTACCCGGTGGTGCCGCGGCTCTGCTCGTCCCGCGCGATGGCATCGGCATCGAGGACCCGGGCCCCCAGGTCGCGCAGCAGCCCCGCGACGGTGCTCTTCCCCGCCCCGATCGGTCCGGTCAGGCCGACGACGAACGCGCTCACGGGTCGTTCTCACCCGGCCCAGCGCTCGCCGACCACTCCTCGTAGAGCGCACGGAGCGAGATCTCGAGTGCCGCGTGCTCGGAGCCGATCCGGCGCGTCTCCATGAAGTCGCCGGACATCGCGATGTCCTCGAGCTTCTTCGCGAGCTGCAAGAGCTGCAGCTCCATCGCCGCGATCCGCGCTTCGAGTGCGCGGACGCCTTCGACCTTCCGGACCGGCGACGCCGTGCGCCGCTGCGGCGGAGCCGGGCGAGCGTGGCGCTCGGTGCGGGCCGCGGGCCGGGGCGCCGCACGCGGCGTCGGCCGCGGTGGTGCCGCGGCGGTGCGTCCGCCGGCGATCGAGAGCGCCGTCGTGTCCGGATCCGGCAGCGGACGGCCCTCATCGCGTGCTTTCTCGAACGCGGCCCAGCCGCCGGCGTAGCGCTTCAGGCCAGCATCGCGGATGTCCCAGATCTCGCTGGCCAGCTTGTCGATGAAGTATCGGTCGTGGCTCACCGCGACGATCGTTCCCTCGTATCCCGCGAGCACGCGCTCCAGCTGCTCGCGCGCGGCGAGGTCGAGATGGTTGGTCGGCTCGTCGAGGACCAGGAGGTTCGCCTCGCGGGCCGAAAGGCGAGCCAGCGCGAGGCGCGACCGCTCGCCACCCGAGAGAACGCCGACCGAGCGGAACACGTCGTCGCCGCGGAACAGGAAGCGGGCGAGCAGATCGCGCGCGCCCTGCTCGTCGAGCCCAGTCGCCTCGCGCAGGGCGTCCATCACGGTCTCGTCGCCGCTCAGCTCGGCCTGGGCCTGGGCGAGGAACGCGACCCGCGCGGTGGGCGCGCTCGAAACGTATCCGTCCAGCGCCGGCAGCTGGCCGACGAGCGTGCGCACGAGCGTCGTCTTCCCCGCGCCGTTCGCGCCGACGACCGCGATGCGCGCGCCGCGCTCGACGCGGAGCGGCGGCGTGCGGACGACGACACGCTCGCCGTGACCGACGGCCAGCGGCGTCGACTCGAGCACCGTCGCGCCGGCGAGATGGGCGGCCTCGAGGCTCCAGCCGTGCGTCGCCGTCGCACGGGGCGACTCGATGCGCTCGAGGCGCGCGAGCTGCTTCGCACGACCGCGGGACTGTTTCGACCGCTGACCCGCCCGGAAGCGATCGATGTACTCCTCGGTCCGCGCGATCTCCTCCTGCTGCCGGGTCGCAGCGCGGGCGAGCGTTGCGTCACGATCGGCGCGCTGGCGCGCGTAGGCCGAATATCCGCCGCGGTACTCGACGACCTTGGAGCCCTGAGCCGCGGGCTCGAACGACAGCGTCCGCGCCGTGACCCGATCGAGGAACCAGCGGTCGTGGGATGCGACGACCACCGTGAAGTCTTGGTCGACCACGAAGGTCTCCAGCCATTCGAGGGCCGCGATGTCGAGGTGGTTCGTCGGC
>DHJC01000034.1:0-4174 GCA_002404155.1 Chloroflexi bacterium UBA4730 | reverse complement strand
GTCGCCTCGAAGTCGTAGCCGCCGGCGTGCTCGAAGTGATGCTGGGCGTCGGCGTAGCGCTCGAGCAGCCCCGCATCGCCGGTCGCGAGCTCGTGCTCCATCGCGCGGAGCTCCCGCTCGAGCTCCACGAGGTGCGACGCCGCACCGCGGGCGTGCGCTTCGACCGTGCCGTCAACGTCGACGAGGAGCTCCTGCTGGAGGAAACCGATGCGCGTGCCGCGGGCGAGGGCGACCGAGCCGCTGTCCGGCGAGTCGAGTCCCGCGACGATCCGGAGGAGCGTCGACTTGCCGGTGCCGTTCGGTCCGATGAGTCCCGCGCGATCGCCGCTGGTGAGCCGGAAGCTCACGTCGCTGAACAGGACCCGGTCCGCGAAACGGCGGCCTGCGGCCTGGACGGAGAGCACGCTCATGGCGTCGCGCGCGCGCGCGGCGGATGCTGGCAGCGCGGACAGTGGTACGTGCTCCGGCCGCCGATGACCGTGCGCTTGATCGAGGCGCCGCAGCGATCACACGGCTCGCCGGCCCGGTCGTACACGACGAACTCGTGCTGCATCCCGCCTGGCCGGCCGTTGCTGTCGCGATACGTCCGCAGCGTCGAGCCGTGGAGACGGATCGCCTTCCGGAGGACCCACCTGATCGCCTCGTGCAGCCGCGCGATCTCGTCCGGCTTCAGCGAGCCCGCGCTCCGAAGCGGATGGATCCGCGACCGCCAGAGCGCTTCAGACGCGTAGATGTTCCCGATGCCGGCGATGCCCCGCTGATCCAGCAGGAGCGGCTTGATCGCGGCACGCCGCCGGCGTCGAAGGAACCCCCCCAGCCACGCGACCGTGAAGGATCGCTCCAGCGGCTCGCGACCCATCGCGAGATGCAGCGGCGCCTTCAGCGTGAGGTCACCGCCGCCACCGGCGGGGGCGATCTCTGCGGAATCCACCAGGATCATCCGGCCGAGCTTGCGCATGTCGACGAAGTCCAGACCGGTGCCGTCGGTGAACGTGAACGTGGCCCGGGTGAAGCGCTCCGGTGCCGCCTCGCCCAGCTCCTTGAACGCGAACCGCCCGGTCATCCGCAGCGACGTGCAGAGGGCGTCCCCGCCGTCCAACGCGAACACCACGAGCTTCCCGCGCCGACCGACCGCGTCGATCCGGCGGCCCGCGAGCCGCGCAGCGACGAGCGGGACGGGCTCGGGCTCGGTGAGCCGCTGCCAGTCCGACGCGAACGCCGCGATCGTGCGTCCGGTCACCAGCTCCGCGAGCTGGCGCGCGATGGTCTCGACCTCAGGTAATTCAGGCATGAGCGAGGCTCGGCGTTGCCGAGCTGAGCGAATTCGACCAGCCGTGAGCCGGTGAGTGGGCAACGCCCGCGAACTCAAATGGATCGGGCATGAGCCGGGGCCGGCACTGGGGTCATCTCGTCCCAGTTGTCGCCGGTGCGGATGTCGACGACGAGCGGGACGTCGAGCGGGTACGCGTTCCCCATGTCATCGCGCACGAGATCCGCGAGCTCGTCGACCCGCGACCGATCGACCTCGAAGACGAGCTCGTCGTGGACCTGGAGGACCGCGCGGGCCCACGCCGCGTCACGCAAGCGCTCGTGCACCTTCACCATCGCGATCTTCATGATGTCGGCGGCGGTGCCCTGGACGGGCATGTTGATCGCCATGCGCTCCGCGGCGTTGCGGACCGCGCTGTTGCTGCTTGCCATGTCCGGGATGTACCGCCGTCGTCCGAGGAGCGTCTCGACGTAGCCCTGCTCGAGGGCGAACGACTTCGTCTCCATGACGTAGCGGCGGACGAGGGCGTAGCGCTTGAAGTACTCGTCGATGAACTGCGCGGCCTCTTCCCGCGGCATCCCCATCCGCCAGGCGAGCCCGAAGTCGCTCATCCCGTACACGATCCCGAAATTGAGCATCTTCGCGACGCTGCGCTGCTCGCGCGTGACGGCGCTCTCGGGCACGCCGAAGCCGGCGGCCGCGGTCCGGGTGTGGACGTCCGCACCCGAACGGAACGCGTCGACGAGCGCAGGATCGGCGGACATGTGCGCGAGCACGCGGAGCTCGATCTGCGAGTAGTCGGCCGCGAGGAGGACCTGCTCGGGTCGGGCCGCGACGAAGGCGCGCCGGATCCGCCGGCCGAGCGGGGTGCGGATCGGGATGTTCTGCAGGTTCGGCGACTGGCTCGAGAGCCGCCCCGTGGACGCGACGGTCTGATTGAAGGTCGTGTGGATGCGACCGTCGCGGTCGATGAGCGGCCCGAGGCCGTCGGCGTACGTCGATCGGAGCTTCTCGACTTCGCGGTACTCGAGGATCTTGTCGACCACTGGATGCGCGCCGCGCAGCTCCTCCAGGACCGCCGCATCGGTGGAGTACCCGGTGCCGGTGCGCCGCCCGCGCGGCAGCTTCAGCTCGGTGAACAGCAGCTCCTGCAGCTGCTTGGGCGAGTTGATGCCGAACTCGTGGCCGACGGCAGCGTGGGCCTCGCGTTCGATACGCGCGACCTCGCCGGCGAACTCGGTCGCGAGCGTCGCGAGGTACCTCGTGTCGACCTTGATCCCGGCTTCCTCCATATGGACGAGGACGTCGACGAGCGGCAGCTCGATCTCGCGAAACAGCGTCGCGAGGCCAAGGCGATCGAGATCGTCGCGGAACAGCGCGGCGAGCCGGAGCGTCGCGACGGCGGAGGTGCCGGCGCGCGCGAGCCGCTCGTCCAGCGTGGGGACGAGATCTTTATGCCTGCGGTCGGGCACCGGCAGCGCCGGGATCTCGAGATGCAGACGCTCGGTCGCGAGATCTTCGAGCAGGTGTTGCCGGCGGCTCGCGTTCGACAGGTACGACGCGATCACCGTGTCCATCTCGATGCCCTGCAGATCCGCCCCCGCGCGGCGCAGCGCGCGACGGGCGGTCTTCGCGTCGTGCACCAGCTTGCCGATCCGCGGATCGGCGAGCAATTCGACGATCGGCACCGGCACTGTCCCACCGACCACGAGGTAGCAGCACGTCTCCTCGAGCGCGAAGCCGAGCCCGAGCAACCGCGGCGATCGCTCGGTGTCGACGTCGGCGAAGATCGCGATCCGGCCGGCATCCCGCGCGCGCGCGAGATACTCCGCCGCATCAGCGTCGGCGAGCAGAGAGACGTCGACCGGGGCCGAGACCGGCGTGGTGAGCCCGAGCGACAGCTGACCCGTGCCGGCCGGCGCCGCCGGGCGCGCGGTGTCCGACGGGACGAGCGTGGGCGTGGGACGCGGTGTCGCGGTATTGCCGTCGGCGGGCGGCAGGCGCGGGATGAGGCTGCGGAACTCCAGATCGCGGAACAGGTCGACGACCGCGGCGCGGCCGTAGGGCCCGCGCCGGGTCCGCTCAGGCTCGAGTGTGACCGGGATGTCGGTGACGATGCGTGACATCTCGCGGCTGTGGAGGACCTGCGCGCGGTTCGTTTCGAGCGCGGCCCGCAGCTTCGGGGTCAGCGTGTCGAGGTTGTCGTACACACCCTCGATGCTCCCGTGATCGGCGATGAGCTTGGCCGCCGTCTTCTCGCCCACACCCGGGACGCCCGCGATGTTGTCGGTGGGGTCGCCCTTGAGCGCCTTGTAGTCGACCATCTGATCCGGCCGGAGCCCGTAGCGCTCGAAGATCTTCGCTTCGTCGTAGATGACGGTGTTCTGGAATCCCTGCCGCGTGGTCATGAGCGACACGTGCGGGGTCACGAGCTGGAGCGTGTCCAGGTCGCCGGACAGGATGAGCGTGTCGAGGCCCGCAGCCTCGGCCTGCTTGGCAAGCGCGCCGATCACGTCGTCAGCCTCGTATCCGGGCAACGAGTACATCGGGACGCCGAACTTGTCGAGGAACTCCTTGCAGCGCTCGAACTGCGGGCGGAGATCGTCCGGCATCGGCTTGCGCGTCGCCTTGTACGTCGCGTCGCGTTCTTTGCGGAACGTCGGGACCGGTAGATCGAAGCAGGCCGCGATGTGCTGCGGCGGGTACTCCTGGATGACCTTCAGGAGGATCGACGCGAAGCCGAACGCGGCGTTCACCAGCTCGCCCTTCGTCGTGGTCAGCGGCGGGATGGCGAAGTAGCCGCGATAAATGAGGCTGTTCGAGTCGGCGAGGAGAAGACGCTCAGGCATGCCTTGAGTATCGCGGGTGCGGGCTGCTCCTTGGCTAGCTGTACTGCCCACGGAC
>DHJC01000011.1 GCA_002404155.1 Chloroflexi bacterium UBA4730 | reverse complement strand
GGGTCATATCCGTGAACGCCGACACTCGCGTCCCATCGCGCTTCCCGCCGCTGGCACCCTGACCCGGCGAAGTCGAGATCGGGTCGGGAGGAAGGGACGTGCTGGTCGTGGAGCAACGGGCCGAGCTGCGCAGACTGCACTTCGTTCAGGGAGTCTCGATCAAAGAGCTCGCGCGGCGCACCGGGCTGCACCGCAGCACGATCCGCCGGGCCCTTCGCTCGGACGAGCCCCCGCGGTATGAGCGAGCGCCGCTGCCCTCGAAGCTCGACCCCCTCACAGGCGAGATCCACCGCCTGCTGCGCGATGATCCGCACCTGCCGGGCGTGCGCATCCGGGAGCTGCTGAGCGAACAGGGGTACGCGGGCCGCAGACGATCCTCGATGCGTACCTGCGCGAGGTCCGCTCGCTCTTCCTCCCCGCGGCCCGCACATACCAGCGCACCACGTACCGCTCCGGAGAGCTCGCGCAGTTCGATCTCTGGGAGCCGAAGCGCGAGATCCCGGTCGGCGTCGGTCAGACGCGTCGCGGGTACGTCGTCGTCGCTGCGCTCGGGTACTCGCGGATCGGCGCCGCCGCGCTGGTGTTCCCGAAGGAACCGCCCGACCTCTACTGGGCGATGGCGCGCTGCCTGCGGGCGTTCGGCGGGCTGCCGCAGACGCTCGTCACCGACCCGCCGGTGTGCTCTTTCGTGGACGGCTCGCCGTTAGGGACGTGCCGGCTCAAGCGACTAAGGAACGAGATTGCTCCAGGACATGTAGGACTAATGGGGGCGCAAGATCCGCGTGGATCGCGCTCAGCCGGCCCAGCTGCGGTGGCTCCGGAGGACCCGCTCGATCGCGTCCCGGTCGCCGTGCACGACCGCCTACCCGAATCTCCTGCAGCGCGACCCGACTGAGCTCCTGTTCCTTACCGAGGAGATGGTCGGGCCGCCCTACGACGCCGACAACATGTACGGCTGGGCCAAGCTGATGGGCGAGCTCACGCTTCGCGCCTATGCGCGCGATTGGGGTTTGAGGAGCGCGTCCTGCCGCTACTTCACGGTCTATGGAGAGCGTGGCAAGGAGGATCACGCGGTGATCGCGATGATCGCGCGTGCCCTCGTTCGGCAAGATCCATTCGAGGTCTGGGGAACCGGGGAACAGATCAGAAACTGGACCTACGTCGGCGATATCGTCGAAGGCACCATCCTCGTCGGAGAGAAGATCGACGACGGTACGGCGGTCAATCTCGGGACCATGGAACGGACGCGGGTCATCGACGCCGCCCAGGAGGTGCTCCGGTACACCGAGCATCGTGCCGAGATTCGCCTGCGGCCGGACATGCCGACCGGACCGATCAACCGCGTCGCCGACAATTCGCTCGCCAAGCGACTGCTGGGCTGGGAGCCAAAAATGAAATTCATCGACGGCCTCCATCGCACGATCGATTGATATTTCGCGACGAAGGACCGCGAGGAGATCAAAGAGCAGCTACCGCTTGCGCTCCTCGAGCGGTAACAGCGAGGACACAAACCCCCTCAGCACTCGCGCGCCGATCGCGAGAGCACATCGATGACGTCTGAGGTACCGAGCCCGACGACGAGGCCGAGCCGATGCGCGCGGCACCGAGCACCGAGTTCTGCATCGGGTCTCCGTAGACTCATCGTCTGCGTCTCGGCGCCGGTTGCCGGCGAGGCGTCGGCGACCTCGGCGGCACCCGTTTACCTTGAATCTGGTATGGCGGTGAGATTCATGAAGGGAAGCGTGATGAAAACCATTTCCGCCGCCGATCATGCGAGGTAAATTTGCGTCGGTGCGTGGTCCGTGCTGACACTCGCGATACGAAGCCTTTCGCTCTCGGCCGCCGCCCTCGGCGCGGTGTGGTACGCGATATTCGGGGGTCGAGACGCCCTCGCCGCAGCCCTCCCGGAGATCTCCCGTTTCGCCCCGCCCGTCGCGTGGATCGAGCCGGAGGATCCGCTCGGGTGGCCGGGCATGCTGCTCATGGCCGCGGTCGCGGCGCTCATCGCCGTGAAGCGGACTCGCGCTCTCCGCCGACGGTCGACCAGGCGACCGATCCCCTCGCCCGCGGATCAAGCACTGTGGGCGGCGCATCTCGCGTGGCTCGATGACCGGCTCGCCGCGCGGGTCGCGGTCAGAGAATCCCCGCGTGCGTCGGCCGGACTGCCGGCCGCGCATGGGGCGGGCTAGGTCGTAGTCGCATGCTCGATTCTCACGACCTCGTGCTTGCGAGCGACCCACCCACTTGTGGGTCTCGCCGGCGTGGTCACCGTCGCGCTCGCGGTGGTCCTCATTGCGGCCATCTACCGTTCGTACGGACCCCATCGCGTGACGGTCCGCGCTCCGGGGCGTCGGCGTCAGCTGACCAGTGCCTCTGCGCCTGCGGTGTCCGTGCCGATCCAGAGCGATGGTCTTGACGCGTACCGATGGTCACTCACGGTGCGCGAGCAAGCGCTCGGGCGAGATCATCCGGACGTGGCGACGGCTTGTCACATCCTCGGGGCCATGTACATGGAGCGGGGTAGGCTCGATGAGGCGGAGCCGTTGCTCGAGCGTGCGCTCGCGATCCGCTCGCGATCCTTCGGTCCCACGCACAGCGAGGTCGCGTCGACGATCGATGACCTCGCGAGCTTGTACCGGGCGCAGGGTCGCGGGCCCGAAGCTGAAGGATTGATCCGCGGCCTCGTGTCGGAGCCACGAGATGCTCTGGCGGCGCCGCAAGCCGCGTCCGTCGCCGTACCGGCGAGCAGCGTCGCAAGCAACGGTCGCGGAGCGCATGAGGCCGTCAACGAACGCGTGGGGATCAACGCAGTGCCTGATGAAGCCGCGCGGACCGCGTCCGATCCTGATCTTCCCGCGCTCCATACGGTCGCCGATCCCGCATCGGCCGGGTCCGACCCGCCGGAGCTCGCGCGCGTGCTCGGCGAGCTCGCAGGATTGCGAGACGTGGAGGCGCCGCCCGCAACGATACGGGAGCTCTATGGACGCGCGCTCGCGATGATGGAAGCGAGGGGCGCGACCGACCGCCCTGAGCTGCGAACGGCGCTACGCGAGCTCGGACGCCTCTACTACCGTCAGTCTGCGTACGCCGAGGCGGAGCCGCTCCTCGAGCGAGCGCTCACGCTTACGGAGCGCGCACTTGGCGCCAACGCGCCCGAGGTCGCCGAGATTCGTGAGGACCTGGCTTGGCTTCGGTTCTCGCGCCAATCACTGCATTAGCCCGGTTCTCCATCCGAACGAGGTCCGGTCGCTCTCCCCGCGATGGACTAGTGGTCCCGCCGATAAGTACAGCGGTGTACTTTCTCGAGCGAGAAAGTACCGGCTGGGGGCGGACGCCGATGTCGGAGGGCTGCCGGTGTCCCGTGCCTCGCCGTTCGTCGTCACCCTGTCCGAGTCTGATCGGGCCGCGCTGGAGCAGCAGGCGCGCTCGTCCACCGCTCCCCACGCTGAGGTCATTCGGGCCAAGATCGTGCTCTTCGCCGCCGGCGGACAGGCCAATGCGGCGATCGCCAAGCGGCTGGATGTGCACGTCGACGTGGTGTCGCGCTGGCGCAAGCGGTTCTGTGCGCAGAGGCTGGCGGGACTGACGGACCGCGCCCGCTCGGGTCGGCCGCGGAGCTTCGCCGCCGGGGTGGTCGCGGAGGTCAAGGCGATGGCCTGCGAGCCGCCGACACAGCGGGAGGTACCCCTTGCGCGCTGGAGCTCGGCTGAGCTGGCCCGGCAGGCCCAGGCCGAGGGCCTGGTCGCCTCCGTCTCGGCCTCGACGGTGCGCCGCTGGCTGGCCGAGGACGCGATCAAGCCCTGGCGGTACCGCTCGTGGATCTTCCCCCGCGACCCGGACTTCGCCAGCACGGCCGGCCGCGTGCTCGACCTGGACGCGGGCATCTGGGAGGGGGTCCTGCTCGGCCGCGACGAGTACGTGATCAGCGCCGACGAGAAGTCCCAACTGCAGGCGCTCTCGCGCGCTCATCCTGAACAGCCACCGGTGCCGGGTCGCATCCGGCGAGTGGAGTTCGAGTACGAGCGGCATGGGACCCTTCGCCTACTTCGGCGCGTATGACGTGCACCGCGCCCAGCTCATCGGCACCATCGCGCCGACCACGGGGATCGCCCCGTTTGGCGAACTGGTGAGCCGAGTGATGACCGCCGAGCCGTACGCCTTCGCCCGGCGCGTGTGCTGGGTGGTCGACACCGGCTCCAGCCATGCTGGGGCAGCATCCATCAGGCGGATGGCCGAGGCCTGGCCGACCGTCACGCTGGTGCATCTGCCGGTGCCCGCCTCATGGCTCAACCAGATCGGCGCGTCCAGAAGCGTGAACGCTTCTGGCGACAACGGGAAGGAGGCGAAGCAGGTCGCCCGAAGCGATCACCGCAAGCCGCTGTTCGCCAGCCGGTGCAAATCCGGCGCGGGTAATCGTCAGGGAGCCCGCAAGCAGGCTGCCGACACCGGGGGGAAACGCCCGATGTCGAAGCGCAGCGTCGAAAGCCTTTTCGGAGGAAGCGACTGACCGGTCCGCAGCATCAAGCAAATCCTGCCGCCCCGTCATTGATGCCCGCAAGGGACAAGCGGGAGCCGAGCCGCGCGATTCACGGCGAAGGCCGAGGGAAGGCGTGAAGAACCTGAAGCTGCAGCGCCGAAGAACCCGCCGGGGTATGGGGAACGGAACGGTCAGAGATGGCGAACAGAAGGGCACTGGAGAAGCCCTCCCTGGCCCTGTCCTCGGGACAGGAGCAGCCGCTTCGTATAACCGGAGGAAACCCGGGAAGTCGGAGCGAGCCAGGAGGGTGGCGGGTGGGGTCGCAGTACCGCTACGAGGGCGCGGGACAACAGAACCCAGCCCGAGGGAAGGACCCCTGCTGAACACGGCGCTTGATGAAGGAGGAGGGTCCGTGAATGCCGCTCGCGGCTAACGACACGCCAGACAAGACCCGCCGCCTGCAGATCAAGCTGTACCTCGCGGCCAAGCGCAGTCCCACGCGTCGCCTCCACGCGCTCTATGACAAAGTGCACCGCACCGATGTCCTGGAGTGCGCGTGGCACCAGGTGCAGACGAACCGGGGTGCTCCGGGGATCGATGCGCAGACCATCGAGGCGATCGAGGCAGGCGGGGTTCCGGCGTTCCTGGCTGCGCTCCAATCGGAGCTCGAACGAGGAACGTACCGGCCCCAGGCGGTGCGGCGGGTGCGGATCCCCAAGGCCACGGGCGGCGAGCGTCCGCTCGGCGTGCCCACGGTCCGGGACCGCGTCGTCCAAGCCGCAGTCAAGATCGTCATCGAGCCGCTCTTCGAGGCGGACTTCGCCGACTGTTCGTTCGGCTTCCGGCCCCGCCGCTCGGCGCTCCAGGCGCGCGAGCGGATCGGGATCGGGATGCAGCGAGAGCGGCGGCTGTATGTGGTCGACGCGGATATCCAGGGCTTCTTCGACAACCTCGACCGGGTGATCCTGCTGGCGCTCGTGCGTCGGCGGATCAGCGATCGGCGCGTCGTGGGGCTCATCCGGAGCTGGCTTTCGGCAGGTGTGTTCGACGGAGGGGCGCTCCTGCACCCCGAGGCCGGCACGCCGCAAGGCGGGGTGGTCTCGCCGCTGCTCGCCATCGTGTACCTGAACACCCTGGACCAGTGGTGGCAGAAGCACGCCGGCGCGCTCACGAGGTACGCGGATGATCTGGTCATCCTCTGCCAGCAGCCGGACCAGGCCGAGCGCGCGCTCGAGGTCCTCACCTCGATGCTCGCAAAGCTGCGGCTCCAGCTGTCGCCGACCAAGACGCGCGTGGTCGGTCTCGCCGACGGAACCGCCGGGTTCGACTTCCTCGGCTTCCACAACCGCTGGATCCCGATGTTCCGGGACCGGCGGCGCCGCCACGCGGCGTGCTGGCCGTCCCAGCGCGCGATGCAGGCGGCACGACAGCGCATCCGCGAGCTCACCCTGCCGCAGCGGGTCGGGCTGCCGATCAGCGTGATCGTGCAGGACATCAACCGATTCCTCCAAGGGTGGATCGCGTACTTCCGCTACGGAAACTCGGCCCAGCACTTCCAAAGGTTCGACCGGTACGTCACCCAACGGCTCTGTCGCTTTATCTCGCGCAAGCACAACCGGTCGGGGCTGAACTACGGACTCCGCGTCCTGATGGGGTCGAAGACCCAGCTCGGATTGGTGCGCGCGTCGGGGAGCGTCCGCTACGGCTTCGCGAATGCCGGAGGTGAACGGGTCAGGAGAGCCGTGTGAGGGAGAACCTCATGCACGGATCGACGGGGAGGCGCTGGAGACGGGCGTCGCTACGGCGGAGCGGCCTACGCACCGATCGGAAACGTTCGGGATCGCTCGCTCGCCTACCGCATCATGGCGTACCGCGCCAGCGCCTCACCCTACAGATCGTCTTCTCGGTGATTGGGCGCAAGGTCATCAGCCCCGCTGACTTCGCCGACCTGGGCGCCCTCGCCACGGGGCTTGTGTCCTTCGAGCCCCGCTACAACGCCACCGCCAGACCCTTCGACTGGACGTTCACCCGTGGCGACCTCGCCGAGCTGGTGCGCCGCATCGAGGCCCACCAATTCTCCGCCACCGCGGTGCTCGCGGCGTGAAAGAGGAGATGATGGTCAGGTGCCCGCTCCGCCCGCCTCGACCAAGACCAGTCTCGGCCAGCGCCTGGCGGCGCACGCCCGCCGTCGCTGGCCGGCGCTGCAGCAGGTCGCGGTCCGTTTCCACGGACCCTTCGCCTACGTCGACGGGCAACTCGCGGGTGGCGAGGTGCTTCCGCTCTGCCGGCTGCGCTACGGTGGCTCGGCCAGCCGCTGGGGCTTCGCCATCTACCGGGCGAGCCACGACGACTATCGGGACAACGTTCTGCCGAGCGGACAGTTCGCCGGCAGCCCCGAGGAAGCTCTCGACTGCGCGTGCGGCCTTTACCTCAACGACCCCACGGCTTGGCAGTCATCACCGACGAACTAACGGCCCTGCCCACTAGCGAGTTCGTCGAGGTCCTGGACGGGCGCCGCTTCGTGTTGCGCACCGGGCCCGACCTCTGGACAGGCGTGCGCCGGCGCGTCATGCGTTGGCGCCCCGCTTGAGGCATCGCAGCGCGGCCACACCAAGCGGGACGTCGCTACCGTTGATCGGGGTAGGCGGCGATCAGTACCGACGCGCTCGCGAGCCGGCGGAGGCGGGCCCACGAGGCTTGCGTCCCGGAGATCGTCTCGCGGACCAGGCGCATCGCACGAAGCGCGAGCACGACGCGGCTTCCGGACGGTCCGCGCGGCGCCGCGCACTCATCTCCGCTTGCCGCACCCGCTCCGCTCGTCGGCAATCCGCCAGCCAGTTTGTTGGCGGCGACGGATCGCCCGAAGCGCTCGGGGTGGCAGCCTCAGGGCTACCCCGCCCGGGTGTGACGGCCACGAACGACGCGATCGACCATACCGCGCTCGCCGCGGATGACACCGGCGATCCGGCGCCGAGCCATGGCGGTCCTCTCACGTCCGTCCAACCATCCGGGAACGTTGCCTTGCGCATAGATCTCGGCCAGCCTCCGGACGAGGGCCTCGTACTCGATCGTCGCGACATCGATGGCCCCTTCCCAGACTTCCACGGAGATTCCGGCACGCTCCCAGGGGGTCGCGTCGCCGTCGACCGGATCCGTCCCGCCGCGAAACGCCATGCGACGCATTCTTCGAATAGTCCGTGTGCCCCGCCATACCGAATAGCAATCGCCCGAGCGTGCACGGGCTACGGCCTTTTCAGCGCTAGGCGCGCGAGATGCCGCTGCAGAGACTCGACTGGTGGATACGTGGCACGCGGGCGACCTCGAGCGCTCCGGCTACCGCGTGCTGGTGGAGATCGTCGGGGGCGACCCGATGGCCTGCGTTGCCTTCATCGAGGAGTGGCCGAACTTCGCGCTCATCGGTTCATCGGTCCTCGATGTGCTCGCGCGGCTCGATGTGGCGATGACGGACTGGTCGAGCATGCAGCGCTTGGCCGGCCGGACCGTTCCGCCACCTCGCCGTCCAAAGGTGCTGCCGCCCCGTCGCTCGACGTTCCGTCTCGGTCCCGAAACGGAGTAGAGGAGCGGATAAGTCAACGTGACCGCGGGGTAACGTCAGTCGCCGACGAGATACGCCGAGTTCGACAGCGGATTGAGAGTGCAGCTCGGGCAGCTGCTGGCGTTGCCGAATGCGCCACCCCAGAAACCCTGGATCCTCGAGTTGTTCACCAGCGCCTTGTAGAACGTCGATGGCGCGCCCGCGAAGAGATGCAGGCGACCGACGTCGCCGTTGGTGCCCGGGGTTACCGGAGCCGATGATCTTGTTCCCGGTGTTGCCGAGCTTCGCGCAATCTGTCGCCCGCGACGTCGCCCCGACGGGGGCCCAGGTGCCGCCGTTGTAGTCCTCGGCGCAGTCCCAGAGATAGACGTCGACGACGAGCGGGAGAGGAGATAGGGCCTTCTGAAATGGCGCGCAACCGTACGGTGGTCAACGGTGTGCACTGCGGTTGGGTCGAGCGCCCAAGGGGCGATGGCTATCGACGTGGCTGTAAACGAAAAACCCACACTCACGGTCAGCGATGGGTGAATGGCACTCGCGGCGTGTGGGGCGAGCGCATCAGGGGGTATGGGGGAACGCACTCCTGTCAACGCTTCTGACAGAGACGCGGCGGGGTCCCTACTTGCCGAGGCGATGAGGGAGTTGCTCAGTCAGATCGCAGCGCATTTCATCAAGGGCAAGCTGCCAGCACCGCTGAATTTGGCGTCGGGGGCCATGGCGGCGACCCCGCTACGGCACGTCGCTGACCAGGAAAACGGTGTTCGCGAGCGCGTTCAGGTCCTGGCACTTGGTCGGGTCCGACTGGCACGGCCCTGGGTCACCGAAGAACCCGCCCCAGAATCCCTGGATCGAAGATCCGGACACCAGTCCCTCGTAGAACGTGAAGGCGGCAGCCGTGAACAGATGCACCCGGTCGGGCGTCGGCGTGTTACCCGTCGCGGTGATCTGCGAGCAATCGGTGCCATTGTTCGACGTCGCGAGATCCCACTGATTGCCTGGCGATGCGTTTCCGTTGAAGGTCTCGGCGCAGTCCCAGAGGTAGACGAGCATCGTGATCGACGCGCCGTAGACCTGACGAGGCGTGCCCCCCTTCACCTGTGTCTGAGCGAAGGGGTTGTTCGCATCGCCATTCGCCTGGATATACGCCGCCATGTTCGTGGCCATGTTCGAGCCGACGTCCCCGGGCGCGGTCTCGATCCAGTCGCCCTTGAAGTGGTTCCCGCTGCCGCAGGATGGCGCGACATCGGGCGGGGTGCCACAGACGCCGTTGCCGGTCCGATCGCCGAGGTCGGAGGGAGCCTCCTGCCCGGCCGGGACGGTCGCGTGCGATGCGGTGAGCGAGAGCACGCCTTCGAACGGGTAGTAGAACCAGTTCGGGATCGCGCACTGCTTGTCGTTGTTCGTCGGGTCTTGATCGCCGGCGGTGTCCCAGGCCCCTCCGCACTTGCCGCTCTGGTCGGCCTTGGGGGTCGTCGGCGGCGCCGCCGAGAGCGACCCGCTCGTGTCCCACTGCGTGATCAGCTGCGGCACCGGGCTCGCCTGGCTGTAGCGCGTCGAGTAGCGGGAGAAGTCCACCAGCCCCTTGAACTTGCCATAGACGGTATCGGTCGCGTTCGGCGACCAGAAGGTCACCGGAGCGGCCACCGTCGGGTCGCATGGGTTGGGGCAGGCCTTGGGGGTGTTGGAGTTCAGGTCGTAGTCCGCGGGGTTGTAGTGCCGCACCATCGGCCAGGTCTTCCCGTTGAGCGGCATGGTCGTCCCGGACAGCTTGGCGAGGCTGGACGCCCCCGCGCTGAGCGAGCCGCTGCCAGCGACGCTCGCGACCAGCGAGCGGAACGACACGCCGCTCGTCGCGCGCACGTATCTCGTGCCGGTCGGGACCTCAGTGCCGCCACTGGCCGCGGCCGGGCAGGCTGCCGAGCTGATCGTCGCGAGCAGCGTGGCGCTGCTATCGAGGAACTGGATCGCCATTGTCGTGCTTGCCCCGGCCGGGCTGAAGCTGAAATTCGCTTTCGCGTACTGCGTCGCCAGGCAATACGCCTGCTCTTGGCTTACGCGGAAGGCGGGTGAGCCGTTGGCGATGACCACGTTGGTCGCGAGCATCTTCCCGACGCCGAGCGCCGCGGCGTCGGACGCGTTCTGCATCACTCGGCGCTGGGTCAGGCCGTAGCCCCAGTCAAGGCCCAGGGCAAGCGCGCCCAGCAGAACGACCATGGCCAAGCCGACGACGACGAGCGCCTGCCCGTTTTCGTCTTTTCGGAATGCACCAATGCGCCGCCGCCGCCCCATGCCACCCCCAGGTCGCTTGGGCCAGTCTCTCCCTCCGACTCTCTAACGGCAAATACCGAATGCCCATTGGGTCAGGCCCGTGGGTGCCTAGGATTCGGTACCAATCGCGGTCCGCGTCACGACCCTGTTCGCCTTCCGGACAAATGACTGAGTCACGCATGGCCCTACCCACTTCCAGTTACTTGAGTACTGTTTGGCGTATGCGTACGCTGCGCCGGCAGGCGGGGAATCCAACCGCGACGTAGCGGACGTAGTAGATAGCAAACTGGGTGGGGAGTACACAGGTGGGCGAGGAGACACGTCAGTCGGCGATCCTTGTCGTCGACGCGGATGGTTCTGTGTTCGGGCGTCTTCGCGAGGTCGGTCTCCCTGGCGCGCTCTGGCGCGTGACCGACACCAAGCGTCTTGCCGGCCTCGGCGGGATGGATCTGGGGATCTACGCGGTCGATGATCGCGTCGACTGGGCCGTTGCGGACGCGCTCAGCGAGCGTTGCGCAACGGTCATCCTCGCCCGGCATCCATCGGTCGCCGACGCGCGGGACGGCTTCGCTCACGGCCTCGCCGGTTACCTCGACGCGTCGCTGTCCACCGACGTGCTGCGCCGCGCGCTGCGCGGCGTGCTGAACGGCGAGCTCGCGTACGGCCGGGACATCATCGGCTCGTGGCTCCGTGAGATGCGGTCGCCGTCGCGCACCCGCGCCGTCGCATCGCTCACGCCGCGTCAGCAGCAGATCGTCGCGCTTATCGCGCAGGGTGCATCGGACAAAGAGATCGGTGGAACCCTCGGCATCGCGACGGCGACGGCCCAGAAGCACGTCACGAACATCCTCGAGCGGCTTCGGGTACCGAACCGCGCGGCCGCGGTCGCTGCCGTCTCCTCACGCTTCGCCATCTAGCTGAGGTTCCTGGTGGTTTCTGGCACTGCCTCAAGTCGAGTCCAAGAGCTCGTCGAGCTACTGCCGAGGATCGTCCCGTGCGGCGCGATGCACGGCTTTCTTCGTGATTCCATGACAGACGCGCCTCGACCCCTCGAGGGATGCGCCTCACAAGCGGCCGTCGGAGTCCGCCATATGCGAGTGCCAGAAACCACCAGGAACTTCATCTAGCGCACGCGAGAAGCACTCCGCGGCGCCGCGCGGCTAGTGTCCCGCGCCGGAAGTCT
>DHJC01000084.1 GCA_002404155.1 Chloroflexi bacterium UBA4730 | reverse complement strand
GTCGCGGAAGCTCAAGGATTACCTGGAGTGATGTGAGGCGGAGCCGCCGAGGGCTGGCGGCTCCGCACTCGCTCAGCCCTTCGAACTACCCCAGCGCTCGTAGCTGACGATCTCGGACAGCGGCTTCCGTCCGCCGGCGCGAGCGTCCGGCCGCGGATCCTTGATCGAGGTCGGGCGGCCGATGAGCACCACGGACCGAGCGGTGCGCTCGGCAGGGATGCCCAGAATGTCCTTCGCCTCGGCCTGCTGGGCCTCGTCGCCGAACCACGCCACCCCGCCGCCGAACCCGAGCAGGTGCGCGCCCATGAGGAGGCGTTCCGTCACCCGGCCTTCGTCGTATGCCTCGCTCGGGACGTTGGCGCCGTCGAGCACGATGGCGATCCCGAGCGGGGCCGCCGCGACCCAGTTGATCGGCGTGCGGAGCTGACTGATCTGCCGCAGCTGCCCGGGTTGGCTGATGACGATGAAGTGCCACGGCTGCGAGTTGCGTGAGCTTCCCGTCCACTGCGCGACCTCCAGCAGCCGCTCGACGACCTCATCCGGGACCCGCTCAGGCGAGTACTGCCGGATCTGGCGCACGGTGCGGAGAACCTCGGTCTGCGAACGCCTGCTCGCGCGGGATGCCATCGGGGTGCTCCTGATCGCCTGTTGTACCGATACGAGCATATGGTCGCCCGGCGTGGCAACATCCGGCGGTCTGATGGAAAGCGGCGGGCGCGACGTCGACCAGGGCGAGCTCGAGCGGCTGGCGTCAGCGCTCCGGCTCGCCGGGTCGGCACTTGAAGAGGCGCTCGAAGCCGCGGAGAACCTGGGCAACTTCGATCACCGCTTCGACGTGCCCCGCGCCCTCGGCGGCGCGCAGCGACTCATCGGGAACTGCGAAGAGGCGGTCGCCGCCGCCCGCGAGGTCCGCTAGCTTGGGGTCGTCTCGACGCTGAGCGCGACGTTCCCTTTCAGCGCCTTCGAGATCGGGCAGTTCTCGTTGGCGTCTTCGGCCACCGCGGTCAGCTTCGCGGTGTCGCCGTTCGGCGCCTGCGCCCGAACGGCGAGCGCGCTCGACAGCACACCGTTGCCGCCCGCGGGATTCGGCCCGAACGTCACCTTCGCGGTCACCGTGATGTTCGGGTCCGCCACGCCGGCCTTCGCGAGTCTCGCGGCGAGGGCCATCATGAAGCAGCTCGCGTGCGCGGCCGCCAGCAGTTCCTCGGGGCTCGTCGCGCCCTCGCTGCCGGTGCCCTCGGTCCGCTCCTTCCAGCTCGTGGCGGCCTCCTTGAGGACGCCGCTCTTCGTCGAGACGTTCCCCTTCCCGCCGCTTAGGTCGCCGCGCCAGGTCGCCGTGGCCTCATGGGTTGTCGGCATCAAAGCCCTCCCGATGATGTGATCGTACTTGAGGCTATCGGCTCCAGCGGACGTCCGCCGGGAGCTCGTCCTCGAGGATCGGCTCCAGCACGCGGACGTACTTGGCGAGGAGCTTCGCGACTTTCGCTCCGTCGCGCTCGTCGAGCGATCCGAGCTCGAGCGGCTCCCACACCCGGGCCCAGCCTTTGTCCCAGGCCTCGATGCGCGCCGTCGGGAGGCGGCGCGCGATGAGCTTGGAACGAGTGCGGAAGGCGCCGAGCAGCTGGAGGTTCGTCATCGCATCGCTCTCGAAGTGCAGCCCGAGCTCGATCACCTTGCGGTGCAGGTAGACCCCGCACTCGTAGTGGAGATCCTTGTTCCCGAACCAGAGCTTCGTCATGTAGCCCATCGGCGCGCCGTGGTGCGGCGGCGCGGCGTCCCCGAGCTCATCCGCCACGGCGCGCGGCAGGCCACGGACGAACGCCCGGTAGCCGGCCACTATGGAGTGCGCGCGCGCAGGTAGAGGTCGAGCGCACCCGTGACCGCCGGCGCGCAGCGCCCGGCGACGACGACGAACAGCACCACCCTGCCGCGTTCTGGAGTGGCGACCACGGTCCAGACTTCGTTCGCGAGCCAGGCGCCGAGCGCGAACGCGGGCATCGCGGACAGCGCGCCGAACAACGGGAGACCGACGTCGCCCTTGGCGATGGCGACGCTCAACGCCGCGGTCACTAAGCCGAACGCGAGGCCCGCGGCGGCGAGCCATCGCCAGCCCGCGGCACGCGCACCGGCGAGCGCGACGATCGCGCCAGGCACGACAGAGGGCATCCACGGTGCGGTGAACCGCTCGGCGGTCGCGACCGGCGGGGTGACGGCGGTCACGTTCGACGTACGTCTCGAGGCATCAGCCGATTACAATGACGGTCCAATTCCGGCGTAGCGCAACGGTAGCGCAGAGGACTGTTAATCCTTTGGTTGGAGGTTCGAATCCTCCCGCCGGAGCTGCTAAATCGGCCCTCGCTGATGAGCGAGGACCGATTCTGTAGCAGCGAATGTAGCAACCAGAAGGCGTCAAGCACCGATCAAGTGGCTGACCTATACCGCGGCCATCGCCTTTGGACTGGCCCTGACCGCGCACGCCGCTCCCTCTGGGCCCATCGCGGTCCTCGATGTAACGTCCATCTTCGGGATCGGGCTGCTGCCGGTCGCGATCGGCATCGCCGTCACTCGCTATCGCCTCTACGACATCGACATCCTCATCCGCCGCACGCTCGTGTATGCCGCCGTGTCGGCGGTGCTGCTCGCGACGTACATCGGCGGCGTCGCGGTGCTGCAGACGATCCTCGCGCCGCTCACCGCCGGGAGCGGCGTGGCGGTCGCCATCTCGACCCTCGCCGTCGTCGCGCTGTTCCAGCCCCTGCGGACGCGGATCCAGGCAGCCGTCGATCGGCGCTTCTATCGGGCCAAGTACGACGCGGTGCGGACCCTCGACAGCTTTGCCGTCAGGCTCCGGGACGAGATCGACCTGACTGCCCTGCAGGCCGAGCCCCTCGGCACGGTCGGCGAGACGTTGCAACCTACCTACGCGTCGTTGTGGCTCAGGGGCATGCACCGACGCCGCGGTCTCGTGCGTCGAGTCGGACAGCACCGCTTGACGGACCGCCAGGGGTCCTGGACTCGAGCGCACCCATACGATTTCGGCCGTGCCTTCAGAACGCTCGGTCGATCCACAGCTCGACGCGGCCTTCGCGCAATTCTGGGAGGCTGACCGCCCTTCGCAGAAGGCTCGGATCGCCGTGTTGCGCAGCACCGCGAGGCATCACGCACCCGACGAATCCGCGCTCGACGAAGCGGCGCGGATCGCTCACGGACTCGGAGGCGTCGCCGCGATGTATGGCTTCAAGGAGGCCAAGGTCCTCGCGCTCGAGGTCGAGGGATACTTCGATCGAGGCGCTCTCGGCCCGCACCTGGCGTTGCTCATCGATCAACTCGATGCCGCGCTCGCGCCGCCCTATCGCTCTCGGTTCCGATAAAGCCCGACGCGGCCGGCCGCGGGTCTTCGCTGATCGTCGCGCGCTCCGGCAAGCTCCTCGAGCCGCGGCCGGCGCGCAAGAAGCGATGAGCCCGATCCTTTCAGAGCAGGGGCGCTGGTAATCCGTGCCGACCTACGCTGGTCGGATGGGTAACGCGCCGAGCGTCGTCCCGCGCTGGCTAGGTCCCGTCAGCCGGCTCAACCTGCTTTTCCTGCGACTGGGCCTGCGGATCGGCAGCCAGCACATCCTGTCCGTCCTTGGACGCAGGACGGGCCAGCTACGGAGCACGCCTGTATCCCTCGTCACGCTCAACGGCATCCGGTACGTCGTGTCGAGCGAGAGCCTGTCGTGGGTGAAGAACGCGCGGGCCGCCGGTCGGGGCGAACTTCTCCGGGGTGGTCGCCGCGAGCGCGTGAAGCTCACCGAAGTGCCACCGAACGAGCGCGGTCCGATCCTGCGTGCCTTCTGGCATCAGGTGCCGGGCGGCCGTAGGTTCATCGCACGAGTGTTTGGCCTGGCTCCGAATGCCAGCGCAGACGACTTCGAGGCCGCTGCGCCACGCTGCCCGGTGTTTCGGATCGATCCGCTCGCCAACGCCTGACCGACCCAGCGGCGGGGGCCCCATCGCATGCTGCGCGCCATCGTTGTTCCCCTCACGGCGAGGGGCGCACCCTAGGCTCGAACCCGATGATCGAGAACGTCGCCGTCTCCCGTCTCGCCTGGGCGCACGGCGAAGCGCTCTGCCCGTCGTGCCGCCTTCCGATCGACGCTCGCGACGTCGATGAGGAGCTGCGCGAGGCAGGTCAGACGCAGCCGGTCGGCGCGGTCGGCACGCATCGGCGGTGCGGGGCGACGTTCCGCATCAGGTTTGATTGAGCGCGGCTATTTGCGCGCTGGCCGTCGCCCGGCGGTATGACGGTGTGCCGTGGATAACTTGGTGGTGGAGGGTATCCGAGCTGGAGGAGCGGCGCTTGGCGCTTTCACCGGAAGGCAGCGGATTGTCGTTGTCATCGTGTTCGCGGTTGTTGTCGCACTAGCTCTCATCGTCTTCGAGTTGGTGACGGGGATCCTCTACTACTCGAGCCTCGAGCGCCGGATTGCTCTACTCGGGGAACTCCGTCAGCTGTCCGCGTCCGGCGCTGCCACCGACCCACAGCTTGCCCCGATCTACCAGGACTTAGTCGTCGAACTCAACACCCGTCCCACGTTCGCCATATTCGGTTCACTCTCAATCGGCAAGTTCTTGGCCGGCGCCAGCCTCGGACTCTTCGTCCTTTTTGGCGAGTTCTGGCTGATGATCACGGCGAAAGATCCAGATTGGAAAGCAGGACTCTTCAGCGGGGGCTTCTTGGCCCTAGCGCTTGGGATCGTTGGCGCACTAATCCCGGATATCGGCTCGTCTTGGGTGAATGTGATTGCGTATGTCGTCGTCTATGCAGTGGTAGTCACAGTCAGCGTCCGCGTTTCGCCGCCAGCTGGCACAACGACGAACTGAAACGCGGAGAGTCAGTCTGTAGCAGCCGATGTAGCAACGCCGGGACACGTCGTGCTATCGCGTGACATCTGCTGACGGACGCGCTCCTGTAATAGCAATGTCCTGAGGGCTCTTGGCATCTGGAGACATCCGCCGTCGCGGACTGTTAATCCTTTGGTTGGAGGTTCGAATCCTCCCGCCGGAGCTGCTCTCACCTGGCAAGAAGCACCGCCCCGCTGATAGGCTCCACCGACCACGGAAGGGGAGGGGCACGTGCTGAGGACCGTCGCCGCATATCAGCCACGCCCCTGGGTGCTGCTCGCGTCGGTTTTCTGCGTCACCCTGCTCTTCGGATTCGTGACCCAGGCCGCCGGCAGCCTCTACCTTCGCTGGACCGCGGACCCGATCGTCCTCCACTACCGCACGACGCTCTCCTATACATCGGCGATCGTCGGCGACGCGTTCCTGCTCCCGATCGTGAACCTGTTCATCGTCAGCCAGCTCGTCCTCTGGCGCCGCCGCCCGCACATCGCGGAGGTCACCGGCGCGCTGCTCGTGGGTGGGGTGCTGACGATCGCCGTCCATCTCTACCAGGCGACGCACGCGCTGCTCAACTGGACGATGACCCAGCCGTACTCCTGGACGCCGCTCGGCTACGTGCACGCCGCGTTCATGTTCAGTGAGCTCTCGCTCGTGCTGTTCTTCTGGGGCCAGGTCGCGCAGGTCGCGCGGGAGCAGCCGCGGGCGATCTTCTCGCACCGCATCGCGATCGTCGTGCTCTGCTCGCTGTTCTTCATGCGGCTGCTGCTCGGCGACTACGGGTACTTCGCCTAGCTCCTAGCGGATCCCGGTGTCGGCGTGCAGCTCCACATCCGTGTACTCGCCGGCCGCCACGACCACGGTCGACGACTTGAGCGTCGGCAGTCCGTTCTTCGAGCGCAAGGTGTAGGTCCCCGGAGCCACGCTGACGCTGAACGTTCCGGCCGCATCGGTCGTGAACGTGGCTGCGATCGCCGTCCCGCTGAGGACCTCCACGGTCATGCTCGCCGGCCGATCGGGACAGGGGCTGTCCAGACGAGCCGGGCCGGGGCAGGCTGGACCGGCGAGGATCGTCCCGCGGATGCCCGAGCTCGGCGCTGTGCTCGAGCCGCACGAGGCCAGGATCAGCAGGATCAGGGCGAGGAGGACGAGTGCCCGCATGTCAGGGAGACGTCGGCGAGGCCGATCAGGTTCCGTAGATCTTCCCCGGGTTCAGGATCCCTTTCGGGTCAAGCGTGTCCTTCACGCGCTTCATGACGTCCAGCGCGGCTCCGTGCTCGAGCCGCATGTACTGCTGGCGCACGGCGCCCGTGCCGTGCTCGCCGGTCACCGTGCCGCCCACCTCGACCGCGAGCCGGTGCAGGCGGTCGGCGAGCTCGTCGGCGCGTGTCACCTCGTCAGGGTCCGCCGGATCGATGAGGATGGCGGAGTGGACATTGCCGTCGCCGAAATGCCCGTAGAAGATGACCGCGATCCCGAGCTCCGTGGCCATCTCGCGAGCCGTGCGGATCGTGCGAGGTATTTCCGAGAGGGGCACCGCGAGGTCCTCGCCGGCAAAGATCCGGTGCTTGTCCGGATGCGCGAGCGCCGACGCGGCGGCCATGCCGCTCCGCGCGGCCCAGAGCTGCTGGATCTCCGCTTCGCTTTCGGCGAACCGCGTGACGCTCGCGCGCTTCCTCACGATGCCGTCGACATACCGGACCGCTGACGCGACATAGTCCGGCGTTCCCTCGACCTCGATGATCAGGACCGCCTCTCCGTCGGGGAGGCCGAGCTCGGGCCGGTAGCGCTGGATCGCCTCGACCGCGCTGCGGTCGAGGAGCTCGGCGGTCGAGGGGAGGATGCCCGCGGCGAACAGGTCGTCGAGCGACAAGACCGTGTCGTCAATGCTCGCGTATGCCGCGAGGCACACGGCGCGCGCGGCGGGCTTCGGCTGCACGCGCAGGCGGAGGCGGGTGAGGATCCCGAGCGTCCCCTCCGACCCGACGAACACCTTGGTGAGATCGATGCCGCTCGACGACTTCAGGGCCTTGCTGTGCTCGCCGCCGGTCACGATCACGGAGCCGTCCGCGAGGACGACCTCGGCGCCGAGCACGTACGCCGACGTCGTGCCCCAGCGCACCGCGTGGGGTCCACTGGCGTTGTTCGCGACCATCCCGCCGAGGGTGCAGGCGCGCCCACTGCCAGGATCCGGAGGGAAGAACAGGCCGCGGTCCGCGAGGGCGAGCTGGAAATCGGCGAACACGAGGCCCGGCTCCACGACCGCCTGGAGGTTGGGCCGGTCGATCTCCAGGATCTTCCGCATCCGCGCGAACGACACGACGATCCCGCCACGGGCCGCGACCGCGCCGCCGGTCTGTCCCGTGCCGGCGCCGCGCGGGACGATCGGCGTGCCGGTCTCGGCGGCGACGCGCATGGTCGCCACGACCTCAGCGGTCGACTGGGGTACGACCACGACGTCGGGCCGCCGCTGCATCCGCAGCGACCAGAACGACGCGTCATACGCATACGGCTCGAGCGTCGCCGGGTCGTCGATGACGCGATCGCCCGGCAGCACGCCACGCAACCGTTCGGCGATGGCAGGACGCGTCTGAAGGGCCATCCAGTGCCGGTATCGTATGGCCCATCTCCACCCAGACCGCGCCCGTCGTCCTGTCGTCGCATGTCCGCCCGGACGATCTTGCGACCTGCATCTCGTGCGGCCTCTGCCTCAACGACTGCCCGACCTACCGCGTGCTCGATGACGAGGCCGATTCGCCGCGGGGCCGCATCCAGCTCATCCGCCAGCTCGTGTCGTCCGAGGGCCCCCCGGACGATCAGCTCGCCGGCCATCTCGAAGCCTGCCTCGTCTGCCGCGCCTGCGAGACCGCGTGTCCCTCGGGTGTGCCGTTCGGCCGGATCATGGAGGGCGCGCGCGAGGATCTCCGCGAACGCGAGCGGCCACGTCGCGTCGCGCAGGCGGTGCGCCGGATCGGGCTCGACACGGTCAGGAGCCACGGGCGCCTTCGCGTCGCGACCCGCCTCGTCGATCTCTACGTCCGGAGCGGCGTACAGCGGGCGGTGCGCGCGACCCGGCTGCTGCCCAAGCGCCTGCGATCGATGGAGTCGCTCGCGATCAAGGCCGAAGGCGCGCCGTACGTCCCGCTCGAGCGGCCGGACGCGGACGCCGCCTTCTTCGCGGGCTGCATCATGCGCGCGGCGTTCGGCGAGACCGAGCGCGCGACCGTGCGGATGCTCGAACGCGACGGGACACGCGTCACGGCCCCCGAGGAGCAGGCGTGCTGCGGGGCGCTGCACGCGCACGCTGGGGACGGCGAGACCGCGCGTGAGCTCGCGCGGCTGAACGTCGACGCGTTCTCGGGGACCACCGGACCGATCGTGGTGAATGCCGCGGGCTGCGGCGCGCAGCTCAAGGCCTATGGCGAGCTGCTTGCGGGCGACGCGGCGTGGAGGGGACGGGCTCGCGAGTTCAGCGCGCGGGTGCGCGACGCATCGCAGGCGGTGCCGCCAACGGCGGTCGCGAGCCGCGCGCCGCACGCGATCCGGGTCGTCTATCAGGACGCCTGCCATCTCGCGCACGGCCAGAGGATCCGGCGCGAGCCGCGCGCGCTGCTGGCTGCGGTGCCGAACGTCACGATCGTGCCGATCGTCGACGCCGAGCGCTGCTGCGGCAGCGCGGGCATCTACAACGTCACGCACCCCGAGGTGGCCGGCGAGCTCCAGCGCCAGAAGGTCGCGGCGATCCTCGCGGCACGCCCAGACGTCGTGGTGTCGGCGAACCCGGGGTGCATCCTGCAGGTCGCCGCGGGCCTTCGCGCCGCCGGCTCGGACGTCCCGGTGGTGCATTTGATGCGGTTTTTGGACGATCCGAGCCCCAGCTTGGGCGCTTCCGAGGCCTGATCGCCACAGCCCGCACGCGGACCCCGGGATGTGCGAAAATAGTCCTACCGAATGAGCGTTTCTCGTAGCACCTACCGTCATCGCCTCAGCTCCGAAGATGTCCGCAAGGGCCGGATCCTCATCACGAAGGATGCGTGGAGGCTGTTCCCCGAGCCTGGTGCGCCCGTGCACTTGCGTATCGGCGCGCGCCGGTTCGACGCGGAGATCCAGGCGGAGAAGTGCATGTGCGTGCCCCCGGAGCACGAGCACTACCACCTGTTCTGCCGGGACCTGAAGGGGCAGAGCGGCTTCAAGAACGGTGCGCTCGTCGTGATCGCCAAGGATTCTGACGGGGGCTATCGCTTCGTCGAAGAGCGCGGGTAACATCGTGACGATGGCCGGCCCGTCGTACATCCTCATCCACGTCTTCGGGACCGTCCGCGATGAGCTGGATCGCGCCGACCGCGGGAAGCGCAGCTACTCGGGCTGGCTCCGCGAATTCGTCTCCGACACGCCGCAGCGGCTCACCGAGATCGCGCGGCTCGTCGATCTGCTCACCGAGAACGGCTGGAGCCTCGTCGGATCCCCCTACGACTGCGACGTGATGCTCGAGCGCGCGATCGATCGCGCGAACGCGGAGCAGGAGCTCCGCCGCGCCGAGGTCTGGGATCGCCTCCTTCAGGTCTGCTCCGCCGACGACGACGGCAACGCGATCTGGCGTGACCACCCCGAGGGCAAGCCCTCGCGGCCGCGCCGCCGGCGCCGCGTTCGCCGGCCACCGACGAGCCGAGAGCAGGGCAGCTAGCCGGGGGTGCCGCACCCCCTCGGAGACGAGCTCACCGAGCTCCACGTCCATCTCGGCGGCGCGGTCGATCCAGCCGCGATGTGGGGCATCGCCCACGCCCAGGGCATCCGCCTGCCGACGAAGGATTACTGGGAGTTCGTCGACCTCATCACGGTGAACCCGAAGCGCCGGAAGTCATTCGAGGACTTCCTCGAGCTGTATCACTGGACGGAGCTCATCCAGTCGAGCCCGATCGCGCTCGAGCAGTCGGTGTACGAGGTCATCGGCGGGGCGTACCGGAAGGCGAACATCACGACCCTCGAGCTCCGCTACAACCCCCTGAAGCGCAATCGCGGGGGCGAGCAGGACCTCGACCACATCATCATGGCCTCGATCCGCGGACTCGACCGTGCCGCGCTCGAGTATCCGGTGAAGGCAGGGCTCATCTTCTGCCTCGATCGCACGTTCGATCATCGGATGAACGAGATCGTCGTGGACAAGGCGATCCAGTACCGCAAGCGGGGCGTCCTGGCGATCGACATCGCCGGCCCAAAGAATCCGGATTTCCACTACGCGGACTACGCGGCGCTATTCAAGAAGGCGCGCAAAGCCGGCCTCGGCGTCACGGTGCACGCCGGCGAGGATGAGGACTGGCAGTCGGTCGACGACGTGCTGACACATCTTGAGCCGGACCGCATCGGCCACGGCATCCACGCGGCGCAGGACGCGGGACTCTGCAAGCGCCTCGCCGAGCGCGGCATTCACCTCGAGATCTGCCCCTCCTCCAACTTGGACAC
Organism: Chloroflexi bacterium UBA4730; assembly: GCA_002404155.1. Classification (GTDB taxonomy): domain Bacteria; phylum Chloroflexota; class Limnocylindria; order P2-11E; family P2-11E; genus UBA4735. Next base: position 21,369 of record DHJC01000084.1, on the reverse strand, counting down.
GAAGGTGGTTCGCGACCTCGATGAGCTGCGCGAATTCATCGGGGTGTTCCGCAAGCACAAGGTGCACTTCAGCTTCAACACGGACGGCCCGGAGATGCTGCAGACGACGCTGCGCGACGAGTTGAAGCTTGCGGTCCGGGCCAACCTGGTATCGCGCGACGAGCTCGCGCAGTGCGGTGAATGGGCCCGCGAGGCCTCGTTCCTGCTGAAGAGCGGCGCGTGACGGATCGCGAGCGGCGGGCCTGGCTCCGCTTCCTCATCGTGGTCGCGGCCGCGGCCCTCGGCGAGACGCTCGGCTTCTGGCAGCGGTTGCCCTCGAGCGACCTGCTCCTGCCGCTCTTCTTCGGCGGGGCGGCGTTCTACCTGACTGCCGGGATGACCGCGCCGCGCGATCGGAGCGGCGGGAACGTGCGCTACTGGCGGGGACGCAAGATCGACGACGAGTAGCGGGCGGCGACCTCGCCGGAAGGCGAAGCACGCTCCGCTTACTTGCCCCCGCCCTCGTCCTTCTTCGCCGGCGCACCGGCCGCGGCGGCGACTCCTGGCTTCACTCCCGGCTCCGCGCCGAACGACGCAGCGCGGAGCGCGTCCATCTCCGCTGCGTTGTCGTGGCGCATGACGAACGGCGCAAGGGCCCAGACGATGGTCCCCAGCGGCTCGGGATCCGCATTCGCCTTCCCGAAGCGGTCGGTCACGAACGCAAGGAATGCATTCGGCGCGATGAGCAGCTTGACCTCTTGCCGTGCGGTCGCACCCGGCGGCGCGCAGGCGATGTGCGCGAGGGTGAAGTCGTGTTCGCCGTGAGCGTCGACGACCCACGTCACCACGGCATCGCGCGGCTCCACGGTCACCGCGCAGACATCGCACACCAGGTCGTACTCGCTCACGTCGCATCCACGATAATCAGAGTCTGATGAGCGAGCGCTACGGCAGCTGGGGCAAGGTCCTGCGCGTCGACCTGACGACGGAGACCACGTCGGTCGAGGAGATGGACGAGGCGACCTTCAAGCGACATCCGGGCGGGCGCGCGCTCATCGCCCATTACCTGCTGACCGAGCTGCCGAAGAGCGCGGATCCACTCGGACCCGAGAACATCCTCATCTTCGCCATGGGCGTGCTCACCGGCACCCCGCTGTCGGGCGCGTCGCGGCACGCCGTCGGGGCGAAGTCGCCGCTCACCGGTGGCTTCGGCGAGGCCGAGGTCGGCGGATTCTGGGGCGCGGAGCTCAAACGCGCCGGCTGGGACGCAATCGTCGTCACCGGCGCGGCGAAGGCGCCGGTCTACCTGTGGATCAAAGATGACCAGGTCGAGATCCGCGACGCCTCGCACATCTGGGGCCTCGAGATCATGGACACCGAGGAGAAGCTCAAGGCCGAGGTCGGCGAACGGCTCGCCCGCGTGTGCGAGATCGGCCCGGCCGGCGAGAACCTCGTTCGCATCGCCGGCATCGTGAACGACTACAAGGACATCGCCGGCCGCGCAGGGCTCGGCGCGGTGATGGGCAGCAAGAAGCTGAAGGCCATCGTCGTGAGGGGCTCGCGCAACGTGCCGCTCCACGACGCGGCGAAGGTGAAGGAGATCGGTCGCTGGGTCGCGGACACGCTCCAGGAGAACCACTGGGCGTTCCACAACTTCGGCACCGGCATGGGCCTCGACGGCTACACCCGTGTCGGCGGCATGGCCGTCCGCAATTACGCCGGCGGACCGTTCGAGGGCGCGGCGGAGATCAGCGCCGAGGCCCTCGTCGAGAAGGGCTACCGGGTGAAGATGGAGGCCTGCTGGGCGTGTTCCGTTCGCTGCAAGAAGGTGGTCAAGATGGAGCAGCCGTACCAGATCGACCCGAAGTACGGCGGCATCGAGTACGAGTCGGTCGCCGCGCTCGGTGCGGACTGCGGCGTCGATGATCTCGCGCTCCTGTCGAAGACGAACGAGCGCTGCAACGCCCTCGGGCTCGATACGATCTCGCTCGGGGCGACCGTCGCGTGGGTGATGGACCTTCGACAGCGCGGGATCCTGCCGGACGCCGAGCTGGGCGGGCAGCCCGTCGAGTTCGGGAATGGCAAGGCGATCCTCGCGGCGACGGACGCGGTCGCGCACCGTCGCGGTCTTGGCGACACGCTGGCCGAAGGATCGGTGCGTGCGGCGCAGACGCTCGGCGGGGCCGAGCTGCTCACCGCGGTACGCGGGCAGGAGCTCGCGATGCACGATCCGCGGCAGCGCACCGAGTACGGGAAGCAGGTGCGCATGAGCTACGCGACGAGCCCCACCGGGGGCGACCACATGAATTCGAACCTGCCATCGCGCTCGACGAAGAATACCGTCGGGATGTGCTTCTTCCTGCGGTACGACGATCCGAAGCTCACCGACATCGTGAACGCCGTGACCGGCTGGGGCCTCGACGCCGCGGGGCTCGCGGACATCGGTGAGCTGTCGCTCACGCTCGCGCGTCTGTTCAACAACCGCGAGGGCTTCGGCGCAAGCGACGACAAGCTGCCGGAGCAGGTCATGAAGCCGCACGTCTCGGGGGTCCTGTCGCGCGTGCGGCTGGACGCGGACGACATCGCCGACCAGGTCCGCGCCTACTACCGCAGCCGCGGCTGGTCCGACGACGGCGTTCCGAAGCCCGAGACGCTCGAGAGGCTCGGCATCAGTGAGTACGCCCGAGCCTGAGTACGACTTCCCGGCGCTGACGGAGCCGAACCTGCCGCTGGTGCGGCGATGGCTCCTCGAGCCGCACGTCAGCCGCTGGTGGGCCGACCCGCCGCGCGACACGTACCCCGACGACGAGCTCGACACGTACCGCGCACGCATGAACGGCGGCGACGACCCGACGTTGACCTTCTTCATCCGTCATCGCGGAACGCCGATCGGCTTCATCCAGAGCTACCGGATCGGCGACCACGGCACGTACGCCGCCGCGCTCGCGCTGGAGGTACCGGCCGCGGGCATCGACCTGTTCATCGGGGAGCGGTCGGAGATCGGAAAGGGTCACGGACCGGCGCTGATCCGGACATTCCTCCGTGACATCGTTTTCGCGCAGTACGACGTCGACGAGTGCGTGATCGGCCCGTCGGCCAAGAATGCGAGCGCGATCCGCGCGTACGAGAAAGCGGGCTTTCGTTTCTTGAAGGAGGCGCGGGTCCCCGACGAGCCCGATCCGGAACACCTCATGCGCATCCGGCGGCACGAGGTCTAGGAGGCTGCGGAAAAAGTCGGCATGCGACCTTGACCGCTCGCGACCTCTTTTGGTATCATGCGCTAGGGGAGCGCCACTTCGATAGAAGGAGGCGCGAGATGCGCGGTGATGACCGGCGGCAAGGATCGATGTGGAGCTATCTGTCCCCCGAGGCCCGGGTCCCCAAGGACCATCCGCTGCGCCCGATCCGGGCGATGGTCGATCAGGCCCTCGCGGACCTCGACCCGCTGTTCCGCCGGCTGTACAGCACGATCGGCCGACCCTCGATCGCCCCCGAGATGCTGCTGCGGGCGATCGTGCTCCAGATCCTGTACTCGATTCGCTCGGAGCGGCTCTTGATGGAGCATCTCGACGCCGACCTCCGGTTCCGCTGGTTCGTCGGCCTCAACGCCGCCGACCCGGTCTGGGACGTGACCGTGTTCACCAAGAACCGCGACCGGCTGCTCCGCGGCGACGTCGCCGCGGCGTTCTTCGCCGCGGTGCTCGCCCAGGCCCGCGCCGCGCAGCTCCTTTCGGATGAGCACTTCAGCGTCGACGGCACGCTCATCGAGGCCTGGGCCGGTCAGAAGAGCTTCCGGCCCAAGGATGAGCGGCCGGGACCCCCCGGCGGCGCCGGCGGAGCGGGCGACTTCAAAGGGAAGCGGCGCGCGAATGACACCCACGAATCGACGACCGATAGCGAGGCCCGGCTGTACCGCAAGAGCAACGGCCAGGAGGCCCGGCTCTGTTATCTCGGCCACGTGGTGATCGAGAACCGCTCGGGCCTCGCCGTCGGCGGCACGCTCACCGGGGCCACCGGCACCGCCGAGCGCGAGGCGGCGCTCGCGCTCGCCGATGCGGTGCCGCGCACCAGACGCGCGAGCCTCGGCGCGGATCGGGCCTATGACACCCGCGATTTCGTGGCCGCCCTCCGCGCGCGAGGGATCACCCCGCATGTCGCCCAGCACACCACCAAGCGCCGATCGGCCATCGACGGGCGAACGACCCGTCACGTCGGGTACGCCATGAGCATCCACGCCCGGCGCTTCATCGAGCGGGTCTTCGGCTGGGGCAAGACCGTCGGACCGTGGCGCAAGACCCACTTCCGCGGCCGAGCTCGCGTCGGGATGGCCTTCCTCTTCGGCCTCGCGGTGTACGACCTGGTGCGCCTGAGAACACTGCTCGCGGAGCAGCCGGGATGAGCGGCGGGCAACGATCAAGGACGAGCCCCTCGCGGGGACGAGTGGAGGCTGGCCGAGCATCGAAAACGGATCGCGGAGCGGTGACGGCGACCTCTGCTCACCGATTTTCCGCAGCCTCCTAGAGCGGGATCAGCTTTCCGGCGGGAAGGGCGCTCACGCAACGGGAGCATCGGGTGGCGCAGACTCGGTGCGTGCGCATCCTGCTCATCGGCTTCGACCCGTTCGCCGGCCGCGGCATCAATCCGTCATGGGAGGCCGCGCAACAGCTGCAAGGCGCCGTCGCAGGTCCGGCCCGGATCGACGTCCTGCGCGTGCCGGTGGTCTGGCGCGAGTCCGTCGCGACGATCGCTCGCGAGCTCGAGCGCGAGCCCGCGGCCGGCCTGGTCATCGGCGGCCTGTCGTTCGGCCGTCCCGCAATCAGCGTCGAGGCGATCGCGCACGCCATCGGCGACATGCCGTGGCAGGCCGACAACGCGGATCGTGCGCTCTCGGCGGAACGATCCGACGGGGACGCGGGCGGACCGGACGCCCTGCTGGCGACGGCGCCGGTGCGCGCGATCGCCGCGGCGATCAACGCCGCGGGCATTCCCGCGCACGTGTCGTGGGACGGCGGGACGTACGTGAGCAACGCCACGCTGTACGGAGCACTGAGGTACGCGAAGGACCGCGGGCTGCGGCTGCCGACGACGTACCTGCACGTGCCGGGGACGCCGGAGATGACGACGGGGATGGCGACCCCCTCGCTGCCACTCGAGCTCATCGTGATGGCGTTCCGCATCGGCTGCGAGGTGGTCGCGACGCACGAAGGTCCGGACGCGCCCCTCCGGCGCTGGCCGAGCGCGATGGCGCCGTTACCGCGCTAGGAATGCTCCGATCGCGGCGGCGACCTCGTCGGCGGCGTCGCCGATCACCTGGTGTTTCGCGCGCACGGTCTTCACCTCGAGGAAGTCGCCGAGCTCGTACTTGTAGCGATCGATGAGCCGTTGCGGCACGAGGTCGGATTCGGCACCGACGATGAGCAGGGTCGGCAGCCGGCACTGATCGAACGGTGGCGGCGGCGTCGCCATCTCGCTCCACAAGGTGATGACGGCGGCGCGCGAAGCCGGGAGCCGCCAGCGGCCGTCGGCGCCCTGGTCGAGCTGCTCGGCCCACATTTCCCAGTGCTCACGTGGCGCGTACGGGGCGAAGGCCGACGCGACGCGTTCGTCGACCGCGTCGGCCGCGGACGCGTATGACGTATCGGCGAGCATCGCGTTCGCGCGTTCGTTCGCGCGCGCCGTCGCAACGTGGAGCGCCGGATCCAGGAGCACGAGCTTCTCCACCCGCGAGCGCTCGGCCGCGACGACCTCGAGCGCCAACCGGCCGCCGAAGCTGAAACCGATGAAGGGCGCGCGCGCGATCCCCGCGGCGTCGAGGGTCTCGCGCAGGTCCCGGAGGTGCATCGAGAGATCCCACGGCGGGTCCTTCGTCGAGGCTCCGTGGCCCCGCAGATCGGGGGCGACGAAACGGAAGTTCGGCAGGCGCGGGGCCAGCCGGCGGAAGGTCAGGCCGGAGCCGGTCACCCCGTGGAGCGCGACCACGGTACGCCCCGCGCCGGGACCGAACTCGTGCACGTGAAGCCGCACGCCGCCATCATGAGCCAACGCCGGAGGGCGAGGAGGTGACGCGTGGGTCTGCTCGACGGGAAGAAAGCGGTCGTCATGGGCGTCGGCAACCAGCGGAGCATCGCCTGGGGGATCGCAACGGCGTTCCAGCGCGAGGGCGCGGAGCTGGCCTTCAACTACGCGACCGAGCGGCTCCGCGAGAACGTCGAGAAGCTCGTCGTGACCCTCCCCGGGCACGAACGGATGCCGGTCATGCCCTGCGACGTCTCCAAGCAGGAGGAGATCGACGCGTTCTTCGCGAAGCTCGGCGAGCAGTGGGGGCGGGCCGACATCCTGGTCCACTCGATCGCCTTCGCTGCGGTGGAGGACCTGCGCGGTAGGTTCCACGAGATCTCGCGGGACGGGCTCAAGCTCGCGATCGAGGTGAGCGCCTTCTCCCTGATCGCCCTGACGCGCGCCGCCCTGCCGCTCTTCGCCAAGGCCGGCGGCGGGTCGGTCATGTCGCTGACGTACAACGCCGTCGACCGCGTGGTCCCGAGCTACAACTCGATGGCCATGGCGAAAGCGGTGCTCGAGTCCGCGACCCGCTACCTGGCCGCGGACCTCGGACCACAGAACATCCGGGTGAACACGATCTCGGCCGGTCCGCTGAGGACCCTCGCCGGTAGCGCGGTGAAGGGCATCAGCTCCGCGCGCGACCTCATGGAGGAGAAGGCCCCGCTGCGCCGGAACATCAGCCAGGACGAGGTCGGCAACGTCGCGGTGTTCCTCGCGAGCGAGATGTCGCGGTGCGTGACAGGCGCGACGATCTTCGCCGACAACGGCTTCAACGTCCTTGGCGTCGCCGACTAGGCCATGACCGGCCAGCCGTTCTTCCTCACCATGGCCGGCATCTCGCTGCGCCTCGCCGGCTTCGCCGGACTGCTCGCCTCATTCCGCCAGCCGAGCCAGCCCTGGACCGTGACGGATCTGTGGCGGTTGCGGCGCATCGTGAACCGGTCGCTCGCCTCGGTCTTCCTGGCGCGTTCGCCGGTGCCCCTCTTCGGGATCATCGGTGACGGGCGGCCGCCATCCCCATCGCCTCGGCGCTCTTCGCCGCCATCGTGCTCGTCGATCTCGTGATGCTCACGCCCGGGTGGCGCCGGCTCTGGCCAGGCGAACGCGGGCTGTACGTCGCGTGGCTCATCAGCGGGTCGTTGGGCCTGCTCCTCGCGGCGAACGTCGCCCTGGCGTCAGCCGGCGTCTACGAGCTCGGGCTCGTGCTCAGCTTGCTGTGGCCAGCCGCGATCTTCATGCGCGTGCTGCGGGCAGTGCGTGCCGACGCGGAGTGACCCGGGCTAGCTGAAGCGGAACCCCTTCAGCCAGCGCAGCTCGTCGCCGACCGTCGTGGCTGGCCCGTGCCCAGGGAACACCCGGGTCTCCGGCGGCAGGGTGGCGACGCGGGCGAGGCTCGATTCCATCTGCCTCGCATCGCCGCCGGGCAGATCGATGCGACCGACGTTGCCCGCGAACAGAACGTCGCCGCTGAAGAGCAGGGCGTTCGTCGGCAGGTAGAAGCACACCGATCCTTCGGTGTGTCCTGGGGTATGGAGGGCCTGGATCTTCACGTCACGCAAGTATGCGAGCGGGCCCTCGGCGATGAGATCGTCCGCGACGCTCTTGGGCGGCTCGAGCATCGCTGTGGGCCGCGTCGCCGGATCGAGCCGGTAGGCGTCGGCGGAGTGGATCGCGAGCCGGGCGCGCGTTTCCTCTTTGACTCGCGCGTTGTCGAACACGTGGTCCTGATGCCCGTGGGTGTTCAGGATCTCGACGAGCGTGAGCTCGTGGTCGCGGATCGTCGCCATCGCCTCGCGCTCGCCACGCGAGGGATCGATGAGGATCGCATCGCCGCGATCATCGGCGATGACGTACATACCGTTATCGAACGGGTCGACCCGATGGGCAAACAGGCGCATGCGGGCCCAGCCTAGCCCGGCGCAGCGCGCTATCGTGGCGATGAATGCGCGAGATCGCGGTGGAGAACACCGCGCCGCCCATCGGCGTCACCGAAGGCCGCCCTGCGGTCCTCGGAGCGAAGCACATGGTGAGCTCCTGCCACTACCTCGCGTCGCTCGCCGGCCTCCGGATGTTCCCGCGCGGCGGCAGCGCGATCGACGCCGGCGTCGCGGCAGGCATCGCCCTGAACGTGATCGAACGTCACCTGACCGACTTCGGTGGTGTCGCGCCGATCATCGTGTACCGGCCGGGGATGGCCGGACCGGAGAGCATCGACGGGCTGGGCCGGTGGCCCGCGTCGCTCGATCTCGATGGGTATCGCGCCAAATATGGGGACGACATGCCCATCGGCACGCCGCGCTCGGTCACGCCGGCGGCGTGCGACGCGTGGCTCACCGCCCTCGCGCGGCACGGCCGGCTCACCCTCGCCGACGTGCTGGCGCCCGCGATCGAGCTCTGCGACGGATTCCCGGTCTACCCGCGGCTGGCGCGCGCCATCACGATGCTGCAGGACCGGATCCGGCAGTGGCCGGCCAGCGCCGCGGTGTTCCTCCCGAACGGCCGGCCACCCGAGGTCGGCGAGCTCCTCGTGCAGCGGGAGCTGGGAGACCTGTTCCGTCGTCTGGTCGGCATCGAAGCCGCGCACGCCTCGCGCGGTCGGGCCACTGCGATCATGGCCGCGCGTGACGCCATCTACACCGGAGACATCGCCCGGGAGATCGTGGCCCATATGAAGAAGGAGGGCGGCGCGCTTTCGGCGGAGGATCTCGCCACCTACCGCGTCTCGATCGAGCCGCCGGTCCATACGACGTACCGCGGCATCGACGTGTACGCATGCGGACCGTGGTCGCAGGGTCCGCTCGTGCCGATGACCCTGAATCTCCTCGAGGGGTACGACATCGCCTCGCTCGGCCCGGGCTCGCTGCCGTTCCTGCACCGATACACCGAGGCGATGAAGCTTGCGTGCGCGGACCGCGAAGGCTTCTTCGGCGATCCCGATCAGGTCGACGTGCCGATCCGCGGCATGCTCGAGAAGGCGTACGCCGACGAGCGGCGCAAGCTGATCCGCGATGACCGCGCGTGGCCCGAGCTCCCCGCGCCTGGCGACCCCTGGGCGTTCGAGGGCCGTACCGGTCGCGCGGGGTACGTGCCGCGGGTCGCCGCAGGGGTCGGCGCCCCGGACACGTCGTACGTCTGCGCAATGGACAGCGAAGGGAACGCCTTTTCCGCGACGCCGTCGGATCCAGGGCTCGGCGCGCCGCTCATCCCGGGTCTCGGCATGATCGTGTCGACCCGGGGCGCGCAGCTGTGGACCACGCCCGGACATCCGTCGGCGATCGCACCGCGCAAGCGTCCGCGGCTCACGCCGAACCCCGCGCTGCTCATGAAGGATGGCGCGGCGCTCATGCCCTTCGGCTGCCCCGGCGAGGACGCGCAGTCGCAGGCGATGGTCCAGGTCGTGTGCAACATCGTGGACTTCGGAATGAACACCCAGGCCGCGATCGAGGCGCCGCGCGTCATCTCGCGAAGCTTCCCCTGGTCGTTCTTCCCGCACGCGTACGAGCCGGGCGTGCTCCAGGTCGAGGGTCGCGTGCGCCGCGACGTCCGCGACGGCCTCGAGCGCCTCGGCCACATCATCCGCGACATGCCCGACTTCACGCCGGCGAGCGCGGGCGTGTGCGCCGTGCGGCGGCTCGATAACGGCGCCCTCGAGGGCGGCGCGGATCCGCGCCGGGAGAGCTATGCCGTCGGCTGGTGACGTCCGCGCGTGGCGCGCGGAGTTCCCGATCACCGAGAAGTACATCTATCTCAACAGCTGCTCGCTCACACCGTTGCCGAAGCGCGGTGCCGCGGCGCTCGAGGAATACGCGCGCACGTGGATCGAGCTGGGTGGCCGGGCGTGGTCCCAGCACTGGGTCGGCGCGCTCGACGACCTGCGCGCGGACTTCGCCCGCGTCCTCGGAGCCGATCTCGACGAGGTCGCGCTGGAGCCGGCCGTGTCCGCGGCGCTCGTCACGATCGCGTCGTCGTTCGACTACACGACGCGGAACAAGGTCGTCGTCGCCGACATCGACTTCCCGACCGACGGCCACACCTGGCTCGCGCTCGCCAAGGCCGGGGTCGAGGTCGAGTTCGTCCATAGCCCCGACGGCGCGACCGTCCCGCTGGAGCTCTTCGAGCGCGCGGTCGACGACCGCACGGCGCTCGTCTGCACCGGCCACGTGTACTACACGAGCGGATACATCCAGGATGTGCGGCGGTTAGCGGAGATCTGTCATCGCAAGGGCGCCGCGCTCGTCGTCGATGGATACCAGTCCATCGGCGCGATTCCGTTCGACGTTCACGCCTCCGGCGTCGACTTCCTGGTCGGCGGCACGCTGAAGTGGCTCATGGGCGGACCGGGGATGGCGTTCCTCTACGCCAGGCGCGACCGCATCGCCGGCGCGAAGCCGACGGCGCTCGGCTGGTGGGCCATGCGCGACCCCTTCACCTTCGACGTCCAGCACATCGACCTCGCCCCGACGGCACGGCGGTTCGAGTACGGCACCCCTGCCGTGCCCGCCGCGTACACCGCGCGGGCGGGAATCGCACTGCTCGAGGAGATCGGCGTCGACACCGTGCGCGAGCGCCACAAGGTGCTCTCGCAGCGTCTCGTCGACGGCGCGCTCACGCAGGGCTGGCAGCTCGGATGCGTGCGTGACGCCGAACGACGCTCGCCAATCGTGACGTTGCGCCACCCCGAGCCGGCGCATGTCGTGGACGCGTTGCGCGCGAAGGGCTGCATCGTGGATTCCCGTCCGGGTCTGGTGCGGCTTTCGCCGCACCATTTCAACACGGACGCCGAGATGGACGCGACGCTCGAGTTGCTCGCCCCGCTGCGCGAGAAGGTGCCGGCCTAGCCCCGGAGCCGCGCGATCAGCGGGATCAGATCGCTCCCGTCATCGGCTACCCCGTGGCCTGCGGCCTTCGACTCACCGGCCAGCACGTGCGCCCGGAGGGTCGCGGCCGGGATCAGGGGCTCGGCGAGATTCGACGCGTCGCGGTCCACGCCGTACCGGTCGCGTACCGCGCAGCGGATCGCGGCCCAGCGGACGATCGCGTCGCGGTCGGCGATCGAGAGCACGGCATACGCGGCGAGATCATTGAGCGCGGCCCGGTACGGCGCGAGCGTGCGCTGCTCGGTGCCGCGGGGATGGTCGCGGGCCAGGGTCAGCTCCTTGTCCGTCAGCACGCTGTCATCCTAGGGACGTGCCCCCTTCTGGATTCTCCGCCGCGACCGTCCTCGACGAGGTGCGCGCGGGCGCGACGCTGCAGTCGATCGCCGACGCGCACTCGATGAACGAGATCACCGGCGCGGTTCGCGATGCGCTGACCGGTCTGCGGCTCGGCGTCTCAGCGCTCGATGAAGCCGCACTTCATCGGCTCGCAGGGCTGGAGCTGTGGTCGATCGCGGAGATCGCGGGTCACGCGCTGCTGGTGGACGAGGCCGCGCACACGATCGCGCGATCGCTCGCACTCGGTCGGGTCCCGGCGGACGTGCCTGCGCCTTTCGGCGAGCCGGGCGATCCGGCGGCGACGCGCGACTCGCTGCTCGCCGGCATCCGCACGGCCGAGGAGCGGCTGGCGACAGCACGCGTGCTGGCCGCGGGTGGACCGACGTTCCCTCACGACGAGCTCGGCGCGCTCAGCGCGCGAGGCTGGATCCTGTTCATCGGCCTGCACGCAGCCGTGCATCTCCATCAAGCAGCCGCCGTGATGCGGGCCCGTTAGCGTGCATGGGTGACGATGGAAGACTCGGCCGCCGAGCGCGACCTGCTCGTGCTGGCGAAAACGGTGGCCGCCGATGCGTTCCCCGTGGAGCGGCCGGCGGTCATCGGGGTCGACCGCGAGACCGGACGGCTCGAGCGTCTCTCCCCGTTCCCGTGGAAGGGTACGGATACCGACCCGCCGATCCTGCGCTGGTCGTGGATCCACGTCCGGACGGCACCGGCTGATCGCGACCCGCGGCCCGAGTCGCGCAACGTGAACGGCGAGGTCGTCCCGACCGCCTACGTCGACCCAAAGGACGGTTGGCGCCTGCGCTGGCCGTTCGTACGGCCACACCTGCGCGGCTCGCTCGAGTCGCTGGCGGCTCTCGCGCGCGACGGCGCGGCGACCGCGGGCTTCATCCGTCCGGCCATCCATGAGTCCGACATCCTGCAGCTACCGTTGCGGCTTCGGTTCACGTGCGACAGCGACGACTGCATCGGCCCGCACGAGCTGCCGGTGCTCGATTGGGAGCTGCACGAGATGGCCCGCTCGTCGCGCGAACGGCACGGGTCGCAGTGGGCGACAAAGTTCCGCGAGACCTGGGGCCGCCCGCTGTTCGAGAAGTACGACGTCCACATCCTCGTGTCCGCCTACGCGCAGTCGCCTACGAAGTTCCACGTCGCGGGGTTGTTCTATCCGCCACGGACACCCGAGGACGCCCACGAGCACATGCATCACGTCGCGCATCGGGAGCACGCGCGCGGCGAGCCCGCGGCGCCGTAGGCGCCTGGGGCAGCGCGGCTGCAGGCCGCGGTGATAACTAGGCGGGAACGAGCCTTTTCGAGTCGACGTCCGTACGCTTGCTGCCGATCTCCTCGTGTTTCCCGTGGTAGCCGTGCGGGAACACCTTGATCAGCAGGTACGTGCCGGTCGTCGGATCGTCATTTCGCTCGAGGACGAGCGAAGGACCCCAGCGCGAGTCGAACTTGTCGCCGACCGCGGGCTTCGGGCGATCGGATTCGAAGCCCTCGCGGTCCCATTGCAGAACGGCGAACCCGCGCACGATGCGCTCCTCGTCGCCGCCCTCGTCCGGCCGCCAGGCATGGACGCCCTCGTGTTGGCGCTGACACACCGCCGGGGAGGCGGAGAACATCGTGACCCACTTGTAGACGTCGGCGTCCTTCGATTGCGCCCCCTGCGGGTACGCCTTGCGGTGCAGGCCTTCGCCCGTGGTGCAGACGTAATAGAAGAGCACAAGCGCATTATGGAGAAATGAGAACGTCGACGATCGAGGCGGCGGGCTCACGCATCCGGGTCATCGAGGCCGGAGCGGGCGAGCGTACGGTGCTGTTCGTCCACGGCGTCGGCGGGTGGGCCGAGAACTGGACCGAGACGATCGAACGCGTGGCCGCCTCCGGACGTCGCGCCATCGCCTTCGACCTCCCGGGCTTTGGCGAGAGCACGGCGGTGCGCCAGGCCCGGTACTTCGACCCGCCAGACCCGTTCTATCCGACCGTCGTCGACGGGGTGCGTCAGGCGCTGGGCCTCGAGCGGCCGCATCTCGTCGGCCACTCGCTCGGCGGCGGCATCGCGGCCGTCACGGCGGTGTGCCACCCGAACGCATTCCGGTCCCTGACCCTCGTCGCGCCCGGTGGCTTCGGGCCCGAGATCGCGCTCTTCCTCCGGATCTTCTCGCTTCCGTTCCTCGCATTGACGACGTGGCTGCCGCGCCCGAAGTCCACGTCGCGCGCGATCCTCGAGTCGTGCTTCCACGATCGCTCGCGGATCCCGGCGCACCTCTACGCCGAGGGCGAGCGCTTTGACCGCACGTACCCCGAGACCCTCCGCGTGATGCGAGCCGTCGCGACGCTCCGCGGCGTTCGCCCGCGCCTGCGCGAGACGTGGCTCGCACGTGCCGGTGAGTACGCCGGCCCGGTGCTCGTCGTGTGGGGGCGCGAGGACGGGATCATCCCAGCCGCGCACCTCGACAGATTGCGCGAGAGCTATCCGGACGCGGAGCTCCGCATCATCGACCGCGCGGGCCATCTCGTCATGCCGGAGCAGCCCGACGCGTTCGCGGGCGCGCTCCTCCCGTTCTTGGATCGCGCGGAGTCGGGCGAACGCGGACCGGCCGCGGCTCGTACCATCGGGTCCGGAGTGGCACATCAAGAGCAGTAGCCGCGCCGCTTCCGGGGCGACGGCGACGCCTCGATCGCGCGGCCAGCTCAGCCCAGCGGAGATCGTGTCCGACTACCGCCTCGCCTTCCGCTCGCGGATCGCGAGCGTGTCCGGCCGACGCGAGGTCCTCACCGGGAAGGCGCCGTTCGGCATCTTCGGCGACGGCAAAGAGGTCGCCCAGCTCGCCATGGCGAAGGCCTTCCGGCCGGGCGACTGGCGGTCCGGCTACTACCGGGACCAGACGTTCATGTTCGCGACCGGCATGTCCGACCTGTCGCGGTTCTTCGCCCAGCTCTACACGAACACCGATCTCGAGGCAGAGCCCGCTTCCGCCGGACGGCAGATGGTGAGCCACTTCGCGACCCGCCTCCTGGACGCCGACGGCCGTTGGAAGCGGCTGGCGGAGGCGATGCAGTCCTCGGCGGACCTCTCGCCCGTCGCGGCGCATATCCCGCGCTCGCTTGGGCTCGCCTACGCGTCGAAGCTCTACCGCGCCGATCCCGCGCTGCGCGACGCCGCGCCAGGCTTCTCGGTGAACGGCGACGAGATCACATTCGCGACCATCGGGAACGCGGGCACGAGCGAGGGCCTGTTCTGGGAAACGATGAACGCGGCCGGCGTGCTGCAGATCCCGCTGCTCGTCTCGGTGTGGGACGACGGGTACGGCATCTCGGTGCCGAACGAGTACCAGACGATCAAGGGCTCGATCTCCGCGGCCCTCGCGGGATTCCAGCGCGAGCCCGGCACGACCGGGTTCGAGATCCGCGTGGTCAGGGGCTGGGACTATCCGGCGCTGGTCGAGACGTATGCGGAGATCACCGGACTCGTGCGGCGCGAGCAGGTCCCGGCGCTCATCCACGTGACCGAAATGACGCAGCCACAGGGCCACTCCACGAGCGGCTCGCACGAGCGTTACAAGTCGAAGGAGCGCCTTGCGTTCGAGACCTCCGGCGACCCGATCGCGAAGATGCGCGACTGGATACTCGCGGAGAAGATCGCGACCGCGGCCGAGCTTGACACATTCGAAGACGAGGATCGCAAGACCGTCGAGTCGGCGCGCGTGGCCGCGTGGGAGGCGTACCTCGATCCGATCAAAAGGGAGCTCGATCGGGCTCGCGGGCTCATCGAGCGCGCCCAGCAGGAGGCGCCAGACGTGCGCCTCGCGGACGTCGTCGCGGAGCTCGCCGACCCACTCGAGGTCAGCCGCCGGGTCGTGCAGTCGGCGGTCCGCCGCGCTGGGTACGCGCTTCGCGGCCGGGACGGCGCGGCGTCCGGCGCCCTGCGCGCGTTCGCGAAGGAGTACGCCGAGCGCAACCAGGAGCGCTACCGGTCGACGCTGTACAGCCGGTCGGCCGACTCGCCGCTGAACGTCACGCCGATCGCGGCCGAGTACTCCGACCGCTCCGAGAGCGTCGACGGCCGGATCGTCCTCCTTCGGAACTTCGACCTGAACTTCGCCCGCGATCGGCGGTTGTTCGTGCTGGGCGAGGACGTCGGGAAGCTCGGTGACGTGAACCTCGTGTTCGAAGGGCTGCAGGCCAAGTACGGCGAGCGCCGCTTCACCGACACCGGTATCCGTGAGGCGACGATCCTGGGGCAGGGCATCGGCGCGGCGCTGCGCGGGCTGCGGCCGATCGTCGACATCCAGTACCTCGACTACCTGCTGTACGCGCTGGAGCTCGCAAGCGACGATCTCGCGCCGCTGCATTACCGAACCGCCGGCGGGCAGAAAGCGCCGGTCATCATCCGGACGAAGGGGCATCGGCTCCAGGGCATCTGGCACACCGGGTCGCCGATGTCGGTCGTACTGAACGCGCTGCGCGGCATCTACGTCCTGGTCCCTCGGAACATGGTCCAGGCGGCAGGCTTCTACAACACGCTCTTCCGCGGTGACAACCCGGCGCTCCTTGTCGAGGTGCTCAACGGATACCGCCTCAAGGAGCGCGTCCCCGACAACCTCGGCGAGTTCCGTCTCCCGCTCGGCGTGCCGGAAACGGTCCGGGCGGGCAGCGACCTCACGATCGTCACATATGGCGCGCTCGTACGCATCGCCCTCGAAGCCGCGGAGACGCTGAGCGCCATGGGCGTCGATGCCGAGATCATCGACGTGCAGACCCTCAACCCGTTCGACGTGCGCGGCGCGATCGCGAAGTCGCTGCAGAAGACGAACGCGCTGCTCGTGGTGGACGAGGACGTGCCCGGCGGAGGGTCCGCCTACGTCCTACGCGAGATCCTCGAGGTCCAGCACGGCTTCGAGCAGCTCGACGCCGCGCCGCGCACTCTCACGGCCGCCGAGAGCCGCGCGCCGGTCGGCGTCGACGGCGACTACTTCGCGAAGCCGAACCGGGAGCAGATCGTCGAGTCGGCCTACGCGCTCATGCGCGAGCGCAGGCCGCGCGATTTCCCGGACCTGCGCCTAGGCTGAGTCCGTGGCCGAGAAGAGCAACGTTCAGGCGGTCCACGACACGCTCCGCGACGAATTCCGGCGCGACGATCGTGTCATCATCCTCGGCGAGGACGTCGGCGTCCGAGGCGGCGTCTTTCGCGTGACCGACGGGTTCATCGAGGAGTTCGGACCGGACCGCGTCATCGACATGCCACTCGCGGAGTCCGCGATCGTCGGCGTGGCCATCGGCGCGGCCATCGCCGGGCTGGTGCCGATCGCGGAGATGCAGTTCGCGGACTTCAGCGCGCCCGCATTCGAGCAGATCGTCGACGAGGCTGCCCGGATCCGCTACCGGTCGAACGGCCAGTGGAACGTACCGATCGTCATCCGGATGCCCTGGGGCGCCGGCGTGCACGGCGCGCTCTATCACTCGCAATCGCTCGAGGCGTTCTACGCGCACGTGCCCGGTTTGAAGGTCGTGGTGCCGAGCACGCCCAAGGACATCACCGGGATGTTGCGCTCGGCCATCCGCGACCCCGACCCCGTCATCTTCCTCGAGCACAAGGCGACGTACCGGGCGGTGAAGGGCGACGTGCCCGACGGCGATTTCACGATCCCGCTGGGGCCCGCCGACGTGAAGCGCGACGGGACCGACATCACCGTGTACGCGTATGGCCTGATGCTGCACCGCTGCCTCGAGGCCGCGGAGACGCTCGGGCGAGAAGGCATCTCCGTCGACGTCGTGGACGTGCGGAGCCTCCGTCCGCTCGACTCGGAGACGATCCTCCGCGAGGCCCGGAAGACCGGCAAGTGCCTCATCGTGTACGAGGACAATCGGCTCTTCGGCGCGGGCGCTGAGATCTGCGCGATGATCGCCGAGGAGGCGTTCGATTCGCTGGACGCTCCGGTGATGCGCCTCGCCGGGCCGGAATCGCCGGCGACGCCGTTCAACAAGATCCAGGAAGACGCGTTCCTGCCGAACGCGGACAATATCGCTACGAAGATGCGGGAATTGGCGGCATATTGAAAATGAGTGTCTTTGAGCTGAAGATGCCGAAGCTCGGTGAATCCGTCACCGAGGGCACGATCGGGAAATGGCTGAAACAGCCCGGCGAGAAGGTCGAGAAGTACGACCTGCTGGTCGAAGTGCAGACGGACAAGGTGAACACCGAGATCCCGTCGCCGGTCGCCGGGACGTTGAAGGACGTTAAGGTGAAGGAGGGCGACACGGTGCCGATCGGCACGCTGCTGGCGACATTCGAGACGGCCGAGGCGGCTGAGCCTGCCGGCGAGCGTGCGTCCGGGGCGTCGGCGCCGTCCGCTCAGCCGGCTAACTCGGCGCCCCCAGCAGCGGCCTCCTCCTTGTCGTCCTCGCCGGCGCCTCAACAGCCGGCCTCGCAGCCGGCGCCGTCGCCCCAACCACCTCCCGCGTCGCAGACGGCGCCGTCGCCCCAACCACCACCCGCGCCGCAGGCGGCGCCAGCACCCCGGCCCGCACAGGGGTCGTCCCCGGCCGTCGCCACCGCGCCAGCGCCGTCGTCGAATGGCGACATCCGCGCGACGCCGGTCGTGCGTAAGCTCGCGGCCGAGCACGGCGTCGACCTCGATCGCGTGTCGGGCACCGGGCTGAACGGCCGCGTCACCCGTCAGGACGTCGAGCAGTTCGTCGCCCAGATGCAATCCCAGCCGCAGCAGCGTCCCGCTGCACCGCGCCCGGCCGCTGCCGCCGCGGCGCAGCCAGCGATGCCGCAGGCCATGGCCGGGGACGAGACGATCGCGCTCACCCAGATGCGCAAGGCCATCGCGAACGCGATGGTCGTCTCGAAGACCACGATCCCGCACGCCGCGGCGATGATGGAGATCGATTGGACGAACGTCGCGAAGTTCCGCGAGTCGGTGCGCGAGTCGTTCAAGGCCCGCGAGGGTTACGAGCTCACGTACCTGCCGTTCGCGATCAAGGCGGTGACGATCGCGCTCCGGCGCTACCCGTTCGTGAACGCGAGATGGACGGACCAGGGCATCCTCAAGGTGAAGGCGATCAACCTCGGCATCGCGATCTCGCTCGGCGACGACGGGCTCGTCGTGCCGGTGATCAAGAACGCGGACGAGCTGTCGATCACCGGGATCGCCCGCGCGGTGCGCGATCTCGCGACGCGGGCGCGCGGCAAGAAGCTCACCCTCCAGGACTTCGACGGCGGGACGTTCACCGTGAACAACGGCGGGACCCTCGGGACGTACCTGAGCTACCCGATCGTGAACCCCGGGCAGGCGGCGATCATGACGACCGAGTCCATCGGGAAACGCGTCGTCGCGCTCGACGACGACACGATCGGCATCCGCACGATGGGGAACGTCGTCCTCTCGTTCGATCACCGGATCATGGACGGCGCGACCGCTGCGGCCTTCCTGCGCGATGTGAAGGCGTGGATCCAGGGCGTCGACCCGGCGAACGTCGCGCTCAGCTAGTGGCAGAGCTCGTTCCGATCGCGTTCGAGATACCCGGCGAGATCGAGCGGCCGCGGTCGCGCGGCCGGAGCGCCGTCAACGAGCGCGTGCCCATCGACCGCGCGCGCCCCGACTGGCTGAAGGTACGCCTGCCGATGGGCCCGCAGGTCGAAGAGCTGCGCCGCCTCATGCGGAGCAAGTCGCTCCACACGGTCTGCGAAGAAGCCCACTGTCCGAACATGGCCGAGTGTTGGGGCGCCGGAACCGCGACGTTCATGATCCTTGGCGACACGTGCACCCGGTCGTGTGGCTTCTGCGCAGTGAAGACCGGCAAGCCGACGGAGCTGGATCTGCTCGAGCCGGCGCGGGTCGGCGACGCGGTCGCGCGCATGGGCGTCAAGCACGCGGTCGTCACCAGCGTGAACCGCGATGAGCTCGAGGACGGCGGCGCGCGGATGTTCGCCGAGACGATCCGCGAGATCCGCCGGCAGTCGCCCGGCACGTCCGTCGAGGTGCTGATCCCGGATTTCCGCGGCGTCCTCGAGGCCCTCGACGTCGTGCTTGCCGAGCGGCCCGAGATCATGAACCACAACGTCGAGACGGTCCCGCGGCTCTACTCGCGGGTCCGTCCGCAGGCCCGCTTCGAGCGGTCGCTCGAGGTGCTGCGCCGAACCAAGGAGCGTGCGGCGGAGCTCGTGTGCAAGACCGGGATCATGGTCGGGCTCGGCGAGACGAAGGACGAGATCGTGACGACGATGCGCGCGATCGCCGAGCAGGGTACCGATGTCCTGACCATTGGCCAGTACCTGCGCCCGTCGCCGGAGCATCTGCCGATCGAGCGCTACTGGACGCCGGCGGAGTTCGCGGAGCTCCGCGATCTCGGCATGACCATGGGGTTCGGGCACGTCGAGTCCGGTCCGCTCGTGCGGAGCTCCTATCACGCCGAACGTCACGTGGGGCTGGCGCGTGCCGGCTGAGCTGCACGCGACCGCGCTTGGCCGGGTCGGCTATCTCGAAGGCTGGCGGACGCAGGAGGCCGTCGCGTCACGACTCGCCGCGGGCGGCCCGGAGCGCCTGCTGCTGCTCGAGCACGATCCCGTCTACACGATCGGCCGGCGCGGGACGCTCGATCACCTGACCGCATCCCCGAGCGAGCTGCGCGCTGCGGGCGCCTCCGTATATCGGGTCGATCGTGGCGGCGACATCACCTACCACGGACCGGGGCAGCTGGTGGGCTATCCGATCGTCTCGCTCGGCCACGCTCCCGACGTGGTCGCGTACGTCCGCGCGCTCGAAGATGCGCTGCGCGCGACGCTCGCGCACTTCGGCATCGCGTCTCGGACCATCGAGGGGAAAACGGGTGTCTGGGTGGAGCTGCCAGACCGTCGCGAGGCCGGGCCCCGCCAGGTCGGAAAGATCGCGGCCATTGGCGTGCGGGTGTCACGCGGCGTCACGCGGCACGGTTTCGCGCTGAACGTGGACACCGATCTCGCCGCGTTCGATCGGATGATCCCGTGCGGCTTCATGCACGAGGTCGGATCCCTCGCGCGGCTCGGCGTGGCCGCGACGGTCGACGACGTCGCGCTCGTGTGCGCCGCACGGCTGGCTGAACGGCTCGAGCGAACGCTCGTCTGGGACACGACGGTCGCCGCGCCGCGCGATGACGAGATCCCGGCGGAAGCGCCCGTGCGCGGCGCCGAAGACCTGCTCGCCGCCGTCGCGGCCTAGGTCCTCTCGCGGGGTGCTGATCCGCGAAGAGCCCGCGACGGAGCTGACGGTCGCGACACGCATCTTGGCGCATGCGAACGCGCTCGCGGGGGACGGCCGCATCGTGTTGCTCACCGGCGAGGTCGTATACCTCGCGAGCGAGGGCATCTCGAATCACACCATGACGCCATACGACGTGACGATCGTCCGGCTCCGGGATGGCGTGGAGCTCTTCGGTACGCCGCCCGGCGACGTAGGCCGCTACCTCGACGCGCTTCGGGCGCGGCCCGAGGCGCGAGCTGCGGCACTCGCCGCGGATGGGACGATCGTCACGGCTGACAGCCTGCCCAGCGTGATCGTGACGCTCCTGCACCGGCCATGGGATGAGGCGGAGGCGCAGGCGAAGGCAGCGGGCGCGCTCATCGGGGCGTATCCGGTCAGCTGATCGTCGCTTTCGCGCGGTGCCACGCGGTGTAGGTGATGGCAGCCGCGACCGCCGCCGCGGCGCACGTCGCGACGACGACATACGCGCCGAGCGCGATCGCGAGGAACTCGGGTGGCACGGCGTATCCGGCGAGCACCGCACCGAGGTAGTCGGAGAGCGCGACCGACTGCGCGCCGCCGCCGGCGAGACCGGCGAGTGCGCCACCGAGCACGCCGGCGACGATGGCCGGACGGGCGGTCGCGGCATCGGCTGCGATCGAGCGGCCGAGTCGGTAGAACGCGATCAGCGCGACGACGAGTGCGATCGTGGAGGCGAGCGTGCCGATCGGGTCGGGCCCGGCGAGCCGGCCGCGGATAGGCGCGTCGGCAAGCCGGTAGGCCGAGAAGAGGGCGACCGCCACCGTCGCGGCCGCGCTCACGAGGGCCGCGGCGAGCGTCCGTCCGGCGTACCGCACGCGCTAGCTAGCTGAGCTGCCCATAGA
>DHJC01000090.1:5701-5982 GCA_002404155.1 Chloroflexi bacterium UBA4730 | reverse complement strand
TCCGGCCCTCGGCACAGAACGAAACGCGCCATAACTTCGATGACCGGGCCCGCACTGGCCATGCTCGCGGGCCGCGTAACCATTGCGTGTCGACGGGGAACGAGCTGGGTGGAAACCGCGCGCCCATCTACGCTGTATGGGGAGCAATGCGAGCCCTCGTGTTGACCGCCGTCGTCCTCATCTGCGCGTGCACTCCATCGAGCGCCATCGGCGGGTCAGCGCCTGTGTGTGGCGGAGCCAGCTCCCTCGTGACGCCCATCGGGCTAGCTGGGTCAGGCGCT
>DHJC01000090.1:2854-5482 GCA_002404155.1 Chloroflexi bacterium UBA4730 | reverse complement strand
TTCACATCTGCCGGTGATTGGCAGCTCAACGTCTGGGACCTGAGCGGTAGATACCTTGGCGCCGCGGTGCTCCGCGTTGCAACCCAGCCCTAGCCTCGATGACCGGGCCCGCACTGGCCATGCTCGCGGGTCGCGTAACCATGAGGTACTTCCAGTTGTCGGCTAACCACACACCCCGGTTTCCGGCATTACTTCACTAGATGGGCCGGCACGAACGCTGGGAGGACCTCTACCGACGCGAATTCCCGCGCGTGTATCGGGCGGTCGCGGCTGTCCTGCGCGACGACAATTCGGCGCTGGACGCGGTCCACGAAGCGTTCGCGGAGGGTCTGCGCAGACCGCCGGCTGATGACGTGAATCTCATCGGGTGGCTCTTCCGGGTGGCCGTCCGTTACGCCCGCCGGGCCGATCGGCAGTACCGCCGGGTCCTTGCGGCTCAGCTGCGGTTCCCCGTCAGCCAAGAGCACGACGATTTCCGCACCGTCCTGGATCGGATCGAGGTCGACCAGCTGCTGCGGACGCTGACCGAGCGACAGCGTGGGATCGTCGTCGCCCAGTTCTACCTCGGCCTCGATCGCGGTGAGATCGCCCGACTCTTTGCGATCCGGCCCGGCACGGTGGCCGCGACCCTCGCTCAAGCGAAGGCGCGAATGCGAATGGAGGCACGCCATGTTCCGCCAGAACTCTCTTGAAGCCATCTTCGAGCGCGACCTTGATCAGCTGCCGCTGCCGGACGCTGACCGCTGGGTGCCGACGGAAAAGCGCGACCTCGTCCCGGTGGCGGCCGTCGCCGCGTTCGCGATCTTTCTGATGGTGGGCCTGGTGACCGTCGCGGGGATGCGGGCGTCGTCCGTCCTCGCGAGTCCGCCGGTCCGTCCAACTTCCAGCGGCGGCAGGTTGATCGGGCCGCTCCCGAACGAGTATCGCAACACAGAGTTCGGCTACAACCTGACCGTGCCGGCGTGGCTGCGCGTCTCGGACGTTCCGCCAGCGAATGCCGCCGCCAAGGGTCTTCTGCGCAGCGTGCGCTTCACCGGGCGCAACCCCGAGCAGGAGCGTGCGTTCCTGGCGTCCGCGGGTGCCGCGTCTCGTGCTGGCGAAATCCCCAGCTGGGACCTGGTGATCGACGTCTGGCAGCGCGATGGTTTGAGCGCCGAGCAGTGGGCATCCCAGCGTGACGGGTGCGCCAGTTCATGCACGCTCGGGTCGACGGTAATCCACGGAACGACCGCCGTGACTACTGAATGGACCGAGCCGTCAGGCGCGACGGTCCACGCGTTCTATTTCGAGCGGGGTCCGAACATCCTGGTCCTCCGATATGCGATCGGAGCCGAGGGAGAGCGTCCGCAAGACGTGACTGCGACGCTACTGGACCAGGTCGTGCGGTCGATCGGCCTCGTGTGACATTGTCCGCCCACCGTTGTCGCGCGACCGTCGCCATCGTCCGACCTGTAGCGGGTCACAGGAAGCCGAACAGGCGACCTTGACGCGCGGCACCGACGCACACCCGTGAGCCTCTGGGGCGGTCGGCGGACGATTGAGTAACGAGTGGGAACCGCAGCGACGCTCGTCGTGTATTCGTGGTGTGATGCGACGACTCTTGATCGCGAGCGCGCTGATCGCGGGGTGTGCACCGGCGCTACAGACCACGACAGTGACGCCGCAAAGCTCGCAACCGAGTTCCGCGCAGCCGAGCCTCCCTGCGCCGATCCCGGCCAGCTGCGCAGTCGCCGCGATGCGGCTCGAGCGACGCGAGGGATACCCGGCCTATTGGATCGACGGGACGAAGCTCGCGGCGGGCTTGCCCATGGTTGTCCTGCGCGAAGGCAGCAACAAGATCCAGTGGCAAGGCGAGTCGGGGGACCTTGCTGTCGGCGGGCGGGCCCTCGACGGCGCCGGCGGCGAGGTCCAGTTGGTCAATCCGGTCCGCCTCGGCGTCGGGATCTACTCGACGAGCACCGAGTTCCCGCACCCCGGTTGTTGGCGGCTGACAGCAACGATGGGCCCCGGGTCGCTCGACGCGGTCGTCTACGTCTTTCCGAAGTAGAGAGACGAACACCGGCGGAGGGCACGCGACCTGTAACACAGTGCCCTCCAAGCAGTCGCGGAGAGGAAGGCCGTCACAGAGAGGCGGATGCCGACCTTGACGGCCGGCGTCGATGACAAGGCTCAGCTCATGCCGGGCGGTTCGCCCGGTCTACTCGTCGGCAGGCCTGCATCGCATGGTTACGTTGCCGCTTGACCAAGAGTGATTGGCGCGCCGGACGGACCAAGCCGCGCGTCAGAAAAGCGACCTGCTCGCCATACTGAGCGCGTCATGCGTTGGCCGCTCATCGCACTCGGCGTGGTCATTTTGTTCGTAGCAGCTGCCGTCGCATTGGTTCTTGGCATCGGTCCGCTCGCCCGTCCGTCGGCTGCGCCATCCGTGGTCTTCGCCGCAATCTCGCGCAGCGACGATGAGGCTGATGCGCACGAGATAGAGGCAGTCGACCTGACCGCCGGGACGCATGCGCTGTTCGACGCGGGCAGCAGGATCACCGCGATGGCGCTGTCAGCCGATCGGCGGTCCCTCTACGTCGGGGTGGAGCACGGCAAGATCCTCCTGCTCGACGCAACGACCGGGTCGCA
>DHJC01000090.1:2266-2663 GCA_002404155.1 Chloroflexi bacterium UBA4730 | reverse complement strand
AAGTTCTGTCGTACCCGTCGACCTCTCGACGAAGAAAGCCGGGGCGCCGATCACGTTTGCGCTGACCGCCGGTCCAGCGGTCCTCCGCGACGACGCGCTCGTGGTGCCGCTCGGGAACAACAAGCAGCTCGAAGTCGCCTTCGTGGATGTGAACACGCGCGCGCTCCGGTCGACACTCAACATTCCACTCCGGGGCTCCTTCGGCACCCCGGCGGCGTTCGCGCTCCGGGGCGGGTCGACCGGGATCGTCGCGTTCGACGGCGGGGGCGTAAGCGAGGTTCTCCGCGTGTTCATGATTAGCGATCCGTCGCACTGGACAGATGCCGAGTTCGAAGCGCCCTCGTTCACAACAAGGAGCCCGGGGGTTGGGCCGTTTGGGCTTGAACTGCACGGTGCC
>DHJC01000090.1:0-2042 GCA_002404155.1 Chloroflexi bacterium UBA4730 | reverse complement strand
CGTCATGCTTGAGGGGCTTGGTTACGTCATCTTGGGCTTGGGCGTGGGCACCTTCGGAACGCTCGTGGGCGCGGGAGGAGGGTTCATCCTCGTTCCCCTTCTCGCTCTACTGGAGCCGTCCCTTCCTACGAAATCGGTGACGGCGATATCGCTCGCCGTGGTCGCCCTCAACGCCACTTCCGGCGCCCTCGCGTACTTTCGCCAGCGCCGCATCGACTTCCACGCCGGCATTCCCTTCGCCCTCGCAACGCTACCGGGCAGCATCGCGGGCGCGCTGCTGGTTCGCCTGGTGGCACGTCGTGAGTTCGATCTCATCTTCGCCGCACTGCTGCTTGCGCTCGCCATATTCGTCGTCGTTGCGCACGAGGACGAGCCGAGCGCCGCCCCGGAGGGCGGAGGCTGGGGCCATATCCTTCGGCACCTCACGGATGCGAATGGTGTTGCGTACCAATACCGAGCCAACATCCCCCTCGGTGTGGCGATCTCGCTGGTGGTTGGCTTCGCCTCGAGCTTCCTTGGGATCGGCGGCGGCGTGATTCACGTGCCGGCGCTTGTTGGCCTGCTGCACTTCCCCGCACACATTGCCACCGCAACATCGCATTTCGTCCTCGCGATCATGGCCACCGTCGGGACCATCACCCATGTCGCAAGCGGTGACCTCGATGGCTTGTACGGCCAGACCCTGCTACTGGGCGCTGGTGCGATCGTGGGAGCACAGCTCGGCGCGCGGCTGTCGACTCGTGTCCCGGGCGTAGTCATCGTTCGCGCTCTCGCCGTCGCACTCGCCTTCGTTGGCCTTCGGCTGGGAGCACAGGCTCTTTTTGGCTAGCCACTCAGACAAAGGTTCGAACTCGTAAGCGACCTGGGCACCGGGGACCGGAGATTCACCACGCCTCACACGGTGGCGCGTGTTCGACCTCGCAGAACGAACGCGGTGAGCGCCATGGCGGCTGTACCGACAGCGATGATCTGCGCCTCCTGAAGTCCAACGAACAAGATTGCCTCCTGCCGGAAGAAGGTCAGTACGAAGCGAATCAGCGCGTAGCCGATCGCTGCGACGCAGAAGATCAAACCGTCCGACAGTCGCCGACGACGGAGCCACAACAGCACGAGAACCAGG
Organism: Chloroflexi bacterium UBA4730; assembly: GCA_002404155.1. Classification (GTDB taxonomy): domain Bacteria; phylum Chloroflexota; class Limnocylindria; order P2-11E; family P2-11E; genus UBA4735. The sequence goes on along the minus strand of DHJC01000090.1, from coordinate 922 downwards.
GCAAGGTCCGCAACGATTTCGTAAATGGGATAAGGATGCGTGGGCACCCCGAGCAGGTCGTGCGGCAGGAGATCGTTCGCGTGGGTGTAGACAACGCCCCAGTCCCCGCCTGTCGGCGCTCCCCAGGCGTCGCCGTTGGCAAAGCAGCCCAGGCGCCCGATTGCTTGGCCGACCAGCATCGGCACGGCGGCGAGATCCAGACCGCGCCAGATCGGAAATGCGTAGCGTCGCGCCGCGAGGACACCGCCAATGATCCCGCCGATGAAAGCGCCGTAGACCGCGATCCCTCCCTTCCAAACCGCAACGATCGATAAGGGGTCGGCGAGGTACGTCGGCAGGTGATCGGCGACATGAAAGAGCCGCGCGCCAATGAGGCCGCCAATGAAGCCAGCCATGGCTACGCGCTCGACGATCTCGCGGGGCATACCGATCTTCGGCGCGGTGCGGAAAGCGAGCCAAAGGGCTATCACCACCGCAGCCGCAGTCGCAACACCATGCCAACCAAGTTCGAACGTTCCGAGGCGCGCGATGATCGGGTCGAACGAGACCGTGAAAACCATGCCATCGAGCCTACGGCGTTGCCGATCGAAGCAACCGACATCGTTCACGAGGCCGCTACGAGCTGAGCGAAGCTGATCGGGGCGAGGGAATCCACGAAATGGATGCCTCTTGACAGGAAATAGCTGCAGAGAAGGGAACGCATTTCCGGCCGATCCTCGAGCGCATCACAGCGTCGCGGAGGGGATAGAGAAACGCACTAGTAGCGAGCGTCGGATCCGCCGACGCTGACGACGGCACCGCGCCACGCTGACAGCGATGGTCCGCTTCGGAACGCGACAAGGGTGAGTGCCGCGCGGACCGCGGCGTCCCTGCCCGCACCCGGGCTCGCTCACCCAGCAGAGGGTCACGCAGCGGCGCGTGC
>DHJC01000062.1 GCA_002404155.1 Chloroflexi bacterium UBA4730 | reverse complement strand
TCAACAACGTCCGTGGGCAGTACATCTAGCTAGGCCCCCGCTGCATGTGGTGTCGGTAATTCGTCTACGTAGGCCGTTTGGGCTTACGTCCTGAGCTCGAGGACGATCTCGGGGCCGTCCTCCTCGTCGACGACCCTGGTGACCTCCGTGAACCCGAGCTTCGCCGCGAGCGCGAGCGACGGGGCGTTGGTCGGGCTGACCGACACGATGAAACGGGAGGTCGACCGAGCGCGAGCCCAGGCCATCATGCCGCGGATCGCCTCCTCGGCGAATCCTTGACGGCGGAACTCCGGCTCGGTCGAGTAGCCGAGCTCGACCGCGTCGAGCGCGCCGAGGGCGTTACTCCCGGGCTTGCCGTGAAAGCCGATGCTGCCCACGAACTCGCGCGTGCCGCGGCGCACCATTGCCCGGAAGATCCAGGGAGCGTGTTCCGGATCACGCGCGATCTGATCGCGGCGGCGGCGCAGCCACGGCTCGTACTGACGTAGCCAATCCGTCGAGAGCGCGACGCCATCGATGGCTGAGGCGCGGCCGGAGAGGACAGCGTCGAGCGCCTCCGTCGTGAAGAGGACGAGGTCGAGGCGAGCCGTCCTGATGAGATGGTGGTCACCTACCCGGCTCCCGCGCGACGTGCTTCGACCCATCGGTCCTCCCTACTACAGCGACTGTGCGTGTCGCATAACCCGACAACGCTTACTCACGAAACGCTCGGTGGACCCTGTGGTCGATCACCAACACCACAAGCAGCTCACCTAGCTAGTGCCCGGGGACGTACTCGAGGACGATCGCCGCGACGATGAGCACGACCACGGACCCGACGATCAGTACGAGCGGCACGAGGTAGAACACGACGATCGCGATGAGAAGCACGATCAAGGCGCGGCGTTGCGGCAGCCCGTAGTACAGCTCGATGGCCCGCCAGGCGATGACCGCAAGCCAGACGAGACCGGCGGTACCGATGAGCTGCGCGACCTGCGCCCCCGCGGCCTGCCCGCTCCCCAATACCGCTGCCGCGCCGTCGGCCGGAATGCGCGTGAGCGCGATCGCGTAGCCGAACAGGACGAGGATCGGCCGGAACGGCCGGCGGGCACCGTCGAGTCGTGCGGCTCCCTGGACCGCGGTCGCACCGAGGAGCCATACGAGAAGGGGCGACAACGCCGTCACCACGACCACGGCCGTCCAGGACTGCTCGATGAGGTAAGCCACGATCGCGGCGCGGTCTCGGCCAAGTGCGTCGATGAGCGCGGCGATCGCTGGGCTGCGGCTGTCGCCGAAGAGCACGCTGCTCACCGGTACGTCGGCGGCGAAGCGCGCGGCGTTGACGGCCGCGACCGCGGTCGCGGCGAGGACGAGCACGACCGCGGCTGGTAGCGTGCCGCGCGCCAGGACCGCCTCGGCTCCGCGCCGCGGGGAGCGCGCGAGCCACAGGAGCTCGTTCACGTGAACGCGGCCGCGAGCGCGTCGCGCACGGCGACGTCCGTCGCCACGTCGATGGCGTCCCGCTCGTCGCCGGTCCACGCGGGCGGATCGGCGTCGTGCAGCTCGTCGGGGATCGGCGCGTCGAGCATGACGAGGTAGTCGATCGACCATCCCCGCGCCACCGCATCGAGGTCGTAGCCACCGCCGCCCATCGCGACCCACGGCAACCCGAAGCCACGGAATGCGCGGACGACGTGTTCGCGGGCGCGGGTCGAGACCTGCAGGTGCGTGAGCGGGTCAGTGAAGTGCGAGTCGATCCCCTGCTGGGTCACCAGCACGTCGGGCCCGAATCGCGAAACGAGCGGTGGGACCACCGCGTCGAAGGCGTTCGTATACGCGCGGTCGTCGGTGTACGCGGGCAGCGCGACGTTGATGCTGTACCCAGCACCCTTGCCGGTGCCCCGCTCCTGCGCGAAGCCCGTGCCGGGGAAGAGGGTGCGTCCGGTCTCGTGCAGCGAGATCGTGAGGACCTGATCGGTGTCGTAGAACGCGGCCTGCACGCCGTCGCCGTGGTGCGCGTCGATGTCGACGTACGCGACCTTGAGACCGCGGTCGGCGATGAGCCCGCAGACGATCGCCGGATCGTTGTAGATGCAGAACCCCGATGCGCGGTCGCGCATCGCGTGGTGCAGCCCGCCGGCGCCGTTGAACGCGACGCGGAGGCGGCCCGCGAGGACCTCCTCCATCCCGCGCAACGTCCCGCCGGTGGTGAGCAGCGAGGCCTCATGCATGCCGGCGAACGGCGGCGTGTCACCGTGCGCCGACAGCCCCCACCGGGAGGAGTCGCGGTCGGGATCGGCCGAGGCCTCCTGCACCCCGTGAACGTACGCGGGCGAATGGATCCGTTCGATCTCCGTGATGGTCGCGTCGCGCGGAGCGAGGACGACCGCGTTCGGGCGGCCGAACGCCCCGAGCTTCTCGAGGGTGTCGTGCACGCCGATGAGCCGACGCGGCTTGAGCGGGTGATCGGCGCGATAGACGTGCGACGCGAGGCGCGGGTCCCACAGGAACCCGGCGCGGTCGGTGCTCAGCGCTCGAGCGTCTCCATGAGCTCGCGCCACTCGCCCGGCGACATGCCGGTGGATTCGCGCTCCACCTGCTCGCCGCGCAGCAGCCGTCGTACGGCCGCGAGGCCCTTCGCCGACAGCTCGTACGCGCCCATCCGGTAGTCCATGAACGCGGCGTAGGTGAGCGGGACCCACTGCTTCACGACGCCGATCAACGCCTCCGCGTACATGCGGATCTCGTACTGGGCGTGTGGAGCGGCGCGAAGGTTGAGGAAGTGCAGCAGGTTGTGGAGGTCGATCTTCCAGTAGAGCTGCGTGTACAGGCTCACCGGCAGGTTCATCCGGGCGAGCTCGCGTGCGAGGCCCTGCCGCTCTGGATCGACGATCTGGCCGTCGATCTCGTTGAGCATCTCCTCGTAGTGCGTGTACGAGCGGGTCGCGTCGTCGCGCAGGATCTGGAGCACCCGCGCCGCCTCGCCCGTGTTCAGCACGTCGCCGCGGCCCTGCCGGTTCGTCCGTGCCTGCGCCGCGACGTTGTCGCTGTCCGGCATGTAGAACTCGTTGTCGAGGATCGAATACCGGCCAGAGACCTCGTTCAGGTTGGCCACGCGGTGTCTGATCCACTGCCGCGCGACGAAGATCGGCATCTTCACGTGGATCTTCAGCTCGCACATCTCGAACGGCGAGGTGTGGCGATGCCGCATCAGGTAGTTGATGAGCCCCGCGTCCTCGCGAATCTTCTTCGTCCCGGCGCCGTACGACACGCGCGCGGCCTGGACGACGGCAGCATCGTCACCCATGTAATCGATCACCCGGACGAAGCCGTGATCGAGGATGGGGATCGGCTGATAGAGGAGTGCTTCCATCGCCGGCACCGTCGCGCGGTGGGTCTCGTGCGTCGCCTGGCGCTGGGCCTCGATCTCCGTCCGCTGCGATCCGGTGACCGTCGCGGGCCGTTCGAGGGTGTCCACCGAGCGCGAGTCTAGGACCGCAGGGAATGCGCCTCTTCGTGGAGGTTCGCCGCCATGACACGCCGATCGATCGCAACGTGGCCACCGTGCTTCCGCTTGGCGACGCCCTTCATCTCCGCCGCCGCCTGGGCGAGCGCCGCGGCGCTCGAGAAGGCACCCGGCTCGGCGATTGCGATCCCGACGGACACGGAGGCGAGCGGCCAGCGCGTGCGCATTCCGCGCCGATCCGGTGCCTCGTAGCCGCCGGCGGCACGATCACCCGCGTCATGCAGCTCACGTGACCGGAGCGCGAACCGCGCCACGATCCCGTCGGCGAGCGACTCGGCGGCGTCCACGTCGCACAGGACGACGAAGTCGTCGCCGCCGATGTGGCCGAGGAACGCCCCGTCGCCCGGGCCGGAGACGCCGCCGAAGAGAGCCTCCGCGAGCGCGATGATGAGCGTGTCTCCGCGGGTGAAGCCATAGCGGTCGTTGAACGGCTTGAAATTGTCGATGTCCACGTACAGACACGCGAACGGCTGCGCATTCCGCAGCCGCACGGTGATTGCGCCGTAAATCGCACTGTTGCCGGGCAGTCCGGAAAGCGGATTGAGGCCACCCAGGGTGCGCGCGCGCCGCAGTGCGGCTTGGACGCGGGCCGCAAGTTCGTCGAGGTCGAACGGCTTGGTCACGTAATCGTCGGCGCCCGCAAGGAGGTGCCGGACCATGTCGGTGCGTTGGGCCGCGCCGGTGAGGAAGATGACCGGTGTGTAGCGCGTCCGGTGATCCGCCTGCAAGCGCGCGAAGACCTGGTCGCCGGACAGCTCCGGCAGCGAGAGGTCGAGGAGGATCAGCTGCGGCCGGAGCGCGAGGGCGCGCTCGACCGCGGTCAGGCCGTCGTGGACCGACTCGCTGGAGAGTCCGTCGGCGGCCAACCGGTCGGCCAGCACCGCGCAGAGCGCGGGGTCATCGTCCACGATCAGGACCTTCGGCTGCCCGTCCACTGCGCCAATGGTCTCGCACCGCGTCTGCTGCGACTAGATGACCTCGCGGAACGACGGAGCCATGACGAATGGGCCATCCCGGTGACCACGGATCAAACGGTGACTTGCGGCTCGCTGGGTCGGCGGTCGACCCCCCCCACCCGGGGGGCGGCGTCAGCGCGCCTGCGGCGGCTCCCAGTCATCGCGCCGGACCTCGCAGAGCCAGTGGTCGTGCCAGCGGCCCTCGCGGTAAAGATGCTCACGCTCGACGCCCACCTCGCGATAGCCCGCCTTGAGCAACGCGCGCCTGCTCGGCTCGTTCTCGGCGAACGTGCTCGAGCTGAGCTTGTGCAGGTTCAGCTGCCGGAAGGCGTACTCGGTGCGCAGCTGCATCGCTTCCGACGCGATGCCTTTGCGCCATTCGGACTTCACGCCGATGACGATCCCGGTCGTCCCGTGGGCGTGCAGCCAGTCGATCTGGTGGATGCCGGTCGCGCCGATGGGACGGCCACCGGCCTCCAGCATCCAGAACACGTCGGTCGTCGACTCGCCGACCGTCTTGAGGAAGCCCTCCTCCTGCAGCTGGCCGACGGCGAAGCGCCGCAGCAGGTAGCGCGTCACTTCGAGATCGCCGAACCACTCGACGAAGCGCGCGGCATCAGAGTCGTCGGGCGGGCGAAGGGTGACCTTCGTGCCCACCAGCACGGGACCGTACATCTGCGCGCGTGATGCTAGCGCGGCATCATGCGCAGATGCGCCTCACGTTCCTCGGCGCGGCACAGACGGTGACCGGCTCCCAGTACCTGCTGGAGACCGATCGCGCGCGCGTGCTCGTCGATTGCGGGATGTTCCAGGGAAGCCCGCACGACGTGCTGCGCAACCGGGTCCGGTTCGCCTACGAGCCCAAGGCCATCGACGCCGTGCTCCTCACGCACGCGCATCTCGATCACTGCGGCCTCATCCCCCACGTGAGCGCGCTCGGCTTCGGAGGTCCGGTGTACGCGACGCGCGGGACGGTCGAGCTCACGCGGTTGGTCCTGCTCGACTCGGCCAAGCTGCAGGAGGAATTCGCCGCGAAGCATCAGCGCTTCGCCCGCAAGCACCCGGACCGCGCGGCCGTCGAGGATCGTGCGGCGGCCGCGGAGCTTGCTGCCGCGACGGACGAAGACGCGGAACGGGCCACGCGCGACGCACCGCCCGAGGCGTTGACCTACCTGCGCGAGCCGCTGTACACGACGGCGAATGCCACGACGGCGCTCGACCAGTGCACGGGCCTCGAGTACGGCGTCGAGACCGAGATCGCGCCGGGCGTCACGGCGACATACCTGGACGCCGGGCACATCCTCGGGTCGGCGATCATCCGCGTGCGCGCCCGCGACAACGGCGGCGATCGGACGATCGTCTTCAGCGGCGATCTCGGACGGCCGAACACCCCGATCATCCGCGACCCGACCCCCGTGCGTGATGGCGACTATCTCCTCGTCGAGTCGACATATGGCGGACGAACGCACGAGCCGCAGGAGGACGCGATCCGGATGCTCGGCGAGTGCGTGTCCGCGGTCCAGGGTGCCACGGGCGTGCTGCTCATGCCGTCGTTCGCGATCGGTAGGACGCAGGAGGTGGTGTACGAGCTCGACCGGCTGCTCAGCGCGGGGACCATCCCGCACGTGCCGCTCTATCTCGACTCGCCGATGGCCGGCGGCGCGACCGAGATCTACCGAAAGTACGCGGAGTACTTCGACGACGAGACCCGCGCGCTCCTGGCGAAGGCCGAAGCGCCGCTGGACTACCCGGGTGCGGTCATGGTGACAGACGCACAGGCGTCGCAGGACCTCGACGCGAGTGGACCGCGGCCGTTCATCGTCGTCGCGTCGAACGGGATGATCACCGGCGGCCGGATCGTGCAGCACACGAAAGCGCTCATCGGCGATCCCGCGATGACCCTCCTGTTCGTCGGCTACCAGGGCGAGGGCACGCTCGGCGCACAGCTGCAACAGGGCGCGAAGCAGGTGCGGATCGACGGCCAGGACCTCGACGTCGCATGCCAGGTGCGCTCGATCAGCGGCTTCTCGGCGCATGCCGACGAGCCCGAGCTCCTCGCCTGGTTGCGGAATTTCAGCATCGCGCCGAAGCTGACGTTCATCGTGCACGGGGATCCGGCGGCGCAGATCGCGTTCGAGCCGAAGGTGAAAGCGCTCGGCTTCGCCACGAAGGTCCCGCGCTGGCGCGAGACCGTGGAGCTCGCATGACGCCACCTCGCATGAAGGGAGTGTGCTTCGACTTCGGCGACACGCTGTTCCACAGCCCTGACGGCGCGGCGGTCATCGTCGAGGCCGGCGTGGCGCCGCAGGTCGCCCGCGAGCTGTGGGACAAGATCTGGCGCGACTCCAAGACCCCGGCGGCCATCGCGGTGCAGCGCGACCTCTCGCCCGAGGCCCATCGCTCGGGGTGGACCGCGCTCTTCGCTCAGGCCGACGCCCACAAGCCGGGGCTCTCGACGCTCCTCTACGAGCGGGTCATGGACCACACGAGGTGGTTGCCCTACCCGGACACCGAGCCGGTGCTGCGGGAGCTGCGGAAGCGCGGCTTGCGGATCGGCGTCGTGAGCAACGTGGCCGAGGACCTCCGCCCGGTCTTCGAGGCGCACGGGTGGGGCGATCTCATCGACGGGTACACCCATTCCTACGAGCACCGCATCGAGAAGCCCGACGTCCGGATCTTCCTCGAAGCGTGCAAGGCGATGGGTACGGCACCGAGCGAGACGGTGGTCGTCGGCGATCACGCCGTGGACGGCGGTGCGGTCGCGGCGGGCTGCGTCGTGCTCCTGCTCCCCCGCGTCGAGCCCGGTCAGACCCGGGGTCTCGAGCGGGTGCTCGCACTGGTGGGACGCTAGGCGACCGGCCGGCGTGCGAGCGCCGCTTCGAGCAGGACCGCGTCACCGCGACGGTCCCCGATATCGAGCTTCGCGCGGATACGCGTGATGTGGACCCGCAGCGTCTCGGGCGAGAGCTGCAGCGCCTCCGCGAGCTCGCGCCGCTCGACATGCTGTCCAGCGGTCTGCAGCTTCTCGATCTCGTGCAGCACGCCGATCTCACGCCAGGTCAGTCCGATCGCGCGCAGGTAATACGTCGCCTCGTCGAGCGCCGACGCGGCGACCGCGGACGCGGAATCGCTCTTCGCGCGCCGAACCGCCGCGTCGCCGCGCGACTTGAGGAGCCTCGCGAGCGGCTGGGCCTCCGGATCGCGCTCGGCCGCGCGGCCGAGCCACGACGCAACGTCCGGGAGGTAATACGCGAAGCCCTCCCCTCCGCGGGTAGCGATGTCGCGCACCAGCTGCGCCGCGCGCGCGTTGCCGCCACCGCGGACGAGCGCCTCGCGATTGAACGCGGCGTGGACCGCGGCACCGAGAGCCCAGTGCCCCATGCCGCGCGACTCGAACTCCTTGCCCATTTCGTCGAGGAGCCGGACCGCGCCGCGCGGATCGCCGCGCCGGCCCTTGGTGATACCGCGGACGAAGTCACGGAAATGCTCGTCGGCCGCGAATTCTTTCGGGACGCGCGACAGGATCCGCTCGGCGACCTCGGCCTCACCGCGGAGCAGCGCGATGTGCGCGAGGTCTTCGGGCGCGCCGGCGCCGCTCTGCCGCCCGAGCCGGTCGCCCGTGACAATCTCGCCCCGCTCCATCCGCGCGCGTGCGAGGCAGAGGAGCGTGTACCGCCACGCGGACGTGCCGTATGACCGCAGTCCCTCCTCGGCGCGCGTGAACTCGTCGACCGCGCGATCGTTCTGGCCGGCGTACCAGTGCGCGAACCCGTTCGTGTAGGTCGCCCACGCCGCTTCCCATGGATCGCCGAGCCTCGCCGCGAACCGGGACGTCGCCTCGGCAGCTGTCGCCGCGCCGACGTAGTCGCCGGTGTGGGCGAGCAGATGCGCGAGCTGCCGCTGCACGCGCGCGAGAACCAGCTCCTTCCCGCGGCCGCGCGGCGCCGCGGCCAGCGCGTCCTCGGCCCAGCGCACGTCAGTGAGCGCGGCCGTGATCTCGTTCGCGGCCGTCCGGTTGATCGACGTCCCCAGCCGAAGCTCCGCGAGCATCAGCGGGTCGGTCGCCGCCTGCCGTTCCGCCTGCTTCGCTAGGCGGGCGACCTCGTCGCCGCGTACGAGGTAGTACGCGAGATGCACGAGGTCGACCGCGATGCGCGCCGCGAGCAGCGGGTCCTTCGCCTGCGTGTGCAGCGCGGTGAGCTCGGCCCACGCGACGTCGAAGGACTCGACGTACGTGAGGCAGCGCGCGCGCAGGATCCGCCGCTCGATCGACTGCCGGCCGACGGAAAGCGTTGGGAGGAGCCGCTCCGCCTCGGCACGGGAAAGGGGCGCGAGCGCTTGGTCGCGGACGGTCGTCACAGCTAAGTAGTACGCCAGCGCTACGACTTAGGTTCCCGCACCTCCTGGGAGCAGCTAGCGGGGCGGGAAGTGTGGCTGCAGCTCCGTCACGTGCTCGTGCGCGTGGCGAGATTGATAGGCGCCGAGCCAACCGGCGGTCACTGGACCGCGTTCCGCGTGAACGCCGACGCGATCGCCGACCCTGGTCCGCTGGAGGAGCTGCACGATCTCGGCGTGCGCGGCCTGGAGGCGCTTCGAGAGGGCCATCGGGTCGGCGTCGTTGTTGTCCCGCTCGGCGTGGAGCACATCCTGGTCGGCGCCCGGTAACGCCGGCCGATCCTCGGCCGCGCAGCGGCGGACCCGCTCCGCGAAGATCTCGGCCAGGTCGGCGATGTGGCCGATGACCTCCTTCGCCGTCCAGTCGCCGATCTTCACCGCGCGGAGCTGCTCGTCGGGGGTACGGCGCACGATCGCCGCGATCGTCGCGGCATCGTCGGCCAGGGTGAACGCGGTGTCCTCGTCGTAGTGCAGGTCGTCGGTCCTCATTCCTCTCCCGCTTCCAATGATGCCAGCCGCTCAGCCTCGTCCTGCTGCATCAGCGCCTCGACGAGGTCGTCGAGCTCGCCGTCCATGCGGCGGGGCAGGTTGGAGAGGTTGTGGCCGAGGCGTTTGTCGGTCAAGCGGTCCTGCGGGAAGTTGTACGTGCGCATCTTCTCGGCACGCTCGCCGCGGCCGATCTGCGCGTTGCGGAGCGCGCCGGCCTTCGCATCGGATTCTTCCTGCGCGCGCGCGAACAGCCGCGCGCGCAGCACGGTCATCGCTTTGGCCTTGTTCTTCAGCTGCGAGCGCTCGTCCTGCTGGATCACCACCTCGCCGGTCGGGAGGTGCGTGATGCGCACCGCGGAGTCGGTCGTGTTCACGCCCTGCCCACCCTTGCCGCCGGCGCGATAGACGTCGATCTTCAGATCGTCGTCGTTGATCTGGACGTCGACGTCCTCGGCCTCCGGCAGCACGGCGACGGTCGCAGTCGAGGTGTGGATGCGCCCCTGGGCCTCGGTCGCGGGCACCCGCTGCACGCGATGCACGCCGGACTCGAACTTCAGGCGGCTGTACGCGCCCTGGCCGGCGATGCGGAAGATGACCTCCTTGTAGCCGCCCTTCTCCGAACGGCTCGCGGACAGCTCCTCGGCCTTCCAGCGATGGCGCTCGGCGTAGCGCAGATACATCTTGTAGAGCTCACCCGCGAACAGCGCGGCCTCTTCCCCGCCCTCGCCGGCACGGATCTCGACGATCACGTTCTTCTCGTCGAGCGGGTCACGAGGGATGAGCTGCGTGCGCAGGGTGCCGGTCAGCCGGTCGACCTCCAGCGAGGCGGTGCCCTCTTCTTCGCGCGCGAGATCGCGGATGTCCGCGTCATCGCCCTGCTGCAGCTCGCGCGCGTCGGCCACCCCTTTCTCCGCGTCCCGGAGCCGGCGGATCGTGCCGACGATGGCCTCGAGCTGGGAGTACTCCTGCCCGACGGCACGCAGCTTGTCCCGGTCGCCGGTCACGCTCGGATCGCTCATCGCCCGGCCGAGCTCCTCGTGGCGCGACTCGATCTGCGACAGCCGGGCGCGAAGCTTCTCCGAGAGCTCGGTCATGCGGTCGCATCCCCCGCGAGGGCTTCCTCGAGTGACGCGATGGCGACCTCGATCATCGGATCGTCGGGCCGCCGGGTCGTGATCGCCTGGAGGAGGAGACCGGGCGCGACGGCCAGCCGCATGATCGGATTGTCCTCATGGCCCGCGCCGAGACGCAGGACCTCGTACGAGATCGCGGCCACGGGGATGACGAGCACAAGGCGCACGACGAGATCGACGACGAGACCGACGCGCGGCACGAACGCGAAAACGGCGATCGCGATGACCACGACGAACAGCAGGAACGCCGTTCCGCAACGGGGGTGCGCGGTGGGATACGGCGCGACGTGCCGGGCGTCGAGCGGGTCGCCGTGCTCGAAGGCATGGATCGTCATGTGCTCGGCACCGTGATACGCGAAGACGCGGCGGATGTCCGGCAGGAACGAGATCGCCACCAGGTAGCCGAGCAGGAGCACGAGGCGGAACACCCCCTCGGCGATGTTCAGCCAGAGCGTCGACGGGATCAGAGCGCGGAGGAAGCCGGTCGCGACGTACGGGATGCCGATGAACAGCACGACCGCGACCACGAGCCCGACGAGCATGAACGCGGAGCTGCCGCCGCTCGATCGCCGGTCCGCTGGGGCGAGCTGGACGTCCGCGGAGCGCATGAGCATGCGCATCCCGTAGCGAAGGGACTCCCACAGGACGACGACACCCCGCACGAATGGCGCGCGGGCGACCTTCGAGGTCAGGAGTGGCGAGTCGAGGGCCTCGCGATAGCGATAGATGCCGCCATCGGGCTTCCGGCACGCGAGGGCGATCGTGCGGCGGCCGCGGATCATCACGCCTTCGATGACCGCCTGCCCGCCGTAATTGGTGTTGCTCAATCTCTCGGCTCCGCCGACGAGACGCGCTCAGGGCTGGCGGTCTCGCTCGTCGCGGCGGAGCCGCTCCTCGCTCGTCTTGGGACTACGTGACACGTCCGGCAGCGCGCCTCGTAGGCCTCCTGCGCGCCGATGACGATGATCGGGTCGTCGTAGTACGCCGGCACGCCGTTCACGATGCGCTGCGTGCGCGTTGCGGACTCCCCGCACACGACGCAGATCGCTTCGAGCTTGTCCACGCGCTCGGCGAGTGCGAGGAGCGTCGGCACCGGGCCGAACGGCTCGCCGCGGAAATCGAGGTCGAGACCGGCGCAGATGACGCGCCGGCCGTCCGCGACGAGATCGCGGACGACGCCGACGATGGCCGGGTCGAAGAACTGGACCTCGTCGACGCCGACGACGCTGGTCTCCGGTGAGAGAAGCGCGAGGATCTCCGCGCTCGAACGCACCGGGCGGGCGACAAACGTGTCGCCATCGTGCGAACGCACGAGCTCGATGCCGAAGCGATCGTCGATCGCGGGCTTGAACACCTGGACCGTGCGCCGCGCGATGACCGCGCGCCTCACGCGACGGATGAGCTCCTCGCTCTTCCCGCTGAACATGCTCCCGACGACGACCTCGAGGCCCCCCTGATGGTGGCCTGAGGTCACGGGCGCGCTAACTCGAGGGAGCGGTCTCGGAAGCGGCCGGCTGCTCCGCCTTCTGGCCATAGCGCTTGTTGAAGCGCTCGACGCGGCCCTGGACGTCGATGAGGTGCTGCTTGCCGGTGAAGAAGGGGTGGCACTTCGCACAGACCTCCACGTGGAGCTCCGGCTTCATGCTCACGGTCCTGAACTGATTGCCGCAGGCGCACGTGACCGTGGCCTCGACGTACTGGGGGTGGATCTTCGCTTTCATCGCTGGGTCTCCTTAGTTCGGGGTGGGGAGGACGTTCACCTTGCGGCGATCGTCCCGTGCCGGGCTGTACGTGACGGTGCCCGCGACGAGCGCGAACAGCGTGTGGTCCTTGCCAACGCCGACGTTCTCGCCGGCCTTCAGCTTGGTCCCGCGCTGGCGTACGAGGACCGCGCCGGCGTCAACGATGCTGCCGGCGTACTCCTTGACGCCGAGCCGCTGCCCGGCGGAGTCGCGACCGTTGCGGGTCGAGCCCGCGCCTTTTTTGTGTGCCATCTTTATGCCTCGATCTTCGTGATACGGACGGTCGTCGTCTTGGAGCGGTGACCCGTGCGCTTGCGGGAGCGGGTCTTGTTCTTGTAACGGAAGACGATGATCTTCTCACCCTTCCCGTGGCTCACGATCTCGCCGGTGACCTTCGCCGTGGCCGCGTCCTTCACGGCGTCGCCGTCCGCCAAGAGCAGAACGTCGCCGAAGGTGATTTCCTTCCCCGGCTCACCCTCGAGGGTGGCCACGGTCAGGATCGCTCCCTCTTCGACGCGGTATTGCTTGCCACCGGTGCGGACGACTGCGTACACGGTCGGGGACCATCCGTACAGAAAAAGTCGCCGTGTCCGCCCGACACGACGTAGGGAAAGTATAGCGGACGGCCGGATCCGCTCCGGCCGTCCGCACGCATTGTTGCTACGCGGGGATGGCCACCGTCACGGGTTCGGGCTGCGCGCGCAGCCGGAGCGTGAACGTCGCGATCCCGAGATATACCGCCAGGCCCATGACCGGCGCGGTGAAGCGCTCAAGGTCGGTCGCGCCGGTGATGAGGACAACGATGAAGACCGCGACGCCGGCGTTCAGCAGCCAGAACACAAGCTGGTCTGCCCACGCCCAGACGCGCGCCCGGTCGGACGTCGCCTGCGAGAGCACGCCGAACAGGATGTTGGTCATGGTGCCGACGAAGATGGCGTGGTCGAGCCCGATGATCAGGCCGAACGGGATCTCGATTTGGTCGAATGGCTTGCCCGACGAGACGATCGTCACGATGAGGTAGACGGTCAGCACGATGTTCGTGACCAGGAACGGGACCGCGATCGCGAAGAAGCGGGCGCTCCCGGAGCGGAGCGGTGTCCTCAGCGCCGAGGGCGCGACGCGGATGAGGAAGATGACGACGGCCAGGATCTCGAGCGGCGTGGCGAGCGCGGCGAGCGGGATCAGCCCGAGGAGGAGCCCGCCGGCGACGCACAGCCCGCCCAGGAACAGCGCGCCGATCATGACGTTCGACGCGAGCGTGCGCCGGGAGCGGTCGCCGAGAAGCCGCCAGTCAATGAGCCCGACGGACATGAGGACCAAGTAGCCGGACACCTGCGCAGTGGCGTGCGCGCCGACGGCGTCGTTGGCGAAGATCTTCGTGCCGGTGGCGAGCTGGATCTGGATGAGCACGCCGATCGTTGAGCCGATCACGAGGGATACCAGCGAGAGCACGGCGGCGAGCTGGGCGACACTGAGGCGGCCCCAGCCGATCCCGGATGCCGCACCGATCGCGAAGACCGCCCACATGACGATCACAAGCAGCAGCAGGGTCCCGGTGATCGCGCGTGCCGGCAGGTTGCCGCTGAAGAACGCGGCGACGTACACCGGTATGGCCACGGCCGAGAGGATCGCCAGTGTGCGGGTATTGCGGTCCTTGGACGCAGGGACCGCCGGCCCGAAGAGCCAGAGGACCATCGCCATGGCGCCGAGGGTGATCCAGCCAAGGGTGCCTGAGTGGACGTGCGTCAGCAGGACGTCTCGGGAGAGCGTCCCGAAGATCTTGGTGCCGTTGATGATCCCGATGGTCGGGGTGACGATGAACACGATGAGGCCGGTCTGGAGCAGCCAGCCGATCTCGGTGGCGAAACGTGTGGGTCTCACTTGTTCTCCTCCTCGCTAAGCGGGGAGGCTACCGCGCCCGCGAGTCCAGCGCGACGACCTGCACGTTCTCGGGCAGCGAGCTCCGCGACAACGAGAGCTTCGACGTCGGCGTGATGTCTTTCACCCCGAGCTCGTGCAGCAGGCGCTCGAACGGGCTGTCTTTCTTGATGCTGTCCGGGTCGTACGACATCGGCACGACGACCTTCGGCTCGAGCTGGTGGATGATCTCCGCCGCCTTCTGCGCGGTGAGGTCGGCGTCGGCGCCGCCGATCGGCACGAGCGCGACGTCGATGTCCCCGAGTTTCTCGAGATCGGCCGTCGGGAGCACATGCCCGAGCCCGCCGAGGTGGCAGATCACGAGGTCGTCCAGCCGGATCGCGTAGATCGTGTTCCGGCCCCGCTTCGCCCCCTGCTCGTCGTCGCGGAAGGTGCCGATCCCCGTCACCAGGATCTCTTTCACCTCGTACTCGCCGGGCCCGCGGAGCACCACCGGGTCGCCGCCGACGGACCGGAGGCTGTTGTGGCGGGGGTCGTCGTTCGAAATCGTCACCAGGTCGGCGACCGTCTTCGGGATTGCCGCACCGGACCGGGGGTCGGGCGGATCGGTCAGCACGACACCTTCCCGGCCACGCAGCCGGAAGCACGCGTGACCGAGCCACGTGAGGTCCATGGAGAAGTTGAGAATACGCCGAAACACGGCAGCGGCGGTCCGGGTATGCACGATTGACCGCACCAGCTGCCGGCCGGGAGGCCCGCGCTGACACGGACGGACCAGGAGATCGTGCAGCGGTGCTTGTCCGGTGACGCGGACGCCTACGAGGCTCTGGTCGAACGCTACGGAGGTCGGGTGTACAACGTCGCGCTGCGCATCACGCACGAGCCGGAGGCCGCGCGCGACTGCGCCCAGGACGCCTTCATCCGCGCGTACCGCGCGCTCCACCAGTACGACCCGGCGTACCCGTTCGGCCCGTGGCTCTTCCGGATCACGACGAACGCGAGCCTCAATTTCGTGCAGCGCGGCCGCGGGCGCGAGATCACGGTCGAGGAGCTGCCGGACAGGCCGGAGCCGCTCGAGACCGGCCCTGAGCTCTCCGCCGTGCGTCGGGAGGACGTGCAGGAAGTTCTGGACGCCATGGCATTGCTACCGCCCGCGTACCGGGCGGCCCTCACACTGCGGCACATGCAGCAGCTCTCCTATCAGGAGGTCGCGGACGCGCTCGGGATCCCGCTCGGCACCGTGAAGACGCACCTGCACCGCGCGCGTGCCGCACTCAAGACGAAGCTCGCGGAGCGAAGGGGTACCCGCTCGTGAACGACCTCGATCGCGACGAGGTCGAGCTCGATCAGCTGCTGAGCGCGGTGCGACCCGCGCCGCTCCCCCTCGGCTTCCGCGACGCGGTCATGCGCCGCGTTCGGGACGACGGCACGGCTACGCGCTGGGAATGGGTTTTCGCCGCGGTGCTCGCCCTGCCCAGCCTCGCCTACCTCGGGTGGGGTCTCGTGGCGCACGGCAGCGAGCTTGGGACCTCGATCAGCGCGATCCTCGTCGCGGCACAGGGGCTCGACCAGACGAGCGGCGCGGACGTCGTGATCGACGGCCTCGCGATCATCTCGCTGGCGCTCGTCGGGATCGGGAGCGCCGTCGCGGCGCACGCGATGCTGCGCGGGTCCGAGCAGCATCGGATGATCGCCCGATGACCGGACGCGACACGGTCTTCGCGCTCGGTGCCATCGTCGTCGCGATCGCGATCGCGACCATCCTGCTCGTGGGATCGATGGCCGCCGGCGCGGACGAGAGTGGCCGCTCGCGGTTCTTCTTCGTGAACTTCGGCGGGCGCGTCGCGCAGCCAGTACGAGCGGCCGTGGACGCGGGTAACGTGCCCGTGCCGCTGCGGGCCGTCGTTCCGTTCCAGCGCGGCGTCTCGGACACCGCGCGCGATGCCGCCGGCTACCTCCTCGTCGTGATCGGCGTGTCGGCGGTCCTCGTGCTCGGGCGCGATCCGGTGCTCGGCGCGTACCACGCCGCCCGCGGGAGCTGGCGCGATCAGCTCCGCGTGCTCGGGACCGGTATCGCGGTGCTGCTGCTCCTCGTGTCCGCGACATTCCTCGGCGGCGTCGTCCTGCTGGGTGCCCTCGCGGCGGGCTTCCGCGATGCGCCGACCGGCATCCAATTCGGACTGCAGGTCGGGCTGATGACGATCGCCGTCTTCGCCGCCGGCTTCCTCCTCGTGACGCTGGTCGGCTTCGCGGCCGCGTCGTGGCGGCTCGGCGACGTGATCTTCGGCAGCCGGGCCATGACCGGCTGGTCCGACCGCATCCCCGGTCCGCTCGTCGCGCTCATCGGCGCGACGATCCTGTACGTGCTCATGCAGCTGCCCGCCGTGGGCGGGCTCGTCGCATTCGCGGTCGTCGCGTACGCGCTCGGCACGGTCGTCGTCGCGCGGCTCGGGCCGGGCCCCGGCGCGCCGGTCACCGCGGTCACCTAAGGGAGCCGGTCTCGCGTGGAGAAGGGAAGAGGGCTGATGTCGATCATGCAAAAGGGCCTCATCGGCGCCGTCGCGGCAGGCATGCTGGCCGCCGCGTGCAGCAGCGCGCCCGTGGCCGCCGAGGTCCGGACCGCACAGGTCGCGCGCGGCGCCGTCACCCAGACCGTCGCGGTGTCGGGCTCGGTGAGCTCGGCGGGGACGGTCAAGCTGAATCCGGCGACGAACGGCAAGGTCGCCCAGCTGTACGTGACGGTGGGTCAGCAGGTGACCGCCGGGCAGCCGCTCGCGAAGCTCGATACGACCGACCTCCAGGCGGCGTTGACGACGGCGCAGAACAACGTCGACGCGGCGCAGACGAACTACAACAAGGCGCTGTCCGGGGTCAGTGACGCGCAGAGCTCGTACGCCCAGACCCAGCAGTCGACCGCGAACGACATCGCGACCGCTCAGCAGGCGCTGGCAAAGCTGACGTTGAACTACGGCGCCGCGAAGGCCAACTTCTCGAGCCTGTACGGCTCGCTGATCAACGACCTCGCGACGTACGTGTCGCAAATCAGCGTCGCCCAGCAGCAGGTCCAGAAGATCCAGAGCGATCTCGCCGCCGCGACCCAGATCAGCGACAACAGGTCGGCGCAGACGTCCATGAACCAGGCCGGTGCGGCGCTGGGCAACGCCCAGAGCTATGTGCAGGGGGTGTACACCGCGGCGGAGGGCGACTACGTCGCCGCGGTGCACCTGGTCCTGAACGAGGTGAACGCGTTCGACGCCGCGATCGCCGCGAACGCCGACCCGACCGGGGCGAGCCAGCAGCTGGCGACCGCCCAGGTCGCGTATAGCACCGCGGTGGCCCGGCTGACGAGCGCGATCGACGCGCCGAACGGACAGATCGGGAGCGCGCTCTCGTCGGCGACCAGCGCCCAGAACTCGCTGAATACGGTGAACGCGAAGGCCGACGTGTCGCTCGACACGGCACGCGCCGACATCGCAGCCCTGCTCGTCACGCTCACCGGCGAGCAGCAGGGCGCGACCAATGCGAAGAACAAGATCACCCAGGCCGGCATCAGCCTCGCCACCATCACCGATGCCATCTCCGGCAGCTACATCACCGCGCTGCAGAACATCACCGCCGCGCAGATCCGTGCCGCGCAGAGCCTCCAGAGCGCCCAGACGTCGTTGAACAACCAGCCGTCGAATGTGCAGAGCGCCCAGAACTCGCTGAACAACGCGGAAACGGCGCTCGCGACGGCCCAGTCGAACCTCGACAACACCGTCATCAAGGCGACGGTGGCTGGTGTCATCGTCTCGATCAGCGCGCAGGCCGGTGAGAACGTCACGAGTGCCAGCACGACCGGCTTCATCGTCGTTGCGAACACCAGCTCGATGGCCCTGCACGGCACGATCGGGGAAGCGGACATCGTCAAGCTGAAGGCCGGACAGGTCGCGACCGTCACCGTGGATGCGGTCGGCACGGAGAAGATGACCGGCAAGGTCACGTCCCTCGACCCCGTCGCGACCATCGCGTCCGGCGTGCCGGTGTACGGCATCGACGTCACGATCGACCTCCCGAGCGCATCGGTGCGGCCCGGGATGAGCGGCACGGCGAACGTCATCATCGCGAGCAGCCCGAACGCGCTCACCGTGCCGAACCTCGCGGTGAAGACCGCGAGCGGGCGACGCTACCTGACCGTCATGAAGGACGGGCAGCAGGTCGACACCGCCGTCACATTCGGCCTCGCCAACGACACCGTGACCGAGGTCCTCACCGGCGTGCAGGAGGGCGACGTCGTCGTCCTGCCGCAGCCCCGCGCCGCCGCAACAAGCGGCACGCGCGGCATCCAGATCGGCGGCGGCGGCGGCGGCCCGGTCCCCGGGCCCGGCCGATGAGCGCCGCCGCACCGAGCACGTCCGGTCCGGTGATCCGGCTCCGCGGCGTCACGAAGACATACCGCATGGGGAAAGACAACATCGTCCAGGCGCTGCGGGGCGCCGACCTGGACGTGTATCCGGGCGAGTTCGTCGCGCTCATGGGCCCATCGGGCTCGGGGAAGTCGACGATGATGAACATTCTCGGCTGCCTCGACGTCCCCGACAGTGGTAGCTATGTCCTGGCGGGCGAGCAGGTGCGGCAGCTCAATGACGATCAGCTGGCGGCGATCCGCAACCGGCATATCGGGTTCGTGTTCCAGACCTTCAACCTTCTGCCCCGGCTCAACGCGATCGAGAACGTCGAGCTGCCGCTCGTGTACGGCGGCAGCGCGCGCGGGCGCACGCAGCGGGCGAAGGACGCGCTCGCGGCCGTCGGTCTCGGCGAGCGGATGCACCACAAGCCCACCGAATTGAGCGGTGGGCAGCAGCAGCGCGTCGCGATCGCGCGAGCGCTCCTCAACGACCCGTCGATCGTCCTCGCCGACGAGCCGACGGGGAACCTTGACTCGCGGTCCTCGGCGGAGATCCTCTCGATCTTCCAGCGCCTGAACGATCTAGGGAAGACCGTCGTCATGGTCACGCACGAGCCCGACGTGGCCGAGCACTGCAAGCGCATCGTGCGAATGCGCGACGGCGTCGTTTCCGGCGACGAACTCGTCCCCCAGCCGCGACGGGCCGAGGACGAGCTGCGCAACGCCGGCGCCGGCCAATCGGTGGACCTGCACAGCGGGACCATCACGCACGTGCCGGCGGCTGCCCGATGAAGATCTTCGACTCGTTCCGCTCAGCGCTGCAGTCGATCATCGTGAACAAGCTGCGATCCGCGCTCACGATGCTCGGCGTCATCATCGGCGTCGCGTCGGTGATCGCGATGGTCGCGGTCGGCAACGGTGCGTCGATCCAGGTGCAGCAGCAGGTGCTCTCGCTCGGCTCGAACCTCGTCACGGTGACCGCGGGCAATCAGAACAGCGACACCGGGCTTCGCGGTGCCGGCGTTCAGAGCATGAACCTGACGCTCGACGACATGACCGCGATCCAAGCGCAGCTTGGCCCGACGATCGGCGCGGTCGAAGCGGAGCAGAGCGCTGGTCGCTGGCAGGTCACCGCCGCCGGGCAGAACTGGAACTCGAATATCGTCGGCGTGACAACGGGCTATCCGCAGGTCCGCGACTGGGGCCTCGCGACCGGCGACTTCTTCACCGACGACGACGTCCGCGTGTACGCCCAGGTCGCGGTCCTCGGATCGACGACCGCGGCGAACCTGTTCGGCGACGGTGTCGACCCGACCGGCCAGACCATCCAGCTCCGCCAGGTCTTCGGCGGCGGTGGCGGCGCCGGCGGGGCGCAGCGCGCACGCATCGTGAACTTCAAGGTCGTCGGGATGCTCGACGCGAAGGGCACGACGTTCGGCTTCTCGCGTGACGACCAGATCCTCGTCCCGACGACGACGGCGCAGCGCGTCCTCACCGGACGCACGAACTCGGTGAACACGATCATCGTGAAGGCCGCGAGCAGCGACGAGATGGCGAACACGACCGCGGACGTCACCGACGTCCTGCTGCAGCGGCACAAGATCAGCGACCCGGCGAGCGCGGACTTCACCGTGACGAACCAGAACGACACGCTCGCGGCGCTGAATCAGGTCACCGGGACGTTCACGATCCTGCTCGCCGCGATCGGCGGCATCTCGCTCCTCGTCGGCGGCATCGGGATCATGAACATCATGCTGGTCTCGGTGAACGAGCGGACCCGCGAGATCGGGATCCGCAAGGCCGTGGGGGCACGGCGACGCGACATCCTCACCCAGTTCCTCATCGAGGCCATCGGGCTCACCGGCATCGGCGGGATCCTGGGGATCCTGCTCGGCTGGGGCATCACCGTCGTGGTGAAGCAGATCCCGGCGGCAGCGAACATCCCGATCGCGATCACCGCGGGCACCGTCGCGATCGCGGTCGGCGTGTCGGTCGCGATCGGTGTGGTCTTCGGCCTCTACCCGGCGATGCGGGCCGCACGCCTGCATCCGATCCAAGCACTGCGCTACGAGTAAGGGAGAACAGCAATGAACGTACTTGCACGGCGTCCGGTCCAGATCATCGTCGGGGTCGTCGTGGCCCTCGCCCTCTTCGGCGGCGGCTACGCCTTCGGCTCGTCCCGAGCACCGGCCGCGACGACGGCCGCGAGCTCGACCACGGGGGCGACGACGGGTCGCGGCGCGAACGGCGGGGCGGGTGGCGCCGGCGCGAACGGCGGCGCGGCCGCGGCTCGCGGTGTCGCCAACGGCCAGATCCTCGCGGTGAACAGCGACTCGATCACCATCTCGGTCCGCTCAGGCGGCGGTGCGAACGGCGCGACGCCGACGACCACGACGCAGCTCGTCCTGGTCGGCACCGGGACCCGCGTCGTGAAGACCGTCGAGACGGACGTGAAGCTCACCGACCTGAAGGTCGGCGACACCGTCACGGTCGCCGGCACCCCGGACACGGCGAGCGGCACGATCTCGGCGCAGACGATCGTGCTCGGCGGCACGAACATCCTCGGGGACATTCTTGGCGGCACGCAGTTCCCGGGCGGCCGAGGCGGCGCCGGCGCAAGCCAGAGCCCGCGGCCGACACCGACCCGCTAGCCCGTTTCGCGCAGGCGAGCGAGCGGCTCGCCGCCCGACCGGCCCTACGAGTTGGCGGTGCGCAAGTCTGACGACGGCGCCTCCCTGCGCGGCGACGATTCACCCATGTTGAGGATCACTGCCGCGCTGACCTTGTTCATCCTCGTCGCGTGCGCGCCGGCAACGCTCGGCGCGCCACCGTCGCAGGCCGCCTCGCCGTCGGTCGCGGCGCCGACGCCCACACCGGCGACGCCGAGCGCGAGTCCGCTGCCAGGCACGGCCTTCACGATGCCCACGGACCGGGAGATGGTGACGTTCGCCGCGGATCGCGGGGCGCTCGTCGCCTTCAGCACGAAAGAGGGGCTCCCGCCGTACGACTCCAAAGTCCTGCGCGCGTCGGCGCCGAGTGGCCCGTGGCAGACGGTCTACGAGTCCGACGCCCATTTCCTGCCTGGCCAGGTTGTCGCGGGCCGCGTCGCGCTGGGCGAATACCGCGCGCCCTACCAAGGCGGCGGGGCGTACTCCGAAGACTTCACGGTGATCGATCTCTCCACCGGCAACGCGACGGCGGTCGACCGCTTCGCCATGAGCGCGGCGACGTTTCGCGGCGGCGGCGGCGGGCCGCGGCGGCCGGTCGGATCGGTGGTCCTCGGTCCGGACCGCGTCGCGTGGACCCGGCTCATCGAGGGCCCCGGCGGGTCCGTCACCGGAGAGCTACGTGTCGCACTGCTGGCCGAGCCCGGCCGGGTGACGCCGATCGGCTCCTCACCGGAATGGATCGCTGCGCTCGGCATCGATGCGCGCCGGCTCCTCTACGTGCTCGGGGGCAAGAGCGAGGATCAGCTTCACGTCCGCGACCTCGATAACGGTGTGGAGCGGATCGTCGCGACCGGTCCGGTCGGCGACCAGCAGGTCGTCGGCGGAATCCCCGGCTTCAATCGCGCGTTCCTGGCCGGCGACTGGGCGATCTGGCTCGACACCCCTGGTGCGACAGCAGGGAAGGTACGTGCCGTGAACCTCGCGAGCGGTGAGGAGCGGACGATCGGCGCGGGAGGCTCGTCATGCGACGCGCTGAGCGTGGGGACGCGCTACGTCAGTTGGTACTGCTCGGCGAACGCGTTCGTGATCCTCGACACCAAGACGCTCGAGCCGACACGGGACGCTCCATCCGCGATCGGCGCTGCGCCGACGGCCAGCGACGATGCGTTGCTCTGGTTCACGGTCGTGCCAGGCGGGCGCACGGTCACGCTCTTTCGGCCGCGCTGATCACATCGACTCGGGCGCGCTGACCCCCAGCAGTCCGAGGGTCTGGCGCAGCGTCAGAGCGACGGCCTCGACGAGCCGGAGTCGCGCCTTCGAGCGCGCCTCGTCGTCCCCGACCACGCGATTGCCCTTGTAGAAGCCGTGGAACGCGCCCGCGAGCTCGAGCCCGTAGCCCGTGAACAGGTGCACGTTGTGCTTGTCGCGCACCTCCTCGACGAGCTCGGGGAACCGAAGGAGGAGCCGGACGAGGTCGAGCTCGGCGTCGTCGGTCAGCAGAGCGACGTCCGCGCCTTCGGACCGCAGCCCGCGCTCGGCCGCCGTGCGGAAGATGCTCGCGATCCGCGCGTGCGCGTACTGCACGTAGTACACGGGGTTGTCGTTCGACTGCTGCACCGCCAGCTCGAGGTCGAAATCGAGGGTGCGGTCGGCGCTCGCCATGAGAAAGAACCAGCGGGCCGCGTCGACGCCGACCGTGTCGATCACGTCGTCGAGGCGAATGAACTGGCCGCGGCGGCGGGCCATGTTCACGAGGACGCCTTCGTGGAGGAATCTCACGAACTGATAGAGCACGACCACCCAGCGGCCCTCGAGCCCCAGCGCGGTCATCGCCGTCTTCATCCGGCGAGCGTGGCCGTGGGTGTTCGCGCCCCAGACATCGATCTTCCTGTCCAAGCCGCGGTCCACGAGCGCCTCCCGGTGATACGCGACGTCGACGCCGAAATACGTCGGCACGCCGGTGCTCCGGATGAGGACGCTGTCGATGTCCTCGCCCAGCTCGCGAGACTTCAGCCAGACGGCGCCGTCGCGCTCCTCGATGTGGCCGGCCTCGCGCAGCGCTTCGATGGTCTTCATGAAGTAGCCGGACTCCATGAGCGCGGTCTCGCGATAGAACGAGTCGAAGGCGATGCGGAACTTCCGCATCGTCGCCTTGTGCCATTCGATGACGGTGTCGAGCGCGGCCCGCGCGAACTGCGGCGCGAGCTCTTCGGGCGTCTGGTCATCGAATGCGCCGCCGACCTTGTCCCGGAGCGCGCGCGCAAGGTCGACCACGTAGTCCGCCGGATAGCCGTCGTCGGGGATGACAAGCCCGGTCTTGCCGCCGAGCTCGAGGTACCGGACCGCGACGCTGCGCCCGAACACGTCGAGCTGCGTGCCCGCGTCGTTGATGTAGTACTCGCGCTGCACGTCGGCTCCCGAGAACGCCAGCACGTTCGCAAGCACATCGCCGATCGGTCCGCCGCGGGCATTCGCGACGGTGACCGGGCCCGTGGGATTCGCGGAGACGAACTCGACCTGGAACCTGCGGCCATTCAGCGCGTCATTGCGGCCAAAGCGATCGCCTTCGCTGACGATGACCTCGACCTGCCGCGCGAGCCACGCTGGATCCAGGCGCACGTTGATGAACCCCGGCGGTGCCGCGTCGACCGACGCGATGCCGTCCCGTACCGGGACGCGCTCCGCGATCGCCTTGGCGATCTCGAGCGGCGGACGCCGCAGCGGCTTCGCGAGGCGCATCGCGATGTTCGCGGCGTAGTCACCGTGGGCCTTCTCCGCCGGTCGCTCGATCTCCACCGCCGCGGCGCGTGCCGGATCGCCCCATCCGAGTGCGTCGCTCGCGGCGAGGACACCAGCGGTCACGGCGTCGTGGACCAGGTCACGCGCGGTCGCGGTCATGGGGCCGAGTCTGCCGGAAGCATCGCGGCCGCGTCGCCCCGCGGCTCGTGCGCCCGGAAGAACAACACGAGCAGCGTCGCGGCCACGAGGTACGAGAGCACGAGCGTGACGAGGTTGGCGGTGTACCCGGTCGCTCCGAGCTCGGCGCGCAGGACGCCGGAGAGGGCGGCGCCAGCTGCCGACGCGCCGTTCCAGCTGATCGCGAAGACCGCGACCGCCCCCGCCCGCTCGACGGGCGCGAACGACGAGAGCTCGAGCGCGGTGAAATTGGGCGTCGAGCCGTACATGAGCGCGGCCCGGAGCGCGAGCGCGGCCCAGGCAAGCAGCGGCTGGCCCGCGACGGCAGCGAGCAGCGCGAACGGGAGCGACGCGATGACCGGCAGGACGATCGCCGTCAGCGGCGGCAGCCGCGGCACGATGAGGCGGCCGTTGAGGATCGCGCCGACGCTTCCCGCGAGGGACAGCGCGCCGATCGCGAGACCGACGCCGGCGATCGGGAGACCGAAACGGTCCGCGAAGAACAGGTTCGCGAACGGCAGGAAGCTGCCCGCGCCGAACCCGAAGGCCATCTCGATCGCGACGAAGCGCAGCAGCAGGCTCCGGCGATGCGGAGCGTCGAGCGCGCCAACGGCGACCGCGGCCGGGCGAACGAAGAGGATCGGGACGGCCGACGCGATCGCGAGCACCCCGCCGATGCCGATGACCGTGCGGATCGTCAGCGGGTCCGTCTCGGTGCGCCCGAGCGCCACGCCCACCGGCGCGGCGAGCGCGCCGGCGATCGCGATGGCCGCGAAGCTCGCGAGCCCGCCGAGTGCGACCTGCTGGCCGAACATCCGCGGTCGGTCGAGCCCGGTCGTCGCGTCGGCGACGAGCGCGCTGCCTGACGACGCGACGATGATCCCGCCGCAGCCGGTGAGCGCCGCCGCGATGAAGAGCGCGGGAAGCGCGGTCTGGGTGAGGACACCGATCACGCCGAGCGCGGTGACGCAACCGCCGGTGAAGATGGCGTTGCGGCGCGGCATGCGCCGCGGCAGCAGTGCCGCAGGCAAGGCACCGGCGAGCGCGCCGAGGGCCTGCGCGCCGCCGAGGACGCCGATGGCGCGTGCGTCGAAGCCGAGCGCGCGGTAGAGGAAGTTCAGATAGAAGAGCGCGATCCCGAGGCCGAGGCCGCCGAGACCGCTCGCGACGATGTACAGCGACGCGTCGTGCCGGCGGAGCGCCGGCGCCGCGTCAGCTCTGCCGGCCGAGGGTGAGGTCGACGGTCTGTTGTTTCCCATCCCGGATGATCGTGAGCTTCACCTTATCGCCCGGTCGCGTATGGAGCAGGACCGAGCTCACCGGATGCGTACCGTCGATCTGCTGGTCATTGATCTTCGTGATCACGTCGTTCACCTTGAGGCCGGCCTGACTGGCCGGTGATCCCGCAAGGATCTGGCTGATGAGGATCCCCTGCGTCTGGGCGGGCAGCGCGAGCGCCGCGGCGGCGCCCGGCGTGAGCAGGCTGTAGCTGATGCCGATCGCGCCGCGATCGATCTTGCCGTTCTTGATGAGCTCGTCGGCGATGTCGCGGACGGTGTTGCTGGCGATGCTGAAGCCGAGGCCCTCGGATCCGGCCTGGCGGTTGACCAGCGTGTTCATCCCGATGACCTGCTTCGTCGCGGCCCAGATGAGCGGACCGCCCGAATTGCCTTCGTTGATCGCGGCGTCGGTCTGGATGAGATCCTCCAGGACGACCGTGTCGGTCTCGGGGACGCGGCGGCCCTTGGCCGACACGATGCCGGTGGTCACGGTGTTCTGGAGCTCCCCGAGCGCGCTGCCGATGGCGACGACGGTCGACCCGACCGGGATGTCGTCGCTGTTCGCGAGCGCCGCGGCCTTGAGGCTCTGCGCCGGCACCTGCAGCACCGCGACGTCCGTCTTGTCGTCGCGGCCGATGAGCTTCACGTCCTTCACGACGCGGTTGTCGGCGAAAATCACGTCGAAGGACGCGCCGGGATTCGTGTCGCGCACGTTCTCGATGACGTGGTTGTTCGTGACGAGGTAGCCGCGTCCGGCGTCGATAACGAAGCCCGAGCCACTGGACTGCGCCGTGCCGTTGGGGAGTCGGTTGATCACCGTGACGACCGTGGGAAGGAGCTCGTTCACCACGTCCACGATGACGTCGCTGGCCGGGCCGGGGATGACCTTGAGCGGCGCCGCGGTCGGGAGCGGTCCGGTACCTGTCGGGGTGTCGGTCGGCGGGGCGGTGCGGGCCGTGGTGGCGACGTACCCGCCGGCCGTCGCGCCGGCCGCACCCAGGATGATGCCGATGACCAGGAGGGCCGCACCCCCGATGCCCGATCGCCGCGGCGGCTGCGGTGGCACGGGCGTCGCGTCGTAGGAGCCGCTCGGGACCTCGCTCACGCCACGCACCCCATGCCGAGACCTACCGCTTGGCGCGTCCCGCGGTTTCGGCGCCGGCCGGCGCCGCGGTCGTGCGCTTGCGGCGCGCGGCGGGCTTGATGAGCTCCGGCTCGACCAGCTGCCCCACGGCGGTGGCGCGGATCTCGAGGTCGACGTGCGAATCGGGCTCGATCGTCACGTTCCAGGAGCAGACGATCTCCGTCTGCTCGTAGAGCCGCTCGAACCCCTCTTCCGAGTTGGCGATCGCGTAGATCGGCCGCACCGACGTCTCGGCCGGCGGATCGACGGCGAAGGTGATATCGAAGTGGCGAGCCTCCGCGTGCGCGAGGATCTCGCTCACGTTGCGCGCACCCTCGAGCGCCTTGCCGGGCGTCGTCTTGCGGGTACCGAGCGTGATGAGATCGCCGGGGTTCGCTTCGCCGACGAACGCGACGTTCGACGCACTCGTGAAGGTGAGCTCGATCGCCTCTTCGCCGTCATTCCGCAGGCGGTAGCGGACGCCCGCGGCGAGGCCCTCGTCCGCGATGCGGATGTCCTTGCGGATGCCGAAGCCGGGCACGCTCGCGAGCGAGCGGGCCGGTGGCTCGAGGATCAGGCTGACCGTGCGCGCTTCGCGCTGCGGGGTGAGCTGATACGGGAGTGCGTGCAGACTGACGGGCTCCTCGCGGCCGACCTTGAAGCTGTCCTGGAAGAACGCGCGCCGCGCGTCGTCGTACTCGAGGAGCTTCACGAGGCCGCGCTCCTTCGCTCGCACGACCTCGTGGATGGACTTCGCATCCTTGTCCGAGGCCTTGCCGACCTTCACCTTGCCGGCCTTCTCCGCGCGGCGCAGCTGCTCGTGCTCGTTCTCGGGACGGCGCGCGAGCGTGTCGATGAGGTTCGTCGCCGACGCATAGATGTCCCACTCGATGATCGAGCCGCCCTGGATGTGCACGAACACCGCGCCCGCGTTCCCGCGGAACAGATATTCGTCCTGGCCGTCGACGTCGTAGTCGCGCTGCTCTCCCGACGCGACGCGCCGCTCGGCGAGGAGCCGCTCCGCCCGGAGCAGCGAGCCATAGGCATCGGCACGGAGATGCGGCAGATAGAGCCCGCCGAACACGCCATGCCAGTACACGTCGTTCGTCTGTGCGCGCCAGAGGTTCTGCTGGGCCTGACGGACCTCGGGCGACGCGTCGAGGATGCTGCGCCGCGCGAGCTCCTCGGACACGATGAGCATGCGCTTGTGAAGGGCGTTCGCTTCCGGGTACTTGGCCAGGAAGTTCCGCCACGGCGGAAGCGCGACGAGCGACGCGAGGTCATCCTTCAAGGCGTTGCGCGCCTGCGTGAACCGCTTCGCCGCGGCCGCGTCGAGCGACCACTCGCCCATCTCGTGGTACGTGCCACCCGGGAGGTACACCCGGCGGGAGGGCTTCTGGAAGATCCAGGCGTCCTCGAGCGTCGTCGTCTCCAGGAAGTCGGCCTGCGCGATCTGGGTGAAGAAGTCCTCGAGCCAGCCGTCCTTGTGGACCCGCTGGTACGTGCCCGGCCACGCGCCGAACTTCTCGCCATCGTCCGCGTATACGACGAGCTTCGCGCCGGCGGCCTGCCGCTCGCGCAGCTCCTTGATCGTCTGGCCGACGTCGCGGAACGGGATGAGGTAGCGCAGCCGCGTGTTCGCCGCATAAAGGACGAGCGGGAAGCCCTGGTCCTCGGTGATGAACGACTCGCCGAGCTCGTCGCGACGCAGGCCGGCCTGCAGGAAGTGCTCTTCGTCGAGGACCGTGTACGCCACGCCGGCCTCGGCGAGCACCGATGGAAGGTGCGGCTCCCACACGCGCTCGGTGAGCCAGGCGCCGAGCGGACGCCGGCCGAAGATCGCGGCCACCCGATCGGTGAGCGCGCGGATCTGGCCGACCGCGTCGCGCCGCGGGATGCCGACGAGGATCGGCTCGTGGTAGCCGCCGGACAGGAGCTCGATCTGGCCGCGCTTCACCAGGTCCGCAAGGTCGCCGATGACGTCGGGCCGATTGCCCTCGAGCCAGTCGAGGAGCGGGCCCGAGAAGTGGAGGGTCGCCTTCACTTCGGGATGCCGATAGAGCGCAGCCACGAGCGGCGCATACGCGCGCTCGGCTACGTCAGCGAATACATTGGGGAAGTTCCCCGCTGGCTGGTGCTGGTGGAAAACCAGCGCCAAACGCAGCCGATCGGCCACTTAGAGGGCATTCTACCAAATTTCAGTTCGACGTACGGTCTGCGTACAGCAGCGCCATCTTTTCTTGTATCGGAAATCGACAAGCCGCTGAGTTTCGGTCAGACTTCGGGTCGTTGGCCGGTCGCTTCCTTCTCGTCTCCGCGCTTGTCGTGGCGATCACCATCGTGGTCGCGGGCGCCTGCGCGCCGCAGACGTTGGCCCCGCCAGCAGCAACGGCCGCCCGTACGACGGCGACGCCGACTGCCACGCTCGCACGGCCGTCGCCGACCCCCGCCTCGACGGCATCGCCCAGCCCAAGCCCCACGATCAGCGCCAGCCCGACCGTCGGCGCCACGCCGGTCGCGTGTCCGGGCCAGACCGGCGGCAGCCAGACCGCTCAGGCGCAGATCACCGCCGTTCGTGCGGCCCACAATCCCGGCTTCGATCGGGTCGTCTTCGAATTCGGCCCGTCGTCGGTGGGGACGTACGACCTGCCGCCGTGGTCGATCGCCGTGACCAACGACTTCGTCGGGACGAGCGGGCGCCAGGTGCCGGTCGACGGGAATGCGTTCCTGTCGGTGCGGTTCAGCAACGCCTCGACCGTGGACCCGACCACCGGGACGCAGACGTTCACCAACACCGACATCCACCCAGGGCTGCCGCTGGTCCGGGAGGTGAAGCTCATCGACGATTTCGAGCGGGTGATGACCTGGGGCCTCGGGCTCGAACAGCTTGCCTGTCCGAAGGTCAGCGCGCTGACGGGTCCCGTCCGGCTCGTGGTGGACCTGCCGACCCCACCCTGAGATAATTGGATCTCCGAATCGCGTCTGGGGAGCGACTCCGTTTGGCTGAGACACCGAAGCTCGAAGTCCGTCCGCGCACCGTGCTCGGAAAGAAGGTCGGCGCGCTGCGCCGCGACGGCCGTCTACCGGCGGTGATCTTCGGCGGCCACGCCGATTCCACGCCGGTCGAGACGGACACGAGCACGTTCCAGAAGGGCTACCGCCGCTGGGGCCAGACGACGCTCCTCTCCCTCACCGGGCTGGACGGCGGCGAGGTGCCGGTGCTCGTGCACGACGTCTCGCGCGAACCGCGCACCGGCTCGCTCCTCCACGTCGATTTCGCCCGCGTCTCACTGACCGAAAAGACCCACGCCGAAGTGCCGCTCCACTTCACCGGCGAATCGCCGGCGGTCCGGACCCACGGCGGCGTCATGGTCCACGCGCTCAGCGAAGTGCGTATCGAGGCGTTCCCGCAGGACATCCCGCACCAGATCGAGGTCGACCTTTCGAGGATCGAGCAGATCGAGGACACCCTGTACGTGCGCGACCTCGTCGTCGACGCGTCGAAGATCGAGATCCTGAACGACGGCGATCAGGTCATCGCGAAGGCCGTCGCCCCGCGCGCCGAGGAAGAGGTCAAGCCCGCTGCGGTCGTCGAAGGCGAAGCGATCGAGGGCGAGGTCGCGGAGGGCGAAGCCGCGCCGACCGCCGCCGGTGCCGCGCCTGCCGCCGGTGCTCCCGCCGCGAAGGGCGCAGCGCCCGCCGCGAAGGCTGCTGCTCCCGCCGCGAAGGGTGGCGCGCCCGCGCCGAAGGCTCCGGCCGCCGAGGGCAAGAAGGGCTGATATAGGTCCGCGTCGAGGGTCAGACTTCCGCTGACTCTCGCGGGGAGGCCGGTGCTGCGCTATTCGGTTCGAACCGTTGCGGCTAGTGTCCGGCCCTCGCACTCCGTCCAGGAGGGTGATCGGGACTCTGTGGCAGCGTTCGCGCTGGCCGGTGATCGACGATCAGCAGACGTGGGCCGGAGCAGGCGAGCTCCCCGAGGGCAGAAACGGCGGGGAGGTCAACTGATGCACAGCGTCGGCATCGACATCGGCAAACGCCAGCACGTCGCAGCAATCTGTCGGCAGGGCCAGCGCACGGCGGACAAGCCGGTCCTCCGCTTCAGCGCCGATCGGGCCGGACTCGCGGAGTTCGAGCGTTGGCTCGCACAGCACGGTCCGATCGACCGGGTGGTGATGGAGTCCAGCGGCCACTAGTGGCTGCCGCTCGCCGCAGCGCTCCATCGCCAGGCCGTCCCGGTCGCGGTGGTCAACCCGGTCTCGGCAAAGGCCTTCGGGACGCGCCGGCTCCAGCGGGTCACGAGCGATCCCGCCGACGCGCGTACCCTCGCAGCCCTGGGGATGGCCGATCAGCCGCGGACCCGTGAGCCCCTGGCCGGTGCGGAGCTGCGCGAGGCGGCGCGCGTTGCGATGCACCTGGTCGAAGACCAGTCCCGGATCGACACCAAGATCGTCCGGCTCATCGATCTGGGCTTCCCCGAGCTCGAGCAGCCGTATGACGACCGAACGTGCACCAGTGCCCTCGCGGTCCTGCGGCTCGCTCCGACCGCGGTCGCGGTGGCCCGCAAGCGGGTCGAGACGATCAGCCGATGCGAACCGCGGTCCCGGGCACCGTGCGGTCGGGACCACGAAAGCCGCACAGATCCACGGCGTGGCGAAAGACACGATCGCCCCGCCCGAGCTGGCAGCCCAGATCGGGTTCGAGATGGAGTTGCGCATCGCTCAGCACGATCTCCTCGAGCAGCAGATCGCCCAGGCCGAAGCACAGGTCGCCGGCCTGCTCGACGGCGAGCTCGCCCGGCGGCTCCAGACGATCCCAGGGGTCGGGCCGGCTATTTGCGCCACGCTCATCGCCGAGATCGGCGACATCCACCGGTTCAACGACTTCGATCAGCTCGTCGCGTACGCCGGGGTCCACCCGGCCGAGAAGAGCTCAGGCCAAAAAGGCGGACCGGAGACGAGCTGGCACATGGCCAAGACCGGGAACGCATACGTGCGTGCGGCGCTCTATCGGATGAGCGTCGTCGGGCTGCAGCACAACCCGACAATCGCCGCCCACTACGCCCGCAAGCGCGCCGAGGGGAAGACCAAGATGAACGCCCTCGGGCACTGCATGAAGAAGTCGCTCGCGATCGTCTGGGGGATCTGGCGCGGCGGTCACGACTTCACCCCGGAGCCGCCTATCGCTTGACAACGGGATATGGGACTAGCCGGCCTCCGCGAAGTCCTCGATCCGGGCATCGGGGAACGGGTTGTCGACGCGCTCGAGGCTTCGCAGCTCCACCTGATCGTCGCCCGCGCCCCGGGCGGCAAGGTCCAGGCAGCGCTGCAGCCGCTGAGCGTGCGAGCGGAAGCGCTCGGCGGCGTAGTCTCCGGCCTGCCCAGTCGTGACCAGGAACGGCCAGTCGCTCGACTCAAGCAGCAAGAGCTCGCGGAGCGCCTGATCCGCAGCGCGCTTGCGGAACGCGTCGCGTGGTGGATCGTCCGCGAGGGTACGCACGCGCGACGTCACGCTGCGGATCCCGTCCCACATCCACTGCGTCTGCGGGGCGAGCCACGTTGCGTGGTCGTTGTTCTTTCCCCACGAGCCCTCCGCGAGCGCGATCCGTTCCCGCGGTGGGTGCGCCTCGAGCCGGCCGGCGACGGTCGTCGCGATGTCGCCGAGCTCGCGCAGCACCAGTGCGAGCCAATCGATCCCCTCGAACCACCAGTGACCGAAGAGCTCGCTGTCGAACGTGGTGACGAGCATGCCGTCGCGCCCGGTCGCCGCGCGGTGCGCGGCCAGCTCGTCGCGGATCGATCCGGCGAAATGCCGCGCGTGCTCGCGCACGCGCTCGCCGGCCATCGACACGACGTACTCGGCCTTGTTGCCCAGATCGACGGTCGTATCGGTGACCCGCCAGTAGCGCAATCCGGAGCGGTCGTCCTTGCGGTGGAACTCCCGGTAGAAGGGATCGCCCGGGTAGCCCTGCGCCGCCGACCACACCTGTCCGGAGATCTCCGGGTGGCGCGACAGTGCGGCAACGGCCGAGTCGGCGACGAGATACGGGCGCAACACGTCGACCGTGGGATCGATGAGCGGGTCGTTCTCGTCGAGCACCGCGACCTTGGCGCCGGCCCCCGACCAGTGCTCGGCGCGCTTGGAGCGGTACGGCTTGGCCGCGCGGGCGACCTCGCGCCCCCGCATCAGCGCGGCATCGGTGAAGAAGTGCGTGAACCCGTGACGCTCGAGGGACCGCTCGAGGCCCGGCTTGTACCCGCACTCCGGCAGCCAGATGCCCGTGGGCTCGAGCCCGGTGAGCCGCCTCGTCGACGCGAGCCCGACGCGGAGCTGCGCTTCGATCGAGCGCGGATCGAGCAGCGGGAGATAGCCGTGCGTCGCAGCGGACGTGAGGATCTCGACCTCGCCGGTCCGCGCGAGGTCCGCGAACGCACCCACGACATCGCGCCCGAAGCGTTGAGTGAACGCGTGCTTGAGCCGCGTGTAGGTCGCGCGGTAGAACTCCGCGACGGCCTGGCGCGCCGAGGCGCCGGCGACGCCAAAATCCCACGCGTCGAGCTCGGCCCGGCGGATCTGATCGTCGGCGTACGCGAGGAACCGCGTGCAGATGTCCGGGTCGGCGAGCTGCTCGAGCAGCGTCGGCGTGATCCCGATGGTGATGCGATACGGCACGCCCTCCGCCCGCAGGTCGTGGAGCAGCACGAGCAGCGGCAGGTACGTCCCGAGGATCGCTTCGTGCACCCATTCCTCGCCGTGCGGCCAGCGGCCCGCGCCGCGGACGTACGGCAGGTGGGAGTGGAGGACGAGCGCGTAGGCATCGGACATGACCTCAGCCTAGCCCCGCGTCTACGGCGCGGTGCGGAGCTCGCTGACCGTGACGACGAGGACCGCGACGGTCATGATCGCCACGCTCGCGCACCATGGGCAGATCGCGCGGACGACGAAGAGCTCCAGGTACGTGAGGTACGCGACGTAGAGCGTTGCGGCAAAGCTCAGGCCGAACAGCGCGGTGAGCGCCCACATCGGCGCGCGGCTGAGCCGCCACGCCGACACAGCAGTGATCGTCGCGAGCCCGACGAGGCCGATGACCGCGACGGGAACCGGGCCGGCCATCGAGTAACGGCTCGCCTGCACGGTCTCGCAGCCACCGGCGCCGAGGCACAGCGCGAGGCTGCCCGAGTAGTGCACCCAGGTGAGGTACGCGGACACGGCGGTCCCGATCGCGGCGAGCGCGACCGTCGCGACGCGGCTGCTCATTTGATGAGCGGGTCGATGATCGCGCGGAGCTGGTCGATCGACAGGACACCCTCGAGCTTGCGACCGTTCACGAAGAGGGTCGGCGTCGCGGTGACGCCCTTCGCCTGTCCAGCCTTCGTATCGTCGCGCACGCGCTGCACGTAGCGGTCGCTCGCCAGGCACGCGTCGAACCCCGCGGAGAGGCCGAGATCGTGCGCGATCTTCTGCAGATTCGCCTTCGTGAACGTGCCGATGTTCTCGCCGCTCTGGAGCGCGTAGAGCTTGTCATGGAAATCGAAGAACCTGCCCTCCTCGCCCGCGCACTCGGCGGCCTCGGCGGCCCACGTCGACTCCTGGCCGATGAAGGCCAGGTGATGGAAGACGAACCGGACCTTGCCCGTGGCGACGTACGTCGTTCGGAGCTGCGGCTCCGTCGCGACCGCGAACGCGCGGCATGCCGGGCACTGGAAGTCGCCCCACTCCTCGAGCGTCACAGGCGCGCCGGCCTCGCCCATCGCGTTGCCCGAGACCCTGATGCCGGCCGCCGACGCGGGCGGCGGCGGTGCCGGCTGCCCGGCGTTGCCAAGGAGGATGAGTACGCCGATGGCGACGACCGCGATGACGGCCGCGATGCCCAGCTGGAGCGGGGACGGGCCGGGCCTCGCGGCGACGGTGGCCTGCGGCTCGCGCGGCGTGCGGGGCCGGCGCGGGTGGCGGACCATCCGTCGAGCGTACGGGTCCGCTCGAACGGCGCTAGGGCCGAAGGTCCCGCCGATACCATCCGCCCGTGACCGCCGGCCGGTTCGAGATCGATCCCGACATCCGGGTCGCGGCGACGCTGCCGGCCCGCGTGTACTCCGATCCCGACGCGTTCACGCTGCAGCGGGAGCGCATCTTCGCCCGAACCTGGCAGTACGCGGGCCACGACGACCTCGTGAGCGTCGCGGGCCAGGTATGTCCCTTCACCCTGCTGCCGGGCGCGCTCGACGAGCCGCTCGTCCTCACGCGCGACGGCGACGACCGGCTCCACTGCCTCTCGAACGTCTGCACCCATCGCGGCACACTCGTCGTCGAGGGCGCCGGCCATCTCCAGCAGCTCCGCTGCTGCTACCACGGGCGCCGGTTCACCCTCGACGGGCAATTCCACTCGATGCCCGAGTTCGAGGGGACCGCAGGCTTCCCGTCGAAGGCCGACGACCTGCCGCCGGTGTCGCTCGCGCAGCTCGAGCGGTTCCTCATGGTCGCGCTCGCCCCGGCGATGCCGTTCGACGATGTCGCGGGACCGCTGCGCGCACGACTCGCGGGTTTGCCGTTCGCCGATCTCGTGTACGACGGCGCGGCCGCACGGGAGTTCCTCATCGAGGCGACCTGGGCGCTGTACATCGACAACTACCTCGAAGGCTTCCACATCCCGTACGTGCACTCGAGCCTCGCGACGACTCTCGACTACGGCGCGTACGCCGTCGAGCTCGAGCGGTACGCGGTGCTACAGCTCGGGATCGCGAAGCCCGGCGAGCGGGCGTTCGCGCTGCCGAAGGGCCACCGCGACGCGAACCGGTCGGTGGCCGCCTACTACTTCTGGCTGTTCCCGACGACGATGTTCAACGTCTACCCGTGGGGCGTGTCGGTGAACGTCGTCACGCCGCTCGCGGTGGACCGCACCCGCGTGTCGTTCCTGCCGTTCGTGTGGGACGAGGGCGCGCGCGGCGAGGGCGCCGGCTCTGGGCTCGACCGCGTTGAGCGCGAGGACGAGGCGATCGTCGAAGCGGTGCAGCGCGGCGTGCGCTCGCGGCTGTACGACCGAGGCCGCTACTCCCCCACGCGCGAAGGTGGCGTCCATCACTTCCATCGCCTGCTCGCCGAATTCATGCATGGCTGAGGTCCGCACGATCCGGGCGGAGCTCGACGACCTCGACACGCTGGTCCCGCTGTTCGACGGCTACCGCCGCTTCTATGGCCAGAAGCCGGATCCCGACGGTGCGCGAGCGTTCCTCGCGGAACGGTTCAAGCGCGGCGAGTCGGTCATCTTCCTCGGCTTCGTCGATGGCACGGCCGCGGGCTTCACCCAGCTCTATCCGTCGTTCTCGTCCGTGTCGATGAAGCGGCTCTGGGTCCTGAACGATCTCTTCGTCGACCCGGACGCACGCCGCGCGGGGGTCGGTCGCGCGCTGCTCGCGCGCGCGGAACGCTGGGCCACGGAGACGCAGGCGAAAGGGCTCGTCCTCAGCACGGCTGTCACGAATGTCGCGGCGCAGCGGCTATACGAATCGTGCGGCTGGATCCGCGACGACGAGTACTTCCACTATCACCGGTTCCTGTAGCTCTGGGTGCAGGCCGACTGACCTGCTCGCTGCGGCTCGCAGGCGTCGGCCTGATGCGGGCCGGACCCATAAAATGGGGTTCGGCCCGCCAGGCCGACGTAGCTCAGTTGGTAGAGCAGCGGTTTCGTAAACCGCCGGTCGGCAGTTCGAGTCTGCCCGTCGGCTCAGTCAGATTCCGTAGCGAATACGAGAAAGGACCCGCGCCCGCGCTGGCCCGCGGCGGGTCAAACCGATGGCTCACGTCAAACGACTGCCGGTTGGGGCAACACGAACACGAATCTCGAACCGCGGCCCGGTTCGCTCACG
The DNA here is from genome assembly GCA_002404155.1 of Chloroflexi bacterium UBA4730. Classification (GTDB taxonomy): domain Bacteria; phylum Chloroflexota; class Limnocylindria; order P2-11E; family P2-11E; genus UBA4735. Next base: position 3,670 of record DHJC01000062.1, on the reverse strand, counting down.
ACGCTGAGCGTTCCGCGGTGCAGCTCGATGAACCGCTTCGCGAGGCTCAGGCCGAGGCCGGTGCCTTCGATGGCGCGTCCGGCGCTGTCTCCGGCCTGACGGAACTCCTCGAAGATGCGGGTCTGGTCCTCGGCCGCGATGCCGATGCCCGTGTCAGTTACCGAGACGGAGACAGCCGCGCTCGTTCGCTCGCCGGCGACGGTGATCGTGCCGCCGCTCGGGGTGAACTTGATCGCGTTCATCACCAGGTTGAACAGCACCTGTTTGATCTTTCGCTCGTCGGCGTGGATCGACCCAAGGGTCTCGTCCGTCGCGACGACGAGCCGGACGCCCTTCTGCGACGCTCGCTCGCGCAGGAGGGCGGTCGCGTCGGTGATCAACGCCGGCAGCGAGAAGTCGGTCGGCTCGAGCTCCATCCGCCCGGCCTCGACCTTGGACAGGTCAAGGATGTCGTTGACCAGCGCCAGCTGGTGCCTTCCCGCCTCGCGGATATCGCGCACGTACTCCTCCTGGCGCTCGTTCAGCTCGCCGAACATCTTTTGCAGGAGCACGTCGGAGAAGCCGATCACCGCGTTCAGCGGCGTCCGGAGCTCGTGCGACATGTTCGCGAGGAACTCTGACTTGTGTCGACTGGCGAGCTCGAGGGCTCTCCCCTGCGTGCGTAGCCGTTGGTCGAACCAGCCGACCAGCGTGGCCCCGATGAGGAGGAATCCGATCAGAGCGACGCGCAGCCAGCGTTGCTGGGCGCTGGTGTCGCTCAGCTCGAGCTCGGCGGCGGAGACGGGCCGAACGACGGCGACGTGCCAGGCCGAAGAGGTCACCAAGGCGCTGGCGATGGTACGGCCGTCCGACGGGCCGTCGGCGAGCCGTGCCGCAAAGTGGTCCTTGCCTTGGACAGCGCTGAGCACCGAGCCGCTCATCGGCGCGACGACCGTGTCGCCCGCGCCGACTGCGGCTATCTGACGATCGGACTCGTCGAGCACATACACGCGCTGACCTGATCCGGCGATCGGTCGGAGCCAGTCCGCCAGGTGGCTCACCGGGATATCGGCAACGAGGACGTTCCGCGTGCTGGGAAAAATCCCGGGCGGCCGCCGCTGGACAGCCACAGCGATCGTCGGCGGCCCTTGGCCGTGGGACGCGACAAAGATCCGCTGGCTGGTGGTCACGAGCGGGGGCGGGGTTTCCTGAACCGCGCCCGATAAGCTGGACCTCGGAGCCAGGTAGTCCGACACGGGGCGTAGCTGCCCCAGCCGTTCGGCTGTCGGCACCGAGATCGACGCCGACGATGCGTCTCCCGGGCAGCCGCAGTTGGTAATCACGAACAACCGGTCGATGTCCGAGCTGGTCCCGCTCTTGAACTGCTCGAGCAAAGCGCCCGCCGCCGCGTTGTCGCTCCTGTCAATCGCGCTGCCGAAGGCGTCGTTCCGGACCACACCCGCGACCTCATCGAGCACCGCCGCGAGCCGGCCCCGGACGAGGTCAGCGGCGCGATCGGCCGCGTCCGCGACGGCGGCGATCTCATCGCGCTCGAGGCGCGTGTGGGCGTCATTCGAGCTGGCTTCACCGAGGACAGCGATCGGCGCGGCGATCACCAGGGCGACGAGGGCGACGAACGCCGCGAGACCGGCGAGTCGCGAGCCTCGGAGCCGCTTCACCCGCCCTCGCTCAACACGAGCGGAGGATATCTCTGGAACTCGACTTTACTCGGCAAGGCCTCGAATGCCCGAACGTACCCTTCGTAAACCGCCGGTCGGCAGTTCGAGTCTGCCCGTCGGCTCCGTCAGGATTCCGAGCGAATTCGCAGAAAGGCTCGCGCCCGCGCTGGCGAGATCGGATCAATGCCTACGCACGCATGGTCGAGCACCGTCCATTGGGCGCGCTGGACGGAGGCGGAGGTCGATGCGCAGAGATCGTGGCCCCCTAGTTCCTAACGACTTCACAACGAACGGGTCGCTCGGAAATGTCATCCATTAGAGGCAGCCCCGCTTCGCTCCCCAATAGCCTCGGGACCGCCCTCATTCGCTAGCAGTTCGGCGATGCGCGCTTGCCAATACGCAATTCGCGCCTCATGTTGTCTCGAGCGAGTCGCTGAATGGCACTACGAGCAACCGTGTACCGAACTTCCGACCAGCCCTGGGCCTGGTGCCGAGCTAGCCTGAGGTCCGGAGTGCCACGCGATTCCAGAAGGAGATGCCTGATGCATCGCGCGAAAACCATCGTTGCAACGCTCGCGATCGCCGCGGTCCTCAGTCTCGGACTATCCGGCCTCACCGCTACGCCGGCGGCAGCCGCGGCCATCCGATCTGTCGCGCCGACGGGCAGCGATACCGGCGATTGCATCGCTTCGCCGTGCCACACCATCCAGTACGCGGTGAACCAGGCGGCAGCCGGCGACACCGTCATGGTGGCAACCGGCACGTATGCCGAATCGGTGACGGTCGCGAAGCAGCTGTCGCTCGTCGGCAGCGGAGCGACGATCGACGCGACGGGACACGACAACGGCGTACTGATCACCGGTCCGGCTTCCGCGGGGACGGTGCTACGCAGCTTCACGATCGAGAACGCCTCGCTCGAGGGGGTCCTCGCCTTCCAGACGACGCTGCTGACGATCGCGGACAACAGCATCCTCAACAACAACACGTTGTGGGATCCGATCAATGTCCCGCTGCCGTGCCAAACGAGCGATGACTGCGGCGAGGGCCTACACCTTTGGAGCGTCACCAACTCGGTCTTGAGCGGCAACCTCGTTGAGGGCAATGTCGGAGGGATCCTTCTGACGGACGACAACTTCGGGCCGGGCGGACCAATCATCCCGCCGCCGGGGCCGACGTCCGGTAACCGGATCGAGAACAACCAGGTGCTGAACAACGTCAAGGACTGCGGAATCACGCTGGCGTCCCATTACCTCAGCTTCACCGGTTCAGCCCCGGCCGCGAGTGGCGGCGTGTACGGGAACACCATCTCCCACAACACGTCGAACGGCAACGGTGCAGCGGGCATCGGTATCTTCGCGGGGCCGCCTGGCGCGGCCGCGTATGGGAACGTGGTCGTGGGCAACACGGCGATGAACAACGGTTTGCCCGGTGTTGCCATTCACAGCCACAGCCCGTTCCAGTACGTCAACGACAACGTCATCGCGAACAACACGCTCACGGGAAACGGTGCCGACCCCGATGCGGCGACCGGGGCATCGGCCGGAATCACGGTGTTCAGCGCCCTCATTCCGATCCCGCACACGATCATCAGCGCGAACCGCATCAGCGACGAGCACTTCGGCATCTTCACGGTGAACGCGGTGATGCTCTCTGGCCTGCCGAGCAACAAGTTCGAGAGCGTCGCCATACCGACCTCGATCAATTAGCGAGCGCCCGCAGGCGAGAGCCTCCGATCTGGAGGCTCTCGCCTGCGGTCGCATCCCTGTTCGCACGCACGCGCGAGCTTCCAGCCGGTCTCAATCCGAGCCGTGTGCCGTCATCTACCACTGCCGCTACTACCGACTTGCGGACGGACGGTCCCTTCCGACGACCATATCGCCGCTCGGTCCGCGGGCCGACCCGGGCTATCTGTCGTTCGGGACCTTCCCCGGAAACAACGGCACGTGGGCTCTTGCTCTGAACTGCCCCGCGTAGATGCGTGAATTCCATGTCAACGGCGGTCGAAAAGTGAC
>DHJC01000074.1:3066-26158 GCA_002404155.1 Chloroflexi bacterium UBA4730 | reverse complement strand
CTGCTGGAGGTCGATGATGTAGATGCCGCCGCGCTAGGTGAAGATGAAGCGCTTCATCTTCGGGTTCCACCGGCGAGCCTGATGTCCGAAATGGACACCCGACTCCAAGAGCTGCTTCATCGTGACGACGGCCAACGCGTTCTCCCTTGTTGCCTCCGCCTCACGGCCACATCGCGCCCTGGCGGGCCGACGCAGGGATCTCGTGAAGCGTGCGAAGTATCGGGACCAGTCGGTACCCGATCCACGACAAACTGTAACAAGAACGGACAGCGCCGGCGGACTGAAGCGATGAAGCGATGAACTGGACGAAAAAAGCCCGGGCGGACAGCCCGGGCTCTTTCCGTACGGCGAAGGCTCTAGGTGAGGTTGTTGCCGATGTTGCTGAAAATGTTCTGGAGCTGGCCGCGGAGGAAGATCATGGCGACGATGACGGCGATGGCGATAACAGCAATGATAAGTGCGTACTCGACCAGGCCCTGGCCTTCGTCGTCACGGAAGAATGAAAGCATTTAGAAGTCTCCTTTCCTCCCAACTCGGCAGACGGGCGTCCACCACCAAGACGAAGTTTAGGAACACCTCACCCTCAGACAAGTCCCCCGCTGGGGCTATTACTAGTCTCTGACCGACGAATACCGACCGGATACCGGCCAACTTCCACCTAGCGGAAGTCAGGATGGCCGCGCGATCCCATCGTCGGTCCGGAGCTCTTGGAGCGGGCTGGGCGGCCTCTCCGTGCGCGGTGCGGATCCGTCCCCAAGTTCGTGCCGATCGCGTCGCGGAGCTCGGCCAGCGTGCGTCCGACGGGCTCGTCCCACGTCTCGAACTCGGCACGAAGGCGCAGGAACCCGAACTGGTCGTGGCGCGAGACGTCCAGCCCGGCGCAGAGCTCGGCCAGGAGGAGGAACAGCCACTCGCGGGTCTCCCGCGGCAGCGTGTCGAGTCAGGTTCGGATGAGCGTCGCGGAAATCGCCTCCACGCGGCGATTATCCGCGCGCGCAATGCTCCGCGACGACGACCCCGATCCCGTCGCTCGGGATGCGGTGTACCCGCACGGCGGGCAGCGACGCGAGGAACGTCGGGCCGTAGTCCTGGAGGATCACCCGGCGGTCGAGCAGGACGACGGCGCCGCGATCGGTCTTCGTGCGGATCAGCCGGCCGTAGCCCTGGCGCAGGCGGAGCGCCGCGAGCGGCAGCTGGTACTCACGGAACGGATCGTCGTACCGCTCCGAGCGCCCCTGGATGAGCGGATCGTCCGGCACGGGGAACGGCAGCTTCGCGATGACGACGCAGCGGAGCTGATCGCCCGGAAGGTCCACGCCTTCCCAGAACGATTGCGTTCCGAGGAGCACAGACCCGCCCGCGGCGAAGCGCTCGAGGATCGCGCGCCGCGACCCGTCCACGCCCTGGGTGAGGACCGCGATGCCGGTGTCCTCGAGGCCCGCGAGCTGCCGGCCGACCGCACGCATCGCCGCATGCGAGGTGAACAGGACGAGGGTGCGCCCGCTGAGCGCGCGAGCGACGTCGCCGATGATGGCCGCGGCCTCCTCGGCGAAGTGATCGTCGTGCGGAAGCGCGATGTCGGACGGCACGATCAGGACCGCCTGGCGGGCGTGATCGAACGGCGAGCCGACCCGGAGCGTGCCGGCGACGTCGCTCACGCCGAGCCGATCCATCGTGAAGGTCATCGTCCCGGCGACGCCGAGCGTCGCCGACGTCATCACGACCGAGCGGTGACGGTCCACCAGGGTCCGCCGGAGCGCGCCGCCGACGTGCGCCGGCGCGACGTACAGGCCGATCCCGTCGTGGGTCCGCTCGAGCCAGGCGATCTCCCCGGGCTTCGGCTGATGGATGCCGTGCTCGATGGCGCCCTGCTCGCCGATGAGCTCCTTCATCGCGCTCTCGTGCTCGACGAGCTCGTCCTCGTCGCCGCCGCGCGCCGCCAGGCGATCGCCAGACGCGCGAATGCCCGCGAGCGCATCGGCCATCCGCTCGGCCGCGAGCTCGATCGGGAGCCAGCGGTCGTCGCTCGCGCGGAATCCGGCGGTGATGCGCAGCCGATCGACGCCGTCGGGCACGAGCGTGCCAAGCGCGGCGAAGGTCTCGTTCGAGGTCGCTGCCGCCCGGACCACCTCCTCGCGGAGCGTCTGTGCCGCCTCGACGCGCGACGCATCTTCGTGCTTGAGCGCGGTCATCAGGAGCGGCGAGTGCGCGATGCGCTCGAGATCGCGCCGCGTCCGCCAGGTCTCGAGCTTGAAGCCGAACGCGTCCGAGGCGACGTCCTCGAGGTGATGGGCCTCGTCCACGACAACGTGGTCCGCGTCAGGCAGCAGGTTGCCGCCGCCGCGCGCGTCGTGAAGCAGGAGCGCGTGGTTCACCACGACGACGCCCGACTCCGCGGCCGCGCTCCGCGCGCGCTCGAGGTAGCAGCCGCCGCGCGTCGCGGCGCAGCGGCGGCTCGTGCAGGTCTCATCGTCCGCCGACACGCGCGACCAGAGGGCGCTCTCTCCGCCGAGGAGATTGAGCTCCGCGCGGTCGCCGCTCGTCGTCGTCGTCCGCCAGATGAGCGTCTTGAGCGCAAGCCGCGCCTCCTCACGCGTGGCGACCTGCGTGCGGAACTGCTGCCACCGCCGGGGGCAGAGGTAGTTGGAGCGGCCCTTCAGCACCGAGACCCGGACCGCGGTCCCGAGTGCCGCCTGGAGGTCTGGGAAGTCCTTCCGCACGAGCTGGTCCTGAAGTGGCAGCGTGTGGGTGCTCACGATCACCCGCTCGCCGGCGAGCGAGCGGGCGAGCGCGGGGAGTCCGTACGCGATCGACTTCCCCACTCCGGTCCCGGCCTCCGCGACGAGGACACCGCCGGTGGCCATGGTCCGCTCGATCTCGATCGCGAGCTGCCGCTGTTCGGGACGGTCCTCGAATCCATCGATCGACCGCGCGAGCGGACCGTCGAGCGCGAGCGCGCTCGCCGCATCCAATGACTGGGGCCCGGCCGGAGCGGGCGAAGCCGGGGCGGGCACGCGCAGGTCCATTCGGTTCCCGGCGAAGGGGGAAGCTTCCCACCCGTGGCGGACTGATTGAGCGAGCGCGTCGGCGAAGAACCGCTCCGCGGCCGGGCCGAGGAACGCGGCATACGAGCGGGCCTCCTCGAGCAGCGCCGCGGGCAGCGCGCGGGCGCGCGATGCGAGGCTCGCGAGCACGGCGGCACACGTCAGGGCGTCGTCGAGCGCGCGATGGGCGGCCGCCGGCACGATGCCGTCGTCGGCCGCGAGACGCTGCAGCGCGTACGAGGGCGCCGAGGGCAGGAGCATCGATGCGAGGTCTGCGGTGTCGAGGCGCTGCGCGTCGGGCGCGAAGCCGTTCCACTCGAGAAAGGCGAGATCGAAGTCGACGTTATGCCCGACGAAGACCGAATCGCCGGCGAAGGCAGCGAAACGCGCGACCGCGGCTTCGACGGTGGGCGCGTCGCTGAGGTCCGCATCGCGGATCCCGGTCAGCCGCGTGATCGCCGACCCGATGTCGCGGCCTGGATCGACGAACGTACTGAAGCGCTCGCCCGGATCGGCGCCCTCGGGCGTGAGCCGGACGCGTACGGCGCCGATCTCGATGATCCGATCCGTCTCCGGATCGAACCCCGTCGTTTCCAGGTCGACCGCGATGAGCTCTTGCACCAGGTCGCCGATCTAGGCCGCCCCGGCTCCGCCGGAGCGGCACGCCACTACGGGTACGACGTACCCCGGTCGTTCGTGCGCCGGTGACCGCGAGCGGTCAGCGGCCGCTCTCTCTCACGGGTAAATGCCGCGCGTCAGGGTCGCCTCGGCTACGCGAGCGACGGCCACCATGTACGCGGCCGTCCGCATGTGGACCTTGTGCTTCAACGACATCTGCAGCACGTCGTTGAACGACCGCACCATGACCTCTTTGAGCCGGGCGTTGATCGTGGCCTCGCGCCAGAACAGGTTCTGGAGATCCTGGACCCATTCGAAGTACGAGACCGTGACGCCGCCCGCGTTGCAGAGGATGTCCGGGATCATGAACACGCCCTTGTCGTAGAGGATCCGGTCGGCTTCGGGGCTGGTCGGCCCGTTCGCAGCCTCCGCGACGAGCTTCGCCGTGATCTTCGGCGCGTTGTGCTCGCCGATCTGGTTCTCGATCGCGGCCGGGATGAGGATGTCGCAGTCGAGCTCGAGGAGCTCGTTGTTGGTCACCCTTTCCGAACCCGGGAGACCGACGACGCTGCCGGTCTCGCGCTTGTACGCGTCCACCTTGTTCGGGTCGAGGCCCTTGGCGTTGTGGATGCCGCCTTGCGTGTCGGAGAGTCCGACGATCACCGCACCGAGCTCGGCCATGAGCTTGGCCGAGAACGAGCCGGCGTTCCCGAAGCCCTGGACGACCACCCGCGCGCCTTCGAGGTCGAGGCCGAGGTGCTTCGAGGCTTCGATGATCGTGTAGACGGCGCCTCGCGCGGTGGCCTCGTTGCGGCCCTCGCTGCCGCCGATCGAGAGCGGCTTTCCGGTCACGACCGCAGGGACGGTGTGGCCGGCGTGCATCGAGTAGGTGTCCATGATCCAGGCCATCGTCTGGGCGTTCGTGCCCAGGTCGGGGGCCGGGATGTCGCGCTCCGGTCCGATGAGGATCGCGATCTCCGTCGTGTAGCGGCGAGTGAGGGTCTCGAGCTGCTGCAAGGTCATGGTCTTGGGGTCGCAGATCACCGCACCCTTGGCCCCGCCGTACGGGATCCCGACGACCGCGCACTTCCAGGTCATCCACATCGCCAGGGCCTTGACCTCGCCCAACGACGCGCTCGGATGGTAGCGGATGCCGCCCTTCCCTGGGCCGCGCGAGGTGTTGTGCTGGACCCGGTACCCGGTGAAGACCTTCACCGCGCCGTCGTGCATCCGGACCGGGAAGTGGACCGTGAGCTCGCGCTGGCACTCGCGGAGGATGCCGCGCATGTTCGGGTCCAGGTGCAGCTTGTCGGCCGCGGTGTCGAACTGCTCGGTCGCGACCTCCCACGGGTCGCGTTGGGTGTGATCGATGACGGCTGCGGACGTCATGCGCTGGTCTCCTTGTTCATTTCAGTTTCGGTGGGTTGAGCTTGTCCACGACCAACCACGAGCTCGCCGTCTGGCCCGGCGAGTATGGGCTGTTCCAATCCTTCAACACGACACGCGTGAATCCAAGACCGGTGAGCGTTTCGCGCCACGCGCGGAGTCCGCGGGTGACGTACGCGGTGAGCCGGACGTTCGGGCTCGGCGTCACGAGGCCTTCGAGATGCCGCTTGCGCTCGAGGAGCGGCACCCCGAGCAACGGGTCGCCGTCGACCTCGAGCAGATCGAAGGCGCTGAAGATCTGCCGGCGCGGTGACTCGCGAGTGAAGGCGTTCCCCTGCGGGTCGACCTCGAGATCGCGATCGTCCTCCCAGTTGGTGACGAGCACGCCGTCGAGGATCGCGGACGTGCAGCGCGTCTCCGCCTGGATCGCGTCGAAGAGCTCGCGGAACCCATCGACCGGCCCGTCGTAGCCGACGAAGCGCGGCCCATCGTGGCCGATCCGGACGAGCACCCGGGTCCCTTGCCAGGCCGGCTCGAGGATGTGGTTCGGCAGCTCCGCTTGCTCCCGGACCGGCTTCGGGCGCTGCGGGGCGAGGCCCACGCCGACTGCGGTTGACTCCACCGAAACCGAGTATTTCACGCCTGCTCAAGGGCCCTTGACAGTTCGAACACGCGTTCTATGATGCGAACGTCTGTTCGAAGGGGAGCCTTCAGAACCGGCAAAATCCGCCGTCACGAGGTGAACCGTGGCCATCGCCATCGCCTTTCCCCTTCCTTCGTCCGCGGGCGGCGCGCGAGCAGCCCTCCGCGCGCCGCGCCGCGACACCCCACCGCGCGTGTACTCGCCGTTCGGTCAACGGCGGCTCGCCCGACCGATGGCGGTCCGGCTCGCGGAAGCGGATCGCGGGGACAGCGCGCCTCCTGGCCGGTCGCGCCTTCCCTTCGTCCGCCCCCGCGGCCGCTAACGCCTAGCCCTTCGCCGGCGGCTCGGCCGCGCTCCGCGCCATCGCGGCAAGGGGTGCGGCGAGCGCGCTGAACTCCGTCGGGATGACGAACTTCGTGGCCGGCGAAGCGCCGAGCGCCTTCAGCGCCTCGAAGTACTGCAGCGTGATGGTCCGGGCGTCCGCGGTCATCGCGGTCTCGTTGATCTTGCCGAGCGCAAGGGCGAATCCTTCCGCGCGCAGGATGGCGGACTGGCGGGCACCTTCGGCCTGGAGGATGTTCGACTGCTTGTCGCCCTCGGCGACGAGGATCGCGGAGGCCCGCTTGCCTTCGGCCTCGGTCACCGACGCGCGGCGGATCCGCTCGGCGGTCATCTGCCGGGTCATCGCCTCCTGGATCTCACGTGGCGGGACGATCTCGCGGATCTCGACGCGATTCACCTTCACGCCCCAGCGATGGGTCTCGTCGTCGAGCTTGATGCGCAGGACCTCGTTCATCTGCTCGCGCTTGGCGAACGCGTCATCCAGCACCAGATCGCCGATGACCGCGCGAAGCGTGGTCGAGGCGATCTGCTGAACCTGCTGGCGGAAGTTCTGGACCTTGATCACCGAGTCGGACGCCTCGACGACCTGCTGGAAGATGAGGAAGTCGATCGAGATCGTCGCGTTGTCCTTGGTGATGCAGGTCTGCTGCGGGATCTCGACGCTGAACTCACGGAGGTCCACCGTCATGGAGCTCTGGATCGGTGGCGGGAGCAGCAGCACCAGGCCTGGACCGGCCGTCTTCTGGTAGCGGCCCAGGGCGAACACGACGAGCCGTTGGTACTCGGGGACGATGTGGACCACCGTCCGCAGGACCAAGAGCGCGATGACCAGGACGAACGCAAGAGCAACGAGCTCGGTTGACATCAGCTTTCCCTTCTTCCGGAGGACGACGCCTCCGGGCCGACGATAAGTCGCAAGCCATCGATCCGCCGCACTCGCACCGCGGCCCCCTGCGGGATCGCCCCGCCTTCGCTGACCGCGCTCCACTCATCCCCGCCGGCGCGCACGATCCCCGCGGGCGCGAGCTCGGTCTTGGCGACGCCCAACGAGCCGACCAGCAACGCCGCGCCGCTCGCGACCGGCAGGCGCTGGAACCCCACCGCCATCCGCACGACCACCGCGAAGAAGAGGGCGGCCGTCCCGACGACGAGGAGGAGCGTCACCGGATCGGCGGTGTAGCGGAGCCCGGGGAACGTGGGCCGCCCGGGCGGGAACACGATGATCGCGCCGAGGAGCAGCGAAACGATCCCGCCCGCGAGCAGCAGCCCGTGGCTCACCACCTTCACCTCCGCGATGAACAGGACGAGCGAGAAGATCATGAGCGCGATCCCGGTGGCGTTCGCGTCAAGCGTGCCGAACGAGAAGAGCGCCATCACGATCGCGATGACGCCGATGATCCCCGGGAAGATCAGGCCGGGGTTCGAGAGCTCGAAGATGAGCCCGTACGTGCCGATCGTGAACATCAGCAGCGCGATCTGCGGGTCCACGACGAAATGGAGCATCGTCTCGAAAAAATTCATGCCGTCGTCGTCGATGGCGGCGCTCTTCGTCGCCAACTGGACCGCCTGGCCGTTCACCTGCACCGTGCGGCCGTCGATCTGGGCGAGGAGGTCCGGCAGATCCCGCGCGATGAGGTCCACGACGTTGAGCTGGAGCGCCTCGTCGTCGCGGACGCTCACGCTGTTGCGCACGGCGTCCTCGGCCCATTGCTGGTTGCGGCCGCGGGCCTTCGCGATCTTCGTGATCTGCGCCGCCGCGTCGTTCTCCGCCTTGAGCCGCAGGTCCCCTTGGATGTCTCCGCCCGAGCTGTCCACCGGGTGTGCCGCACCGATGTTCGTCGCCGGCGCCATCGCCGCGATCGCCCCGGCCATGGTGATGAACGTGCCGGCGGAGGCCGCCCGCCCGCCCGACGGCGCGACGTACGTCACGACCGGCAGCGGTGCGTTGAGGAAGTCTGTCGTGATCCGATACGTCGAGTCGATCAGCCCGCCTGGCGTGTTGATCGTGAACACGACCGCCGGCGCGCCCGCGGCCTGGGCGTCGGCGATGACCCGCTCGACGTAGCGCGCGGTGATGGGGTTGATCGCGTCCTCGATATGGCCGACGACGACCGCCGCGCCCGGCGCCGCGCGCGTGACCGGACCGAGCCTCGGACCGCTCGCGACCGACGCGACCTGGGTGAGATCCGTCTGCCCGAGGAGCGCCCCGGCCGCGCCGAGCGTGATGAGCGCCACCGCGAGCGCAAGCTGGACGGTGAAGCCGCGCTTGGTCGCCGGCGCGAGCCGCGATGCGAGGCGCGAGGACGGGAACGGCGTCTCCCGGACCCGCTGCGTATCGATCGCGCGGGCAAGCGCGATCCCGAGGCTGTCTTGATCGCGCTCGTTCATGACCGCATCGCGCCGCGCAGGAGCTGCCGCGCGGCCTGCGAGGCGCGGAGCCTTGCGAGCGCCTGCGACAGCGTCGCCCCGACCGTGCCGCTACGGATCGAGAAGGCCTTCGCGATCTCCGCGTAGCTCTGGTCGTAGTAGTAGCGCGCGACGACGACCGCGCGCTGGCGCTCGGGCAGCTGCCGTAGCGCGGCCAGCAGATCGGCACGCTCGATCGCGAAGTCGATCTCGTCCCGGGGCGCGGGCACGGTCTCGACGGCGACGTCCGTCGAGCGGCGACGCCGGTCGCGGAACAGGACGCGCGTCGCGACGACCAGGAGCCACGCTCCCGGCCGTTCGAGCGTCGCCAGACCCTGCTTGTATCCGCGCACGAATGCCTCCTGGACCGCGTCCTCGGCGGCGCCTTCGTCGCCGGCGATCGCCGTGAGCGCGCGGAGCAGCCGGGGGTATTCGCGCGCGTAGACGGCTTCCCAGGCCCCGGTGTCGCCGTTCACGGCTTTCAACTCAACGAGCGTCCAGGGGGGCGATTCATGTAGTCGGTCTACCACGCGGTACCCGGCCGGCAGCCGAGCGGGTAACATTTCCCCCGGGCGGTGGTCCGCGCCAAGCCTCGGTGGCTTTCTCCGAGCGAAGGCCCGCGTTGAGGCAAAGGGGGGCGTACTCCCGGATCGGTATGACGAACCTTCGTGCCGCGGCGGCGCTGCTGGCGAGTTCTGTTTGCGGTGTGAACGAAGGAGATCGTGATGCCGAAGCAGAAGGATCTCAAGCGGATCGTCCGAGCCCGCATGCAGAAGACCGGCGAGTCGTACACCGCCGCCCGGCTTCAACTCGTCAGAAAACAACGACCTATTCCCGCGTTACGCGGAAACCGCGGGCATGAGCGACGCCGCGGTAAAGAAAGCGACAGGCCGCCACTGGATCGATTGGGTCAAGATCCTCGACGCCGCCAAGGCCGCCGAGAAACCGCATCGCGAGATCGCGAAATACGTTTCCTCCGTCGGCACGCCGGACTGGTGGAGTCAGATGGTCACCGTCGGCTACGAGCGCATCCGTGGACTGCGCGACCGACGACAGCGGCGCGATGGAGGGTACGAGGCGAACAAGAACCGGACGTGTCAGGTCCCAGGTGAAAAATTGTTCGACGCGTTCGCAAAGCCGCGCGTTCGCGCACGCTGGTTGCCGGAGAAGATCAACGTTCGCGCCGCGGATCCGCACCGGAGCATGAGAATGCGCATGAACATGAGGGACGGCACGCTCGTTCACCTCGGCTTTACGTCGACAGGCGACAGCAAGAGCGCCGTGGCGATCCGGCATTCGAAGCTCGCCGACAGATCCGCGGCCGAGAATATCAAGGCGCGGTGGGCCGACCGTTTCGATGCGCTTTCTGATCTTCTCGGTCAGTGACCTCACCGCGCCATGAGCTGGCTCGAGGCGCCGGACTACTGGCTCGCCCGCCTGGTCATCGAGCGCGGCATCGGCGCGATCTACGTCATCGCCTTCCTCGTGGCACTGAAGCAGTTCACGCCGCTGCTGGGCGAGCGCGGGCTGCTGCCGGTCCCGCAGTTCGTGGCGTACGTGCCGTTCCGCGCATCGCCCAGCCTCTTCCACCTTCGCTACTCGGACCGGCTCCTCCGGGCATGCGCCTGGACGGGCCTCGCGCTCGGCCTGCTGGTCGTCGCAGGGGTCCCGGATGGCTGGCCGCTGCCCCTCGAGATGCTCGTGTGGGCGGCGCTGTGGGGGCTCTACCTCTCGATCGTGAACGTCGGCCAGACCTTCTACAGCTTCGGCTGGGAGACGCTGCTGCTCGAGGCGGGCTTCCTCGCGATCTTCCTCGGACCGGCGTGGACGTTCGCGCCACTGCCGCTCATCTATCTGCTGCGCTGGCTGGTGTTCCGTGTCGAGTTCGGCGCCGGCCTGATCAAGATGCGCGGCGACGAATGCTGGCGCGACCTGACCTGCCTCTACTACCACCACGAGACCCAGCCGATGCCGAATCCGCTGAGCTGGTACGTCCACCGGCTCCCCAAGACGCTGCACCGCGCCGAGGTCCTGGGCAACCACGTCGCACAGCTCATCGTCCCGTGGTTCCTGTTCGCGCCGCAGCCGGTGGCGACGGTCGCGGGGCTCGTCATCGTCGCGACGCAGTCTTGGCTCGTGCTCAGCGGCAACTTCTCGTGGCTCAACGTCATCACGATCGTCCTGGCGTGCGCGAGCTTCGACGACGCGGCCCTCGGCCGGGTGCTTTCCATCGGACCGGCATCGCCCGAGTCGTCGTTCCCTCACGCCGTCCTCGTGATCGCCCTGACGCTGCTCGTCCTCGTGTTGAGCTACCGCCCCGCGAAGAACCTCCTGTCACCCGGGCAGCTCATGAACTCCAGCTTCGATCCGCTGCATCTCGTGAACACCTACGGCGCGTTCGGCAGCGTAACGAAGAAGCGCTATGAGGTGATCATCGAAGCGACGGCCGACCGGGAGCCGACGAGCGCGAGCGAGTGGCGCGAGTACGAGTTCAAGGCGAAGCCGGGCGACGTGATGCGGCGGCCACCGCAGTACGCGCCGTACCACCTCCGCCTCGACTGGCTCATGTGGTTCGCCGCGTTCTCCTCGCCCCGCTACCACGAATGGTTCATGCCGCTGCTCGCCAAGCTCCTCGAGGGTGACCGCGCGACCGTCGGGCTGCTGCGGCACGACCCGTTCCCCGACGGACCGCCGCACGTCATCCGCGCCCGGCTCTGGCTGTACCGGTTCACGACGGCGGCGGAACGGCATGAGACCGGCGCGTGGTGGCACCGGACGTTCGTCCGCGAGTACGCCCCGGCGGTGTCGCTCCGCCGCTGAGGGGAGCCCTCGCGCAACAGGCCCCCGGCCGCCGCGTTATCCCAGGCGGTGGTCAAGGGAGCCGGATCCGCGCGCCTCCTGACGGTCCTGTTGGTCGCCGCCACGCTGCTGATCGGGCCGGCCGCGCCACGCACCGCGGTCGCCGCCACCTGCACCTCCAGGACCGGCCCGGGCATCCCGGCGCCGGCCGTGTCCGGCGGGATCCCCGGATTCCACGCCCAGTGGTACGGCCAGAGCGGCTACCCGACCCTGTGCCCAGGAACAGGTTCGACGACCGCGACGGTCGCGTACTACAACTCCGGCTCGCTCGGCTGGGTCGGCGGAAAGCTCGGCGCGGCCGCGTACCTCGGCACGTGGGGGCCGGAGCCCGGGCAGGACCGCGCGAGTCCCCTCGGCGGCGACGGCACGCAGGGCTCACCCAACACCGGATGGCCGCGCTACAACCGGATCGCGACGCAGCCGGCGCCCTACGTCGGGCCCGGGCAGGTCGCCTGGTTCCAGTTCCGGATCCAGGCGCCCCTGACCCCCGGCACGTACCGCCTCTACCTTCGCCCGCTCATCGAGGGCGCGACGTGGATGGAAGACATCGGCGTCTTCTGGCTCGTTACCGTCCTCAACCCCGACGGCACCGCGCCTCCGCCACCCATCGGCGTCTACAGCCCGACGGGCTCGAGCACGCTCAACGTGCCGACGTTGCGCGGGACGTTCACGACGCACCTCATCAAGGAACCGCTGGCCGACGTGACGGTGAAGACCGTCACCGCGAATGCGTCGTCCTGCGCGAACGACTGCCCGGTGAAGCCGCTCGACCAGTACGTCGCGGCTGATCACGCGTACGCCGGGATCCATGGGACCTACCTCTGCCCGCCCGACTACGCCGAGTGTGCGGGGAGAGTGAACTCGTACGACTACGCGATGTACAACAGCGACCTCGGTACCTGGATCAACAAGCCGGCCCTGATCGGACAGAACGGGCTCGTCATCTTCAACGGCAAGACGCCGACGTACTACCGGCGCGCGTACGTGTACGGGCAGGGCCCGACGGCGAACGCCCCGATCACCGCGGGGATCTCGATGTTCATGCTCCTCATGCAGGGCGGCGCCGTGTTGGACACGACTGCGGAGCAGACCGCCAAGCAGCAGGAGAAGGGCCTCAAGGGCTCGATGGGTACCGATGCCACCTTCATCTACCTGATCGTCGTCGAGAACGCGAACATCACCGATTCGCAGTACGTGCTCCAAGCGCTCGGGGTGCAGGACGCCATCAACCTCGACGGCGGTGGCACCGCGGCGATGTGGATCGACGGTCAGTACACCGTTGGACCGGGCCGGCTGCTACCGAACGCGATCCTGCTGACCAAGCCCTAGGTGAGCTACTCCAGCAGCCAGTAGACGACGCTGAGCTGACGCGTTGACGCCTCGCGGGCGTTCAGGTCGAGCGGCAGGCCGAGCTGGGTGCCCCGGACGATCGCCCAGTCGCGCACCCGCCGTTCGTCGAGGCCGGCGGCGGCGAATTGCCGCATCCGGCGCTCGGTGATCTCGCGGGTCGGCTCGAGCTGCAACGGATTCCAGAGGAGCGTGACGACGTCGAACTCGGGCTCCGCGATCAGTGGCTTGGGGTCGATCGCGAGCCAGCGACCGGTGTGCCGCAGCAGATTGTGATGATGGAAGTCGCCGTGCACGAGGACATCGTGCCGGGGCGACATGGACGCGAACAGCTTCGTCGCGATCGCGACGCACGGATGATGGCTTCGCTGCTCGAGCGCCCGTAGCCAGCGGGCCATTTCGTCCCCCGCCCGGCGGACGGGGCCGCGCGTGACGGGCCGCCACAGCTCGCGACCGGTGTCCAGGGCGACCCGGATGGCCTCGTTGTCGTCGAGAGCCGAGGCGTCGTGACCAGGGATGCAGCGCTCGATCAAGAGGGCCCGGCGCCCGATGTCGCGCCGCAGGAGGCGCACCGCGCCGCGTCCGTTCCAGAACGCGAGGGCATCGCCCTCGTGATCCGCCTCATTGTCCTCGGGGGGCGTGACCTTCAGGACGGCGTGGTCGCCCGCGGGCGCGGCGAACGAATGGCGCGCCCACTCGTATCGCGGACCGAGCCGCAGCTCCCAGTC
Source organism: Chloroflexi bacterium UBA4730 (assembly GCA_002404155.1). GTDB lineage: Bacteria > Chloroflexota > Limnocylindria > P2-11E > P2-11E > UBA4735. The sequence goes on along the minus strand of DHJC01000074.1, from coordinate 12,785 downwards.
CAGCGCGACCTCGTGGGCGACGCGGTCCAGGCGCTTGGCCGCTTCCCACTGCCGTCCCGGTCCGCCCCCGCCGGTCAGCGCGGACTCACCTGCCCTTCGCGATCGGCGGGCGTTGTCGTGTCGCCGTCATCGACGAGGATCACGAACATCCCGTCCCAATGCGGCTTCGGGTACACGCCGTCGCTGCGGTCCACGTCGTGGAGCTTCGCGTCCGAGTTGAAGATGATCGAGCCCTTATACGCGTCCCGGAACCACCAGTCGTCGGCGTACCACTCATCGATCCCGATGAGCTTTCCCGTCTGGAACTCGGCGGACCGCGACTTGTCCGGGCGATGTCTCGCGGTCGCTGGATCGAGGTCGCCGCGCTGCGGGTCTTCGATGACCAGACCCGTGATGCTCGCCGGATCGGCGAGCCTCGGGCCGATCATGCCGGCGTACCCGGTGATGATCGGCGCGTGCTGACCGGCGAGCGAGAGCGCGATGACCGGCTCGGCCGATCGCGCCAGCCAGTAGACCGCGGCGCGGGTCGCCGCGTCGCGCGTCGCGAACCGGTAGTAGTGATAGCGGTTGGCCGGCTCGAGGGCCGCGATCACCGCGGCGATCGCCGCCGGATCGATGCCCGGATCGGCGCTTTTGTTCAGCGGGCGGCCGAGCGCGAGCACCTGGGCCGCGGTCGCGACGTCGCGACCGGCGGTGAAGGTCTGGATGATCCGCACGCTCGCGGCCGCGCAGGCGAGGGCCTGGCCGTTCGGGTCCTCGAACTCCGTGAACCACGGCACCCCGGTGAGGCGGTCGGCCATCGTGCGAAAGCTGTGCGTCGCCCGAGCCCGCACACCCTGACCGCTCGTCGCGGTGAGCTCGAGGCGAATGTCCGCTGCCGGCGGCAGGAGGCCGTCGCACTCGTAGATGCCGCCCTGACGGCCGGGATCGAGGGTGGCCGTGCACGCGAAGGCGGGCTGGGGCGTGACCGTGAGCTGCACGTCGAGGAGCGGCAGGGTCGACGACCATCGGCCGGTGACGTAGCGCGGCGCCTGCGAGGCGTCACGCGGCGCATCGAAGGCGATGACCGGCGCCTCTGCGGACGCGGGCGCGCGCGTCGCACTCGGGATCGCGGACGGCGACGCTCCCGAGACGCTCGGCGGCTCGACCGAGCACGCGCCGGCGACCAGCGCGCAGGCCAGCAACGGTGCCGCGGAAAGCGGTCTCATCCTGTCTCTGGCCATAATCCCCTGTCCCGTGACCCCCCGCCCGATCATCCCGTTCCGCCACCCCCTCCGCGACGTCCGCGTGCGTGTGCCCGCGTCCAAGAGCATCGCGAACCGGGAGCTCGTGCTCTCGGCGATCGCCGACGGCCGCTCGCGGCTCGACCTGGGCCGGCTCGACCCCGGCGACGACGTGCGCGCGATGCGCCAGGCCCTCGCGTCACTGGGGTACCAGGTGGAGTGGGATCAGACGTTCCAGGTCACGGTCCACGGGGCGGAGACGATCCCGCATGCGACCGGACCCGTCCATGCCGCGGAGGCGGGGACGGTCGCGCGCTTCGCGCTCGCGCTCGCGGCGCTCGCCGATGGCGAGACGAAGGTCGACGGCTCGGCACGGCTCCGCGACCGCCCGCTCACGCCGCTCGTGAACGCGCTCCGCGAGATCGGGGCGACGGCGGACGGCGACGGGCTGCCCCTCACGGTCACGGGCCCCATCCGCGGAGGGCGCGTGGCGGTGCCGGGCAGTCAGTCGAGCCAGTTCGCCTCCGCGCTCCTGCTCATCGCGCCCCGGCTCGAACGCGGCCTCGAGCTCGAGATCACTGGATCGCTGGTCTCGGGGCCGTTCGTCGACCTGACCATCGCCTCGTTGGGGAAACGCGGTGTGAAGGTTGACGCACCGACGCTCGATCGCATCTCGGTCAAGCCGCAGAAGGTGAAGGCCCGGTCGTGGGAGATCCCCGGCGATGCGACCGCGGCGTCGTATCCCGCGGCGGCGGCCGCGATCTGCGGCGGTGCCGTGACCATCGAGAACGTCGACGCGCACGAGATCCACGGCGGGCAAGGCGACGTGCGCTACTTCTCGCTGCTCGAGGAGATGGGCTGTGCCGTCTCGCGCGGCAGAGGCACGGTGACGGTGCGGCGCGTCGGCCCGCTTCAAGGCATCGTCGCGAACGTGCGCGACTGCTCGGACGTGTTCCCGAGCCTCGCGGTCATCGCCACGCAGTGCGAGACGCCGACGGAGCTTGGCGGCATCGCGCACACCAGGCTGCAGGAGAGCGATCGGATCCGCGCGGTGGCCGATGGGATCAACGCCCTCGGCGGGAGGGCGACGGCCTTCGCCGACTCGATCCGCATCGAGCCCGCGCTGCTGCACGACGGGGTGGTCGATGCGAGGGACGACCATCGGGTCGCGATGGCCTTCGCGGTCCTCGGCCTCCAGGTGCCGGGCGTCGCGATCGACGGCGCCGACAGCGTCTCCAAGACGTTTCCCGACTTCTTCGCGATGCTTGGTGAGCTCGGACGATGAAGCGCGACCCCAAGAAGCTGACCGGCGAGCCGTGCCCGCGCTGCGGACGCGAACTCATCTCCATAGGCGTCGTTCCGTTCCGCGTCGGCGGGAACCCCGGGTTCGTCATCGCCTCCTCGGAAGCTGGGGCGAGCTCGGCGAGTCACGCATCCGGATCGAACCGCTCGGCTGCGATCAGTGCCGCCACGTCGACCTGCGGCTGCCGGAGAAGTAGCCCGGGTGGGCGGTCACGGCCGAGCGCTAGCCGACCTCCCGCTCGAGGTCGTCGAGCGCGGTGCGGAAGCGCGCCAGCGCGGCCCGCACCTCGGCGGCGTTGCCCATGAGGAGCGCGTCGGCAAGCTCCGGTGGAGTCTGCGCGAGGCGCGTCGCGTCGCGGTACCCGGGACCGCCGAACGCGGCGACGTCCGCGCCCACGCGCGCGAGCGCGCGGGCGACGACGAGCGGCAGGCCGGAGAGCACCGCGACGATACGGTCGTGCTCCTGCGCGGACACGATCGTCGGGATCGCCCCCACGGCACGCGCGACGTCTCCCGCGATGCCCATCGCCCGCTCGTCGGCGCGCGCTGTCGGCACCAGGAAGAATGGCCGGCCCGCGAACAGATCGGCGCGCGCCGCACCGAGCCCTTGATCCGTCGAGCCCGCCATCGGATGACCGCCCACGATGCGCGCCGACGGCGGCGCGGACTCGGCGAACGCGGCGACGTCGCGCTTCAGGCTGCCGACGTCCATCAGCACGGTGCCGCTGGAGTGCACCGCCAGCGCGCGGAGCGTCGGAACGATCTGCGACAACGGCGTCGCGACGACGATGACGTCGGCGGCCAGAAGGTCCTCGAGGCGCGCGGCCCCTGCGATCTCCCCGGTGCCCGCGGGGTCGTACGCCCGCACGTCGTGCCCACGACGGAGAGCGAGCGCGAGCGAGCCGCCGATGAGGCCGCAGCCGGCGATGCCGACGCGCATCAGACCGTCGCGGCCACTGGGCGGCCCACCGCCGCGGCGACGGCCGGCAGCATCCGCATGAGCGCCTCGAAGTTCCCGAACGTGAGCGATTGGAAGCCGTCCTTGAGCGCGTGATCGGGCGAGGGGTGGACCTCGATGAGCAGACCATCTGCCCCGGCCGCGACGGCGGCGAGCGCGACGGGCGCCACGAGGTACCACTTCCCCGTCCCATGCGACGGATCGGCGACGACCGGAAGGTGTGACAGCTTCTTCAGCAGCGGGATCGCGTTGATATCGAACGTGTTGCGGGTGTAGCGCTCGAACGTCCGGATCCCGCGCTCGCAGAGGATCACGTTCTGATTGCCCTTGGCGAGGATGTACTCGGCCGACAGGAGCAGCTCCTCGACGGTCGCGGACATGCCGCGCTTCAGCAGCACCGGCTTCGGCTGCTCGCCGCAGGCGTCCAAGAGGGCGAAGTTCTGCATGTTGCGCGCGCCGATCTGCAGGCAGTCCGCGCGCGACGACACGAGCTCGACGTCCGCCGGCGTGAGCACCTCGGTGACGACGCCCAGGCCAGTCACGGCACGCGCTTCGCTCAGCAGCTCGAGGCCCGACGCCCCGAGACCGCGGAAGTGATACGGCGACGTGCTCGGCTTGTACGCACCGCCGCGGAGCAGCGACGCGCCCGCGGCGCGCACGGCCTGTGCCGTGGCGATCGTTTGCTCCCGTGACTCGACGGAGCACGGGCCCGCGATGACCGCGAGCGGTTGGCCGTTGCCGATGGCGACGTCGGCGATGCGGACGATCGAATCCTCAGGATGCACCTCGCGCGAGCTCAGCTTGAACGGACGGCTCACGAGGACGATCTCGGCGACGCCAGGCAGCGACTCCAGCTGATCGGCGTACTCGCGGGCGGCGACGCCGAACGTCCCAATGGCCGTGCGCTCGGCGCCGGGGAGCGGGATCGCGCTCAGGCCGAGGTCCGCGATGCGCTGGACGACACCATCGATCTCCGCCTTCGTGGCGTCACGTTTCATGACGACCAGCACGTCAGACCTCCACGGCCCAGGCCGGACGCAGGCCCTTCGCGCGGTGGAGGAACGCGTGGCGGACCTCGCGCTGCGTCTTGGACGTGTTCCAATCGATGAGCACGCGGATGCACCCGGCGAGCGCGCCGGGGACCGGGATCTCCTGTCCGCACATCAGCGGGACCTCCGCCCAGCCGAGCTCGCGCGCGGCGAAGGCCGGGAACTCGGCATCGAGGTCAGCCGTCACGCTGAACCACACGTAGGCGATGTCGTCTGAGCGCAACCCGTTCAATCGCACGATCACCTCGAGCAGCTCGCGCGTCGCCTTCAGGATCTCGGCGCGGTCGTTCCGCTCGACGGTGGTCGCGCCCCGAATACCCCGCGTCGCCATCACGACCTCCCCGCCTCGGCCAGGCCGCGCACGAACGCGCGGAGTGCCGCCGGCTTATCGGCCGCGGCCGTCACGGCGTCGATCGCCGCGCTCCCGATCACGACGCCGTCCACTAGACCACGCAACGCCGCGACGTGCGCGGGCTCGCTGATGCCGAATCCGAGAGCCACGGGCAGCACCGTGTGCGCCCGGACGCGGGTCACGAAGGACGCCACGTCCGACGCAAGGGCGCGACGCGCGCCGGTCACGCCGGTGAGCGAGACGCAGTAGACGAACCCGCGCGAGCGTGGCACCAGACGGGCGAGCCGAGCGTCCGGCGTCGTCGGCGCGTACAGGTCGATCCGCACGAGCCCGGCCGGTGCCAGCGCAGCGTCGAACGGTGCCGACTCCTCGGCCGGCAGGTCCGGAACGATGACGCCCACCGCGCCCGCGTCGCGCGCGTCGGTCGCGAACCGGTCAAGGCCATAGCGGAGGAACGGGTTCATGTATCCCATGAAGAGGACGGGCGCCTCTCGCTCGGCGACCACGCTACGCGCCTCCACGAGGCAGTCGGCGACAGTAACGCCGTTCGCGAGCGCCGCCGCGCTCGCCTGTTGGACGGTGGCTCCGTCGGCAAGGGGATCGCTGAACGGCACACCGAGCTCGAGCATGTCCGCGCCGCCGTCGAGCGCGGCGCGCAGCAGGGCCGCGCTCGACGCGCGGTCCGGGTAGCCGACCGTGAGGTAGATGATGATGGCGAGCCTTCGTTCGTCCTTGGCCCGCGCGAACGCCCGAGCAATGCGCTCCGCTCCGGTGACCGAGGCGACCGTCATCCGATCGCCTGCATCACGGTCTCGAGATCCTTGTCACCACGTCCGGAGAGACACACGAGCACGTCCAGATCCGTACCGCGCTCGTCGCGGATATGCGCGAGGTCCGCGATGGCGTGGGCCGGCTCGAGCGCGGGAATGATCCCCTCCGTGCGCGACAGGAGCGTGAAGCCATCCAGGGCTTCGGCGTCCGTGCGCGCCACGTACTCGGCGCGCCCGCGCGCTGCGAGGTCGGCATGCTCCGGGCCGACGCCCGGGTAGTCGAGGCCCGCGGAGATCGAGTGCGTGCCGCGGATCTGCCCATCGGGGTCTTGCAGCACCATCGATCGGGTCCCATGCAGCACTCCGACGGAACCGCCGACGATCGACGCGGCGTGCGCGCCGCTCTCGATCCCGCGCCCGCCCGCTTCGACGCCCCGGAGCCGCACCGCCGCATCCGCGATGAACGCGCTGAAGATCCCGATCGCGTTCGAGCCGCCGCCCACGCACGCGACCACGACATCGGGGAGCCGTCCCAGCGCGAGCGATTGCGCGCGGGCTTCCCGTCCGATGACCGACTGGAAGTCGCGGACCATCGTCGGGTATGGATGCGGGCCGATGGCCGAGCCGAGCAGGTAGTACGTCGAGCGCACGTTGGTCACCCAATCCCGGATCGCCTCGTTGACCGCATCCTTGAGGGTGCGGGTGCCGCTCTCGACGCCGTGCACCTCCGCGCCGAGCAGCTCCATCCGGAAGACGTTCGGTGCCTGGCGGCGCATGTCCTCGGTACCCATGTACACCACGCACTCGAGCCCAAGGAGCGCGCAGGCGGCGGCCGACGCGACGCCGTGCTGGCCCGCGCCCGTCTCGGCGACGACCCGCGGTTTCCCCATTCGCCTGGCGAGGAGCGCCTGCCCCACGGCGCTGTTGATCTTGTGGGCGCCGGTGTGCGCGAGGTCCTCGCGCTTCAGCAGCACGCGGCGCAACCCGACCGCCCGGGCGAGCCGCGTCGCATCGGTGAGCGGCGTGGGCCGCCCGACCCAGTCTCGAAGCAGCGCGGCGAGCTCGGCCTCGAATGCCGGATCCGCCCGGGCGGCGAGGTACGCGTCCTCGAGCTCGGCGACCGCGGGCATGAGCGTCTCGGGCAGGTACTGCCCGCCGAACTCGCCGAAGCGCCCCTTCACACCCTGCTCCCTTCGCTGCCTTCGGCCCGGCGGCCTCGCTCGGGCAACGCCCTCGCTTCGGCGAGCTTCCGGACCAGCGCGCCGGGGTCGGCCGCGGTCATCAATGCGGTGCCCACGAGCACCGCGTCGACACGCGCCGGCAGTGCGGCCACATCGTCCGCCGACGCGATGCCCGATTCGGCCACCAGAAGCTGCTCGGCGCGAACGAGGCCGTGCAACGCGTTGATCCGCTCGCGATCGATCTCGGCCGGAGCGCGAAGGCTGCGCGCGTTCACGCCCACGATGGTCGCTCCGCAGGCCACCGCGCGGACAAAGGCGTGATGCTCGTGGGCCTCGACGAGCGCCGTCAGTCCGAGCGCGGCGGCCTGCTCGACGAACGACGCCAGGGTCGCGTCATCGAGCGCCTCCGCGATGAGGAGCACGGCTGATGCGCCCGCGGCCTCAGCCTCGCGGAGCTGCTGCTCGTCCACGACGATGTCCTTGTACAGGACGGGGAGGTCGACGGCGCGCACGACGGCCGCAAGGTCGGCGATCGACCCGCCCCAGTGCCGTGGCTCCGTGAGTACGGAGATGGCCGCGGCGCCCGCCTGCGCGTATACGAACGCGATCGACGCCGGGTCCGTGTTCGTCGCCAGCGCCCCCAGTGCGGGAGATCGGCGCTTCACCTCGGCGATGACCGCGATGCGCCCGGCCGCGCGTTTCTCACGAATGGCGTCGGCGAAGGATGCGCGACGCGCGCCGGATCGCGCCGGCTGCTCGGCGCTGCGACGCGCCGCCTGCATGTCGGCCTTGCGCTCCGCGACAACGGTCTCGAGGAAGTCGCTCATGACAGCGTCGCGCTCCGCGTGACCCAGCGCTCGAGCGTGGCGCTCGCTGCGCCGGTCTCGATGGCCTTCGCCGCGAGCCCGACGCCGGCCTTCACATCGGCCGCGAGCCCCGCGACGTAGCACGCGGCGCCCGCATTGAGGAGGACCGCGGTGCGGGCCCCATCGCGAGCGTCGCCGGACAGGACGCGGCGTGCGATCCCCGCGTTCGTGGCGCTGTCGCCGCCGCGCACGGATTCGCGGGGCGCGCGATCGAGACCCGCGTGCTCAGGGAGCAGCTCCCCTTCGCTGATCGTGCCGTCCCGCAGCTCCCACGTCCGCGTCGGCCCGCTCGGGCTGATCTCGTCGAGGCCGTCTTCGCTGTGCACGACGAGGGCGCGCTCCGCGCCGAGCTCGCGCAGCACATACACCATCCGCTCTCCGAGCGCGGCGGACGGGACGCCCAGCAGCTGCCGCTTCACGCCCGCAGGATTCGCGAGCGGCCCCAAGACGTTGAAGATCGTGCGGATCCCGATCTCGCGGCGGACGGGCCCGGCGTGCCGCATCGCTGGATGGAATCGCGGCGCGAACATGAAGCCGACGCCGACCTCGCCGACGCACGTCGCGACGGCCTCCGGCCCCAGATCGATCTTCACGCCGAGCGCCTCGAGGACATCGGCGCTCCCGCACGCGCTCGACGCCGCACGGTTCCCGTGCTTCGCCACGCGCGCACCCGCGGCCGCCGCCACGATCGCGGCGACGGTCGAGATGTTGAAGCTGTGCGAGCGATCGCCGCCCGTTCCACACGTGTCGATCGCGCCATCGGCCACCGTGACCGGCACGGCCGCGGCGCGAAGGCCCATCGCAAAGCCGGCGATCTCATCCACAGTCTCTCCGCGCACGGCCAGCGCAGCCAAGAGCGCGGCGAGCTGCGCGGGCGTCGCCTCTCCGGCCATCACGCTCCCCATCGTGCTCTCCGCTTCCGCGCGGGTCAGCGTGCGGCCCGCGGCCACGACACCGAGCGCCTCCCGTGCCTCCACTACCTCGGTCCGTCCAGGAAATTCCGGAGCATCGCCACGCCGTCCGTCGAGAGCACGGATTCAGGATGGAACTGCACGGCCTCGAGCGGGAGGGTCCGATGACGGATGCCCATCACGACGCCGTCGTCGCTCCGCGCGCTCACCTCGAGCTCGGCCGGCATCGTCGACGCATCGATCATCAGCGAGTGGTACCGGGTCGCGATCGTCGGATCCGGCACTCCCGCGAAGAGGCCACGCCCGTCGTGCCGGACCGGCGACGTCTTCCCGTGGCGCGGTTCGGGTGCGCGCACGACCGCCGCGCCGAACGCGACGGCCGCGCACTGCAATCCGAGGCACACGCCGAGCGTCGGGATCCCCTGCTCCGGCGCGGCGCGCACAAGCTGAGGCGATCTCCCCGCGGCCTCGGGCCGTCCAGGGCCCGGCGAGATCACGACGCGATCCGGCCGCGACGCGAGCGCGTCGTCGAGCGCCGGGTCATCAGCCCGCAACACGGTCACGTCGGCACCCAGCGCGCTCAGGGCCTGCGCCAGGTTGAAGGTGAACGAGTCGTAGTTGTCGACGAGCAGCACGCGCGTCACGGCCGCACCGCCGCGTCGACGAGCTCGACCGCGCGCAGCAGCGCCCCGGCCTTCGCGCGGGTCTCGGCTTCTTCGGCGCGCGGGTCGGAGTCCGCGACGATGCCGGCTCCGGCCTGGATCCGGCACACGCCGTCCGCGATGAGCGCCGTGCGGATCGCGATGCACGTGTCGAGCGAGCCGTCGAACCCGAGATAGCCCACGGCACCCGCGTATGTACCGCGGCGGTCGGTCTCGAGCTCCGCGATGCGCTCCATCGCGCGGATCTTCGGCGCGCCCGAGACCGTGCCGGCCGGGAAGCAGGCGCGGAACGCGTCGAGCGCGTCGATGTCGTCGCGGAGCGTGCCTTCGACGACCGAGGTGAGGTGCATGACGTGCGAGAAGCGATCGACGCGCATGAGCTCGGGCACCCGGACGGTGCCTGGCTTGGAGACTCGGCCGACGTCGTTGCGCCCGAGGTCGACGA
>DHJC01000074.1:0-3003 GCA_002404155.1 Chloroflexi bacterium UBA4730 | reverse complement strand
ACGAGCATCACGTGCTCGGCCCGCTCCTTCTCGGAGGCCCGAAGGTCCGTCTCGTTCGCCGCGTCGGCCGCTGCGTCGACGCCTCGCGGCCGCGTGCCGGCGATCGGATGCATGACGACGGTCCCGCCCTCCACCCGGACGAACGGCTCGGGTGACGCGCCGACGAGCGTGGCGCCCGGCGTCTCGAGCAGGAACATGTACGGCGACGGGTTCACGTGGCGCAGCGCGCGGTACAGGGCGAGCGGCTCGGGGGCAGGCCGAATGTCGAAGCGCTGCGCGACGACGATCTGGATGCAGTCACCGTCGGCGATGAGCTCGCGTGCGCGGCCCACGAGCATCTCGTACTCCGCGGGCGTCATGTTCGCACGCAGGGTGCGATGGACGGGTCCGAAGGGGGGCAGCACGAGGGGCCCGTCGAGCAACGCGTCGATCTCCGCGATGCGCCGTTCCGCCGCGTGGCGGTCGCCGTCGGCCGCGTGCGCAATGACGAGCATGGTGTGCCGGAGATGATCGAACGCGACCACGGTGTCGTAGATGCCGAACACTGCATCCGGCAGCCCGTGTGGATCGCGCGACGCGAGCGGGAGCCGCTCGAAATGGCGTGCGGCCTCGTACGCGACGTATCCGACCGCACCTCCGGAGAATCGGGGCAGACCGGCCCCGCCGGTCCGCGCGTAGCCGGACATCACGCGGCGCAACGCCGCCAGCGGATCGCCGTCGCGCGAGACAAGCACCTCACGCGGCGCGACCCCGATGAACGAGTAGCGGCCCATCCGCTCGCCGCCCTCGGCGCTCTCGAGGAGGAACCCACCTCCAAGGCGGCGCAGCTTGGCGAACGCGGACACCGGCGTCTCGAGATCGGCCATGCGCTCGCGCACGACCGGCTCCAGCCGGATCACGTTTGCCACCGCGCTCGCCACGGCCCACTCCTTCGGTCTTTGGAAAAACAAAGACCCTCGCTCCCATCTCGGGACGAGGGTCGTGGTGCCACCCGATCTCGACCGCTTCCAGATTTGGAAGCAAGCCCTCAGCCTGCGCGATCACGCAGCGCCCGGCGATAACGGCGGGCCACCGGCCACGGCTACTCGGTCCTTCACACCCAGAAGGCGCTCTTTCGCCGCGGCGTCTTGCGGGATCCATTCACCTGGGTCCGCCGTCCCGGCTTACACCTGTCCCGGTTCGCTACACGGCTCGCGTCGGCTATTCGTTCCCGCTCGAACGACGTTGTGGACATCGTAATCGGCTCGTCGACGGCCAGGCAAGCCAGTGCCGAACAGCTAGGTAGAAATGGGCAGGGCATTTGCTCCCTACGATCGTGCGATGGCTATCCGGAACATCAACGAAGGCCCCGGTCGCCCGCTCGGCCCGATGGCCGTGCGGTCCACCCTCCCGTCGCACACGCCTGCCGAGATCCGCGCGGTGCTTCGGGGCCTGCCCACGGCGACCGGGTACACGGTGACCGTCAAGCCACTCCGCTACCGGAGCCGCCCGCACCTGGTGGCGTTCACCTTCTGGGACACCGCAGAGATGCTCATCCAGGTCCCGGAGCCCTTCCGTCCGTTCCGCGAGCTGGTCGACCTAGGCTCCCGCGGCTTCCCGCTCGTGCCCTTCCGCACCCGCCGTGAGGTCATCCGGTTCCTCTATCTCCACGAGTTCTGCCACTGGTGGCTGTACCTGACCCACGGGTGGGGCACGTCGGCCGAGGTGCTCTGCGACACGTACGCCTTCGACAACTTCCGCCGGCGCGGAGCCGCCGCGCCGCCCGCCTGGCGCCGCCCTCGCGAGCGCCTGTTGGTCAGGACCCTGAAGCGAGCAGCGCGGCAGCCCTGAGCGGCAGCTCTGCCCGTGCGATGTACCGCGGGCCCTTCGGCGACAGCAGGCTTTCCACCACCGCGATCCGGTCCACCCGCGTTCGCAGGTCGGGAACTTCGAGTGCGTCCACCGCGGCCGCCACCGTCCGGGCTTCGGGCCCCGTCGCGTCGGTGCGCACCGGGCCAGGGTCAGGTGCGGCTCGAACGGACGATCGTCGAACGCGATCCGGTGGCGGCGGAGCTGCCCGGTGACGCTTCCTGCGAGCGCGGCCAGCGCGTCAGCCCCCAACCCGACCCCGAGCCAGACGACACGCGGCCGGCCGGACGCCGGGAACCGGCCCACGCCGCCGAACGCGAGGTCGAAGGCCGCCGCTCCGGCAGCGGCAGCTCGGGCAGCGTCCACGGCCGCGTCGAGCTGCTCGTCGGGCGTCCAGCCCAGGAACGCGAGGGTCACGTGCATGAGCTCCGGCTGGACGCGCCGCACCGCGGGAAGGGCCGGCGGCAGGAGCGCGGCTGCGCGGTCGGTGAGCTCGTTGGGGAGCGGGACCGCGATGAAAAGCCGCATGGACCGAGGCTAGGGTGGGCGCTAGAGAGCGGCGGCCTGCACCTGGTCGGAGATCAGCAGCACCATGAAGGCGATCGCGAGAACGGCCGCGAACGCCGCCAGGAGCGCCGTGCGAATGCGCTCGGCACGCTCAACAGTCTCTCGGATCTCGAGAACGATGCTGCTCACGCATCCCAACTAAGCAAGGCGGATGCCGACCGTTATGGGCTCGGTCGGTCGCTGTGTTGCGACTCTGTATCGGCGGTATTGGACCCCGGAACGCCCCGCTGGGACGGGCTACGCCGGCGTTGGGGCGGGCGCGGGGCCCTTTCCTGTCCCGGCGTCCGGGCGACGCTTCGGCTCAGGCGCTCCGGCCGGCGCGCCACTGGGGGGCGTTGGGCCGACACCGGCGGTCGAAGCCGCGACGGGCTGCTGGCCGAGCTGGCCGTCGACGAGCTGGTTGAACTCGTCCGAGCTCAGCGTCTCCTGCTCGATGAGCTTGGCGACCACCGCGTCGAGGACGCTCCGGTACTGCGTGAGCAGCTCGTACGCGCGGCGGCGGGCGCGGTCCACGATGTCGTGCACCTCGCTGTCGATGAGCTTGGATGTCTCCTCGGAGTAGTTCTTCTCCTCCTGGATCTGGCGGCC
>DHJC01000073.1:179831-193463 GCA_002404155.1 Chloroflexi bacterium UBA4730 | reverse complement strand
TCTGCGTCCGGCGACGCCGGCGTGCGGGCGCTCGGCGAGCCCGGTCACCGAGCCCGCTTCGTTGTACGTTGGGACGACGACCGAGAGCATGCGCGGCCTACTGTACGGAGGCCGATGCGGGTCGTCTTCGATGCGCGACATCTCCAGACGGTGAGCCGCACGCGCGGCATCGGTCGCTATTCGCGGAACCTCCTCGCCGCGTTCGCGCGTCGCCCGCCCGACGACGTGGTGTGGACGCTCCTCACACTGCGGAACTTCGCCGCGGCCGATCCGTCACCGCTGCCGCCGCACCGCACGCGGGCGACCTACCGGCTGCGGCGCCCCGAGCTTTCGATGCTCGCCCTCGATCCGCTGCTGCTGCCGTTCGAGCTCGCCGGTCAGGGCGATCTCTATCACTCGGTCCAGCTCGGTCTGCCCGTGATCCATCGCAGGCCCGTGGTGCTGACGATCCACGACCTCGCCCCGCTGCGCTGGCCGGCGCACTACCTGCGCCTCCCGTACGCCCGCGTCGGACACGCGTGGCAATACGCGCTCGCGAAGCGCGCCGACGCGATCATCGCCGTGTCCGAGGCGACGAAGGCCGATGTCGTCGAGCGGCTCGGCATCGCCGCGGAGCGGGTGCGGGTGATCCCCGAGGCCGTCGACACGTCGTTCCGTCCTCCATCGCACAAGGATGGCGCGACCGTCGCGCGAGAGCGCTTCGGCGTTCCGGGGCGCTACGTGCTGTACGTCGGGCAGTTCGACCCACGGAAGAACATGGACGGCCTGTTCGCGGCGTTCGGGCGCGCGGCTGAGCGCGATCGCGAGCTGCGCCTGGTGGTCGTCGGCACGCTCGGGAAGCTCGCCGGCATCATGCGCGACGCGCTCGCCCGGTCGCGGCTCGATCCCGCGCGCGTCGTCGTGGCAGGTGGCGTGGATGACCTGACGCTCGCGGCGTTGTACGCCGGCGCCGAGTGTCTGCTCCATGCGGCGTGGCTCGAGGGCTTCGGGCTCACCGCGCTCGAGGCGCTTGCGGCCGGCACACCGGTCGTCGGCTACCGCGCCGGAGCCGTTGCCGAGGTCGTGGGCGACGCCGGCGTCCTCGTGGATCCGCGAGACCCCGACGCCCTCGGCGAGGCGCTCGTGGCGCTCCTCGGCGACGCTGCGCTGCAGCTCCGGCTGCGAGGGCGAGCCACGCCGCGAGCCGCTCGGTTCAGCTGGGACCGCGCCGCCGCCGACACGCTCGCCGTGTACCGAACGCTGACCTAGTCGCGTCCGGGACCGGGTTACCATTTGACCTGAGCCCGCCTCGCGGGCTCGCAGCACGTCAGGGGAGATCTCGTGACACGTCGCATCCCGCTACCCCGCCTGACCCAGCGCCAGCGCCAAGCCCGCTGGCAGCGCGAGCGCCGGCAGCAGGCGATCATCATCGTCGGCTTCACGGTGCTGCTGTGCAGCGCCATCGGCCTCATGATCTGGGCCGGCACGAACCGGTATTACGACGCCAACCTCAAGCCGGCTGCGATGATCGACGGCCACGTGCTTCCGTACCGCCTCTACGTCCACGAGCGGGACTACGAGCTCGTGAAGTTCTACCAGGACAACGGCGTGCCCGCGGGCTTCCAGAACGATCCCCAGCTCGCGTCGCAGAAGGCCAACTACGACGGCGTCGCGGTGAACTCGCTGGTCGAGCAGGCGCTCCTCGATGCCGCGGCTCACCAGGACGGCTACGTGATCTCGAACGCCGACCTTCAGGCGAAGTACGAGGACTCATTCAGCCAGTACAGCTCGCGGCACATCCTCGTGGCGATCGACGCCACCGCGACCGACACGGCCGCCGCGGACGCCGCGGCGCTCGCGAAGGCCCAGGACATCGCCACGCAGCTCCGGGCCGACCCGAACAACCAGGACCTCTGGAACACGGTCGCGAAGCTGTCCGACGACACCGGCTCGAAGGACGCCGGTGGCGAGATCGGCTGGGTCGGATCCGGGGAGCTCGTCGCCGAATACGACACCGCCGCGAAAGCGCTGAAGATCGGAGAGATCTCCGATCCGGTGAAATCGCAGTTCGGCTATCACGTCATCCAGGTGAAGGAGCGGCGGGCCGCGGCCACGAACCCGGTCGTCCAGCGCTGGCTCGGCAGCGGCTTCGGGATGGACGAGATCCTCCTCCACACGAGGTACGACATGCTGCGCCTGCACTACACGGCCGTCGCGCAGCAGCAGTCGGTGACCTCGCCGACGGACCAGATCCACCTCCTCCACATCCTCATCAGCCTTCCCTCGCCGACGAGCCAGGTGCCCACGGACTTCACCGACGCGCTCAAGAAGATCGGCGACGCGAAGGCCGCGCTCGACAGCGGGACGGACTTCGCCGAGGTCGCGAAGACGTTCAGCGAGGAAACGACCGAAGCCGCGAACGGCGGCGACGCCGGCTGGTTCGCGCACGGTCAGCTCGACAGCGTGACCAAGGAGAACGAGCTGTTCGCGCTCGCGGCGGGCACGATCAGCCGGCAGTTCTCGACCGTCGGGCAGACCGAGTTCTACAAGGTCGTGGAGAAGGATCCCGCGCGTGCGCTGACGGACGACCAGAAGACCAAGATCCACGACAGCGCGTACGCGTATTGGTTCGATAAGAATCGCCGCGTGCACGACGCGCAGAAGCTCGTGCCGGGCTATGAGTTCCAGTCCTAGCGATCTGGCGCGCGCGGCCCTCGCCGCGTGGCCTGGCGGCGTCGACATCGTCCCGGCGTCCGTCCTCGACGGGCACTCGTTCACGACCACCCGCGCCGTCGTCATCGCGCTCGACGCGCCCGTCGACCGCGCGCTCCTGCTGAAGCACTACCCCGCCGACGTCCTGGACGCCGCGGAGTCGGACGGCTTCCTCGTGCTGCCTCCGCGCGATCCGTACGCCGATCTCGCGGCACTCGGCACCGTCGCCAGGATCGCCGAGCGGCTGCGCGCGCCGGGCGGCTGCCCGTGGGATCGCGAGCAGACGCACGCGAGCCTGCGCCCACATCTGCTGGAGGAGGCCTACGAGGCGATCGAGGCACTGGATCGCGGAGACCTCGAGACGCTGCGCGACGAGCTCGGCGACCTGCTGTTCCAGATCGCGATCCACGCGCAGCTGGCGAGCGAGGAGGGGGCCTTCGATCTGGGTGACGTGTCGCGCGCCATCGGCGAGAAGCTGATCCGCCGTCACCCGCACGTGTTCGCCGGTACCAGCCTCGAGGGCAAGGATCTGCTCGTGCAGTGGGAGCAGATCAAGCGCGCGGAAAAGAGCGAACGAACGTCGATCCTGGACGGCGTCCCACGCTCGCTGCCCGCGCTGTTCGCCGCGGAGCGGCTGCAGGAGCGCGCGGCACGGGTGAAGCTGCGGCCGCCCCGGATCGAGCTCCCGCTCGACATCGACGATCCGGAGTTCCTCGGTGAGCTGCTCTTCGATCTCGTCGCCGAGGCGCGCGAGCGCGGATTCGACGCCGAGACCGCGCTCCGTGAGGCGAACGAGCGCTTCGCCGCTCATGTCGGGCGCGTCGAGCAGCGGGCCAAGGCGGACGGTCGGGAGCTCGAGTCGTACGAGAGCGAGGAGCTGGACGCCCTCTGGGAGGCCACCGGTGGCGAAGTTCACGCGGCCTGACGGTCGCGCGGCCGACGCGCTGCGTCCGGTGTCGATCGAGGTCGGCGTCTCGAAGTTCGCCGAAGGCTCGGCGCGCATCGCCTTCGGCGACACGATCGTGCTCTGCCTCGCGACCCTGACCGACAGCGTGCCGCGCTTCCTCGACGGGACCGGCCGTGGCTGGATCACGGCCGAGTACGCGATGCTGCCCCGCAGCACACCGGAGCGAAGCCAGCGCGAGAGCATCGCCGGCCGGCCGGGCGGCCGGACGTTCGAGATCCAACGGCTCATCGGTCGCGCGCTACGCACCACGATCGACCTCAAGGCCCTCGGGCCACACAGCGTCACGGTCGACTGCGAGGTGCTCCAGGCGGACGGCGGCACACGCACCGCTGCGATCACCGGCGGCTACGTCGCGCTCGCCCATGCCCTACGGAAGATCTCGCCGAGCCCGCTTGTCAATCAAGTGGCCGCGGTCTCCGCGGGCTTCGTCGAGGGTGAGCTCATGCTCGACCTGGCGTACGCCGAGGACTCCATCGCCGACGCGGACGTGAACGTCGTCGCGACCGACAAGGGCGAGCTCGTCGAGGTCCAGGGCACGGCCGAGAAGAAGCCGTTCTCGCGCGCCGACTTCGATCGCGTGCTCGTGCTCGCGATGGACGGCATCGGCCAGCTCATGGATGCCCAGCGCCGCGCGTTGCGGTGACCCTCAAGCTCCTCATCGGCACGCGCAATCCGAGCAAGGTCGCGGAGCTGCGCGCGCTGCTCAGGGGACTTGACCTCGAGCTCGAGAGCGTCGCCGATCTCGCCGACCCACCGCCCGATCCACCGGAGGACGCGCCGTCCTACGCCGAGAACGCGGTCTTCAAGGCGCTCGCGTACGCGCGCGCCACGGGGCTGCCGACCATCGCCGACGACTCGGGCCTCGAGGTCGATGCGCTCGGTGGCGCGCCGGGCGTGCGGAGCCGGCGCTACTTCGGCGAGGACGTGTCCTCGGAAGATCGCAACCGGATGCTGCTCGGTCTGCTCGACGGCGTGACCGAGCGGACCGCACGGTTCGTCGCCGTCGTCGCGCTCGCCCGACCCGACGGCCGCGTCGAGACGTTCGACGGCGAGGTACGGGGCGAGATCGCCGAGTCCCCGCGCGGCGACGACGGCTTCGGCTACGACCCGATCTTCATCATCGCCGAGGACGGGCGCACGATGGCCGAGGTGCCGCGCGACCAGAAGAACGCGATCTCACATCGCGGGCTCGCGGCGGCGAAGCTCCGCGCCGCGCTGGCCGACGCGTGAGCGCGCCCGCCATCCACGTCGCCGAGTACGTCATCCTCGCATTCGTGTGCGCCGGCGTCGCCTACGTGCAGCGCGATCAGCTCGGCGTCCTCTTCTGGGTCCTGCTCGTCGCCCCGGATCTCGGGCTCATCGTCGCGCCCGCGCTCGGCCCCATGCCAGGAGGTGGGCTGCTCCCGCCACGCGCCGTGCCGATCTACAACGCCTTCCACACGATCACCGTGCCGGTGCTCCTCTGGGTCGCCGCGTTCGTCGCCGGCGTCACGCCGTGGCCGCTTCTCGGCTGGTTCATCCACATCAGCGCGGACCGCGCGCTCGGCTTCGGCCTCCGCGGACCCGACGGGGGTCAGGCGCTCATCTAGCTGACTTGGGTCACTCCGCGATCTGCCCCTCCATGAGCTCCCGGAGCTTCGCGGCATCGCGGCGGACCTCCTCGATCGGCAGCGCCGGCGTCTTCGCGCCCGGATCCATGAACCGCGGCGGGCGACCGGGGTCGCGGTCGTCGACGTAGCGCGGCACCACGTGCGTGTGCAGATGCGGCAGCGAGTTGCCGAGCATCATCAGATTCAGCTTCGCCGGCGCGTAGTGCACCTCGATCGCGCGCGCGACCCGGAGGACGTCGTCCCAGTACACGCCGGCCTCGGTGTCGCTCAGCTGCGTCGGCTCGGCGACGTGGCGGCCGCGCCAGATCACGATGCAGTACCCGCGCTGGCCGACGTCGGCCTTCTGGAGATACGCGTCGGCGGTGTCGCTCCGGTAGACGCGGATCCCGAGCTCGTCCTCGTCGGGCCGGCCCTGGGCACACATCGCGCAGCCGTCGCCGCCGACGCGCTGGTCCCAATCGTCCGGCCACGTCCGCGGCACGCGCCGAGTATCAGTCATAGGAGAGCCGGCCCTGCTCGATGCGTGCCGCGTCGGTGAGCCGGTGCGGCTCGGCCGGCCCGCCGACGCGCAGCTGCACGACGGTCCAGCCGTCGGCGGTCAGCCGATCGGCGAGCAAACGGCGGTGGCACTTCCACCACAGAGTCTCGGCGCAGATGAACGCCGTCGGCACGAGCCGGGCGCGCCCTGCGAGGCGCGCGTAGTCGGCGCGGAACATGTCGCTTGCCATGTGATCGGCGTAGCCGCGGAAGGCCGCGACCCGGAGGCCGGTGTGCGGCGAATCGGGGCGCGGGGTGCGTCGCCCGCCGAGCCCGAGCAGGTGCACGTACTCGATGCCGGCGCCGGCCAGCGTGCCGCGGATCGCGCTCTGGCCGAACTGCGGATTCCGCCGCGAACCGGGCGCGCTGCGGATGTCGGCGAGCAGCCGCACGCCGGCGTCGACCAGGGTGCCGATGAAGTCCTCGGCCGTCGCGGTGCCGTGACCGATGCTGTAGACCGTGCCGGTCATGCCTCCGAGTGTGGACCTCGACGGTCAGACCGCGGCCGTGGGAAGCTACGCGGTGATGCGGAGGTCGCTCTGATGGCGCAGGTCGTCTCGGTGCAGCTGCACGAGGGTCATGGGAAGCCGATGCGAGCCGTTCGCGAAGCGCCGGTGCGCGTCGGCGGCGGCATCGAGGGCGATTCGCATGTCCATCGCTCCAAGCGCGCCGTCACGGTCGTGGATCGGTCGACGCATGACGCGGTCGGGGTGAAGCCTGGTGACCTGCGCGAGCAGATCACCGTCGAGGGCCTGCCGTCGCTCGGCTCGCTCGCGGAGGGCACCCTGCTCCGGATCGGCGCGATCACGCTGCGAGTGAACGGATCGTGCGATCCGTGCACCCACATCGGCGAGATGAACGGGATCGCGGACCCGAACGAGTTCCAGTCGATGCTCGAAGGACGACGCGGGCTCGTCTGCAACGTGGTCGCGGCGGATGGGCCCGTGCGGGTGGGGGACCCGGTCAGCGTGATGGAGACGGCCGGCTCCCGCTGAGCTCCAGATTCCCGCTCGCGGCTTGGTTTTCGATTAGAACATCTGTACTATCTAGGTTTGGCAGAACAGGATTGACTCGCGAAAGGAGGGTCATCCGTGCGTGGACTGCGGCGAGACCTTCCCGCCGTGGGTCATGCATTGGGATCACCTACCGAGTCATCTGAAGATCAACGAGATCAGCTCGATGGTGGGCAGCCACCGACGTGCGCTCATCCTTGAAGAGCTTGCGAAGTGTGAGCTCGTCTGTGCGAACTGCCATGTGATGCGGACCGTCGCGCGCGCGCGCCACACGATCGCGGAAGACGCGTCCGTTTATCGCTTCCAGGTCATCTCGGCCGCGTAGTTTCTGTCGGGGTGAGAGGATTCGAACCTCCGACCTTGCGGACCCAAACCGCACGCGCTACCAGGCTGCGCCACACCCCGAATGACGTGTTGATTATGAGCGCGCTTCGAGCCCGCGCACGATCACGTCCAGCCCGAACTCGAACGTATCGTCGCAGTCGTCCGCCGCGAGCTGCGGGAGCAATTCGACGAGATACGGATCGGCAGCGGGTGGCAGTACGAACGATCCGCGTGCACCCGCGGAGCGATACGGCGCGGTCCCGACCTCCCACTGCGCGACGCCGATCACATAGGAGGTGATCGTCGCGAGCGTCTTGAGCGCGCTCTGGGCATCGAAGCCCGCGGCCCGCAGCTGCGCCATCACCGCACCGGCCGCGCGTGCTGTGGCTGGATCGCTCAACGGAAGTGCCGCGAGCAGCGGGATCGCATGCGGATGTCGCAACAGGAGCGCGCGGTACGTGTGCGATAGCTCGCGGAAGACGGCCTGCCACGGCACATCGGACGGTGGCGGGATCACGAGCTTCGCGAGCAGCACCTCGACGACGCCCGCGAGGATGGCGGCCTTGTTGGGGAAGTGGCGGTACACGGCCATGCCCTCGACGCCGAGCTCCGCGCCGAGCCGGCGCATCGACAGCGCGTCGAGGCCCTCGCGGTCCACGATCGCAAGGGCGGCGGTCGCGATCCGCGACCGGCTGAGGGGAGCCCGCGTATGAGTTGACAGAGCGCTCATCGGCCCGTAGTTTACAGCGTAAACACACCGCTGAGCAAAGGGGAAGGCGTCATGTTCTCGGCCTGGGGGCACTTCGTCTATCGATTCCGCTGGGCGTTCCTCATCGTCTCGGGCACCCTGATGGCCCTGTCGGTCGTCGTGAGCGCCTCCGGCGGCGATCTGAAGAGCGGCGGGATCATCCAGACCTCCGAGTCCGGTCGTGGCGCGAAGCTCATCGAGACCGAGCTCCCGCGCTCGACCGCGACGGCGTTCACCGTCCTCTTCGCCAGCCCGACCTTGTCCGTCACCGACGCCGCGTACAAGGCCGCGGTGACCCAGGCGCTCGCGGCCGTCCGCTCCGACCCACGCGTGCAGACGGTGAGCACGGCCTACGACGCGGGCAGCAGTGCGCAGTTCGTGTCCAAGGACCAGCACGCCACGGTCGCGGTCGTGAGCGTGAAGGACGACTCGGTCACGGCCGGGAAGTACTACCCCGAGCTGCGCGCCAAGATCACGTCGGACGTGCTGTCGGTGCAGGCGACGGGCTACCTCGCGATCAACCATGACTTCAACACGATCCTCGAGAGCGACCTGCAACGCGCGGAAACCGTTTCGCTCCCGCTCGCGCTGATCCTCCTGCTGCTCGTTTTCGGCACCGTGCTCGCCGCGATGCTGCCGCTCGGGGTCGGCGTGCTTGCCGTCGTCGGCGGGATCGCGGCGACGTTCGCCTTGAGCCACGCGACCGACGTGTCGCAGTACGCGCTCAACATCGTCACGCTCATCGGGCTCGGCGTCGCGATCGACTACTCGCTCTTCATCGTGAACCGCTTCCGCGAGGAGCTGGCGCGTGGGCTGTCGGTCGACGACGCGATCGCGCGCTCGATGGCCACGGCCGGTCGCGCGATCACGTTCTCGGGGCTGACCGTCGCGATCGGCCTCGCCGGGATGTTCTTCTACCAGGGCACGTTTCTCGCGTCGATGGGCTACGCGGGCGCCCTCGTTGTGGCGATCGCCGTGTTCTACGGACTGACGTTCCTGCCCGCGGTCTTGTCGCTCCTCGGTCCAAAGGTGAACAGCCTGCGGCTCTCTGAGCTGTGGCGCCGCCTGCGCCGCCGTCCGGTCAGTGCGGCCGAGCGCGGGCCCGGCCTGTGGCACCGCCTTGCGCTCGCGGTCATGGCCCGGCCGCTCGTGGTCCTCATCCCCGTGCTCGTGTTCATCCTCCTCGCCGGCTCACCGTTCCTGCGACTCCGTCTTGCGAACGGCGACGTCGACATGCTCCCGCCCACCGCCGAGTCGCGGGTCGCGCTGCACACCGTGACCGAGAGCTTCCCCAACCAGGATCCGAACTCGTTCCAGGTGGTCGTGCACTACACGAACGGCAGCGATCCGCTCAGCGCGGACAACGTGAACGCCCTGTACGACTTCTCGCGCAAGGTCGCCGCGGTCCCCGGGATCTCACACGTGACGAGCGTCGTCGACCTGCCGAACATCCCGAAGGCGCAGTACCCGGTCCTGTACGCGAACCGTTCCGCGCTCCCGGCGGATCTCCAAGAGGGCATCCGGCAGAGCGTCGGCAAGGACATCGTGGTCCTCAACGCATATGGCGGCGATTCGATCGGAAGCGAGGCGTCGCGCGACGAGCTGAAGGGCATCCGCGCGATCGCCTCGCCCCCCGGGGCCGAGCTCCTCGTCACCGGGTTCACCGCCTACGACGTCGACGCGATCAACTTCATCCTCGGCAAGACGCCGCTCGCGGTCGGGTTCGTCGTCGGGGCGACGTATCTCGTCCTGTTCCTCCTCCTTGGCTCGGTGATCCTGCCGCTCAAGGCCGTGCTGATGAACTTCCTGTCGATCAGCGCCTCGTTCGGCGCGCTCGTGTGGATCTTCCAGGACGGCCACCTGTCGTCGTTCCTGAACTTCACGCCTTCATCGATCGATCCGACGCTGCCGGTGATCATGTTCTGCATCGTCTTCGGCCTGTCGATGGACTACGAGGTCCTGCTGCTCAGCCGGATGCAGGAGGAGTACCACCGCACGCACGACAACCGCCACGCCGTAGCCGAAGGTCTCGAGAAGATCGGCCGGATCATCACCGGTGCCGCCGCCATCATGGTCGGTGTCTTCCTCGCGTTCGCGCTCGCCGACGTCGTGATCATCAAGGCGATCGGCCTCGGGATGGCGATCGCGGTCGCGATCGACGCCACGCTCGTGCGCGCGCTGGTCGTACCTGCGACGATGCGGCTCCTGGGCGACCTCAACTGGTGGGCCCCGCGCCCGCTCGCGCGGCTCTACCGCCGTCTTGGGCTCGGCGAGGCGCACTCGAACATCGAGCCCGTCGAGGTGGGCGCGGACTAGCCGGCGGTAGACAATGGCGCCGTGACGGACGCGACGGCGCCGACCCTGCGGCCGCTCGGCGTGGGCGACATCGTCGATCGCGCCATCGGCCTCTATCGCGCGTCACCCGGTCTGTTCCTCGTGATCGCGGCGCTCCCGTACATCGTCCTCGCGATCGTCACGCTCGGGCTCAACCTCGCGTTCGTGCGCACGACTCCGTTCACGACCCTCCCGACGAACGTCTTCGACCCGACCGACCCGACGAGCTTCATCTCGTTCACCCCGAGCGAGCTCTCCGGCCTCGTGACCTACGGCGTCGTCATCGGCGTCGTGAGCCTGCTCGTGCTCTCGGTGCAGGCGGCGGCCATCGTCGACGCGATGTCCAAGCGCTACCTCGGCCAGCCGGCGACGCTCGGCGGCTCGCTCCGCGCCGGGCTGCGCGCGAGCGTTCGGCTGATCCTCGCGAGCATCGTGGCGTTCATCGCGTTCCTCGTCATCGTGGTCGTCGGCGTCATCGTCGTGACGGTGGTGGCCGCTGTGCTCCGCAACCCGATCCCGGTCCTCATCGGCGTCATCGGCCTGTTCGTGCTGATCGTGTACATCGTGGCCTCGTGGATGCCGCTGCCCGCGGTGGTGACGCTCGAAGCCAAGGGTCCGATCGACGGCGTGCGCCGCGCGTGGCAGCTCGCCAGCGGAGCACGCTGGCGGATCCTCGGACTGCTGATGCTCATGGGCATCCTGCAGGGCATCCTCGGACTCCTGTTCGCGTTCGTGTTCCTCGGGACGGTCGTCACGGAAGGCGCGCTGAAGACGGTGCTGCAGGAGGTCGCGAACCTCGCGGTGAACGCGCTCTGGGCGCCGATCCAGTGGGGCGTGTTCACGCTCCTCTATTACGACCTGCGGGTCCGGAAGGAGGCGTTCGACCTCCAGCTCGCGGCGGAGGCCATGCCGCGCGTCAGCTAGCCGCAGTCCTCCTTGGCCTCGCGCTGTGGTCCGCGACGGGCGGCATCGCGCGCGCGGACACCCTGACCACGGCCGCGTACCGCGCGCGGCTGGACCAGGTCCTCGCCCTGGTCGAGCGGGCCCGGACCGCGCCGCTCGCCGAGCGCGAGCCGATCCTTGTTCAGGCGCGTGCACTGTTGCGGCAGACGACCGAGGTGCAGCTCGCCGAGACGACACTCGCGATCGATGACGGACCCCTCGCCGATCGCCTGACCCCCGATGCCGTCGATCGCGAGGCCAACGAGCTGGGTCGGTATCTCGCCCTGGTGAACACGACGCTCGGCCGCCGGGTCGATGCGGCCGCCGCGGATGCGACGCTCCATTCGCTCACCAACGATCAGCAGCTCGCCCAACGCCTCAACCTCGGCGCGATCATCGGAACGCTGCTCCAACGATTCTCCGCCTGGCTCTACGACCAGGTCGGCCGTCCCGATCCGAACGTGCTGCTGAACGTGCAGGCTGTGATCGGGATCTTCGTCGCGCTGGCGATCGTCGCGCTCCTCATCCGCGGCACGCGCGAGCGCATCCGGCGCGAGACCGCCCTCGGGGTCACTCCCGGCGAGCGCCGCGCCGATCCCACGCTGCATCTTCGGGCCGCGGACGACGCGCTCCGCGGTGGGCGCCCGCGCGATGCCATCCACGCGCTCTACCTGTACGCGTTCGCGACCTTGGCCGCCCGCGAGGCGCTGCGCTACGACCCCGCGCTCACCGATCACGAGCTCCTCCGCCGCGCGGCGCAGCTCCCGCATGCGGACGCGCTCGGCGACCTGGTGCAGCTGCACGAGCGCGTGTGGTTCGGACTTCGCGACGCGCGGGAGGTCGATGTCGCGCGGGCCCGCGCCCTCGCCGTGCAGGTGACCGCGTGAGGCGCGTCGACCCGCTCGCGCTCGTCGCGCTCGCCCTGTTCGTGGCCCTCGCCGCGCTGGCCGTCGCATCCAGCGGGAGCGGTGGCGGGGCCGGCGGCGCGTCGACGTTCGGGCGATCTGCCTCGATCTACGACGAATCGCCGGGAGGCGCCTCGGTCCTTCGGCGGTACCTCGAGGGTGCCGGCCTCACGGTGGTGCCGGTGCAGGGCGATCGGTTCGCCCCGTCGGGCGCCGGGATCACGACGCTCTTCCTCCTCGGGCCGAGCGATCTCATCGCAGACCCGGACGTCCAGCTCCTTCACGACTTCGTCCGTACCGGTGGCACGCTCGTCATCGCGACCGACATCGGCCTGAACGAGCGCCGGTTGCTCGACGACTTCGGCCTGTCTCCGCGCGGTGGCGCCCTCCGAGGCGGCGAGGTCCCGGTGCGCTCGATCGCGTTCGCGGCACCGCCGGTCCGCACGCTGAACATCGACTACGGCGTCTCGCTCCGTCCGCGCGACGACGCGACGCCGCTCATCCTTGACGATGGCGCACCCGTCGTGGCGCTCGCGAGCGAGGGTCGGGGCCGCGTGTTCGCCGTTGGCTCGCTCGGGCCGTTCGTGAACGCGGGCATCGGCCTTTCCGACAACGGCCGCTTCGCGCTCGCGCTGATCGGTGTCGCGGGACGAGTGGGATTCGACGAGTACCACCACGGCGCGCGGCCGGCCCCGAACTTCAGCGCGCTCCTCGTCCAGACGTGGCTCGGCCGCGGCCTCCTCGCCGCGTTCGCCCTCGGCTTCGTCTACCTGGCGCTCACCGGGCGGCGGCTCGGGCCACCGCTGCCGCTCGATCCGCGACCCCCGCGATCGAGCCTCGAGTACATCCGGGGTTTCGCCGGTCTCGCCCGGCGGTCGGGGCACGGTGAGATCGCGCGCCGCAGGCTGCGCGACGATCTCCGGCGCGAGCTGGCGCGGCAGGCCGGTCTCGACCCGCGGACCGACTTCGACCGCGTCGCGAACGCGATCGCGGCCCAGAGCCCGTCGCGCGCGGCGGAGGCCCGGCGCCTGCACGCCGCGCTCGCCGGTAGATTGCGCGATGACGCGCTCGTGCGTGCCGCGAACGATGTGGCGCGACTCATCCGCGCGGAGGAGGCGACGTGACGCTCAAGGAGACCGGCGAGACCTTCCGCGCGCAGGTGCACCGGATCGTGATCGGTCAGGAAGAAACGATCACGCTCTCGTTCCTGGCACTCTGCCTCGGCGGGCACGTGCTCATCGAGGGCGTCCCGGGCACCGCGAAGACGCTCCTCGCGCGCACGATCGCCCAGCTCGTCGGTGGCTCGTTCAAACGGATCCAGTTCACGCCGGATCTCATGCCGAGCGACATCGTCGGCACCTCGGTGTACGAGATCGCGACCTCGTCGTTCCGGATGCGGCTCGGCCCGATCTTCGCGAACATCGTCCTGGCCGACGAGGTGAACCGCGCGCCGGCGAAGACCCAGTCGGCACTCCTCGAAGCGATGGAGGAGAAGCAGGTCACGCTCGAAGGCGACGCGCGGCCGCTGCCCGATCCCTTCCTCGTGCTCGCGACGCAGAAC
>DHJC01000073.1:152809-179771 GCA_002404155.1 Chloroflexi bacterium UBA4730 | reverse complement strand
CCTCGTGCTCGCGACGCAGAACCCCGTCGAGTACGAGGGCACCTACCCGCTCCCGGAGGCCGAGCTCGACCGCTTCCTGTTCAAGGCCGTCATGCGGTACCCGGAGGGTGCTGAGGAGCATGCGATCCTTCGCGCGCACGACAAGGGCCAGCCTCTCGCCGAGGTCCGCGGTCTCACGCCGCTGCCGGCGGCGGCGCTTTCGGACGCGCGCGCGGAGGTCGATCGGGTCACCGTCGAAGACTCGGTCGTCGACTACGTCGTGCGGATCGTCGCCGAGACGCGGAAGTCCCCCGACCTCCTCCTCGGCGCGAGTCCGCGCGCGGGCGTCCACCTGCTTCGCGCGGCGAAAGCGACTGCCGCGCTCGACGGCCGCGATTTCGTCACCCCCGACGACGTGAAGTCGCTCGTGCCGCCGACGCTGCGGCACCGCGTCGTCCTCAAGGCCGAGGCGGAGATCGAAGGCCTCGACGCCGACGCCGTCCTCCGCCGCGCGCTGTCCCGGCTCGACGTACCGCGATGAAGCGCGCGCGGCTGCCGGGCGTCGTCCCGCGGCCGCGGCTCCTCGCCCTCGGGCTCGGCGCGGCCGCGCTCCTCGCGCTTGGCACGCTGTCGCCGGTCTTCGTCGGTCTCGCGGCCGTCCTGTTCGTCGCGGCCGTCGGGTTGGCGATCGCGGACTACCGACTCGCGCCCGCACTGGCGAATGCGGAGGTCGCTCGCATCGCCGAGCCGCAGCTCATCATCGGCGCACCGAACCGCATCGGTCTCACCCTCCGCAATCCGACCGCACGGCCGCTGCGGCTGCGCGTGAGGGACGAGGTGCCGGTCTCGTTCGCCGTCGCGCCGCGGGTGAGCACCGCCGTGCTCGCGCCGGCCGGGTCCGAGACCGTGGAGTACGTCGCGCGGCCGAGATATCGCGGCTCGTTCCGGTTCGGCGCGCTCCACACCCGGCAGCGCGGGCCGCTCGATCTGGTCGAGCGGCAGAGCGAGATCGCCGCGGATGCCCCGGCGCACGTGTACCCGGATCTTCGGGAGATTCGCCGCTACGAGGTGAGCCTGCGGCGCGGGCTCGCGTACGACGCCGGGCAGCGGCGCGCGCGACTGCCGGGCGCCGGCAGCGTGTTCGAGCGGCTGCGCGAGTACGGTCCCGACGACGATCCGCGGTCGATCTCGTGGTCCGCGACCGCGCGGCGCGGGCGGCCGATCAGCGTGGAGTACGAGACCGAGCGCCAGCAGCGGATGCTCCTCCTCCTCGACGCGGGTCGGATGATGGCGAGCACCCTCGGCGAGCTCACGAAGCTCGACCACGCCGTCAACACCGCGCTCATGCTGTCGTACGTCGCGACAGCGAAGGGCGACGAGGTCGGCCTGCTCGGATTCGCCGACGACGTGCGTAGCTACCTGCTCCCGCGGCGCGGCCGCAGGCAGTTCCTGCGGATCACCGAGGAGCTCCGGCGGCTCGAGGTCACGACGACCGAGCCGGACTACCGCGGGGCTTTCGAATTCCTCCGCTCGCGGACCTCGCGCCGCGCGCTCGTCGTGCTGTTCACCGATCTCGTGGACGTCGAAGCGTCCCGCTCGCTCGTCGCCGCAGTGAACCGCCTGGCCGGCAACAACCTCGTGCTCTGCTGCCTGCTCGCCGATCCGCAGCTCGCCGAGATCGCGTCGCGCACCCCGCGCTCGACGACCGAGCTGTACGAGCGCGTGGCCGCCGAGGAGGTTCGCGACGCGCGGGCCCGAGCGATCGCGCTCCTGCGCGAGCGCGGCGTGCACGTGGTCGATGTCCCCGCGGAGCGCCTGACCGTGGCCGCGATCCAGCGCTACCTCGAGCTGAAGAAGCGCTGGTTATAGGGAAGCAGGATGTAGCTCCAGAGCGCGAGGCCGGTGAGGACGCCGATCGCGAGCTTGCCGGCCGGCGCGAGCGTGCTCGGGGACACGAACCCCTCGATCAAGCCGGCGCAGACCAGCGTGGCCGCGACGAGCAGCATCACCCGCGTCGCCTGGGCGCCCGCGATGCGCAATGCGTCGCGGCGGGTGCGCTCGCCGGGATGCAGGATCGCCCATGCGAGCCGCAGTCCGGCCCCGCCGGACAGGAAGATCGCGGACAGCTCGAGGAACCCGTGGGCGAGGATGAAGATGACCAGCGAGCGTGCGACACCGGCCTGCTCCACGATCGCGAACAGCGTGCCGAGCTCGTTGCCGTTCAGCACGAGGATGAAGACGGTGTAGAGGCCGGCGGTCATGCCGCCGGCGAAGGCCGCGATCGAGACCGTGATGTTGTTGACGATGATGAGCGGGCCGACGCTGGCCCGCAGGGCCTCGGGGATCTCCGTACCGGGCGTCCGCTCGATGAGCGAGCGGCGCGCGTCCTCGCTCAGCGCTGAGGATGCGACATCGGGCTGGATGATCCCGGCGGCGAACGTGACGATCGCCGGGAGCAGGACGAGCGCGAACGCGACGAGGGTGAACGGCATGGCCCCGCGCGCCGCCGCCGGCAGCTCGCGGGTGACGAAACGGCGCAGCCCCCGGCCGCTCGCGGGCGCCTCGCTGTACACGAGGGCGTGGGCCGCCGCGACGAGGTCGTTCAATCGCTCGGCGACGGTGTCCCGCGGGAAGTCGCGTCGCGCGACCGCAAGGTCGCTCGTCGCGCTGCGATAGAGGGCGCCGAGCTCGAGGACCTCCTTCGCCGACAGCCGGGCGACCCGTCCGCGGGCCCGCTCGACGAGCGCGCCGAGCCGTGCCCAGCGCGCGCGGCGATCCTCGACGAAGCGGTCGATGGATTGAACCGCGCGCATCGCGCGACCGTACCATGCTGACGTGGCGATCCGGGTCGGCCGGCTCGAGGTCGAGACCCCTGATCACGTGGTGCTGCGGTACACGCTCGCCGGCGTCGGCAACCGCGGCTTCGCGGCGGTCGTCGATTTTCTGGTCGCGCTCCTCATCACGGCCGGGCTCGAGATCGGGTACGGGCAGATCGGCGCTCCGGGCGACGCGGCCCTCGGCGGCGTGATCCGGCTCCTGCTCTTCGTGCTCGGCTGGAGCTACTTCATCCTCCTCGAGTGGCTCTGGAACGGACAGACCATCGGGAAGCGCGCGTACGGGCTGCGCGTCATCAACGAGGACGGCTCGCCCGCGGGATTCGTCGCCGTGTTCGTCCGCAACCTCGTGCGGATCGTGGACTTCCTCCCGTCGTTCTACGGGCTCGGACTGCTCTCGATCGTCTTCACCTCGCGGTCGCAGCGGCTCGGTGACCTTGCTGCGGGCACCTTCGTCGTGCGCGCGCCGAAGCCGCAGCTCGATTGGCTGTCGCTCCGCACCGTGACGCGCTCGGGCGCGCCCGTGCCGGCCGCGGGCGTGCGTGGTCTGTCCGGCGAGGCGCAGCGGATCGTGCGCGAGTTCGTCGCGCGCGAAGGCACGCTCTCGGCGCGCGACCGGGCGCACCTCGCGACGGAGATCGCGGTGCGCATCCGGCCACACATCACCGGCATCGATGCGTCGGACGACGTCGCGTTCCTCCGTGCGGTCGCCGCGACGCTGCGCGAGGCGGGGGAGCGGCGATCGTGAACGAGATCGTCGGGATCATCATCCTCGTCCTCCTCATCGCCGGGTTCAGTCTCCTGTCGGGCGGAGGCCGCAGCGCGAGCGAGTTGCGGATGCGCCGTCGCTGGGAGTCGACGTTCGAATCCGAGATCCGCAACGTGCGCCCCACCGACGCGACCGGCGTGCTCATGTGTCGCCGTTGCGGCGCCTCGGGGTCCGAGCGCGCGGGGCGCTGCCCAAGCTGTCGCGCGGTACTCTAAGGACGTACCCACCCCCACCGGGGAGGGGTAGCGCAACAGGAGTGAGCGAATGACCGATGCGAACGCCGAGCGGACCTACGCCGTGCCGGCGATCCACTGCGACGGCTGCGCCGGGACGATCGAGGAGGCGCTCGAGCCGGTCGAGGGCGTCGAGTCGGCGACCGTCGATCTCGGCGCGAAGACCGTGCGCATCCGCGGCTCCGCGGACGACCGGCTCGTACGGAAGGTCCTGACGGCGGCCGGCTACCCGCCGGCCTGAGATGACCGCGGCGGTCCCAACAGAAAGACGTGATCTCGCGATCACGGGCATGACCTGCGCGTCATGTGTCGTGAGCGTCGAGTCCGCGCTGCGATCGGTGAGCGGCGTCGGGTCCGCCGACGTGAATCTCGCGACCGAGCGGGCGACGGTCACGCTCGCGCCGGCGACCGACCTGGCCGGTCTGGTCCGCGCGGTCGAGCGAGCGGGGTACGGCGCCCTGCCGATCCCCTCGGACGATCGCGAGCGCGCCGAGTACGCCGAAGCCGAACGCGCGCTGCGAATGCGGTACGTGGCCGAGCTGCGCCGCCGCCTCACGGTCGCCGCGGTCCTCGCGGCGGCAACGATGGCCCTCTCGATGGGCGATCTCGTCCTCCCGCAGCTCGAGGACGCGAGCTGGCGGCCATACCTGATGTTCGCGTTCGCGACGCCGGTGCAGCTCTGGGCCGCGGCCCCGTTCTATCGCGCGGCGTGGAGCGCGGCGCGGCACCGGACCACGAACATGAACACGCTCGTCGTCGTCGGCACCACCGCCGCATACGCCACCTCGGTCGCGGCGACATTCTTCCCGAGTCTGTTCGTCGGGGCCGGTCTCGAGCCGCGCCAGCACCTCTATTACGAGACCGCGACGGCGATCGTCGCGCTCATCCTCGTCGGCCGCTTCCTCGAGGCACGAGCCCGCGCCCGCACCGGCGACGCGATCCGCGCCCTGCTCGCGCTTGGCGCGAAGACGGCGCGCGTGCGGCGCGCCGGCGGTCTCGAGGAGGACATTCCGATCGGGGCATTACAGACCGGCGACGTCATCGTCGTGCGGCCAGGAGAGACGATCGCCGCCGACGGTCTCGTTGTCGCGGGCGCGTCGGCGGTGGACGAATCGATGGTCACCGGCGAGTCGCTTCCGGTCGACAAGAGCGCGGGCGATGCGGTCACCGGCGGCACGCTCAACCGCACCGGAGCGCTGCGGGTCCGCGCGACGAAGGTCGGCCGCGAAACGCTCCTCGCGTCGATCGTCCGGCTGGTCGAGGAGGCCCAGAGCTCGAAACCGCCGATCCAGCGGCTCGTCGATCGCGTGGCCTCCGTCTTCGTGCCGGTCGTGCTCGTGATCGCGCTGGCGACCTTCATCGCGTGGATCGTGCTCGGCCCGTCACCGTCGTTTGGCCCGGCGCTGCGCGCGGCGATCGCCGTCCTGATCATCGCGTGCCCGTGCGCGCTAGGTCTCGCGACGCCGACCGCGCTCACCGTCGGTATCGCCCGCGGCGCATCGCGCGGGATCCTCGTGCGCGATGCCGAAGCGCTCGAGCGCGCGCGGGCCGTCGACGTGGTGGCGTTCGACAAGACCGGCACGCTCACCACCGGTCGCCCGCGGCTGGTCGATCTCTTGGCCTGCGCTGATTTCGGCGAGGACGAGGTCCTGCGCCTGGCCGCGGGCGCGGAGCGAAGCTCCGAGCATCCCCTCGGCACCGCGCTGGTCGAAGCGGCGCGCGACCGCGGGCTCGCGATCCCCGAGGCCGCGGCGTTCGAGTCGTTCCCCGGCGCAGGCGTGCACGCGACCGTCGAGGGCCACGAGCTCTGGATCGGCAACGCGGAGCTCGCAACGGCCCACGGGTTTGCCGAGCTGCCGGAGGCGCCGCTCGCGAGGCATGCCGATGCGGGCAAGACGCCGCTCGTGCTGACGATCGACGGGAAGCCGGGTGCGATCTTCGCGGTGGCCGACACGCCGAAGGCGTCCGCTCGAGACGCCATCCGCGCGTTGCGGACGCGCGGGGTACGAACGCTGCTCGTGTCGGGCGATACCCAACGAACGGCGTCCGCGATCGCGCGAGAGCTCGGCATCGACGACGCTCGGGGCGGGGTGAAGCCCGCCGAGAAGGCGGACGTCATCGCGGACTTGCAGCGCGCCGGGCATCGCGTGGCGATGGTCGGCGACGGCGTGAACGACGCACCCGCGCTCGCGCAGGCCGACCTCGGGGTCGCGATCGGCAGCGGCACCGATGTCGCCATCGCATCCGCGGGCGTCGTGCTCGTCGGCGGCGATCCGCGCGGCGTTCCGCGCGCGCTGCGCCTCTCCCGCGCGACGGTCAATGCGATCCGGCAGAACCTGTTCTGGGCATTCTTCTACAACGTGCTGCTCATCCCGCTCGCCGCCGGCGTGCTCTACCCGTTCACCGGCTGGGTGCTCTCACCGGTGCTCGCCGCCGCGGCGATGGCCCTCTCGAGCGTGACGGTCGTGACGAACTCGCTGCGGCTGCGCTCGATCTCCCTCGACTAGGACGCGTCAGGCGTCGACCTAGGGTCGCGGACTCGCTGCCGTGGCTCGATCTGCGGATCTGGATGGATCCGGCCGAGTCGACGACGATCAGGGCATCGGGCGCCGCGTCGACCAACGCCTGGTAGAGGTCAGCGCTATCGCCCTAATCCTGCCTTGCCGCCAATGAGACCGTCCCTGTCGCGTGGTTCGCGAGCGTTTGACGCAGCGGGGCCGCCGGTGGAAAGGAATGCCGAACCCGAATTCAGCTTCAGTTCGCGGTCGATCCCGTACTGCGACGTCTCCGCGGCGCGGCGCGCAAGGGAGCTTCGGCCGCCAACTCGACGGCGCAGGCGACCTTCGCCGAACACGGCTACGCCCCGCGAACATCCACGAGATCTGCGCTCGGGCAAAGGTCGGGATCGCGACGTTCAATGCGGGGAGCTCGTTTTCGGCCGCGAGATCGCGGACTAGGCGACACGCTCCGCGAATGCGGTGTAGCCGCCCTCGAAGATCCGGAGCCGCCCGTCATCCATCGCGACGATCCGGTCGACGACGCGGTCGAGGAAGTAGCGGTCGTGCGACACGACGATGACCGTGCCGCTGAACTCGTCGAGCGCGTCCTCGAGCACTTCGGCCGACGCGATGTCCAGGTTGTTCGTCGGCTCATCCAACAACAGGCAGTTCACGTTTGAGTACATGAGACACGCGAGCTGCATCCGGCTCTTCTCGCCGCCCGAGAGCGTCGCGATCGGCTGCTGCGCCGCGGCGTAGGGGATCATGAATTTCAGGAGCTTCGCGACGGCCTCGCCCTCGGTCATCGGCCGGACGTCGCGCAGGGTCTCGATCGGCGTGCGCCGCGGATCGAGCGTCTCGTGATGCTGCGCGTAGCGGCCGCGCTCGATGCTCGGGCCCACCCACACCGTCCCGCGGTCAGGGACGCGCTCACCGGCCATGAGCGAGAGCAGCACGGTCTTGCCCGAGCCGTTGGGCCCGATGATCCCGACGCGCTCGCCGTTCTGGATCACGACGTCGGCATCGCGGATCACCGGCCGGTCGTCGAACCCGAACGACACGTGTTCGAGCCGCATCGCGATCGCGCCCCCGCGGATGCGTGGCCGGAAGGTCAGGGCCATCCGGCGCCGCTCCAGCACCGGCCGCTCGACCTTGTCCATGCGATCGATCTGCCGCTGCTTGTTGCGGGCCTGCTTGATGTGCCGCTCGTCGACGACGATCCGGGCCCACAGCTCGAACCGCTTCACCGCGGCTTCGAGTCGCGCGATCTCCTTCTGCTGTGACGTGTAGTCCTGCTGCTGCCGGCGCAGCGCGATCTCCTTCTGCACGACGTACGCCGAGTAGTTGCCCTCCCAGACCTTCAGCCGCGCGCCGCCCGCGGCCGGCTCGAGCTCGGCGATCCGCTCGACGGTGTCGTCGAGGAGATACCGGTCGTGCGACACGATCACGACGGCCCCGTCGAACTCAGCGAGCAGCCGTTCGAGGGTCTCCTTTCGTTGGAGGTCGAGATGGTTGTCCGGCTCGTCGAGGAGCAGCAGGTCAGGGTCGCCGATGAGACACGTCGCGAGCCCGACGAGCTTGCGCTGCCCGCCCGAGAGCGCGGCCACCGGACGGTCCCAGTGATCGCGCGGGATCCCGAGCTCGCGCAGCAGGCCCTCCGCCCGGTTGCGCAGGCGCGGGCCACCGGCGCGATCGAAGGCGTGCAGGAGCCGCTCCTGCTCCTCGAGGGTCGTCTCCAGGCGCGGCATGTCGGCGGTGACCGCCGGATCGGCGAGCCGCTGCCCGACCGCGGTGAGGTCGCGCTCGATGGTCGCGAGGTCGGAACGTGCGCCCAGCAGCATGGCCATGACCGGCACGTCGCTCGGCTCCTGCTCCTGCCTGAGGTAGGCGATCCGCAGGTGCCGGGGTCGCGTGACGAGGCCGCCTTCGGGCGGCTCCAGCCCCGCGATCGTGCGCAGGAGCGTCGACTTCCCGCTGCCGTTGGGACCGATGAGCCCGATCCGCGCCCGGTCCTCGATGGTCCAGGAGAGCTCGGCGAAGATCGCGCGGTCGCCGTGCGCGCGGGTGACCGCGGCGAGGTCGGTGACGATCACGCGGCCATTTGACACCCATCGGGACGCACGATGGAATGGACCACGCATGGCCGCGATCGACACCCCATTCCCCGTCACTCGCCCTCGTTACACGGGCATCCTCGAGTGGGTCACCACGGTCGACCACAAGAGGATCGGCGCCCTGTACCTCTGGACGACGTTCTTCTTCTTCGTGACCGGTGGCCTGCTCGCGCTCGCGCTCCGCGCGCAGCTCGCGACGCCCGATGGGCAGATCCTCAACGCCGAGGCCTACAACGCCGCGTTCACGATGCACGGAACGACGATGATCTTCCTGTTCGTGGTGCCGGTCTGGACCGGCTTCGCGAACTACATCATCCCGCTGCAGATCGGCGCGCGGGACATGGCCTTCCCCAAGCTGAACGCGCTCTCGTACTGGCTGCTCCTGAGCGGCGGCATCATCCTGTACTCCGCGCTGCTCGTCGGCCCGCCGGCATCGGGCTGGACGTCGTACGTGCCGCTCTCGACGCTGCCGTACTCGCCGAGCCATGGCCAGGACCTCTGGCTGCTCAGCCTCACGGTCCTCGGCTTCTCGTCGATCTTCGGCGCGCTGAACATGATCGTGACGATCTTCGCGCTGCGCGCGCCCGGAATGACGTTCTCGCGGATCACGCTGTTCACCTGGAGCGTGCTCGTCACATCGTTCCTGCTCGTGCTTGCGATCCCGTTCCTGACCGTCGCGGGCGTGCTGCTCCTCTTCGACCGTCTCGCGGGCTTGAGCTTCTTCGCCACGTCGGAGGGCTCGGACCCGCTGCTGTGGCAGTTCCTGTTCTGGTTCTTCGGGCACCCCGAGGTCTACATCATGGTGCTCCCCGGCTTCGGGGTCGTGAGCGAGATCCTTCCGGTGTTCTCGCGCAAGCCGATCTTCGGCTACAAGATGATCGCCTACTCGAGCGTCGCGATCGGGTTCCTCTCGTTCTCGGTCTTCGTGCACCACATGTTCGTCGCGGGCGTCGACGAGACCCTGCAGGTCTTCTTCATGATCTCGACGATGCTCATTGCGGTGCCGACGGGGGTGAAGATCTTCAGCTGGCTCGGCACGATCTGGCACGGCTCATTGCGGTTCAAGACGCCGATGCTGTTCGCGCTCGGATTCATCGCGACGTTCACCATCGGCGGCATCTCCGGCGTCTTCCTCGGCGCCGTGCCGGAGGATGTCCAGCTCTCCGACACGTACTACGTGGTGGCGCACATCCACTATGTCCTCTTCGGCGGTGCGGTGATGACCGTGTTCGCGGCCATGTACTACTGGATCCCGAAGATGTCCGGCCGGATGTTGAATGAGCGGCTCGGGCAGATCAACTTCCTGACCATCTTCGTCGCGATGAACCTCACGTTCTTCCCGCAGCATGAGCTCGGCATCGAAGGCATGCCGCGCCGCATCTTCCACTACCCGCAGTCGCCCGAGTGGGGCACGCTGAACCTCATCTCGACCATCGGCGCGTTCCTCATCGCCGTCGGCGTCGCGATCTTCCTGTGGAACTTCTTCACCAGCGTCATCCTCGGCAAGGGGAAGCCGGCCGGAGACGACCCGTGGGAGGCCGACACCCTCGAGTGGGCGACAACGTCCCCACCACCCGTCTACAACTTCCCGCGCATCCCGGTGGTCCACAGCGCTCGCCCACTGAAGGAAGACCAGCCGCATACCTAGCGGCATGACCGTGTCGCCCGGCTATCGCCGCCTCGTCTACCTCACGCTCCTCGTGGCGCTGCCCGCCGCGTTCTGGGGCGGCATCGTCCGGGTGACCGGCTCGGGCCTCGGCTGCCCCGACTGGCCGCTCTGCCACGGGCAGTTCCTCCCGTCGCTCGACGTCGCGACGCGCATCGAGTGGTTCCACCGGTTCCTCGCGATCGTCGCCGGCCTGACGCTCGCGGCGCTCGCGGTCTGGACGCTCGCGCGCTATCGGGCCGATCGCCGCGCGCTCGCCTTCGTCGGCGTGGCGGTCGTCCTGTACTGGCTGCAGGCGATCCTCGGCGCGATCACCGTCCTCCTCGAGCTCCCCGACACGTGGGTCACCGTCCATCTCGCGAACGCGGAGCTCCTGCTCGCGGTGCTCACCGTGTACGCGGTCGTGATCCGCTGGCCCGCGGCCGGCGCGGGCCTGGCGAAGCCGAGCGCGTTCACCTGGCTCGCCTTGGGTGCGGCCGCCGGCACGTTCGTGCTCATGCTGTCAGGCGCGTACGTGCGCGGCGATGGCGCGACCGCCGCGTGCTCGACGTGGCCCCTCTGCGATGGCGGGATCCCCCCCTTGAGCGAGGGCGGCGCCGCGGCGATCCACATGGCCCATCGCTATATCGCCGCCGCCGTCGGCGTCATCGTGGCCTACGCCGTCGTGGGCGCGTGGCGGCGCCGGTACCTGATCCCCGGCCTCGGTGTCGCGGCCGCGCTCACCGGCTCGCTCTTCATCCTGCAGGTCGTCGTCGGCGCGCTCAATCCACTCACCGGCTTCTCGCCGTGGCCGCTCGGCGCCCACCCCGCGGTCGCGACGGCCCTCTGGTGC
Organism: Chloroflexi bacterium UBA4730; assembly: GCA_002404155.1. Classification (GTDB taxonomy): domain Bacteria; phylum Chloroflexota; class Limnocylindria; order P2-11E; family P2-11E; genus UBA4735. The sequence continues at coordinate 168,846 of DHJC01000073.1, read as the reverse complement.
GCGACGGTGGCCCTCGCGGTCCTGGCCTGGCGTCCGGTGCGCGCAGAGGCGACCACGACGCTCCGCGACCTGGTCGCGCTGACGAAGCCGGCGATCATGTCGCTCCTTCTGGTGACGGCGCTCGGCGGGATGTTCCTCGCGGCGGGCGGGGTCCCCCCGTTCCACCTCGTCGTCGCCACCATGCTCGGTGGGGCGTTCGCGAGCGGTGGCGCGGCCGCGCTCAACCACTACTTCGACCGGGACATCGACGAGCGGATGCGTCGCACCTCGCGGCGGCCGCTGCCCGGACATCGCGTCTCGCCGCGCGTCGCGATCGCGGTCGGCGTGACCCTGAACCTGCTCGCGTTCGCCCTGCTGGCCCTCGTCGCCAACCTGCTCGCAGCGACGCTGGCGATCGTCGGGACGCTCTTCTACATCCTCGTCTACACGCTCTGGCTGAAGCGCACGACGGTGCAGAACATCGTGATCGGCGGCGCGGCAGGCGCGATCCCACCGCTCGTCGGCTGGGCAGCGGTCGCGAACAACGTCGACCTACCGGCGCTGTATCTCTTCGCGATCGTGTTCTTCTGGACTCCCGCGCACTTCTGGGCGCTGGCGCTCCTCATCCGCGACGATTACGACCGCGCGGGCGTCCCGATGCTCCCCGTCGTGTACGGCGATCGCGCCGCGCAGTGGGGCATCCTCCTGTACGCGACGGCCCTCGTGCCGCTGTCGGTGCTGCTGTTCCTGACCCGCTACGTCGGGCTCGTGTATCTCTTCGCGGCGCTCGTGCTCGGCATCGTGTTCGTCGGCTACGCCGTCCGCCTGCTCCGCGCCGCCGCGGCGAAGCAGCGATCCGTCGCGCGGAGCGTGTACCTGTACTCGCTCCTATATCTCGCGCTCCTGTTCGTCGCAATCATGGTGGACACGACCGTACGCCTCTAGTCCTCGGCGTCCTCACCGTCGTCGCGGCTGTCGTGTACCTCCGCGGTGCTCGCGCGCGCCGGGGCTGGCCGGCGTGGCGCACCGCGCTGTTCCTCCTCGGCCTCGTGGCCCTGATCGCGTCGCTCGCCTCGCCGATCGACAGCGTCGCGCTCGAGCTCTTCAGCGTCCACATGGTCCAGCACATGCTCCTGCTCGTCGTCGCCGCGCCGCTGCTCCTCCTCGGTGCGCCGGTCCGGCCGCTCCTTCGCGGGCTGCCGATGGGCCTGCGCCGGACGGTCGTGGGTGGGATCGCCCGCAACACCGCGTTCCGCGGGCTCGTGCATCTCCTCCGGTTCCCGCTCGTGGCCGCGGCGCTGTACGTCGTCGGCCTGTACGCCTGGCACATCCCGGCGCTCTACGACGCGGCGCTCGAGCACCCCGCGATCCACGTCGTCGAGCACGCCTGGTTCCTCGTGACCGCGCTGCTGTTCTGGAGCGTGGTCATCGACCCGGTGCCGTTCCGCGCGACGTTGCCGTACGCCGCGCGCATCCCGTTCCTGCTGCTCGTCGGCGCGGCGCAGAACACGATCCTCGGTGGGCTGCTCGCGTTCTCCGACCGGCTCTTCTACGTCCATTACGCGACCACGACCGCGGCCTACGGCCTCGACCCCGTGACCGATCAGCGGCTCGGCGGCGCGATCATGTGGATCCCGGGCGATCTCATCTTCTTCGCGGCCGCGAGCTTCTCATTCTTCCTGTGGCTACAGTCGGAAGAGCAGGCCCAACACATGCGTGAGTCTCGTCAGAGGTGATGTCCACCGTGGGTCGACCGCTCTTCGTGCTCTTCGTCCTCGTCGCGATCGTCGCGTCCGGGTGCGGCACGGCATCGTCCGACACGAGCGATGTCCCGACCCTCTACGTCGATCTCAGCGACTTCAAGGTCGCCACGGACCACGTGACCGTGCCCGCCGGCCACGTCGTGTTCGGCGTTCGCAATCACGCGGCGATGGCCCACGAGCTGATGGTGATCAAGACCGATCTCGCGCCCGATCAGCTGCCGGTGGATGGGGCGACCGCGAAGGCCAAGGAGGACGGGAAGGTCGGCGAGCTGCTGAACATCGCCGCCGGATCGTCGCGCAAGCTCGTGCTCGAGCTCACTCCCGGCACGTACGTGCTCATCTGCAACGTCGCGGGGCACTATCAGCTTGGGATGCGGGTCGGGCTCGAGGTCCAATGACTCACGGCGCCTTCGGCGCATCCGCCGCAGGCCCTTTGATCTCGAGCGCTATTTCAGCGTCTCGAGGAACTTCACGATGGCGAGGATCGTCGCGTCATCGAGCGGCCCACCGGCCTTGTTGCTGAACACCGGCATGAGCGTGCCTGGTTTGTTGGAAGGCGCGTTGCTGACCCACTTGATGAGGTTCGCCTCGTTCACGTCGAGGCCGGCGACGCCGCCGATCGGCGTCTTCTGCGACATGATGTGCGTCAGCTCGGGCCCGACCTTGCCGCCGGTGAGTCCCTGCACGGTGTGGCAGCCCGCGCACGCGAGCGACGTGAAGAGCTGCTTGCCCTGGGCCACCGCGGGGTCGTTGAACAGGTTGGCCTGCTTCACCGCCGCGGCCTGCCAGGCGGCGTAGTCGGCGGGGTTCTGCGCGACGACGGTGATGAGCATGTCGGCGTGCCCGGTGCCGCAGAACTCTGCGCACTGGCCGTTGTACGTGCCCGGCCGGTCAGCCTGGATCCACATCGCCGTGGCGCGTCCGGGGACGGCATCCTTCTGACCGCCGAGCGATGGGAGGTAGAAGGCGTGGATCACGTCGACCGAGCTGAGCTCGATCTTCACCTTCTGGCCGGCGGGGATGTGGAGCTCTTCGGCCGCCTTCAGGTAGGTGCCGTCGCTCAGCTTGAACTTCGGGTCGCTCGGGTACTGGAAGTTCCAGACCCACTGCTTGCCCTCGGCCTGAACGGTCATCGCCGCACCGCTGTCCACGTCGTTCACCAGGGCGAGGCGCTGAAATGACAGGACGCTGAACGAGATCACCATGAGGGTCGGAACGACGGTCCAGATGAGTTCGAGGACGTTGTTGCCGTGGTACTGGCGGGCCTGGTGGCCGGGCCGTTCACGGAAGCGGATGCCCGCGACGACCAGCGCACCCACGACGATCGCGAGCACGATGACCGCGGCGCCGAACATCAGCCAATAGAGGTCGGCGATCGAACGGGCAAGGGGGCCCTGCGGATCAACTGGCCACGGCATGCGCCGACAACACTAGGGCAGCGTTTCGACGGCCGCCAATCGATGACCTAGAGTTTCGACCGATGTCCGGGCACGATCAGCCGATCCACATGCCGCCGCCGAGCCTCTCGCCGGTGATCATCGCGATCGGCGTCACCTTCATCTCGTTCGGCATCCTCTGGAGCCTCATCCTCATCGGCATCGGCGTCGTCCTGTTGCTCGTCGGTCTCGCCACATGGCTCATCGACGACGCGCGGGCGTACACGCAGGCGCCCGACGACGGCGGTCACGGAGCGCAGCACTAGTGGCCGACCGAACGGTCGTCCGCGGCCGCCGCGGTACCCCGGCTGTCGACCGGCTCGCGGTGAACGACTCCGGCTACGAGCAGCAGCCGACGCGGTTCAACAGCGGCATGTGGGCGATCATCATGTTCGTCGGCAGCGAGATCATGTTCTTCGCCGCCCTCTTCACGACGTACTTCTTCCTCCGCGGCAAGATCCCGGCGTGGGAGCCCGTCTTCGGTGAGAAGCCAACGTGGCAGGGTCTGCCGCTCGTCAACACCATCGAGCTCCTGACCTCGAGCGTCACGATGCAGCTCGCGGTGCGTGCGATCAAGAAAGGCGACCGCCGCCGGATGATCCAGTTGCTCATCGCGACGGTCATCCTCGGAGCCGCGTTCGTCACGGGCCAGGCCTACGAGTACACCCGCCTCGGCTTCCTCCCCAGGGACGGCGTCTTCGCCGGCGTGTTCTTCACCTTGACCGGCTTCCACGGCGCGCACGTCACCGGCGGCGTGATCTTCATCGCGATCTGCCTGTACCGCGGGCTCCGCGGCCAGTTCACGGCGAACCGCCATCTCGCGGTCGAGGCCGCGAGCATCTACTGGCACTTCGTCGACGTGGTCTGGATCGGCCTCTTCACGACGATCTACATCATCGGCTAGGGCTCCGCCGCCAACAGCTTCACGTCGCCCGCCAACGCGTCCGCACTGAGGTCCGAGTGGATCAGCACGCGCGTGCGGCCCTTCTTGTCCAGGAGATAGATCGCGTCGCTGTGTCCGACGCTTGTGATCGTCGGATCGGTCTCGATGCGGATGCCGTACGCCGACCACACCGGCTGGAGCTGCGCGACGCCGCCGACGAGGAAGACGAAGTTCGTCGACAGCGAGTGGTCGCGCGCGAACGACTGCACGGCCTCCGGCGTGTCCTGACGCGGATCCACCGACACGGCGACGAACAGTGTGCCGTTGCGCTCGTCGTCGGTGAGCTTCTGCTGGGCCTGGCGGAACTGCTCGGCGGTGAGCGGGCACACGTCGGGGCAGTGCGTGTATAGGAACGACAGCACGACCACCTTGCCCTGCTGCGACGACAGCGTGATCGGCCTGCCGGTGATCCCGTCGGTGAGCGTGAAATCCGGCGCGGCCGTCGGCGTGATCTCGGTCCCCACGAGCTTCGGCGCGGCGCACGACGCGAGCAGAAGCACGGCTATCGCGAGCCGGAAACCCCTCACGGACCGACAATACCGAGGTGAGCGCGCGTGTCGTAGCCGCTTATGTCCTCATGGTCCTCCTCTGGGGTTCGACCTGGGCCGCGATCAAGATCGGCGTGGCCGAGGTGCCGCCGTACCTGTTCGCGTTCGAGCGCGCCGTCGCGGTGGCGTCGATCCTGACGGTCGCGGTCGTCGTGCTACGCCAATCGTTCCCGCGCACGCGCGCCACGCTCCTCGCGTCAGGCATCTCCGGTCTGTTCAATATCGGCACGTCATGGGCCCTCATCTTCTGGGCCGAGCAGTTCGTGCCGTCCGGGCTCGTCGCGGTGTTCGGCGCGATGGCCCCGGTCTGGACGGCGATCCTCGCGCATTTCTTCGTGCGCGGCGACCGGCTGTCGCGGCTGAAGGTCGTCGCGCTCCTGCTTGGCCTCGTCGGGACGGCGCTCCTGGTCGGTGCGCCCACCGCGAGCGAAGGACCGAACGCACTGCGTGCCACCGTCCTGCTCGCCATCATGCCGATCAGCTGGGCGATCTCCGCCATCCTCATCGCGCGCTTCCTCTCGCGCGAGTCGCCGATCGCGGTCGTCGGGATCGGGACCTGGGTCGGCGCGCTGTTCCTGCTACCGTTCGCGCTCACGCAGGTCGGCCAGCCCCAGCAGTGGGATGCGCGCTCGGCCATCGCGTTCACGTATCTGGTGATCGGGGGCTCGTGCATCGGGCTCGTGCTGAACGCGTGGCTCTACCGGAAGCTGCGCCCGACGACGGTCACCCTGTCCCAGGTCCTCATCCCGACCCAGGCCCTCCTCATCGGCGGGTTGGCGCTCGGCGAGGAGTTCACCCTGCGGATGCTCGCCGGCGCCGCGCTCGTCGTGGGCGCCGTCGCCCTCAACGCGAAGGCCGGCGCCGGCGCGCGCGACACAGCGATCGAGCCGGTGGCCTCCGCGGCCGACTGAACTGTTACTACGCCGGGGTAGTATTACTGGCGGGTAGTAACGGCGTGATCGACTGGGAGCTCAACCTCTTCCACAGCGACCCGACGCTCCTCGAGCGCTCGGACGACGATGCCTATGAGCGCGCCACGCGCCTGCTCCAGCTCCTTGCGGGACCGGGCCGGCTCAAGCTCTTCCACGCCCTCTCGGTGGGCGAGGACACGCCCCAGCGGGCCGCCCTCTGGTCGGGCTTGGACCAGCCGTATGCCGAGCGCGAGCTCGCCGCCATGGCCCTCGCCGGTCTGGTCGAGCGACGGGAGGACGCCCGCGGACCGGTGTACGCGCCGCGCGACGGGCACCTCGTCGTCGCGCTCCACGTCGCGCTCGCACACGGCAACGAGGTGCTCGGGGAGCGTCATCCACGCCTGCTCACAGGGCGCCGCGATCAGCAGCGGAAGGTGGGATGATCACGACCGTGACCGACGACGTCCGGCGTCTGAAGCGTGCCCGGCGCGGCGGTCCGAACGCGTTCCTCGGGCCGCTCGAGACCGCGGTGATGGACCGGCTGTGGAAACGCCGCCGGGCGACCGTGCGCGATGTCGTCGACGATCTCGCGAAGAGCCGTTCGCTCGCGTACACGACCGTCATGACGATCATGACCCGGCTCCACGCGAAGGGTCTTCTCGTTCGTGATCGCGACGGCAAGACGTACGTGTATCGTCCCGCGTTCACGAAGGACGAGCACCGGGCGCGGCTCTCGCGGGATCTCGTCCGTGGCCTCGTCGACGAGTTCGGCGACGTCGCGCTCGCGCAGTTCACCGCGGAGCTCGACTCGGTCGACGCGAGCCACCGCGCGGCGCTCCGCCGCATCGGGGCCAAGGAGCCACGGTCGTGAGGACCGCCGACCGCACCTTCGGCCTCCTCGTGGTCCTCGCGGTCGGATCCAGCGCGCTTCTCATCGCCCTGCTCGCGGCACTGCTGCCACGCGGGTTCGCGTTCGTGACGGGCGGCGTTGCCGACACGGCAAGTGTCGTCGCCGTCCTCGTGCTGGTTCTCGCGACGTTCGGCGTGACCCTCGGCCTCGCGTCCCTGTTCCGGCAGCTGCTCGCCACGCTCTCGCTCATCCGCATGCTGCTGTCGCGCCGCGTGACGCTCTCCCGCCGCGTCGGCGACATCGCGGCGTCGCTCGACCTCGCCGGCCGCGTCGACATCGTGCGGGATGTGCGGCCGTTCTCGTTCTGCTACTGGTTCCGCCGCCCGCGCATCTGCCTTTCGACGGGGCTCATCAAGCGGCTGAACGACGCCGAGCTGCGGGCGGTGCTTCTCCACGAGCGCTACCACCTGCGCCAGCGCGACCCGCTACGGCTGGTCGTCGCGCGCTACTTCGCCGCCGGCCTGTACGTCGTGCCCGTCGTGGAGGAGCTCGTCGAGTATTACTCGGTGCAGAAGGAGGTCGCCGCGGATCAAGACGCCGTCCGGGCGATGGGCGGCGTGCGGGAGCTCGCGTCCGCGCTGTTCAAGGTGTTGCCGCAGGCGGACGACGTCGACCTCGGGCTGCTCGTGCCGGTCGGATCGCTGTCGGCCACCGAAGCGCGCATCGAGCAGCTCGTCGACGGTCATGCCATGCCGCTCGTGCTGTCTCCCGCGTCGATCGCCCTCTCCGGCGGCGCGCTCGCCGGCGCGGCCGTCCTCGCGTTCGCCGACGGGCTCCATCCCGCGCTGCTCACGGTCCCGGGGCTCGTCGGCCCGGCGTCGCTGCTGCTGGCCGCCGCCGCGAGCGGCGCCGCCCACCAGGTGCGCCTGGTCGTTGTCCGCAATTCTCGATAAAGGAAAGCCCCGCTTTACCTTTCGCCTCGCGCACCCGATAGTGGCGGCGGGGGCTCAGCAATTCGCCGGTGGGGTGGGAGGACCCACCAATGTCGCTTCGTTTCATCGCGCGGATCGTCTTCGTCGTCGCCATGGCCTTCACCCTGAGTGCGCCTCTCGCTGGCAATGTCGCCGCGTGCGACCCCGAAACGCAGGGCTTCTGCTAGTAGCCAGACCTAGCTCGCGGACCACCAGTTCGAGCCTTCCGGCGCAGACGCCGGAGACCGTGGCGCGGGCACCTGAGCCCGCCCAGACCCCGACCGGCACCGCCCCGCACGCGGTCTGGTCAGACCATGTTCAGGGGCGTTTGACCTCCCGTTGAGGGGTCCGTAAAGTGGCCTAGTGGCGATTGGGAACGCGATCCGCTCCGCGATGACCGCCGACGTCGGCGCTCGGATCCGCTCCCTCCGCACCGCCCGCGGCCTCACCCAGGCCCAGCTTGCCGAGCCGCAGTACACCAAGGCCTACATCTCGATGCTCGAGTCCGGGCGCACGCGCGCCTCGATGAAGGCCCTCGAGCACATCGCCGGCCGGCTCGGGGTGCAGCCGTCCGACCTACTCGGCGGCTCACCGTCTCCCGCCGCGCCGCAATACGACCTCCTGGAGGCGAAGCGTCTCGTCGAGCAGGGCCAATCAGCAGAGGCCATTCCGCTCCTCGACGCGCTCGAGGAGGGGCTGACGCCGGCGGATCAGCTCGTGCGGCTGCGGTACCTGGCGATAGCGCACGACGCGATGGGTGAGGCGAAGCAGGCGTTTCCGCTGCTTGAGCGCGCGCAGCGTATGGCCGAGCTTCTGAACGACGCGGCGGAACAGATCCGGATCAAGGCCGTGCTCGCGTCCGCGTATGCCCGCACGTATGCGTACGAGGACGCGATCCGACTCCTACGTGAGTGCGTACAGGCGTGCGACGAGGGTGTCGTGAGCGATCCGACCTTCCATTTCCGTCGCCTCTCGGACCTCGCCGTCCATTTGACCAACCAGCGCCGACCGAAAGAGGCCATGCCCATCTTCGAGCGCGCGATCGAGCTTGCGGATCAGTTCAGCGATCGACGCTCTCTCGGCACGATGTACGCCGGTCTCGCGAAGGCGCACCACCTCCAGGGCGACGTGGAGCTCGCGATCCGGAACAATCAGCGGTCGCTGCAGGTCTACGAGGAGCTGAGCGCGCTCGACCAGGTGGCGTGCACCCTGGACAACATCGCGGTCCAGTACGCCGAGTACGGCAACCGGGAGCGCGCTCGTGAGAGCCTCGCTCGCGGGGCCAAGATCGCCGAAGAGATCAAGCGCGACACGACCCTCGCTTCGATCAAGACCACCGCGGCCGAGATCGAGGCTAAGGCCGACGCCGACGAGGGAATGACCCTCGCGCAGGACGCCCTGAAGTTCGCGAAGAAGGTCGATCAGATCGACGCGCAGATCCGGTCGATGGTGCTCATCGGCGAGCTCAAGATGCGGACGAATGGCACTGCGGCGCGCAAGCTGTTCCAAGAGGCGCGTCAGCTCGCCGAGGAGCGCGCCCCACACCTCCTTCGCATGATCTTCGACCGCTGGTCGCACGCCGCCGAGGCGTCGGGGGATAGCGAGGAGGCCCTCCGCCTCGCGCGCCGCGCCCTGGAGAGCGTCAAAGCCTGATCCGGCTCACCCGTGAGCGCGTCCGCGGCCTCGTCGCTGGCTCGATCCTCGCTTCGATCGGCGACACGCCGTTGGTTCCACTTCGCCGCATCGGCGCAGGCCTGCGCGGTGAGCTCTGGGCGAAGCTGGAGTCGTTCAATCCCGGCGGGAGCGTGAAGGACCGCGCCGCGCTGTGGATGGTGCTCGACGCCGAGCAGCGGCTCGACCTCGAGGGCAAGACGATCCTCGACGCGACGAGCGGAAACACCGGCGTCGCCCTCGCGCTCGTCGGTGCGGTGCGCGGGCACCCGGTCGAGCTCTGCATGCCCGACAAGCTCTCGGTCGAGCGCAAGCGCATCGTCGCCGCGTTCGGCGCGACGCTGACGCTGACCGATCCGCTCGACGGGAGCGATGGCGCGATTCTCGCGGCGCGCGAGAAGGCGAAGGACCCGCGGTATGTCTACGTCGACCAGTACGCGAACCCGGCGAATCCGCTCGCGCACGAGGAGACCACCGGGCCCGAGCTGTGGGAGCAGACCGGGGGCCGGCTCACGCATCTGGTCGCCGGCGTCGGGACCTCCGGAACGGTCGTCGGTGCGTCGCGCGCGCTCCGGCCGAAGGGTGTGCGCATCGTCGCGGTGCAGCCGGACGCTGCGCTGCACGGCATCGAGGGCTGGAAGCACATGGCGACGGCCATCCGCCCCCTGATCTGGGACGAAGCCCTTGCCGACGACCACCGGACCATCGGCACGGACGCCGCCATCGCGATGGCCAAGCGGCTTGCGCGCGAGGAGGGGATCCTGAGCGGTCCGTCCGGCGGCGGTGCCGTGGCCGCGGCCCTGGGGGTCGCGCGGGAACAGGAGGGCGTGGTCGTCGCGTTACTGGCAGATGGAGGGGAGCGCTACCTCTCCACGCCGATGTGGGAGTGATGACATGGCAGTGACCGTTCGGTTGCCCGGGACGTTGCGTGACGCCGTGGGCGGCGAGACGAAGATCCAGGCGTCGGGCGAGACGCTCGCTGACGTGTTCGCGGACATCGACCGCCGCCATCCCGGCTTTCGCGCCCGCGTCCTCGATGACCGCGGAAGCATCCGCTCGTACGTGAACGTATACGTCGGCGACACCGACGCCCGTGGCTCCGGCGGCCTCGCCACGGCGGTGCCGGACGGCAGTGAGGTCATGGTCATTCCCGCGATGGCCGGCGGCCGCTGACCGAGCGCCTCGTCCTGCCGGACCCGATCCGCGCGGAGATCGTCGCGCACGCCCGCGCCGAAGCCCCGAAGGAAGCCTGCGGCCTCATCGCCGGACGTGACGGCGCGCCGGTGCGCGTGGTCCGTTGCGCTAACGCGCATCCCGCGCCCGTGACGCGCTACGTCATCGATTCGCGCGAGCAGCTGCGCGCGTTCCGGGACATGGAGGCGAAGGGTGAAGAGCTCGTCGCGATCTACCACAGTCACCCGGTGACGCAGCCATACCCGTCGCCGACGGACCGCGCCGAGGCACATTACCCCGAGGCCTACTACGTCCTCGTCTCGCTGCGCGATGCCACGCCCGACGTGCGGGCGTACCGGGTGTTGGACGGCTGGGTCCGCGAGGTCGAGCTCGCCTAGGGGCTCCGCGTCCGCCATGACGCCGCGATCGACGTGGACTCGCTGACGGCCTTCGCGTCATCGGGCTCGATGTAGCGGAACAGCAGCGCCAGTCCCTGCGTGCCGACGACCGTGGTGAACTGCCTGAGCAGCTCGGGCCGCCCGTCGACGGCGCCGCGATACGTGTCGTCGAGGATGACCATGGTCCCGTTCCGCACGATCGCGCGGCTCGAGCTCGTGAAATCGAGTCCGCGACGCCACGCCAGCGCCACGTTCTCGGCGTAGCTGTCGGGGGTCACGAGCGCGCTGCCGCTCGCCCGCATGACGACGAGGACGTCGGTGTCGGTCTCATACCGGGCGAGTTCGCCGGCGATGCCGAGGTGCACTTCCTTCCACCGGCTCGGCAGGACGAGCGAGAAGCCTTCGCCCGAGACGGCGGTGCCGCCGGCCGGCGGGCTCGCGGTGATCGGCGGTGCGAGCGTCGGCTGGTAGGCGAGGGCGGTGAACTCGATCCGCGATACCTGGTCCGGCAGGGCGAGCGGCACGCTCCCGATCACGATCGCGATCGCGGCGATCGCAAGGGCGAGCGGTACCTGCGCCCGGACGTTCTCGAACAGGCCGTACAGCAGGCGTACCAGCAGGGCGACCATGAGGACGCCAACGATCGGCAGCGATTCGGGAACGAGCGCCAGCGCCGCGGCGAGCACCGGCATCAACAGGAGCGGGGTCAGGGCGAAGGTGATCGCCGTGAATGCCTGATCCATCGAGACGTCGCTGTGCCGAACGAGCCGCATGAAGAGCGCCACCGCTCCGGACGCGACGGCCGCGACGATGGCGAGCCGCACGCCGAGGAGGAGGGCGTCGATGAGGATCCGGCTGGTGAAGTCGGGGACGCGCAGGCCCTTCGACGCGATGACGAGCGAATCGACGGCGAGGGAGAGCGCGATGCCCGCGAGGATGGCGACGAGCACGCCGGCGAGGCCGTAGTGCTCGCGGGCGAGGCTGGCCGCGAACCGTCTAGGCCGGAGGAGGGAGTCACGGATCGATCGGCGGAACCACTGCCATTCGGTTTCGACGGTCTCGTCCACTGCCGTCAGCGTAGACAACAGAAAGCCCTCGCCGTGGCGAGGGCCTCTGTGAGCTTTCAGACAATCGGGAGGGGACGCCGCTCCATATCAAAGTGCTGGCCGGAGATCCGGCCTCATCTGGGAGACACCTTTAACGGTGTTCTCGGTCACGCGCTTCGTGGCCGGCGTCCCCGATCGACGGGGCCCCCTTCCGCCGGGGGCGTCATCGATCGACTTCGAGGACCTCGTAGCGAAGATGGATCCGAACCATGTGTCTGCTTGACCTCCGATGTGATTCGTCGGTCTCGCGTGGAGCTCCGCCTCTGTTCTACCGCTCGTGGACGCGGTGTCAAGAGGCCGACACATCCTTGTTGTGGAGACTCGCCGAGCGAGCCAGCCGTTCGCGGATTTCCTCGGGAACTACGCGCACATCGGGCCACCAGGATTCCTCTTCGTCAGCGCCGGCGGCGACCGCGGCTTCCGCCGACAGCGCGATCCCCGAGATCACGTCCTCGAGACGGATCATCTCCGGCACCAGCGAGCCATCCGCGCCGGCGTTGTGATAGCCGGTGTTGGGTAACGCGATGCCGGTCGCGACCCATCCGAGCCTCACGAAGGCCGACGCCTCGCACGTCCCACCGGGAAGGAGTAGTCGCTGGGACCCGATCCCACGATCGGCGAGCCGTCCCTGCGCAACGCGCAGATACCGCTCCGCCTCGTTGCTGAACGTGTTGTGGTAGTCGCCGGCGCGGACGACGATGCCTGCGCCCGCTGGCGCGTACAGCGAGTTGCTCGCCTCGACGGATACGACATACACATCCTTTGGGATGCTCGCGTCCTCAGCAACGAGCCGCGCACCGAACAGGCCCGACTCCTCGGCCCTGGTGAAGACCGCATGGACGCTGAACGGGCGCGTCTCGTCCCGCAGCGCGTGAAGCGTCGAGAGGATGACCGCGCATCCGGCGAGATCGTCGGCGCTCCGGAGGTACAACTCGTTCCCGCGCCGCTCGAAGGCGGGCAGGTCGAGCACCGCCCAGTCACCGACCGCGAGGGGTCGCTCCGCATGGATCTCGCAGTACCCGGCGGACCAATCGGGCAGGACCGGGTCATGGACGTAGCCGCTGCCCGTGGCCCGGTGACCGTCCGCGACGTCATCGCGATGGACGATGAGCGGGACCGACGCCCCCTGAAAGTACTTCGGATCGATGCCGCCCCGGAAGCGCGCGAGGCCGTGCGTTCCGCTCACTTCGACGAACTCGAATCCGGGGTGATCGGTGTGCGCCACGAACGCCAGGGCGCGCTTCGCGGATCCCCGTGTGAGATGGACCGAGAGCTGCCCGTACGCGTCGCGCTTCGGCACCAGTCCGAGCCGCTTCAGCTCCTCGGCGATCGCGTCGAGCGCGCGCCACTCGTGATAAGGCGCCGTCGGTGGAGAGGCGACGCGTTCGAGCGTCGCGAGGACCTCACGCTCGTCCGGCAAACGGATCACCCGTCGCGAGGATATCGTCCGGAACGCGTGCTCCGCCTCTACGACACCCGCCGCCGCGCCATCCATCCAGTGCGTGCGCCCGGCCGTGCGGTCACGATGTACGTCTGCGGCGTCACTCCCTATGACACGACTCACCTCGGTCACGCCCGTACATTCCTCACGTTCGACCTCCTCGCGCGCATCCTGGAGGCCACCGGACACCCCGTCCGGTACGTTCAGAACGTCACCGACATCGACGAGTCCATCCTCCAACGTGCCGCGCGGGACAACGTCGGCTGGCGCGAGCTCGGCAAGCGCGAGGAGCGCGCGTATCTCGCGGACATGAAGCGGCTCCGCTGGCGCCGGCCGGACGTCATCTGTCACGCCACGCAGGAGCTCCCGGCGATGTTCACCCTGGTTCGCGCGCTGGAGCGGCGCGGCGCGGCGTACACGCTGCCGCGGGGCGTCTATTTCCCGGTCGCGGCGCAGCCGCGCTATGGCGAGCTCTCGGGCCTCAGCGCGGCGGCGATGAAGCGGATCCTCGTCGGTCAGGACGACGCGAAGCTCGAAGATCCCGGCCGTCGCGATCCACGCGACTTCGCGCTCTGGCGCTTCGTGGACGACGGCCCGACGTGGCCGAGCCCGTGGGGCCGCGGCCGACCGGGCTGGCACCTCGAGTGTTCGTCGATGATCCGCCACCACCTCGGCGACCAGATCGACATCCACGGGGGCGGGGCGGACCTCATCTACCCGCACCACGAGAACGAGATCGCGCAGTCGGAGACTGCAAGCCGCAAGCGGCCGTTCTCGCGGACCTGGGCCCACGTCGGCGCCATGCGGCTCGGCGGCAAGAAGATGTCAAAGTCCGACGGCAACATGGTCTTCGTGCGCGACGCGCTCAACGTGACCGACCCGCGGGCGCTCCGGCTCTATCTCCTCGACCGGCACTATCGCAAGCCGTTCGACCACGACGAAGCGTCCCTCGATCGCGCGCGCCTTCGGGCCGCGGCGCTCGGTGACGCCCTCGGCCGGGGCCGAAGCGGTGCGGTCGGCCGCGCCGGCCCGGCCCGCGAGGCCCTCTCCGCGCTGGAAGACGACCTCAACGTCGTGCGAGCGCTGAAGATCGTTGAATGGGCCGCGCCGCGCGCGGAGGCGGCCGAACGCGCGGAGCTTCGCACGGTCGCGCGGATCGTCGGGGTGATCTAGAGCGGGGCGAAGCGCGCCGTGAAATGGCGCAGCTGCGGAGGCTCGGAGACGATCTTGTAGCCAGGCAGGGACGGAGTGCGCGTCGCGACCTCGCGCACGACCTCGATCACGTAGTCAATGTGGCTCTGGGTGTAGGTGCGGCGCGGGATCGCCATCCGCACGAGCTCCATCGCGGCCGGCGCTTCGCTCCCGTCGGGATGCCGCCCGAACATGACGCTGCCGATCTCGACGGTGCGGATGCCTCCGGCCTCATAGAGGGCGATGGAGAGCGCCTGTGCCGGATAGGCGAGCGGTGGGATGTGGGGGAGCATCGCGCCGGCGTCGATGTACACGGCGTGCCCGCCGGCCGGCTTCACGATCGGTACGCCCGCGCGGTCGATCGCGTCCGCGAGGTATTCCGTCGAGCGGATGCGGTAGCGCAGGTAGTCCGGCTCGACGCACTCCTTCAGTCCCTGCGCGATCGCCTCGAGGTCGCGGCCGGCGAGGCCGCCGTACGTCGGAAAGCCCTCGGTGAGGATGAGGAGGTTGCGGCAGCGCTCCGCGAGCGCGTCGTCGTTCATCGCAAGCCAGCCTCCGATGTTCGCCATCGGATCCTTCTTCGCGCTCATCGTCATCCCGTCGGCGAGCGCGGCGATCTCGTGCACGATGTCGGGCACGGACTTGTCGGCGTAGCCCGGCTCGCGGGTCTTGATAAACCACGCGTTCTCGGCGAAGCGGCACGCGTCGAGGAACAGCGGCACGCGATAGCGATCGCAGAGCGCACGCACGCGGCGCAGGTTCTCGAGCGAGACAGGCTGGCCGCCGCCCGAGTTGTTGGTGATCGTGACCATCACGACGGGGACGTCCTTCGCCCGTGCGGCGAGGAGCGAATCAAGCGCCTTGAGATCCATGTTCCCCTTGAATGGGTGGATGAGTCCGGGGGTCCGGCCTTCGCCGATGACGAGGTCGACGGCCTCGGCGCCGGTGGCCTCGATGTTCGCCCGGGTCGTGTCGAAGTGCGTGTTGTTCGGGATCACCTTCCCCGGGCCCGCGATGGTGGAGAAGAGGATGCGCTCGGCCGCGCGGCCCTGATGCGTGGGGATCACGTGGGTGAACGGGAAGAGCTCCTGGACCGCCGCCAGGAAGCGGAACCATGACGGCGAGCCCGCGTAGCTCTCGTCACCGTGTTGGATCGCCGCCCACTGGTCGCGCGACATCGCGCCCGTGCCGGAGTCGGTGAGAAAGTCGATGAGCACGTCTTCCGCGCGCAGGTTGAACAGGTTGTAGCCGGCCGCACGGATCTTCTCTTGCCGCTCCTCCTCGGTCGTGAGCTTGAGCGGCTCGACCGAGTGGATGCGGAAAGGCTCGATGATGGTCTTGAACCGCTGCGGCACCGCCGGAGCATACGGGCGGATAATCGAGGTCCACGCGGCCCGGTCGCCTAGCGGTCTAGGGCGCTTCCCTTTCAAGGAAGAGGTCAGGGGTTCGAATCCCCTCCGGGCTACAGACCGCGTCGTTGTTGACGATTACGCCGCTCGGTTTCCGTCCAGGCCGCTTCTTTGCTGTGAGGGCCGCTTCTCTGCAGGCCGCTTCTCCTTCTGCGCGGCGCGCGATGCGGTGAACGGCGAGGGTGCTTTGCGACGCTCCTCGAACGGTCGCGCTTTGCAATAGCGCTCGACCATCCGGCCGGTGGTC
>DHJC01000073.1:143217-152590 GCA_002404155.1 Chloroflexi bacterium UBA4730 | reverse complement strand
GCGGTCGGTGAACAGCGGATCGTCCGGCTCGGCGGAGCCGAGCCGGTGGTCGTGCACGTACGCATCGAGCGCCTTCAGCGTCTCGATCGGGACGGTGACATCGCGGGAGTGGACGGACTTGCTCGTGAGGGCGCGGACGTGGAGCCGCCGCTCCGCGGCGGCGAGGTCCACGAGGCGGAGGCCGACGAGCTCCTCGCGGCGAAGGCCGCAGCCGAGCAGCGTCCAGACGAGGGCCGCGTCGCGGCCGCCCTGCTCCCCTTGGGCAGCTCGCTCGATGAGGAGCCACATCTCCGGGTCGGTGAGTGCTCGACGGACCTCGTCCTTCACCCGGGGCATCCGAACCATCCGGAGGGTCGACTCGCCGAGCTCGTGGTGGATCCGGCGCTCGGCGAGGAATCGCGCGAGGGAGCGCAGCGCCACCCAGGCGCTGCGCGCGGATTGGGCCGAGCCGGTGGACCGCCGGTGGGCGAGGAACGCTTCGACGGTGCCGGCCTCGAGGTCGCCGACCTCGGCGGGCCGGCCGATGGTCTCCGTCGTCCAGTCCGCGAACGAGCGGATCGCGAGCCGGTAGTTGGCGACGGTCGCGGGAGATAGGTCGTGGCGATGGACGAGGAAGCTGTCGATCACCTCGAGGAGCGAGGTGTGCTCGTCACGCATGTCTGCCCATCGCATGGGCCGCGATGCAGCTGTAAAGGTTCGGTGGCCGGGCATCGTGGTGTTCCCTCCCGGCGGGCAGCAGGCCGAGAGTGAGTCTAGGCAGCGATAGATGCACGCTGGTAATTGCGTTCGTCGCTTGAGCGCCTCCCCATGCGTGATACACAGCGTGTACACAGCCTCGTACAGCCGCGGACACGAAATGGCGGCAGATCATTCGGGCTCGACCGTGATTTCGCCGGTGACTACCCCAGCGGCTGGGGCGCACGCTGGGTCCCTCCGCTCGCTCGCGGTCGCGCTGTCCGGGACGCTACAGCTCTCCCCTCGTGGGCCTTCAGCCGGCGACGCCTGGCTCTAGTGCTTGCAGTCGTTGGCCACCGAGGAGCACGAGCCCCAGGACGCCGGCGAGCGCCAACAGACTGCCGCCGATCCAGTAGAGCGGCTCGATCCCGACGCGATCGACGACGACCGCGGCGACGCCTAGCGACACCAGGCGCATCGCGCTCCAGCTCACGTCGAGGAGCGTGAACGCTCGCCCGCGGACCGCATCCGGGATCGCCCCTTGGATCGTCGAGCTGAACACGACCATCCCCCGTGGAGGTGTTGAGCCCGTAGACGAACAGGATGAACAGGGCGATCGGAAGCGGGGTGAACACCGCGATGAGCACGTCGCCGATTCCCCGGATCACGTACGGGACGAACAACCAGCGCGCATTCCGGTAGTCGCGGGCGAACGTGTTCGGGATGAGTGGCCCGACGAGCGCCCCGACCCCGATCGCACCGATGAGCCACGCGAACCCTTCCGGCGGCTGCTGCAGGTGGCGTTCGGAGAGGACCACGAGCATCGCGCCGGTACCGCCGACGGCGAACGAGGCGAGCGATTGGACGATGAGGAGACGCGAGAGGAGCGGGTCGCGGCGGGCGTAGTCGAGTCCGGCCCTCGCGTCGGCGAAATACGCGCTGAGACCGCGCCTGGTTCCACCCTCGAGCTGGCCCGCGTGCGGCGGGATGGTGAGGACGGCGATGAGTCCGGCCGACACGAGGAAGCTTGCGGCGTTGACCGCGAACGCCAGGCTCACGCCCGAGAGGGCGATGATCCCGCCGGCGATCGACGCGGCGACGATCTGGACCAATCGTCCGGTCGACCACGACACCGAGTTCGCGGCGAGCCGCTGCTCCGGTGTCGTGAGGACCCGGGATCACCGCGTTCACGGTCGGGTCGAAGAACGTCCCGCCGGCCGCCAGGCCGGCGGCGACCACGTACGCATGCCAGACGCCTTGGGGCCAGAGCAGCGATAGCACAAGCGCCGCGCGGACCAGATCCGCGCCGATGAGCACCGCCTTCCGGCTGAACCGGTCGATGACGACGCCGGCGATCGGGCCGAGCACGAGCACCGGGATCACCTCTGCCACCACGAGCCCTGCGACCGCGAGGCCCTGGCCCGACAACTGGAAGACGAGGACGACGAGGGCGATGTAGTGCAGCGTGTCGCCGAAGTTCGAGACGAGCTGCCCCAGCCAGAGGGGGAAGTAACGCGGGCTTCGGATGACCTCGCCATATGATGCGGCCGCGGCGGCGAGGCGTGACACGATCATGAGTGCCGAGTTTGCCGCCTTCCGCGGAGAGGCTCTCCAGCCGTGCCTACTCGCAGAGCGTCATCGGGTCGCTTCGCGGCCAGCGTTCGGCGCCTGACGGACCGACGAGGTAGACAGCCTCGTCCTGGTCGGTCGGACTCAGGTAGACCTGGATTGAGCCGTACGCGTAGCCCGTCGGCCGCGCATCGCTGGGCAGTTTCGCGTTGAGCTCGAGCCGATCATGCAGCGATGCCTTCACGGCGGCGCGCGGGTCCCGGATGTACTGCCGCGCTTGGGCCGATGATGTCGAGAGCGTCCCGACCGGCCAGCCGATGCCGAGAAACGTCGCCGATTGCCAACCACAGTGGCTCGGACCTGCGGACGTGCTGAGCTCCTCAGGCTTCACCGGATGGCCATCGCGGGTCCACGGGTAGCCGGGGTACGCGGGCGTCATGTCGAACACCGCCCCGAGCGTGCCCACGACGGGCCCGGGCCGGTTCGACGCCGTATTCAGCCCCGGGCCCTGCGGCGCGCAGCTAGCCAGCAAGATCGCCAGGAACACGACGCGGACGAGGTGGGCGTTCAGTACATTCACGGACGCACGGGGTGCCGCGAAGGTTCCCTCGTGGGCTGTGACGTCAGTGGTGATGTGCCACCTCGGCGCGGGACGTTGGAGCCGCGGCGCCGTCCATCATCGCGAGCATCGCAAAGCCTCCGGTGCGCCACGCTCGGACGAGCAGTACGCCGGCGAGGGCGAGGAACACGAGGTTGAGGACCGTCGTGTAGTTGAGCGACAGCGACGGCTCGGCGACGAGGGCGTTGCGCTCGTGCGGGATGAGGCCCAGCGCCCCGAACAGCAGCTCAACGAGCAGTCCCGCAAGGGCCATCGCCGCGTAGAACGTGGCGAACAGGAAGACCGTCATCTTGGTCCCGTAGTAACGGCGCTTGATCGAGAGGATCGGCAGGATCACGAGGTCGGCGAAGATGAAGCTGATCACGCCGCCGAAGCTGATCCCACTGTTCCAGAGCACCGCGGCGAGCGGCACGTTCCCGATCGAGCACACGAAGCTCACCACCGACACGATCGGCCCGACCAGCGGGCCCCAGAGCAGGGCGAGCTGCGGCTGGTCGGTGAGGAAGAAGACCTTCCAGAACGACTCCGGGACCCACGCGGCGAGCGCGCCGGCGATGAGCAACCCGAGGACGACGTCGCGGAGCACCGCGGCCCAGTTCATGACGAATAAATGGCTGATCGCGGTGAATCCCTGCGGGGAGACGATCTTCTGGAGGAGCGTGCCCTCGCGCACGGACATGTCCATCGCGGCGTGGCCCTCCATGGAGCCGGGGAGACCCTTCTCAGCCCGGCGACGGGCCACGGCGACCCGCGGCTGCTTGAGGAACCAACGGAAGAGCAGCGCGAGGACCACGATCATGATCGGCCCGCCGATGAACTCGGCGGCGGCGAACTGCCAGCCCATCAGGATGACGAGGATGATCCCGAGCTCGATCACGAGGTTCGTCGAGGCGATCTCGAAGGTCATCGCGGCGGTGAAGTTCGCGCCCTTGTTGAACAGCGACCTGGCCAGCGCGACTGCGGCATACGAGCACGACGAGCTCGCCGCACCGAGCAACGAGGCGAGACCGAGCGTTCGCGGGGAGTCATCGGGCAGTAGACGGCTCATCTGCTCCTTCGAGACGACCGCTTCGACTGCGGCGGAGAGCGTGAACCCGAGGATGAGCGCCCAGAGGATCTCCCAGGTCATCGCGAAGGAGATCGACAGGGCATGGAGCATCGCGTCGACCAGGTCCATCTCGAGCTAGTGCGCTGCGGCGGCGTCACGCTCCGCGTCAAGCTGCGCCACGATCGCCGGGTATGCATCCGAGAGACAACAGCGACACGACGCGTACCAACGGCGCATCCCGTCGTCGATCACGGCCTCTCCAGTGAGGGTCTGCGATGCGGTGACGCTTGCGTCCACCTTCGCGGCCCACTTCACCGGATCGGCGTTGAACGCCTTGACGCACCCATTCGAGCAGAACGCGTACGTGCGGCCGTCGTGTTCGACCGTCCGCCCTCGAGCCTGCGCATCGGCGACGACGACGATCATGTCGCAGATCGGGTCGAGCATCCGCTCAGGGGCCTTCGCTCCGCTCATCTACTCATCGTAGAGGCGCTCGCGTCGAGCGGCTGGTGGCGGCGGCAGTCCGCCTTGTGTTTACCGTGGGTCAGCCGAGAACGGCCGATGACGCTGTCGTCG
This sequence comes from Chloroflexi bacterium UBA4730, assembly GCA_002404155.1. Taxonomy (GTDB): domain Bacteria; phylum Chloroflexota; class Limnocylindria; order P2-11E; family P2-11E; genus UBA4735. The sequence continues at coordinate 148,103 of DHJC01000073.1, read as the reverse complement.
CCCGCTCGGAGTCAGGAGGAGGTAGGGTCCGAGCATGGCACTTCGTCGCAGGGCCTCCATTGGCGCGGTGTGCGTCGCAAGCGCGCTGATCGCTCTAATGCCCGCGACCGCGGCCGCAGCCGAGCGGATCGTGTGCGGCAAGATCTTGGGTTCCATCGGCCCGCAACCGAATGCGGCAGGGTCGTTCGTGATCCCGCAGCCCGGAGACACGGCGCCCGCCGGCACCTACATCGTCATTCCCGCTGGGATGCAATTCTCCTACGCGCAGCCGCCCGTTTGGGTATGCGTGCGCACGGTCGACTCCCCGCCGACTCCCGTCATGGGTACACAGATCTCCGTCCTCACCTTCGTGAGCTTCATCCAAACGGGATCGCCCGGCTATCGCGCCGAGCCGATCCCCGCACCGAGAGCCAGCGACTCTCCTCGCCCGGTCGGTGGCCTCCCTAGCACCAGCACCGCTCCGGCGGGCACGTTCCTTGCGGTCGCGCTCTTCGTATCGATGGTGCTCGCCTTTGGCGGCGCCTATGTGCGTCGCCGCCGTGGGGGGAGCACTTAAGGGCGTAGACAGGCGTTACAACGATTGTTGTAGCACATACAACGACTGTTGTAATATCGCCGCATGGCAGTCATCGCCGAGCTTCTAGGTCGAAGCCCCGCGGCGCGACGCATTCTCGATCTCCTCGTCAGCATGCCTGGCCAGGAACTGCACACGCGCGAGATCGCCCGTCGCATCGACGCTGATCCGCATTCCACGCACGCCGCACTCGACCACCTGCTGCAAGCGGGAGCCGTGACAAGCCGACGGATGGGCAACCTGCGGGTCTGGTCGCTCGACCCGTCGAGCGACCGCGTCGCGAGCATCAACGGTCTCGTGCGGCGCGAGGGCGAGGTTGCGCAGATCCTCGCGCGCGGTCTTGCCCAGATGCGCGGGATCCGACTCGGTCTCATCTTCGGATCGTTCGCGTCAGGCCGTGATGCGGCTGACAGCGACATCGACGTGCTCCTCGTCGGGCATGTCGACTGGGAGCGGCTCGCTCGACTGAGCGATGCGGTATCGGATCGCGTCCGTCGCGCGGTGAACTTTGTGGTCTGGAGCTCGGCCGAACTCCACGATCCACACGCCGGCCAGCGCCGACTCCTGCAAAGCATCGTCGGCCATCACCGGATCATGCTGAAGGGGGATGAGCATGAGCTCACCACCGGCACTCGTCGCGTGGCAGCAGAAGTACGCGAAGGACGTCGTCCAGACCGCAAGCGATCTGACGGTAGCTCAACGGAAGCTCGAGCTAGCGGTCGTTCACGTCGCGCGAGCAAACGAGCTGCTGCGACGAAACGAATACGACCTCGCCCTTAACTCCGCTGAGAACGCCCTCGTGGTCAGCTGCGACGCGGTCTTGCGAAGGGATGGCTTCGCAGCCAGGTCCCATGTAGCTCGCTTCGCGTATCCGCTCCTGCCGACGGTGCTCTTGCAGAACGCGGGTCTGCTGCGCCGCATCCGCACGGCTCGCAACGCTGCGCAATACGAGGCGTCGGGTGTCGTGACCCGCACGTTCGCGGCGCAAGCGATCAAGCTCGCGGAAGATGCGGTGGTCGACGTTACGAGGGCGGTAGCCGCAGGATGAGGCGGCCTGCTGCCCGCCTCTCTTGTTGGCCGCTTCTGTTGGCCGCTGTTATTCGGGGTAGATGCCGAGTTGGCCGCTTCTCTGACACTCGTTTCGACGCGGAGGCGGTATCAATTCGTGCTTGGACAATTCGCTAGGCCGCTTCTCTTGACCGCATCGCTTTCAAGGAAGAGGTCAGGGGTTCGAATCCCCTCCGGGCTACAAGGCTTGGCGTTATTGACGATTACGCCGCTCGGTTTCCGTCCAGGCCGCTTGCTGGCGGGCGACGCCAGCCCTCGTCGGTTCGAGCTTTCCGCGCGCATGTCGTAGGGTGCCGTGATGACTGAGATACTTCTATTCCACCACGCACAGGGACAGACACCGGGACTCCTCGCGTTCGCCGACGAGCTGCGAGCTGCCGGACACGTCGTTCATAGCCCCGACCTCTACGACGGCAAGATCTTCACCGATCTTGATGAGGGCGTCGGGTACGCGAAGCAGGTCGGCTTCGCGACGATCGCAGAGCGCGGCCGACGCGCCGCCGATGGCCTACCCAACGAGCTCGTCTACGCCGGATTCTCGCTCGGCGTGATGCCCGCGCAGGAGCTTGCCCAGACGCGCCCCGGCGCGAAGGGCGCGCTGTTGTTTTCGGGCGCTTTCCCGGCCTCCGAGTTCGGCGGCTCGTGGCCGCGGGGAGCTCCGCTCCAGATCCACATGATGGAAGACGACGAGTGGAGCGCGGAAGACCTCCCGGCCGCGCGCGACCTCGTGAGAACGATCGAAGGCGCGGAGCTGTTCCTGTACCCCGGCGATCGACACCTGTTCGCCGACAGCAGCTTGCCCGATTACGACGAAGGTGCCGCGAAGCTGCTCATGCGGCGCGTGCTCAGCTTCCTCGACAACATCGCGTAGCCCCGATATCCGGCTCGGGCCTGCGTGCTGCCGCCGCGCGGATGGTCAGCCGATGAGGACGGAAGCCACATGGAAAGCCGCATCAGCGTGAAGCAGTTCTACGAGGCCGAGGGTGTTGGGGACTGGCGCGTCGTCGGGAGCGACGGTGCGTGCGCCTTCTTCCCGACCGGGTCGCTTGCGTCGGCCGCGCGTTTCGTGCACGCGATCAGTGCGCTGCCCGGTGTCGAGGACCATCGTCCCGACATCGACGTGCGGCGCGATGGCGTGACCGTGCACTTCATCACCGCCACCGCGAACTACATGGGGATGAGCACGCGCGATGTCGAGCTCGCCCGCCAGATCTCCGCAGCCGCGCGACAGCTGGGTCTCGCTGCAGACCCGTCGGCGGTGCAGAGCTATCTCGTCATCCCCGGCGCGACCGACCCGGCAACGGTGATGCCGTTCTGGCGCGCAGCCCTTGGATACGTGCCGCGCCCCGACAGCCCCGACGAGGACCTCGTCGACCCGCACGATCGCGGGCCTGGGTTCTGGTTTGAGCGCATGGAGAAGCCCCGGCCAGACGGCGGCGGCGCGATCCACTTCGTCGTGTGGGTGCCATACGAGCAGGCGCAGGCGCGCATCGCGGCGGCGCTCGCCGCCGGCGGCCGGATGGTGCGCGACGAGTTCGCACCCTCGTGGTGGACGCTTGCGGACCCCGCCGGCAACGAGGTCGACATCGCCACCACGAGCGGCCGCGACTGAGCGTCCCGAGTCGTACTGCCGCAGGCGCTCGAGATCGCAGACGTGCCCGGCACCTTCGATGTCGACGTACGGAGTGGCGAAGCTCGCCGGGCGCATCTACGAGGTCGCGCTCGTACGAGGCGGCGCGAGAGTGAGTTGGACACGGCGCTGCGCCTCCGCCCGCCTCGCTAGCCGATCGAGCGCCACGGGCTACTCTCGCCCGCTCCCGCATCGCAGTTGACCACGTTCGGCGGCCTGCTGCCCGCCTCGTTCATTTCGTTAGGCCGCTTCTCTGACGCGCACTTTCGCTCAGAGCCAGTATCAGTTCGCGCGTAAAGAAGTCGCTGGGCCGCCTCTCTCAACCTCATCGCTTTCAAGGAAGAGGTCAGGGGTTCGAATCCCCTCCGGGCTACAGCCTTGTCGCCATCGCGCCTAGCTCAGACGTGCCGGTAGCGAGATCCGGCTCGCGCGATCGCATGACGGATCGTGTCGGTCACGAACATCAGCAGCCAGAGCACGAACGACAGCAGCAGGAATCCTCCTGCCGCGAAGAGTAGGAGCCACAGGAGCCATGGAATGGCGCCGAGCCCTCCATAGATCCGGTAATCATGACCAGGCTCCGCGGGCCATGTCGTTAGGACTGCGACAAGGAGGAAGAGAACGACCCAGAGCAATCCAGAAAGCCGTAGCGCCGACTTGACTTTCAGACCTCGAGCGAAGCCCATATGACTGCAGGTTACTGCCGACCGAGGACCAGCTTGGCAGTACGGGCTACGGCGCAACTATTCGGGACCGAGACAAGGGCACTATTCCGCGCTAGGCGACCAGAGCGCGGCGAGCGACCGTGCGATTCCCAAATTGCCCCAACACCGCGAGCACAAGGCTGACCGCTACTCACTCCACGCTCCCGGGCACTGGATGCGCGCGTCGTCCGAATTGCGAGTCAGGATGAGAATTGATGCAAGGATGACTGGGCGGCTCATTGGGATCGTTGCTGCTGGGGCGTTGATCGGTTATGGACTTGTCCCTTTCTTCAGCGGTGGGTTCGTGCTTGTCATTGCCGGCCTCGTTCTTGGGGCCGTCTTCGGCATCGGCGTGCGCCGGCGCGATGTCGCCTTGAGCCTGCTCCTCGGCGTGGTTGCGGGGCTGGCTGGAACGTTCGCCTTCCTTCGCGCATTCTTTCGCCCGTAGCCCGGTCCCGAACCGATTGTGAAGGACGGCGTGCTGCTGTCGGAGTGAGGCTCCCGCCTGTCTCGTGCCTCGGAGTGAGAGCGAGGCTCCGACTCTTCGGTGACCACGTCGCGGCTGCGAGGTCGCTTTTCTGACGCGCGGTTTGGTCCGTCCGGCGCGTCAGCTCGTCATTGTTCCTGAACGATTCGCTTCTCTCGTCTGCCCTAGGTCGCTTTTCTGCAGCTATTTCCTTTCAAGGAAGAGGTCAGGGGTTCGAATCCCCTCCGGGCTACAGACCGCGTCGCTATTGCCGATTACGCCGCTCGGTTTCCGTCCAGGCCGCTTCTCTGCTGTAACGGCCGCTTCTCTGCAGGCCGCTTCTCTTTCTGCGCGGCGCGTGATGCGGTGAACGGCGACGGTGCTTTGCGACGCTCCTCGAACAGTCGGGCTTTGCAGTACCGCTCGACCATCCGGCCGGTGGTC
>DHJC01000073.1:138113-143153 GCA_002404155.1 Chloroflexi bacterium UBA4730 | reverse complement strand
GCGGTCGGTGAACAGCGGATCGTCACGCGAGTAATTGCGTTCGCGGCTTGAGTCAATCCAGACGCTTGATACACAGCGTGATACACAGCCCGTACAACCGCGGTCGGAAATGGCGGTAGAACACTCGGCGTTCCCGCTCATTCCGCGCGTGACTATCCCAGCGGCAGGGGCGCACGCTGGGTCCTTCCGCTCGCTCGCGTTCTCGCAGGCTTCGACGTGCTGGTGTTCACGCTTGGTGGGTTCGCAAACATCGTGGGAGACTCGCGCCGTGGGACTCGAAGCCGCCGCCGGCAGACAGCTCAGAGAGTGAAGCAACTGGGCCGATCGCCGCTCGGACTCCCAATTGCCAGTTTCTTGATGCTCACCAGCGTCATGCCCGGCATTGCTTTGATCTTCTTCGGTCCGGGCAACGTCGCCGACGGGACTGCCGTCCGCATCATTGACGAGGGCGCCGTGGCGGCGGTAGTTGGATTCCTCGCATTCCGGGCTTGGCGGGAACTTCGCACATCGCCGTCCGTCCGCGCCCTGATCCTCGCGGAGGTGGGCGGCCCCGCCATTGCATTGGTCGTCGTCTTGGCGGCCCGGTCGGGGACTGGGTTCCCGATTTTGGATCTTACGTTCCTGAGCGCGACTTGTCTCGGCGTGGGTCTGATCGTGCTTGTCGGCAAGACTCGGCGAGCCTCGCCCGGCTCCTGAGCGCCCTTTCCTCTCGGACGGATAGATGCCCGACCTCCTAATCGGCCTCGCTGTTCTCTTCGTGGGCCCGGTGCTGGTCATCTGGTGGGTGCCAGCGCTCATTCACGAGCTGGGCCACTTCGCGGGTGCAAGGATTGCCGGTGCGCAATTCGACTATGTCCCGCTAGGTCCGTTCGTACTCGTCCCGAAAGGCGTGCCCGGTCGACTGCGGCTGAAGATCCGGCGGTTCCCCTGCAACAGTGCGCTCCCTTCTGCCGGGCGCGCCCGCACCCAGTTGTTCGTCTCGACTCTGGGCGGCCCGGCGTTGAACATCGGGCTTGGCACCCTGCTCCTCTCGATCGCCTTCCTCGGCGACGCCGGGCGGTCGGCGTACCTCGCTCCGCTCGTGCTGCTGTTGGTCGGCATGTTCACGGCCTTGCAAGGTTTCATGTGGCTGCTGCCGTGGCGGCCATACGGTGTGCCGTCGGACGGCCTGCGGCTGTGGTCGCTACTCACCGGATCGACGGGCGGCCGCCGTTGGCTGGCGCTCAAGGAGGCAACGGCCCAGAGCATCGGAGGTGTCCGGCCCCGGGACTGGCCGGCTGATCTCATGCGCGATCTTGTGGTTGCGAGTGACGGCAGCACCGACGACATCGCGGCGGCATTGACGCTCTACTGGCATCTTCTCGACAGCCACCGACTGACCGAGGCCCGCGCGTGTCTCGAACAGGCCCGCGCCGCTGCCAGTCAGCGGTACATGGCGGAGCTCAACTCGCAAACCGTCTTGCTCGAGCTCGCGTACATGGAGTCCCGTGTGGGCGACGATCCTGCCGTCGCCGTGGACAACCTCATGCGCTCGGCGTTCGTGGCCAAGGCCACGCTGCTTCGCGTCGTCGCCGCCATCAGCTTGTCCTACGCGGATCTTGACGGTGCGGACAAAGCGGTCACAGCTGGCATGGCTGAGTTGCCCGCACTTCGCCCTGGATACGCGCGCATGGAAGCGGACTTGCTGACCGAACTTGGCGACGAGGCGCGTCAGCGGCGCGAAGGCGGGCCGGTCCTCGCGTCCGCCTCGCCAAGCCAGGACGTGCGCCTCGACGTCAGCCGATTTGCGGCGCCGGACGTCCCCCTGCAGGAGCCAGCGCTGCCGCCTGGTCTCCGCTCCGCCCGCAGCCTGGTCGGCTTCGTAGGCAGCGGGACTCTCGCGCTGGCCGGCTACGCGTCGATCGCCGCATTCGTTCGCGGTCCCGCTCCTCTGCTTGCGCTGTTGCCAGCGCTCGCCGCGGCGCTCGTGGTGTTGCGAGTGCGCGCCTCTCGAGGCAGGTATCGCCTCGCAGGCGTGCGAACGGCGCTCGCCGCCCTCGCCGTGTTGTTCGCGGCATCGCCGCTATTCGTCTCCGACCTTCTTCGGCTGAACGGATCGGGCTACATCTGGATCGCCGGCCAGGCGCGGCCCTGCACGGCGTTCGGTACTGGACATGATCTGTCTGCGGTGTGGGTGTACCTCTTCGCGGTTGCCATCGCGATGGGCGGGCTGCTCATTGGCACGCGTGCGCGACGCGAGGCACTCGTTCCCCGAGCGGGTGTTTACCTTGGCGTGGGCCTTGTGGTGCTGTGGATCGTCGCCGTTGCATCGGATCACGCGCATTTCGCCGCCGTCATCGGATGTGCGTCTTAGCGTTGGCCTAGCACAACGGCTCACCATCAACGTCGGATCCGCACTGTCCGTTCTGACCCTCGTCGCGACGTCCGTGCCCGACGCGCGGCGACGATCTCGCGCAGCAACTCGACGCCATGAGACAACTCGGGCATGACGTCGGGGCCAGGCCTGGGCAGATCCCTCTCGTCGTGCTTGAACCACCTGACGTAAGCGCCGACTCGGTCGTGCGGCGTCCCTGGCCCGATTGGGACGCCGCTCTTCACACTCGCCGAGGCCGCATACAGCCGCTCCGCGGCCGAGCCGAAGAAGAACCCGGCGATCCACTTGCGGACCAGCTGGGCGTCTGTCGATCGAGTCCATTCGTCGGCGCCGCTGAAGAGACCGCCATCCGCCGTTGCTGCCTGCACCGCCCGGAATTCCCGCTCTTGCTCCTCCGGAGCGTTGAAACGATCCGTATCCGCTGCCTTGTAGCCGTAGTCGTCGGCGCGAATGAGCGCATAGGCGGCACCGAGCAGAAGGAAGAGCTCACGACGTCGCTTCGGATCGCGGATGTCCACGGCAAGCTCGTCGAGGAGTGACTCGAGGATCTCGTTGACGCGCGCGGCTCGTTCCGCGTTCGTTTTCGATGGCCGCGGACGACCGCGGTTCACTTCGTTGCACGATTACCGAGGTACTGCATGCCCACCGGAAACGGTAGGCGACTGGAGTTCGATTCGCCTCTTTCGATTCGCCTCTCTGGATTGTCACGAGGAAGGCCTGCTGCCCGCCTCTTCTCTTAGCCGTTTCTCATGGCCGCTTCTCATTCGGATAGATGTGCGCTTGGGCCGCTTCTTTGACACCTGTTCGCGTCCGGAGCCGGTATCAATTCGTGCTTGGATAATTCGCTGGGCCCCTTCTCTTGACCGCATCGCTTTCAAGGAAGAGGTCAGGGGTTCGAATCCCGCGTTGCCGCGACCCTCTCCGCGACCCGCGACGCGGTAACAAACGGCCCCTGTTCCCACATCTGAGCGTGGCTGCGCGGTAGAGGCGCAAAGCCTCTACGGGCTCGACCTGACGTTGCTCGTGCAGACTGGGTCAGCAACGGCCGAAGCATCGTCGATGGCGACAAAGCGGACGAGCTGAAGCGTCGTGGTCGTACAGAGTCGATCGACATCGGGCGCTATGAGCTGAGAACGGGACCGCTCGGGTGCTCCCTTGTCTCAGCCCGTGCCTACCGCGAGACACCGTCCATACAATCCAGCCACGACGCAGACAAGGAAGCCGCTCCGCATGGTCGCAACGTGCTTGTTCGGCGTCGCGCTCGGGGCGTGCGCAGCGAGTCCGGTGGCCGCCCCTGCGTCGGTACCAACAGCGTCCGCTCCGACGCTGGCACCGGCAGCCGCAACGGCGATCCCTATCGCGAGCGCGCAGACGCAGACCGTGGTGTTCTGCGGGATCCTGGAACATCCGGATGCGTATCTCACCTATGTGTTGGGCTCACCGACAGGGGTAACGATCGTGGTCTTTAGGACGGTTAGTTCACGAGGCCTGCCCGAGTTGGGTACGTATGTCTGTGCGCGCTTCAACGCCGGTGCTGTCACGGACTTCGAAGGTCTGTCACTGACCGAGTTTGTCTCTTTTGTCAGTCCAGGCGAACCCGGTTACATACCTCGGCCTTAGTGCGTCGTTGTCGCAGCGCGGTGAGCGTCACGGTGAACGGCTCCGATTGGCTGATCCAGAATCTGGCTAGCGCATTTTCGGCGTTCTGAGGCGAATTGAGCACGAAGGCGAACGGCGAGCGGTCCCAAACCGACAGGGTGTTAGGCGGTTAGACGAGCGGCTCGGCGGGGCCGGTCTGCCCCATCGCGCGATGTCTCGCCACGGCATGTCGATGCGACTAAACAGAGTCGCTGACCAGATTGACTGACGCGTCCATAATCCACGCCGCGATGCAGACGAGGAAGCCGCTCCGCATGGTCGTAGTACCCCTGCTCGCTGTTGCGCTCGGCGCATGTGCAGCTACTCCGGTGGCCGCCCCTGCGTCGGTACCTACATCCTCCGCTCCGACGCTGGCACCGGCGGCCGCGACGGCAATTCCTACCGTAGTCGCGTCGACGGAGACCATGGTGTTCTGCGGGACCTTCGGCAAGTACGAGGGGGCGGGAGCTCCTTCAACAAGCCTCTGGGAGTTGCTCTCGCCCACCGGGATATCGAACGTGCGCTTTCGATGGGCAGTCAGCCCTCAAGACAGGCCTGACCTCGGTGCGTACATCTGCGTTCGCGTGGGCCCATCTGCCGGCCAGGACGCCGCGTTTGGCGTCAACTCGGCGTTTGTCTCTCTCGTCAATCCAGGCGAACCGGGTTACGTGCCGCAGCCTTAGCGGGTCGTCGTTGCGGCGCGGCGAGCGTTACGGTGAACAGCTCAGATTGGCGGATCCAGAACTAGGACACTAAGGCGCGGGGCTGAAGCTTCTACAGTGCGCGCCGCGGCGAATGGTTACGCGGCCCGCGAGCATGGCCAGTGCGGGCCCGGTCATCAAGATTCTGGCGCGTTTGCTTCTGTGCCGAGGGCCGGAGTTGAACCGGCGACACATGGTTCTTCAGATCAGGTGCCCCCAGTCGAGCTTCTCTGTGCCGTGCGTTTCTGGTTGGTCCGGCGCAGCACTTGTGCTTGATTGAACTCGATGGAACGTTCTCTCCCGCAACTCCCTTTCAAGGAAGAGCCC
>DHJC01000073.1:0-137941 GCA_002404155.1 Chloroflexi bacterium UBA4730 | reverse complement strand
CGCGCACTCGCGGGCGGTCAGCGGCCGAGGGGGTGCGACGCCCGCGAAACGTTCGACCCACTCCCCCCAGCCCCGTCGTGCCTTGGAGCGACGGCGGCTCATCACTGTGGTTGGGGAATCGCCTCTCCTTCGAGACGCCCTAACCGGAAGAGCGTTCGCGCAATCAGCACATACCAGACGGCAAAGAACAGGAAGCTCGTGACTATGAGGAGAAAGCCGATGTTCTGATAGAAGTCGGCTGGTACCAGTACCACCGGCGGCTCGGCCAGCTGAAGCGCGTTTGCCAGGATCCCCGCACAAGCGGCTACTTTGCCGAAGGTTCCGACTCGCAGCATTACAACAGAGACCGTCAGGCCGGCGACGGCAATGAGGAGCAACCCCATGTAGGCACCAGTGCCGTGCTCGATAGAAATCGAAACCATCGCTTGCCCTGCTGCCATGAACAGAGACCTTTGCGCATCTGTCGTCGCAGCCGCATATTGACTGCTGAGGTAAAACATGGAGAAGCTGATGTTCGTGGTCAAGAAGACCGCTACTCCTACAAAGGCAAGAGCGGTAGCGAGAGTCACGTAAGCTCTATTGGCTCGACCTAGGGCTGCGTAAAGGGCAAGAAACAGCGGCACCATGAGAGCCACGGCGAAAGCGTCCAGGAGATAGGCGTCGAAGAGTCCGAGGACTCCGTGGTTCCGGAATAGCGTGAACCAGTCGTCCACGGTGGCGGGCGGCGGCCCCATAGCGACGACGCCGATTGTCTCAATGACATACAGCACCACGATTGCGATTGCGGCCGCTCCGCCAAGCTTGTAGAAGCGGTTCCAGCCGGCGCTTGGAGTCTCAGCGACGGCGGTCTGATTCACCATTCTCGGTCACCTTCTTGTGTTGTTGTGGGTGACCACGAAAAGGGCATCAGCATCAGCCGAGCGTAGAGCGTCCACTTCTCACCCGCGAGTCGAAGCCACCCGCGCTCGTCACGAACGAGGCGAGCTGTTACCACTTCCGCGTGCTTGATCCCCATCCGGGCTACAGCGCGGACATACGATTGGCTGATGGCGATCGCGAGCCTGGCTGCCATCAACATCTTCGCGGTCAAGTCGCTTGGTGGCGTTCCCACCTCCGAGGCGGACGTCGAGCCGTGGGGCCTGCGACACGACCGGCGCTGGCTTGTGCTCAACCACGATGGCACCGTGCTCACCGCGCGAGCTGAGCGTCGCATGCTCGGCGTGACGGCGACACCAGTGGACGATGCCGCGATCGAGCTGACCGCTCGCGACGGCTCGACGCTGTGCGTCGCCACGCCGACGACCGGCGAGCTCGTCTCGACGACCGTTTCGCGTTTGGCGAGCGTCCGTGCTGCCGGTGTCCGCGCCGATGACTGGCTGTCGAACCAGCTTGGCCGTCCTGTGCGGTTGTGCTGGCTCGATGATCCGGGGGGACGTCGCACGATCTCCCAGGATCATGGCGGCCGACCGGGGGAGCCGTTGAATCTTTCCGACGCCGGCCCCCTCCTGCTCACATCATCGGCGTCGTTGGCTCAGCTCAACGACTGGATGACCGTGGACGCGCGGGCGCGGGGTGAGGAGCCGTGCGCACCGATGGCGATGGCCCGATTTCGACCGACCGTCGTCATCGATGGCAGCGGCGCCGCCTTCGTCGAGGATGACTGGAGGCAGCTGCAGATTGGCGGCGTCGAGTTTCGGTTCGCCGAGCGCTGCGATCGATGCGTGCTCACGACCATCGACCCACACACGCTGGAAATGGGGAAGGAGCCTCTGCGCACGCTCGCCCGACACCGCCAATGGGACCACAAGACCTTCTTCGGGATCCGCGTCATCCCCGTCAGGACAGGCACCATCCGAGTTGGCGACGCCGTCAGCGCGACGTAGAGGCCAGTCGCCCGACTGATGATGCCGCGGAGGCATCCGCATCGCTTTCCAAGGAAGAGGTCATCGGTCGAATCCGGTCCGGGCTATGGGAGGCGCGCTTGATGCGCGGATTGATTCCGGCCGGCTAGCGGGCGCGCCCGTACCAGTCCAGCACGCGCATGGCGCGCAGGGTGTTCCAGTGGCTGGGCCGGCCTTCGCGCTCGTCCATGCCGAAGTCGAGATCGCGGGTGCGGGCGTTGACCATCTCGCTCTCGTGCGGGTTCTCGAGCGGCCACCGGCCGTCGGCGTCACGGTTGGAGCGGACCAGGTCGATGGCCTCGGCCACGCGCGCATCGGGCGTCACGCCCGCCGCACGCAGGTAGTCGAGCCCGCGCAACGCGTCGTAATGCCAGCCGGTCGGGAACGAGAACAACGTGAAGGCCGGATCGATCAGCTCGCCGCTCGACAGCCGACGCAGCATCCGGCGTTCGAGCAGGTATTCCTGCCCTCGCTCCAGTGCCGCGGTGACTTCGGCGGAGCCGCCGCTCGCTCGTGCGTGCTCCAGCAGGCCCTCGAGGACGTTGATCGTCGTGTGGAACGATCCGCGGGTCGAGCCGTTCTCCTGCTCGCAGTTCCATCCACCGTCGGCCATCTGCTCGCCGAGCAGCCCCTCGACGATGCCGGTCACGTCGACGCCGAAGTACGAGCCGACCATTAGGACGCGTCCGTTGATGCACGGCTCGACCTCGCCCGCGAACAGCGGCGTGCCGTGCCATGGGCCCCGGGAGTGCCACGTCGCGTTGTTGCGGACGAGGCCGATCGCTGTCCGCGCCTCCTCGCTCGACGCGTCGAGGCCCATGTCGCGGAGCAGCAACAGGGCGAGCAGCGAGATCCACTCCGGCGCCGGCGTGCCGGTGTCCCACAGCCCATCCTCCCGCCGGAGAGCCAGCAGCCGCGCGCCCCAGCCTTCGGTGGCAACGCGGGCACGCTCCGCGGCGACCTGGTCGGCCGGCGCATCGGTCAGGTCGCGCATCGCCTGCCAGCGGATCGCCGGGTCCGCATCAAGCAGCCAGTCGAGCGCGTTCATCGGGCAGGTCCCCTTTCGCTTCGATCCGCGCACCGTAGAGGATGTGGGGCGCTACGCCGACTTCTTCCGCTCGATGCGCGCGCGGAGCGAGGCGACTCTTTGGTACAGGGCGAATTCACGACGCATCGCCGCTTGCGCGAGCCGACGATCACGCTCGAGCAGTTTGATTCCGCCGTCCTTGCGGTTGCAGCCATTTCATTTCAAGGAAGAGGTCATGGGTTCGAATCCCATCCGGGCTACTGATGCGCGGCGCTCGTGCTAGGCGCGAACAACTGACCCTCGACGACCTCGACCCGCGCCGCGCCGAAGGCCGTCTTGAGGAACGCAGCCTTCTCCGCCGTGAGATCGACGACCTCCAGCCGAAGTCGGTTCCCGCGAACGTCAATTCCCCAGCCGAGAACGATGCCACGAGCCCTCAGCTCGCCGTTCCGGACACGGACGTCCTCGTGTAGGCGCTCAAGCACCGCGAGACTGTTGGTCACTCCGGTCACCACCCGAATGGCGATTCCGCCGCCCCTGTCGGCCCGGAGTTTTTGCACCTCGAGCAAGAGCTCCGGATCACCGGTCGAGTAGACCTCGAGTCCGCCGTCAGCTGCGCGCACGATGCCCGCGAACGCAGCTGGAAACTCCGCCCGCAGACGCGTGTCAAGCTCCCCCGCGACCGCGGCGGTCTGCGAGTCGTCCAGCGGGGCAGGCTGCGGGGACTGTGATGGCACACGGTTCACGACGCCACTATCCCATGCCAGCTGAACAGGTCGCTTTTCTGACTCGCGATTTGGTCCGTCCGGCGCGTCAACTCGTTTTCTTCTCGAGCGATTCGCGTCTCTGATCTGTCTAGGTCGCTTCTCTGCAGCCATTTCCTTTCAAGGAAGAGGTCATGGGTTCGAATCCCCTCCGGGCTACAGTGTGATGTGTCGCGACATCGGAGACCGATGTGGCAAGACATAAGAGAAATGCATCCTAGACAGCGAGCCCCAACGTCTGCGGCTGGTAGTCGCGATTCGGATCAAGGGTCAGGTGCCGAAGCAGCTCGCCGTCCTCGACGGTGACCACGCGGATATCGCGATCGGCGATGAGCATCACCACCGGCCGGCCCCGATGCCGAGCGCCCATCCCGATGTGGTGGAGCTTGGAGTCGTAGCGCAGGGTCAGTGAGCCGTGGTGATCGACCTTGTCGTAGCGGACCCGGAAGTGGGTTGCCGGTGCAGCGTCGGGTCGGGCCTTGAGCTTCGCGTCGTAGACCTCTTGGGGGGTCTGCCGGCCAAGGGCCCGGTGCGGCCGCTCGGTGTTGTAGTACGCCGCGAACCGATCGAGCTGGGCCTGCAACGCCTCGAGTGATCGCGCGGCCGGCTGCTTGGCCAGGTACTTCTTCTGGGTCTGGTGGAATCGCTCGACCTTGCCGCAGGTCTGGGGGTGGTACGGCCGGGAATGCTTGGACCGGATCCCGAGGCGCTCGAGCTCGGTCTCGAGCACGACCTTCCCGCCGCGCGGTCCGGCGGTGTAGATCGCCCCGTTGTCGGTGAGCACCGCCGCCGGGGTCCCGTACGCGGCCCGGGCCTGCTGGAAGATCCGGCCGACGTCGATCGCCGTCGCGACCGGCAGGGCCACCGAGCGCAGACAGAGCCGGCTGTGGTCGTCGATGAAGTTGACGATCTCGGCCCCAGCGCTGGCGAGGGTCCAGTGGGTCATGTCCGACTGCCAGCACTCGTTGGGGAGCGCTGCCTCGAACCGGATGAACGAGGACCGCGGCCGCTTGCGCGGCTGCGGGGTGACCAGGCCGCGCCGCCGCAGGACCCGCCAGACCGAGCTCACCGAGGGGACCGCACCGTGCTGCCGGGCCAGGTGCCAGTGGATCGTCACCGCCCCGGCGTCAAAGCCCTGGGCCAAGAGGTTCGTGCGCAGCGCGACGATCTGGTCCTCAAGGTCCGGGGCCATCGCCCCCGGCGACCGCCGCGGCCGCCGCGAACGGAGCGTCAGTCCGGCTTCACCCTCCGCGCGGTACCGGGCGAGGAGCTTGTACAGCCAGCTGCGATGGACGCCGTGCGCTGCTGCGAGCTCGGCCACCGTGCGGCCCTCGCGCAGATGGGCTTCGACCAGGTACGGCCCGATATCCATAGGAGCACCCCTTCGTCGCGGTGTCTCCTATGTCCTGACACATCTGTCTCCGATGTGCCGGAACCCATCACCATCCGGGCTACTGACGCAATGCTTACGCGGGGATTCGCGTGACCCGCCTCCTTGCCCGAGGGATTCGGGTCGCTGGGCAGCATCGTTTTCGTGAAGACCGTCTTCGACGCGGACACGGGCTTCGGAATGCGCTCAGGCACGCGCTTCGGCCGGGATGCCGCGTTCGCGAGCCCAGCGATCCAGCTCGGCGAGATACCAGGTCGCCGTGACCTTTCGCCAGAACGCCTTCGCGCGCTCGACCTCTGCCGCAGCACCCTCAAGGTCGCTCGCCTGAGCGAGCAGCTCCGCTCGCGCGAGGCGAGCCAGGGTCGCGCAGAAGAAGAGCGGCGGCTGGCGGTCCGCCTCTGCGGCAGCCTCCGCGAAGAGCCGCGCGGCTTCCTCGCCCCGGCCGTCGGCCCGAGCGAGCGCGCCGCGGGCGAACGGCCGTTGCGTGCGCAGCGCCCAGGGAGCGTCGCCGTGCTCGAGGATCGCCCCTGTCCACCGGGCGAGGGCCGCAACGTCACCAAGTCGGTGCGCGGCGACGATGGCCGGACAGCCGACGATGCCGAGGTACCCGAACCCGCTCGCGATCGCTGACTCGAGGCTCGCGTCCGCCCGTTCGAGGGCCTCCCGATCGCGACCAGCCAGAAGATACGGAAGGCCAGCACGTCCAGTTTCGGCTCGCCCCTGTTGATCGGCCGGGAGCAGACGCGTCCGGGCCCCCTCCACGGCGGCGAAGATCGCCGCCTGCGGCCCGTCGCGCGCCACCCGAACGAACGCCTCAGTCAACGACCGTTCCGCCGACCACGTCGTCTCGTTGCGCGACTGGTCGACGAGCTCCAACAGCCGGTCCCACTCGCCGTCATGGAAGGCCAAGCGGGACTCGCGGGTAACGTACCCCTCCGGCCTGATGCCGAAGCGTCGCGCGTGCGCGCTCGACTCTTCGTGCACCTGCGCCACAGCGTTCGCCTCGTCGGAGGTCCGGAAGAGGGTTGCGTAGAGATTGTTGTATGCCCGCTCGGCAGCGGCGGGCATGCCGTGTTCGAGGGCCAGGGCAAGGCTTGTTCGGAGCAGGCCGATGCCCTCTTCATTCGCCATCGCCGCCCCGAGCGTGTTCAGCGCATCGATCTCGATATCCAGGGCGCTCGTTTCCTTCGCCATCGCGACCGCCCGCCGCGCGTCGCCGACGGCCTCATCCGCTCGGACGTCGATCATCGCGAGGCGCGCGAGCTCGGCAAGCGACCCGGCGAGCGCCCGGCTCGGGCCGAGCGGCTCGAGCAGCGCGACCGCGCTGCGGGCGAGCTCGGCGGCGGCTCCAGCGTTCCCGAAGTGCCAGGTGACGCGTGCTTCCCTCCGCAGCGCCTCGCCTTGGCCTTCGGGATCTTCCGCTGCCCGGGACACGCGCTCGGCTTCCTGCGCTGCGCGCAGCGATCGCGCCAGATCATCGCTCGCGAAGGCCATGTCCGATAGTCGCAGGTAGAGCCGGCCGAGGGTCGGCTCGTCATCGGGGGCGAGCTCGATCGCGCGGTCGAGGTGGTGCACCGCTCGGGCGAACGCGGAGGCCCGCGTCGCCTCCTCCGCGGCGAGCACGTGATACCGGAACGCGCGCGCATCGCGGGCCTCATCGAAGTGGTAGGCGAGCTCCTCCACGCGGTCCGGACCGCGCCGCTCCAGGACCTCGCCGACCGACCGGTGCAGGATCCGGCGCTCACGCGAAAGAAGATCGGCCACAACGGCTTCGCGCGACAGCGCGTGGCGGAAGCGGTATGACTCGCGATCCGACTCGGGCTCCTCGGCCGCGAGCTGCGCGTCGATCGCCGCGCGGACGGCGTCGAAGACCGGTTCCTCGTCCAGCCCGCTCACCTCGCGGAGCACGTCGAACTCGAATCGCTGTCCGATCACCGCCGCCACCTGGATGACGCGACGCGCGGTCTCGGGGATCCCCATGAGCCGTTGCTGGACCGCGTCGCGGATCGAAACGGGGATCGCGAGATCGGACACGTCCTTCGTCCGCCGCCACGCGCCGTCCCGATACTCGAGCTCGCCGTTGTCCACGAGCGCGCGGAGGATCTCCTCAAGGAAGAACGGATTGCCCTCGGTACGCTCGTAGAGCGCTTGGCGGAACGGTGCCGTCGGCGGACGCGACAGGCCCAGGGCGAGCCGGATGACGTCGCCCAGCTCCTCGATGGTGAGCGGCTTGAGCCGGATCTCCTCGGCGAGGCGGCCGCGCGCGAGCTCCGCGAGGACGTGATTGAGCGGATGCGTGCGGTGCAGCTCGTCGCTGCGGTACGTAGCGAGCAGCAGGACCGGCCGATCACGCAGCTTCCGCGCGAGGTACGGGAACAGCTCGTACGTCGCCTCGTCTCCCCAGTGGAGATCCTCAACCACCACGACGACCGGGCCCGCGGCAGCGGCATCGCCGATGCGCAGGGCGAACCGCGCGTGGACCCGGTAGCGCTCGGCTTCCTCGAGCAGCTGGGCCCCGGGGCCGCCGCGACCGAGCGCCTCGGGAGGCTCGAGGCCCCCGCCCGCGAGCGCGTCGATGAACGGCCCGAACGGTCGCCGAGCCTCGATCTCGGTGCACTCGCCGACGAGCACGCGCGCGCCGGTCGCTCGGGCGCGCGCCGCGAACAGCCGGAGCAGCGCGCTCTTGCCGAGGCCGGCCTCGCCAGCGACCAGCACCGTCCGTCCCCGCCCGGCGCGCGCCTCGGTGAGGAGCGCCTCGAGCGTCGCGAGCTCGCGGTCACGACCGATGACCGCCGGTGACAGGATCTGCCGAGACACCGGCGGCGCGGCGGCGATCACGACCCCCGGCTCGACGGCCCGCTCGCGCGCGGGCCCGTCGGCCCGGCGGACGGCGTACACGAGCGGCGGGTTCGCGATCCCCTTGAGCGAGACCGCGCGCTCCTCCATCGGGGTGTTCGCGTCTCGAGGCAGCAGGCCGCGCACGACGTCGGTGACGAGCAGCTCGCCAGCGGCCGCCGTCTGCGCCAGCCTGGCCGCGACGATGACCGCCGACCCGACGTACTGCCCCTCGTGCGGCACGGGCTCGCCCGCGTGGACGCCGATGCCGATCCGCATCGGGCGCTCCGGTCGGTGCGCCGAGTAACGGTCGGCCTCGCGGAGGATCGCGAGGGCTGCGCTGACCGCGGCGCGGGTCCCCGAGAACACGACATAGAAGGAGTCGCCCTCGGTCTTGATCTCGGCGCCCTCGTGCTTGGCGATCTCCGCCCGGACGATCCGGCGATAGCTCTCGATGAGCTCCCTGGCCGCGACATCGCCATGTCGCTCGACGAAGGCCGTGTACTCACGGAGATCGGAGAACAGGAATGTGCGGGTCGCGAGCACCGCGAAAGTGTGGCACCTGGCCGCCCGGCCGCCTAGCATCCGGCCCGGTGAGCGTGCTGTCGCGGGACGAGCTCCGAGCGGCGAATTAGGCGAGCGGGCACCGCGTCATGCACAGGTCGTTCTTCTGACGTGCGTTTCTGGTCGGTCCGGCGCGTCATTCGTGCTCAGCTAGGTCGCTTTTCTTCGACACTTTCCGTTCAACGACGAGCCCTGGCAGGTGGATGATGGGCATTCGAACTCTTGAGGTTTGCGTGACTGGACAACAGCGTTCAGCCCGCCAGCCGGAGCCACCCGCGTTCGTCACGAACGAGTCGGATTGTTTCAACATCAGGGACCTTGAGTCCGGTCAGGCCAGCGAACCTCGCTCCTGTTAGCTCGCCAGCCGGAGCCATCCGCGCTCGTCTTGGACCAACCGAACTGTTACCACATCCGCGTGCTTGACCCCCCTCCGGGCTACAGAGGCAGCGTTTACGCGGGGATTGTCGCGAGGCGCCTCCGTGCCGGTGCGCTTTTCTGCTGTGACGGTCTTCCGAAACGGATTGGCCCACGAGTACGCCGTCAAGCGCGACTGCGACGGTTTCATGACGCGAGGCCGCGAGAGCTGCGGGATCGGTGAAGAAAACGGTGGCTACTACTTCGTCGTCGAGCGCTACTTTGACGACCTCCGCATCGCCGTCAAGGCGCTCTACGAGAAGCTCATAGACCACCCCGTCATCCCGAACTAGGTCCCGCTTGGCCACCTGCTACGTTCGCCGCGATGCCGGCCTATGTCGCGCTGCTTCGCGGGATCAACGTTGGTGGCAATCGCATGATCAAGATGGCCGACCTGCGCGAGATCTTCGTCGCCGCCGATGCGGATGACGTCGCGACGTACATCCAGAGCGGCAATGTCGTGTTCACCCACGCGGCGCGATCGGAGCCCACGCTCGCGGCCGAGCTCGAGAAGCGGATCGCCAAGGCCGCGGGGTTCTCGGTGCCCGTCGTGTTGCGCACCGCCGGCCAGCTCGCGCGGGTGATCGAGGACAGTCCCTTTCCCGATGCGGATGCCGACCACCTGCACGTCGCGTTCTTGGCGGCGCGCCCTCCGGCGAACGTGCCGACCGTCGACGCGCGCGCGTTCGCGCCGGAGCGCTGTGCGGCTGTCGGCCGCGAGCTCTACCTGTACCTACCCGACGGAATGGGCCGTTCAAAGCTCGCGGCCGCCGTCCTCGCCAAGCCGAAGGCGATCGGGGCCGGCGGCACGGCGCGCAACTGGCGCACCGTGTTGAAGCTGAACGAGCTCGCGTCGGCGCGATGACCGGCCCGACCCCGAAGGCGGCGCTCGTGGCGGTGCGCAAGCACGCGCTCTCGTACCCCGAGGCCCGTCGAGGATCATCACTGGGGCGACCTGGTAATCAGTCCACGCATGCAGCCTAGGTCGCTTTTCTGATGCGCGGTTTGGTCCGTCCAGCGCGTCAACGTCTTGGACTATTCGAACGATTGGCCCTCGGGAGAGTTCTAGGTCGCTTTCCTGCAGCGATTTCCTTTCAAGGAAGAGGTCAGGGGGTTCGAATCCCCTCCGGGCTACTGAATCTAGTCGAGAACTCGCGAGTTTTTCGTCGGCAATATCGCCGCGCGATTCTTGGGCAGCCATTCGGGCAGCCATTTCTCGATGACGCCTCGCGAGAACATGCGCAGACACGTCGCGAGCCGCGGTCGCGGCCCCGGGTGCGGTGCGGCGCTTCCGGTCGGACTGCGCGGCGTTGAACCACTTGGCTTCCCCGTTCTCGGCCCGCATCATGCCTGCGGTAGCAAGTACGGCGGTGCCTTCCGTGAATTGCCTCCGGCCGTCGAGTTACATTCCACGGCGTGAGTGAGCCGCGCATCGTCCGTGAGGCGGGCAGCAGGCCGCCTCTATGCGGAATCGCTGGACCCGGCGTCGGACCGCTCGACGCGGGTCGGAGATGGCCGGCGATCAGGAATGGCCGTAGCGCGGGAGCGAGCCGTACCGCTGCGAGGGCCGCGGCCCCGGCGATTAACCCTATCGCGCGCCACGAGGTCCGCTCCCGGAGCTACCGGTAGTAGTGCTCGCCGTAGTAGAGGGCGCCGAACGCCAGCACCACGGCGACCCCGGCGACGGCGAGGAGCCGTGCGTTGCGCCACGGCCGCCGCCAGTCCGCGGTCGCGAGGTAGAGCAGGAGCGCCGGGACCAGCGCCACGATTGAGAGCTGGAAGAGGTGGGCCCGCGTGCCCTCGTCCGGTCGCGCGAACTGGTGCGGCTGCAGGTACCCGGTCAGGACGACGATCAGCGCGGTCAGGGACAGGACGATCACGGCCGCGCCGCTGACGCGGCCAGCCAGCTGCTCACGCATCGATCCCCTCGAGGAGCGCCTTCTGGTTCCGAAGCATCATGCGTCAGCTTCCTTCGGCGTGCTCTCCTCTGGGCTCAGGCCACGTTGATGACGACCTAGGCCCGAGCCTGACCGCTTCCGACGTAGCCAACGGCATCCGCGGCTTCGCTCAGGCTGTACTGGCGATCGATCACCGGGCAGAGCTTTCCGGATTCGACGAGCTCCTTGCGGATTCCGACGGTAATGGCCCAGGCGTTCCGATCGAAATGGCCCACCGGTTCCGACGAATGGCCCACCCCTGACGGAGGCGGAACGAGCGGCGGCGTGAGCGTGCGCTCGATCCTCATACCGACGCTCGGCGTTTCCGCCGTCAACGTCGACCTCACCTCGCAGGACAAAGACAACCTCTACCAGTCGGGCGTCCAGTCGGCGACGGCGTTCCTGAGCACCTGGGACCTCCAGAAGTACCTCGCGGTGTATCGCAGCGGCGCACCGGTCCCGACCCGCCGCGATCTGATGTCGTGAAGGCAGGCCCTGGTGGATCGTGAGCGAACGATTCCCAAGCGAGTCCGAAGGCTGCCCGCCATCTGGGTTCGACTGGTTTGGGCTGATCTACGACAGATACTCCGCAGTGATATGGGGACGACCGAGCAGAGCTCAGCCTGACGGAGGTCTAGCGGGCCGGCGCTACCACAATCGTGGTCGAACTGACCACGATCGTGGTAATCTTGGCATCATGCTGGCACCCCTGCTCGGCCGCGGCCGCATTGCTGCGGAGGTCATTGGGCTGTTGGCAAGCACGCCCGGTCAGGAGCTCCACACCCGCGAGATCGCGCGTCGCGTGAAGGCCGATGCACACCCCGTGCAACGCGCTTTGGAGCAGCTGGTGGCTGCTGGGCTCGTGCAGAGCCGACGGCTCGGCAATCTCCGGTTGTGGTCGGTCCGGCAGGACAGCGCGCTGTTGCCCGCGGTGCGGGACATCGTTCGCCGGAGTGGCGGCATTGCTGAGCGCCTCCGGCGCCGCCTGGGGTTCATGCGAGATGTACATCTGGCGTTCCTGTTCGGCTCCTATGCCTCCGGTCGGGATGCGCTCGGGAGCGACATCGACCTCTTCATCGTTGGCACCGTCCGGTGGGACGCACTCAGCAAGGAACTCCAAGCGGCCGCGGGCGAGCTGGGACGGGAGGTCAATCCGGTCGTTTGGAGCGTCGACGAGCTGGTCAAGCCGACGAAGAAGCAGGTCGGTTTCCTGCGCGACGTCATGGGCAAGCCGAAGATCTGGCTAGTGGGGGACGACAGTGAGCTTGAACGCGTCCGTTCTGCAGTGGGAGCAAAAGTGGTCCGAAGCACGCCTCGTCAGGCGCGTCCGCCCAGACGTGGCGGTCGCGCGGTCGCGCGTCCGGTTGTCAGAGCTCAACGTCGAACGCGCCCGACCTGAGCACGCCGGCGGGGACTTCGACGCTGCGCTGATCTTCGCCGAGCAGGCACTCATCAACGGCGCGGACGCACTATTGGCCCGCGACGGGTTCGGAGCGAATTCCCACGTGGTCCGATTCAGTTATCCCGCGCTGCCGGCGGTCTACGGCGACGAACGCCATCTCATCGATCAGATCCGCGCATCGCGCAACCGGGCGCAGTACGACGCGGGCGGAGACGTCGACGCTGGCCTTGCCGGGCGCGCGACCGCGCTCGCGGCACGGGCGCTCGCGTCCGCGCAGGCGCTCATCACGTAGCGCGAACGGTCACGACTGGTGGAGCCTGCGAGCGGGTAGTTGGCCTGCTGCCCGCCTCGCATTTTTCTTGGGCCGCTTCTCTTACGCGACTGTCGCGGAAGGCCGCTTCTCTGACACCTGTTGCGACGCGAAGCCGGTATCAATTTGTGCTTGGATAATTCGCTCGACCGCTTCTCTTGACCGCATCGCTTTCAAGAAAGAGGTCAGGGGTTCGAATCCCCTCCGGGCTACATCGCCAATGGTCTTCTGTCCGCGCCCTCAATTCCGACAAGCCGAGCACACGAAACTCAACGTGCCCACCGACGACCGCATTTCGGGCGTCGGATCTCGTCCTGACGCCTTTGGCGTTCTTCTCGTGATTACCCCGTTGCGGACTATTCCCTGGATGTCGAGCAAAGGCGTCGGGTATCCGAATCCGCGCGTGAGTTATTGCTTGCACTCGGCCATGCCTCGCCGACTCGGGTCCGCTGGAGCGCACCACGTCACGATGACGCCTCGGGGTGGGATCTGAGCATGGCCGCCTCTTTTCGGACACGCTCCCCGGGCGCCCCCGTTGTTGGTCCTCATGCCGCTCGGTTTCCGTCCCAGGCCGCGTCTCTTCGGCGACGGCCGACAATAGCTGCGTGAGCGAGATGGGACGCGGCATCGCGTGACCACAGAGCAACGCAAGCTCGTGAGCGTCGTTTTCGCCGACGTCGTCGGCTCGACGGCATTCGGGTCGGACAACGACCCTGAGGCGGTGCGGTCGGTCATGGGCTCGTACTTCGAGCGCATGAAAGCGATCGCCGAGACGCACGGCGGCACCGTCGAGAAGTTCATCGGCGACGCCGTAATGGTCGTGTTCGGCGTGCCGCGCCTCCACGACGACGACGCCGAGCGCGCGGTCCGCGCGGCGCTCGCGATGCGCGACGCGATGCGCGACCTCAACGCGGAGCTCGGCGTCTCGCTCGCGGCGCGCATCGGCGTGAACTCGGGCGAGGCCGTCGCTGGGAGTGCGACCGAGCGGCAGTTCCTCGTCACTGGCGACGCGGTGAACGTCGCCGCTCGGCTTCAGCAGGGCGCGGAGGCCGACGAGGTCGTCGTCGGCGCGCTCACCGAATCGCTCACCCGCTCCGCGATCGAGTACGCCGAGCGCGCGCCGGTCGCGGCCAAGGGCAAGGCCGAGCCCATACGCGCGTTCCGCGCGATCAGACCGCGGAGCGCCGTCCCCGAGCAGGCGCGCGGCCTACCCGCGATGCGGGCGCAGCTCGTCGGACGCCAGCGCGAGCTGCGCCTGCTCCTCGACACGTTCGAGCGTGTGCGCACGGAGCGGCGCGCCCACCTCTTCACGCTCGTCGGGAACGCGGGCATCGGGAAGTCGCGCCTCGTCGGTGAGGTACTCGCGCGAGTCGCGAGCGCCGGCGGCGCGCGCGTGCTCCGCGGGCGGTGCCTGCCATACGGCGCGGGCATCACGTACTGGCCGCTCATGGAGATCGTGCGCGACGATGCGGGCATCGCGCCCGACGACGACCGCGACACCGCGCTCGCCAAGCTCGACCACCGTGCCGTGGAGCTCATCGGGGCCACGTCGCCGTCGGTGCGCAACCGCCTCGCCGCGATGCTCGGGCAGCGCACCGTCGAGGAGGCGATTCCGGAGGTGCGCGCGTCCGAGGTCTCGGACGAGATCGCATGGGCGGTTCGCGAGTACCTCGTCGCCGCCGCGCGCGAGCCGCTCGTCGTGGTCGTCGACGACCTGCAGTGGGCCGAGCGGGCGGTGTTCGAGATCGTCGAAGGCGTCGCCGAGCGCGCCGAGGACGCGCCGCTCCTCCTTCTCTGCGTTGCGCGACCGACGCTCCTCGAGACGCATCCCGGCTGGGCGGCCGGCCGCGCGAACGCGGCGACGATCACGCTTGATGCGCTCAGTGCGGACGAGACCACGACGCTCATCTCGCGCCTTCTCGACGTCGACGACCTGCCCGAAGACCTCCGCGCGCGCGTCGTCGCGCGGTCCGAGGGCAACCCGCTTTTCTGCGAAGAGTTCCTGCGCATGCTCATCGACGAAGGCCGCGTGGTCCGCGTCGAGGACCGTTGGCGCGCTGCGGCGGGCGCGGCCGACGTGCGCGTCCCCGAGAGCATCCACACGCTCCTCGCCGCGCGGCTCGACGGCCTCGGTGACGACGAGCGACGCGTCGTGCAGGTCGCGTCGATCGTTGGCGAGCGCTTCGCCGCCTCGGAGCTGCGTGCGCTTGCGCCTGACCTCGACCTCGCGCCCGCGCTCGTGGGCCTGCGCCGGGCCGGCATCGTGCTTGAGGACCGCGAGACGCGCGAGCCCGGGCACTACCGCTTCAAACACCTGCTCATGCGCGACGTCGCGTACGCGGGCCTGTCGAAGGCCGCACGCGCGGACCTGCACGAGGCGTTCGCGCGCGAGCTCGAGCGCAGCGTCGGCGACCGCCGCGAGGAGTACGCCGAGATCGTCGCGTATCACGCCGAGCGCGCGTTCGCGCTCTCGGTGGAGGTGCGGGCGCCGCGCACGGTGATTGAGCCGCGCGCACGCGTTGTCCTGGATCGCGCACTGGAGCTCGGCGAACGGGCGCGGCGCCGCCAGGATCCCGGGCTCATCCGCCCGCACGCCGCCGCGGCGACGGCAGCGCTCGCGGCGCTCGGCAGCACGGCCCGTGCGGAGGATCGCCTCGCGGTCCAGCTGCTCCAGGCGAGCGAGCAGCTCCTGACGATGGCCTATCGCGAGGCCGAGGCGAGCTTCACGGCGGCGGCGGGCCTCGCCGACGATCTCGGCCGAAACGATCTGAGCGCGCGCGCCCGTCTCGGCGCGGCGGGGGCGTACGTGTGGAGCGCGGAGAGCAGCGCTGAGGTCCAGGCGCTCCTGCGGAACACCGAGGAGGCCGCGCGCCTCTTCCGGGAGATCGGCGACACCGGGAGCGAGATCGAGTGCGGCCTCCTCGCGCTGGACGCGGACTGGGCGAGCGGCGATCTCCCGCGGCTCCTCGAGAACGGCCGCATTCTGCGCGAGCGCGCGCGAGAGATCGGAGATGCCGCACGCGAGCTCCTGCTCTGCGCGCGGCTCGCGCCCGCGGCGCATCAGGACGGGCAACGCGAGCTCGCCCGCGAATACGCGGAGCGCGCCGACGCGCTCGTCGCGCAGCTCGGCGCGCGCGTGCCGGCGTGGCTGCGGGTGATGCGCTGCGGCATGCTGCGCGCCGCAGGCGACGTCGTCGCGGCGCTCACGTGCTACGAAACGCTCGCGCGCGACGGACGGGTCGAGCGCGATCCCACGCTTGAACTGCCATACCTCCGCGGCGGCGCGGAGCTGAACGCGATCGAGCGACGCAGCTACGCCGAAGGTGCGGCCTTCGCCGATCGGGGACTCGAGCTAAGCGTCCGCACCGGGGAACGCTGGAATCGTGCCGAGCTCACCGGCACGCGCGCGATCTGCACCGCCGCGAGCGGCGACATCGCCGGCGCGGAGCGCCAGCTCGCCGACGCATACGCGCTCGCGGACCGCGGCGACGTGTTCGCGGTCGCGTACATCACGCACTGCAAGGCGCGCGTGCTCGAGCTGGCCGGCCGCAGCGCGGAGGCCGAGGCAACGTACCGGGACTCGGACGCGCAGTACGCGCGGTCCGGCTTCACGCGCGGCATCTGGCACGCGCAGGTACTGCTCGACCTCGCGCAGTTCCTCGCCGACCACGATCAGCCCGCGGAAGCGCAGCGGCGGCTCACCGAGGCCGAGGCGCTGCTCATGTCACAAACGGGCGAGCGCGCGGCGCGCATCGCGAAATTGCGGGAACGGATCGTCGGTGCGAGCGCGCGTCGCTGACTTCCGTCCGCGCGAGCTGTTCGCCTGACGTACATGACCTCCGAAATCAAATGCAGGTCAGCACGAGAACGCGGTCGTCGCGACGGAATCCGCATTCACGCCCCCGAGCGCCCGAGCACACGAGCTCGACACAGTTGGCTTCGGCCACGCGCCGATCACGGGTGCACGCTGTCTTCAACCGGCTGACGGTCGTGGGTCTCGAGCTGGAAGGTCGAGTGCTCGATGTCGAACTGCGTGGAGAGGCAGCGACAGAGCGCGTCCAGGACGTCGGCGCTCTTCGCACCCTCGTCGACGATCACGTGCGCCGACACGACGTTCATGCCGCTCGTGATGGTCCACGCATGGAGGTCGTGGACGTCGCGAACGCCGGGGGCCTCCAGGATGTGCTCGCGGACCTTGGTCATATCGATGTTCTTCGGTGTCGCCTCGAGCAGCACGTCGACCGCCTCCCGTAGGAGTCTCCACGAGCGCGGCAGGATCAGAAGACCGATGAGCCCAGACGCGATCGCGTCCGCCTGGAGGAAGCCCGTCAAGCGGATGACGAGGCCCGCGGCGAGGACGGCGGCTGCTCCGAAGGCGTCGTTCAGGACCTCGAGGTAGGCGCCGCGGAGGTTGAGACTCTCGCTCTGACCGGCGCGCAGGAGCCACGCGCTCACCCCGTTCGCGATGAGGGCGCCCGCGGCGACGACGACCATCGGGCCGGAGGCCACCTCGGGCGCGGCGAAGAGGCGTCGCCACGCCTCGACGAGGACATACGCGGCGATCGCGAATAGGAGCAGGGCATTTACGACCGCGGCGAGGATCTCGAAGCGGTAGAACCCGAAGCTCCGGTCGCGGGTCGCTGGTCTCGCGGCGAGCAAGATCGCGATGAGCGCGAGCGCCGTGCCGACGACATCGGCGAAGACGTGACCGGCGTCGGCCAGAAGCGCCAGGCTGTTCGCGGCGAAGCCGACGACGACCTCCGCGACGAGGATCGCGCTCGAGATGGTGAGCACGATGCGGAGCCGGCCTCGGTGCACACCAGCCGGGCTCTGGGATCCCGACACTCAGCTGGCCTGGCGCTCGCTCCGCGGAGCGACCTCGCGCGCATGGCGCAGTCCGTCCGCGAGGACGTGGCGGATGTGCTTATCGGCGAGCCGGTAGTAGACGACCCGACCGGCTTTCCGGCGGCTCACGACACGCCGATCGCGCAGCAGTCGCAATTGGTGCGAAAGCGCTGACTCGCTCCGGCCGAGCAGGAGCGCGAGATCGCAGACGCAGAGCTCGTCTGAGAGCGACAGGGCATGCAGCAGTCGGGCGCGGGTCGGATCGGCGAGGAGCTCAAAGATCCCTGCGAGGTCGTCAGCCTCTCTGCCGGTCACGACCTTGCCGAGGAGGGGCGTGATGTGCTCGGGGTGGATGCACTCCACCTCGCACCGGTGGCGCGTCAGTTCCATATCTGCACCATCATTCAGATGTTAAGCCTCAGGAGGACAAGGTGCGCATCTCGGGCGGGATATCTGCGCCGGTGACTACCCCGGAGGGAGTGAGGTCTTCGTCGACGGGCCGGGGTCGCTCCACTTCTGGCCGATCGTCGACTGGATGACGCTAGAAGGTGATCACCTTGTCTGCCCACAGCGTCCACGCGGCGAGCTCCTCCATCGACGAATGGTGGGCACCTTCGACACGCGTGTCGTCGGTCAGGCCGCGCGCGTCGGAGCAACTCCCGCAGCAGCCGACCTTCCCGCCGCGTTGCGTGATCGCGCGGACCATGCGCTCGATGTTGTAGTAGCCGTCCGGGGTCTTCTGTCCGCGGACGGCGCAGGTCACCGCGTCGCCGATGAGAAAGATGTGGACCGCTTCGTGCTCGCGCTGTACCAGCGTGTGGGCGAGCCGCAGCCCGTTGTAGGAACGCTCGGAGCCGTAGGCGGCGTCGTTCAGGATGAAGAGCGTCTTCACGGGTTCACCAGCTCACGCCGCGATCTCCACGGGCAGTCCCGCCGCCCGCCACTCGGGCAGGCCGTCCTCGAGGCGCCGCGCCTGGAAGCCGCGGGCGTTCAGGATCTGCACCGCTTCGGGTGCCAGCAGGCAATAGGGACCGCGGCAGTAGGCCACGATGAGCGACGTCTTCGGCAACTCGCGCAGGCGCCGGCCCAGCTCGGCGAGCGGCAGCGAGCGCGCGCCCGGAATGTGACCGGCCCGGTACTCCTCGAGCGGACGCACGTCGATCAGAGTGACCTTGCCCCGCACCAAGCGCCGGCGGAGCTCGGCACGCGTGAGCGGCTCGAGTGAGTCCGGCGTGTCGAGGTACTCGCGTGCGATGCGCTCCACCTCCGCGAGCTGGGTGCGAGCGAGCTCGGCCAGCTCCGAGGTGAACTGGCACACGCCGTCGCCTGCCGCGCGGTAGTGGATCCGCGTGCCCTCCCGGCGGAACTCGACGAGGTGCGCGGCCTTGAGCACCTGGAGGTGCTGGGACGCGTTCGTCAGGCCCATGCCCGTCGCGCGGGCGAGCGCATCCACGGTGCGCTCGCCCTGGCACAGCAGCTCGAGCAGCTCGATGCGCTTCGGTGAGGCCACGGCCCGGCCGATGCGCGCGAACTGTGCGTGGAGGGCCCCACGGATCTCGGTCGGCGTGTCGCGCACATGCGGAGTATATTCCATTAATCCACATATCGCTGGAGGAAATGAAGGAGTGGCCGGAAAAGTGGCGCTGGTCCTCGGGGGTGGCGTCGGTGGCGTGACTGCTGGGAACGCGCTCCGTCGACTGCTTGGTGCCGAGCACCGCGTCGTCGTCCTTGAGCGGGAGGCCAGGTACCTCTTCACCCCGTCGCTCCTGTGGCTCATGGTCGGCGACCGCCGGCCGCAGCAGGTGGCGCGCGATGTCGGGGATCTGCTCGTGCCTGGCGTCGAGCTGGTCCGGGCGGAGGTCATCTCGATCGACCCCGCGCAGAAGGTCGTCACGGCGGGGGATCGTGAGCTGCGCTACGACGCGCTGGTCGTCGCGCTCGGCGCCGAGCTCGCGCCCGAGGGCGTTCCGGGCTTCGCCGGCACCGCGCACAACTTCTTCGATCTCGATGGCGCCACGCAGTTCGCCGAAGCGCTCCGCACGTTCGCTGGCGGGCGCGTCGTCGTCGCGGTCACGGCGCTCCCGTACAAGTGCCCTGCGGCACCGTACGAGGCCGCGCTCCTCATCGAAGCTGCGCTCCGTCGGCAGGGCCTCCGCGAGAGGTCCGAGGTTGTCGTCTTCACGCCGGAGCCGCAGCCGATGCCGGTCGCCGGTCCGGTGTTGGGTGCTGCGGTCTCGCAGCTCCTCGCCGAGCGCGGCATCGCGCTACACGCGAACCGGCCGCCGGCCTCGATCGACGCCGCAGCGCGCGAGCTCGTCTTCGCCGACGGCGCCCGTGAGCGCTTCGACCTCCTCGCGGGTGTCCCGCCGCACCGCGCCCCCGGGGCGGTGCGGCGCTCGCCGCTCGCCAACGAGAACGGCTGGATCCCGGTCGATGCGCGCACCCTCCGCACGCGCTTCGCGGACACCTACGCGATCGGCGACGTGACGCTGATCCCGCTCGCGAACGGCAGGCCGCTCCCCAAGGCCGGTGTGTTCGCACACGCCGAGGCGCTCGTCGTCGCGCGCGAGATCGCCGCGTCGTTTGCCGGCGGCGCGGGAGCGACCTTCGACGGTACGGGGTACTGCTGGGTCGAGCTCGGCGGCGGCCGCGCCGCCTTCGCCGAGGGCGACTTCTACGCCACGCCCGCTCCCTCGATCCGACTCCGCCGGCCGGGCGTTCTCTGGCACCTGGGCAAGGTGATCTTCGAGCGCTCCTGGCTGGGAGGCGGCCTCGAGCGCGTGCTCGCGCGGGCGGCGCTCCGGCTGGGTGCCCGCGTGACCGGGGTTCGGGCGACCCTTTAGCAAAGGCCGTTCTGCCCTTGCGACTGAGCGCCGTGAAGACCAGCGTAGTGAGGAGAGAGGTGTCGGAATGAACGGAATGATGGGTGGCTACTTCGGCTTCGGGTGGCTCTTCATGCTGCTCTTCTGGGTGTTCGTGGTCGCCGGTATCGTCTGGTTGGTCCTCGCCATCGCGCGGTCGCAGGGCACCGCGGGCCCGACGGCGGAGAGTGGTTCTCGCGCGCTGCGCATTCTCGAGGAGCGGCTCGCCCGCGGCGAGATCGACACCGAGGAGTTCCGCACGCGGCGCGCGGCCATCGAGGAGGGCACGCGATGATGGCGCAGCGAGTTCAGCGGATCGCTGGCTGGACCGCGCTCGTCGCGGTGCTGCTCCTCGTCGTCGGGATGGTCGCGTCGCTGGTCTCCTCCGCGGGCAGCTGGGCCGTCGGATCGACCGGCTTCGGAAACGGAACGGCGGGTCGCGGGGGCTATCCGGGGATGATGGGCCCCGGGATGATGGGGATGATGGGCTGGGGTGGCAGCGCTCCGACCTCCGGCGCGGGCCCGATCGCCGGCGCGCCCGAGGTGCGGGTGCAGGCGGCGAACTTCAGCTTCACGCCAGGCGAGATCCGTCTGCCGAAGGACGCCGCGGTGAACCTCACGTTCGTGAACCCCGCCTCCACTGGCGTGGTCCACGACCTCACCGTGCCCGCCCTCGGCATCCACATCGTGGCGGGTGCCGGTGAGACGACGACGAGCGGGCTGCACGGGCTCCCCGCAGGCCGCTACCCGGCGTACTGCAGCGTCCCTGGCCACGCTGAAGGGGGAATGCGGGCCACCGTCATCGTCGAGTAGGGATTCCAGTCGTCTAGGAGCGATCGAACCTTGGGAGTTGCG
Source organism: Chloroflexi bacterium UBA4730 (assembly GCA_002404155.1). Lineage (GTDB taxonomy): Bacteria > Chloroflexota > Limnocylindria > P2-11E > P2-11E > UBA4735. Next base: position 116,836 of record DHJC01000073.1, on the reverse strand, counting down.
CGAGGCGGCCTGCTACCCGCCTCTGTTGATTTGGTAGGCCGCGTATCTGACGCGCGTTTTCATTCGAAGCCGGTATCAATTCGTGCGTGAAGAACTCCCTAGGCCGCTTCTCTCGACCGCATCGCTTTCAAGGAAGAGGTCAGGGGTTCGAATCCCCTCCAGGCTACAGAGCTTGTCGCTCTGTGCGATTCGCATCGGCCCAACGCTAGGTCAGTAGGCCCTCTCGTATCTAAAACGCTTCGAGAAGCCCGCGCCGTACGATGCCCCAGAGCCATGACGATCCAGGTGTTCTTCGCTGCCCGCGGTTCGCTGCGCTCGGGCGAAGTCCTCGTCACGCGGGCACGCGCATTTGAAGCGGCGCACGCCTATCGCGATGCCTCCTTTGGACGGGCCACCCGCGTGCATGGGCACAACTACCAGTTGACGGCGACGATCGGCGGGCGGATCGACCCGGCCACCGACTTCCTGGTGGACTTCCGCGATCTCGACGCCCTGCTGAAGGATGTGACGACACCGCTGGATCACCATCGGCTCGATCGGGAGTACGCCCCGCTCGCGGGCCGTGAGCCTTCAGCCGAAGCGCTCGCAGGCGCTCTGTTTGCCGAGCTCGCACCGCGGGTCCAACGCGCGATCCCTGCAGCCCGGCTGCGCGCGGTCCGGCTGAATGAGACCGATGCGCTGTGGGCCGACACCAACGGAGGTGCGGAAGTGGAACTCACTCGGTCATTCGGCTTCTCGGCGGCACATCGGCTGTCTGATCCGAAGCGATCCGAAGAAGACAACCGTCGGATCTACGGGAAGTGCGCGAACCCCGAGCCTCACGGTCACGACTACCGCATCGAGGTGACGGTGCGCGGTCGGCCCGATGAACGAACCGGCATCGTCACCGATCTCGGCGGCCTCGATCGCGCTGTGGATGCCGCGGTCATTTCACGCTTCGATCACCGCTACCTGAACGTCGAGGTCGAGCCGTTCACCACCGTGATCCCCACGGCTGAGCGCATCGCCGAGCGGATCTGGGAGCTGCTCGCTCCGAATGTGCGTGGTCTGGCGCGCATCGTCGTCTACGAGACGCCGCGGTCGGCCTTCAGCTACGAGGGTCCCGAGGCCTCGTGAGCGCAGCGCTCGCAGGCCGGCGCGCGTTCGTGTCCGGCGCTTCCGGCGGCATCGGCGCTGCGACCGCGCGCGCGCTCGCGGCCGAAGGAGCGCGCGTCGCGCTCGCCGCGCGCGATCGGCCCGCGCTCGATGCCTTAGCTCGCGAGTTGGGCGACGCCGTGGTCACCGAGTGCGATGTGCGTGAGGCCGGCGCGGTGGATGCCGCGGTCGGGCGCGCCGTCGCGGCGCTGGGCGGTTTGGATCTCGTGGTCACGGCCGCGGGTTTGGGACGATTCGGCGACACGGCATCGTTCTCGGTTGAGGACTGGGATGCGGTGCTCGATGTCGACCTTCGAGGCACGTTCCTTGTAGTCCGTGCGACGCTGCTGCACGTACGGAAAGCAAAGGGGCATCTGATCCTGCTGTCATCGGTCGCCGCAGTGCGGGCCTTCCCCGGCGCGGCGGCGTATTGCGCGGCGAAAGCGGGAGTACGGGCCTTTGCCCAGGTTGTCGCCGAAGAGAATCGCCGACTGGGCGTGCGGGTGACCAACATGGTCGTGGGTTCGGTCGATTCTCCGTTCTGGGACCGGGCTGGAGGCACGGAACTCGCACGGGAGAAGATGTTGCAACCGGATGACGTCGCGCGGGCGATCGTGCAGGCGGCATCGCAACCTGCAGGAGTGAGCGTCGACGAAATCGTACTGATGCCGCCGGAGGGAATTCTGTGACCAGTGAAGACGACGAGCGGACGGCCGGGGACGGCAATCGCCACCCCACGCCGCTGCGCTCGTATGGGGTGTCGCGGGGCGGGGTTGCGCATGACATCGACATCGACGAAGTGGAGAGCGAGCCCGCTGAGCCCGGCACGCGAGTCGAGCGCGTCGCCGAGGCGTTCAAGCAGGTGCTCATCGCGCTCGACTTGGACGTGACCGACCCGAATCTGGCAGCGACGCACGTCCGCGTCGCACGTGCCTACGAAGAGTTGTTCGCCGGCCTGCGCCAAGGCGCCGGGCCCACGTATCGCTCGTTCCCCAACACCGAGCACTACTCGCAGATGGTCTCGGTCATCGACGTCCCGTTCTTCTCCTTGTGCGCGCACCACTTCTTGCCATTCTTCGGCTCCGCCCACGTCGCCTACATCCCCGGCGATCGGATCGTCGGCCTTTCGAAGCTGGCTCGCCTGGTCGACTTCTATGCCCGCCGTCCGCAGATCCAGGAGCGCATGACCGAGCAGATCGTCACGTGCTTGAACAAACGCCTCACCCCCAAGGGCGCGATGGTCGTTCTGCAGGCTCGTCACTTCTGCATGGAGATGCGTGGCGTGTCCAAGCCAGGTGTTCTCACGACGACCAGCGCCCTGTCCGGAGCGTTCGAGGAAGAGCGCGTCCGGCAGGAGTTCCTCAGCCTGCTGCCTTCTCGCACGTCGCTGGGCTAGGACGTTGCGCGTCGCGCTCATCGCGCCCTTCATCGCGGTGATCGACGATCGGCGCGGGCAGATCGGCGGCGCGCAATCGATCATCGCCGACCTCGCGCGCGGTCTCGCGTCACGCGGCCACGCTGTGACCCTGGTCGCGCCCCGAGGCTCGCACGTCGCGGGCGTGCCGATCCAAGATCTCGGGTTCGGGGCCGATCCGACCGCAGCGCTCCAGGCGGACGGGCCCAGCCGTGTCTCATCACAGGGCCAGATCTTCACGGCGGTCCGCCAGTGGATCGACCTACACGAGATCGACTTCGATGTCTTTCACGCCCACGCCTTCGACGCGCCGGCCCTCGAGCAGCTGCGCGGTCCCCGGGTGATCCATACCCTGCACTTGCCGCCGCTCGATCCTGCGATCGTCGCGGCGGCTCGGTCGGCGTACGCGACGCTCGCAACGGTGTCGAACAGCTGCCGCGAGGATTGGAACGCGGCTGGCGTCCCGGTCGCGGAGGTGCTGCCCAACGGTGTGGACATCGATGCGGTGCCTGAAGGCGCCGGCCAGGGGGGCTATCTCGCCTTCGCGGGTCGGATCAGCCCCGAGAAGGGTGCGGACGCTGCCTGTCGTGTCGCCCGTGAGCTGCGGCTGCCGCTCCGGCTGGCCGGCCCGATCTACGACAACGCCTATTTCCTAAGGGACGTGCGACCGCTGCTCGGACCCGCCGCGGAGTACGACGGCGCGCTCGATCGGCCCGCGCTCTGGCGGATGCTCGGCGGCGCCTCCGCGACGCTCCTGCCGATCCGGTGGGACGAGCCGTTCGGGCTCGTCGCGCTCGAGTCGCTCGCGACGGGAACGCCGGTCGTTGCGTATGCGCGCGGCGGCCTGCGCGAGATCGTCATCGACGGCCGGAGCGGAGTACTTGCGCCCCCGGATGACGAGCGTGCGCTGATCGAGGGCGTCCGCGCTGCTATGGGGTCGTCGCGGGCAGCGTGCCGCGCCGACGCGCGCCGACACGACCTGCCGCGCATGGTCGACGCCCACGAGCGGCTCTATCGGCGGGTGGGCGCTAGCTGAGCAAGAGGTCCTCACGCTCGTGCTTGTCGACGAGTGCCCGTGCCTCCGCGCGCGACTTCCCTTGATCGAGCAACTCGAGCTCCTCGGCGGGCCGCACTCGCCAACCAAGCCGATAGACGAGGTCGCCGCCAATCCAGGCCGCCACCAGCAGGATCGCGTTGAGGACCACGAGCAGCTCGAGTCGGCGGCGGGGCGCCAGCAGGGCCGCGGCGCCGACGCCGAGGCCGGCCGTGTTGAGCAGGCCGTGCGTGGTCGCCGGCCCGTGCGCCGGATGATCGCCCGGCATCGTGAGCCAGTCCCACCAGCCGACAAGACCAGCGGTAATGGCCGAGCCTAGTGCGAGCGCCGAGATTGCGGTGGCAGCAAGGCAGGTTTCGCGGCCTGGCCGCACCCGTTCCGCGACGGCCGCAAGCAGCGCCATCGGGATGAGCGCGGCGGGCAGATCGGAAAGCATCGCGTGGAGGGGATGGCCATAGATAACGGGATGCTTCATGTCCATACAGGACCTCCGACCGTGATCACGAATCCTGATGCCTCCGGGTCGTAGAGCCCGCCGTCGAGGCCGCCGGCGATGTGCACGTCCGGGCGGCGGAGCGCAACCTCGTCGCGCCGCCACGCCCGCACCGTGGTCGTCGCCTCGCCGACCATCGTCGGCCCTCTCAGATAGCGATAAGTCGTCCGATACCGATCTCCGCCGAGCGCGCGCCACGTTTCGTGACGCAGGGTTCCGCCCGGCAGCCTGGCTTCACGCACGAGCGCGCTCCTTCGGGCTTGCGCATTGTCAGCCGGCGTCAGCGCCAGTCCGTCGATGACCACGCGGCTCGCGACGCGTGCCGCCTCGTTGAGCGCTTGGGTCCGGTCGGCGTCTTCCAGTAGATGAGCGAATGGGTCGTTGGCAGCGATGGCGAAATCGAACTGGCCGTCTGCGAACGGGAGATCGCGCAAGTCTCCCTGCACGAATGTGAACCCGCCACCGTAGGGACCGAGCGTCGTCAGTAGGTCCACCCCGGTGACCTCAAAACGCGCGGCGAGTGCGCGGGCTACCCGACCGTTGCCGCAGCCCAGATCGATCACGGTCCGTGCCGAAGCGAGCTCCGTCAGCCGAACCCACCTCGGGATGTCGTCCCGAAGCGCCATCTCCGCCTGGTAGAAGGGTGCGACCGATTCGTAATAGGCGCTGAGCTCAGTCATCGGCTCGGCCGTAGCTTGCCCCACTGGAGATGGTCGAAGCACTGGCCGTGCCACACTCCTTGCGGCCACCGCTGCGCGTGCTTTGCCCCACAAGCTCCAGATCGACGATGACCAGAACTCCTGGCATGGGTTCCTGAGTGACCTGCGGGCGGGGGCGGCCTACGCCAGCACGAACGGCGGGGACTTCCAGCGGACCCTGGACGGCGCCGCGCACTGGACGTACATCCGCCCACCCGGCACGGGTTGATGACATCGCCCGTGCGGCTCGGCGCTGCGGGGCATCATGCGCGCGGCGCCTCGGTCGACGCTGGGCGCTCGACGAGCGCGCGGCGCAGCACCTTGCCGATGAGCGTCTTCGGCAGCTCGGGGCGGAGCTCGATCGCGACGGGGACTTTGTATCGCGCGAGCGACCGGGCACAGTGCGCGATGAGCTCCTCGGGGGTCGCGGTCATGCCGGGGCGCAGGGCCACGAACGCCTTCACGACCTCGCCGCGCTCCACGTCGGCGATCCCGATCGCGCCGGCCTCGAGCACCGCCGGGTGTGCGTACAGGACCTCCTCGACCTCGCGCGGGTAGACGTTGTACCCGGAGACGATGATGAGCTCCTTCTTCCGGTCGACGATCGTGAAGTACCCGTCCTCGTCCATGCGCGCGACGTCGCCGGTGTACAGCCAGCCGTCGCGCAGGACGAGCGCCGTCTCAGTGGGCGCGTTCCAGTAGCCGTCCATAAGGTTCGGCCCGCGGACGACGAGCTCGCCCACCTCGCCCACCGACAGATCGCGGGCGCCGGTCTCGAGATCGACGATCTTCGCGTCGACGTCGGGGAACGGGACGCCGATCGTCCCGACCTTCCGCCGGCCGAGGATCGGGTTGCAGTGCGTCACCGGCGCCGCTTCGGTCAGGCCGTAGCCTTCGACGACCTTCCCGCCGTGGGTGAGGCGCTCGAACTCGGTCGCGACCTCGACGGGCAGCGGCGCGGAGCCCGAGATGCACGCCTCGATCGAGCGGAGGTCGTACTTCTGTGCGAGCGGCGAGTTGTTCACCGCGACGTACACGCGCGGCGCGCCCGCGAAGAGTTCCGGCCGGTAGCGGTCGATCGCCTTCAGGATCATCTCGAGGTCGAAGCGCGGGATGAGGACGAGCCCGTACCCGCCGTGGATCCCCTCGTTCATGACGACAGTGAGGCCGTACGCGTGGAAGAACGGCATCACCGCGAGCGCCCGCGTGTGCCCGGCGACCGTGCGCGGGTACCACGCCCGCGACTGCAGCGCGTTCGTGACGAGGGCCCGATGCGAGAGCATCGCGCCCTTGGGGACGCCCGTTGTGCCGCCGGTGTAGAGGAGCGCGGCGAGATCGCTCGGTCCGACGGCGACGGGCGTCGGCCGCCGGCCCAGTCGCAGGACGGCGCGGAACGTCCGATGGCCCGGCGCGAGGCGGACCCGGTGGCCCTCCTTCCGCTCCCGGAACAGCGTGAAGAGCGCGCGGAGGACCGGCGGCATGTAGTCCTTGATGCTGGTGACGACGACCTCGTGCACGGCCGTGCCCGGCAGCGCGTCGCGGAGCGCCGGGTAGGCGCGCGAGAGCACGACGGCCACGCGCGCGCCCGCATCGGCGAGCTGGCGCCGGAGCTCGGTCGCGGTGTAGAGCGGATTGCACGGGACGACGATCGCGCCGGCGCGGAGCGCGCCGTAGAACGCGATGACGTACTGCGGGCAATTCGGGAGGATGAGCGCGACCCGGTCGCCTTTCTCGACGCCGAGCGTCTGCAGGCCGGCGGCGAAGCGATCGGCCGCGCGCGACAGCTCGCGGTACGTGAGCTTCGCGTCGAAGAAGATCGTGGCGATGGCGTCGGGTGTCCGGCGCGCGGTGTCGTCGAGGAACGTGTGGAGCGCGACCTCGGGATACGCGATCGTCCGCGGCACGCCTTCGTCGTAGAAGCGCAGCCACGGCCGGTCGGTCATGCCCGCACGCTCCGCACCGCGCGCTCCGCGAGCTCGTCGGCGATCGCCGCGCGGCTCAGTCGTCCTCCGGGGCGATACCACTCGTAGAGCCAGTTGCAGCTCCCCAGGATCGCGAGTGCCGCGATCTTCGCGTCGCCGACCGCGAAGCCGCCGGCGCGGACGCCGTCGTCGATCACGTCGGTGAGCAGGGCGCGCATCCGGCGGCGGCGAGCGCCGAGCCCGGCGAGCTCGGCCGGCGGCAATGACCGCCATTCGCGCAGGTACAGCCCGACCGCGTCGTGATGCGCCATGACCGCGTCGGCGTAGGCGCGGACCATGTCGCGCAACCGGGCCTCAGGGCTCGCGTCGCGGGCCACGATCGATCCGAGCTCGCGCACGGTGTCCTCGAGCAGTCCCTCGAAGAGCCGCGCGAGGAGCTCGTCCTTCGAGCGGATGTAGTGGTACAGGCTCCCCTTCAGCAGGCCGACGGCCTCGGCGATGTCGCGGACGCTCGTCCCGTGATAGCCCTTCTCGCGGAAGATGCGCGCCGCCGCGGCGAGGATCTCGTCCTCGCGGCCGCTCTTCACCTTCATCGCTGCGCCGAGCGCCAGCGCGCGATGCGGGCGAACACGCCACCGTCGCCGGCCGCGATCGTCAGGCGGTTGCGCTCCGCGACGAGGCGCGCCCGCAGCGCGGCCCGCGCCGCGAGCGGCCGGTGCTCCGCGATCCGCGCGGATGCCTCGGCGAGCGCGCGCGCGACGTGCAGGTGCGCGAGCGTTTCGGTGATCCGCTCGGCGTGCAGGAGGAACGGCGCGAGCTCTGCATCGGTCGGCTGCCGCGACCCGCGCAGGAGCCCGATCCCGCCGCGGCGGACGAGGCCGGCCATCAGGCCGCGGAGCGTCCGGATGAGCGCGGCCCGGCCAGCGGCGAGATCGCGCCCGACGGCTCCGGGGAAGCGCGCGCCGGCGAGCGCGGCGCTCGGTCCACCGCGAAGGAGGCCCGTCGGACGCTGGAGGATCGCGCGCATGAGATCGCGGACCGCCATGAGCGCCTGGATCTGCGACGTTCCTTCGTAGATCGGGAGGATGAGGCTGTCGCGCATATGCCGTTCGACGTCGTACTCGGTCACGACGCCGTAGCCGCCGTGGATCTGCAGCGCGAGCCGGCAGACCCGGATCATCTCCTCGGCGCCGTACCACTTGATGAGCGGCGTGAGCTCCCGGAGCCGGTGCCGCTCCGGTGCGTCGGGGCGGGTGAGGATCGTGTCCTGGAGCAGTGCTGCCTCGACGACGAGCGCGCGCAATCCGGCGACGCTCGTCTCCATGTCGAGGAGCATCTCCGCGACCATCGGATGCTCGCGGATCGGGCGGTCCATCTGCCGCCGCTCCGCGGCGTAGGCGGAGGCCGCGGCGAGCGCCGCGGTCCCGATCCCGAGGCCTTGGATCCCGACCCCGACCCGCGATTCGTTCATGAACGACAGGATCCCGTGCCAGCCGTCGCCCGGCCGGCCGAGCGGCTCCGCTTTGGTGCCGTCGAACATGAGCGCGCAGGTCGGCGATCCACGGATGGTGAACTTGTGCTCGGCGCGCTCGACGACGTAGTTACCGTCCGCGCGATCGGCGATGAAGAGGCCGAGCCCGTCGAGGCCGCGCGAGCCGCGCACGGCGCGCGCGAGCACGATGACGAGATCGCCGTTGCCCGCGCTGATGAACTGCTTTCGACCGTTCAGCGTCCAGCAACCGTCGCGCTCGGTCGCCTCCGTCGCGACCTTCCCGACGTCGGAGCCGGCCTGCGGCTCGGTCATCGCGACCGCGCCGATGATCTCGCCGCGAGCGAGCCGTGGGACGTACCGCCGCTTCTGCTCTTCGGTCCCGTAGCGCACGATCATGGCGGCGGGCGCCGTGTAGAAGGCGAACTGCACCATCGTGCTCGGGCAGGCCCGCGCGAGCATCTCGATGACGAAGGCCGAGAGCGTGAAGGGCAGCCCGCTGCCGCCGTACTCGCGCGGCAACGGAAGCCCGATGAGCCCAAGGTCGGCGAGGCCCTTGAGGTTCGCCTTGAGCGGCTCGTTCATCTCGATCCGGCCGTCGTCGCGCACGACCCCGATCGCGTCGACCGCGCGCGCGCGCGACGCGACCTCGGTGCCGATGTAGCGGCCGGCGACGGCGAGCATCTCGCGCCACGTCGCCACCGTCTCCGCGACGTCGGCCTCCGGCCCCTCGGTGAGCCGGACCACGCGCTCCCACGGCACGCCGCGGTCGAACGTGGCGACGAGGTCGGGATCGTCGAGGAAGAAGTTCACCGGTAGAAGGACGCCTCGTCGGCGAGGCTCGCGGCGGGCTCGTACCGCCGTCCGTGCTGGTCGGCGAGGGACCGGAGCCGTTCGCGCATCCACGGCCGGCGCGCGTCGGCCCAGCGGAACGGACCGCCGAGGAACGGCGGGAAGCCGAGGCCGAGCACCGCGCCGAGATCGCCTTCGCCCGCCGAACGAAGGACGCCGTCGTCGAGGCATTGCGCCGCGGCGTTCACGAAGAGGAGCGTCAGCCGCTCGGCGAGCGCCGTGGCGTCGCCCGCGGCGGGCCGCGCGCCGATGCCGGCCGCGGCGAGCAGCTTGGGCACGCGGGGGTTCGGGACGCGCGTCTTCCCCGCGTACCGATAGAAGCCCTCGCCGCCGCGCTTTCCGCTCAGTCCGGCGTCGGCCAGGATCTGCACCGCATTCGGTCCTGCGGCGGCGCCCTGCGCGGCGGCGATCGTCTTGCCTGCGTGGCGCGCGACCGCGAGCCCGACCTCGTCGATGAGGGCGAATGGCCCGAGCGGCCACCCGAACGCCGTCATTGCCGCGTCGACCGCCTCGATGCGCGCGCCCTCGTCGAGGAGCAGCGTCGCTTCGCCGAGCATCGTGCCGATCACCCGCGTCGTGTAGAAGCCGGGACCGTCACGCACGACGATGACGGTCTTTCCCATCGCCTGACCGGCGGCGACGACGCGGCCGAGCGCCTCGGCGTCCGCGGCCGCCGGGCGGACCACCTCGACGAGCGACATCCGGTGGACCGGCGAGAAGAAGTGCATCCCGACGACCCGTTCGGGGCGGCGGGCGTCGCGGGCGATCTCGGCGATCGGGATCGCCGACGTGTTCGAGGCGATGACGGCGTCATCGCGCATGACCGTCTCGAGCTCGGCCAGCACGCGGCGCTTCAAGGCCAGATCCTCGAACACCGCCTCGATCGCGAGCTCCGCGCGCCGGAACCCGGACAGGTCGGTCGTGCCGGTCACCCGCGCGACCACCCGCTGCGCCTCGCGGCGGTCAACGACGCCCTTGCGGCCGGCATCGCGCGTGAGCTTGCGCACCGATGCGAGGCCGCGCACGACCGTAGCGTCGTCGACGTCGCGCAGCCGCACTTCCGCTCCGCCGATGGCGGCCGCCTGCGCGATGCCCGAGCCCATGAGCCCGGCACCCACGACGGCGATCTCGCGCGGCGGCTTCGCGCGGCCGATCCCGTCGAAGGCCGCGCGACGCTGGTGCAGGCCCGACAGGAAGAGCGCGATGAGGTTGTGTGCGACCTCGCTCGTCACGAGCTCGCCGAAGAACGATGCCTCCGCCTCGAGGCCGCGGGCCATGCCGTCGGCGAGGCCGATGCGCATCGCCTCTATCGCCTTGAGCGACGCAGGATAGTGTCCGCCGCTCTCCCGCTCGACCTCGGCGCGCGCGCGGCGAAGCGCGGCGGCACGCGCGGGCGCGAGCCACGTCGCGGCGCGCTCGATCGCCGTCGCTCCGCCGGCCGGCCGGCGCTTCGCTCCATCCGCCGCCCGATCGGCCGCGGCCTTCGCAAGCGCCGCGGGATGCACGACCTCGTCGACCAGGCCGGCGCGCAGGGCGCGGCGCGCGCCGAGGCGGCGGGCATTGAGCACGAGATCGAGCGCGCGGGGCAGCCCGACGAGCCGCGGCAGGCGCTGCGTCCCGCCGGCCGCCGGAAGGAGGCCGAGCTGGACCTCGGGTAGGCCGATGCGCACGCTCGGCGCGTCCGCGGCGACGCGCCAGTCGCACGCGAGGGCGAGCTCGTACCCGCCGCCGAGGGCGCTGCCGTTGATCGCGGCGACCGTCGGGAACGGCAGGTCAGCGAGGTCGTTCAGCACGCGCTGCATCGCACGGCTCGCGGCCGCGATCTCGGCGGCCGAGGGCCAGCTCGAGAGCATCGCGAGGTCTGCACCGCCGACGAACTGGTCCGGCTTCGCGCTCGCGATGACGAGGCCGCGCGGCCGCGCCGCGCGCGCGGCGGCGATCGCGTCGGCCAGCGCGGCGATGAGCGGCGGATCGATCGCGTTCACGGTGTCGGTCGGCCGGTCGATGACGATGCGCCCGATACCGTCCGTTCCTGGCTTGAACTGGGGCCCGAACTGGGGCTCGAACGGGGGCTCGAACGGTGGCTCGAAGCGCGCGCCGGCCGGAACGATCGCCGCGGCGTCAATGGTCATCCGAGGTTCTCGAGCACGATCGCGGCGCCGTTCCCGCCCGCGGCGCAGACGCTCGCGAGGCCGAACTGCACGCCGCGGCGCCGCATCTCGTTCGCCAGCGTGGTCACGATGCGCGCGCCCGTCGCGCCGAACGGATGGCCTAGCGCGATCGAGCCGCCCATGACGTTCACGATGTCCTCGTTCACCGTGCCGGCGCCGTTCCGCTCGAGGACGCGGAACGTGGATAGCACCTGCGCCGCGAACGCCTCGTGCATTTCGATGAGGCCGCACTGCGCGAGCCCGATGCCCGCGCGTGCGAGCGCGATCGGGATCGCGTAAGCCGGCGCGATGAGGAGCTGGTCCGCTGGGTCGACCGCGGCGTAGGCGTACGAGCGGATCGCGACGAGACCGGTGCGGCCCTCGGCCCGCGCGCGGTCCAGGGACAGGAGCAGGACGGTCGCGGCCCCGTCGGTGAGCGGGCTCGCGTTTCCCGCCGTGATGGAGCCGTGGGCGCGGTCGAAGACGGGCCTGAGCGTCGCAAGCTTCTCGAGCGTCGTGTCCCGCCGGATGTGCCCGTCGTCCCGGATCGCCTGACCGTCGTGATAGAACGGCGCGACCTCGGCCGCGAGCAGCCCGTCGTCCCATCCGCGCGCCGCGAGCGTGTGACTGCGGAGCGCCCAGCGGTCCTGGTCCGCCCGGGCGATCCCGTTGATGAACGCCATCCGCTCGGCGGACTCGCCCATCGTCAGACCGGTCGAGGTCTCCTTGATCCCCGGCGCGACCGGGGCGATGTCGGCGAGCCGAATGTCGGCGAAGCTCATGATCTTCTGCGGCAGCGACTTCGCCTGCGAGGCGCGAACGAGCGCGCGCGCGAGCTTCGGCGTGTACGTGATCGGCACGTTGGACAGGCTCTCCGCGCCGCCGGCGAGCGCGCTCGTCGCCGTGCCCACCGCGATGTGATCGGCCGCCGTCGTGATCGCGACGCACGCGGAAGCGCAGGCCATCCCGACGGTGGCCGCGGGGATCGTCGCGGGCAGTCCGAGCGAGAGAACGATCTCGCGCGCGAGGTTGTGGTAGGCGACCGGGCGCGAGACGTTGCCGTAGAGGACCTCGTCGATGCCGTCCGGGGGGACCTCGGCGCGCGCGAGCGTCTCCGCGGTCGCGGCCTTCGCGAGGTCGAGGACATCCAGCTCGGCGAAGCCCGTGCCCGCTCGCAGGAACGGCGTCCGGTATCCCGCGGCGACCACCGCGCGCTGCATCGGCTTCATCCTACCTTCCCAAACGAACGTTTGGTAGGGGCTCCGGTCGCTGCGGGACCGTTGCGGGTTGCCGCTCGGAACCTGGCCGATAGCGACAGGAGCACCCCGTTCGGGGTGCTCCTGTTCATTCGATCAAGAGAAGCGCTACGGCTTCGTTGGTGCCAACGTGTCGCCGGACGCGGCTGAGCGACGCGCTACTTGACGATGAAGGTGATCCGCTGCCCCATGTCGCGGTGGACGAAGGTCGTGCCGTCGGGGTTTCGGCTGACCATGAAGCAGGCCATGACGTAGGTGCCGGGGCTGAGCTTGACGGTCTTGGAGTCGGTCTTGCCCGGCGCGAGGTCCTGGAAGAGCCCGACCGCCGGAGCGGCGAGGTCGATGTCCTGGCCTGACGTGAGGCCCGCGGCGATCGGTCCGCTGACATCGCCGATCGGGTAGACGGCGAAGTCGTGGTTGATCTTCATGTTGTTGGTGACCTTGAAGGTGACGTCGCCGGCGATCGCGACGAGCGTATCGGGATTCAAGATCCACGAGCCGTTCAGACCATCCTGCATCGCGACGTTGATCGCGTTGGCCGCTGTTGCGATCGACGTCCCCGGCCCGCCCGGTCCGGTGACCGCAAGGGTGAGGGTTTGGCCCTTGTCGTAGTGCTCGTAGGTCGTGCCGTCGGGGTTCTTCCCCACGGCCCAGCAGGCTAGCTCGTACAAGCCGGGCGCGAGCGTCGCGTCGGCGGTCGCGGATTTCGCGGGTTCGATGTCCAAGAGGCCTACGGCGAGGCCCTTGATGAAGTCCTTCTCATCGGCGTCGGTACCATTCCGCTTGAGGGCGAGGAGCTTCGTGACGTCCTGGACCGGGTACACGAGGACCTCGTGGGTCATCGTCCCATTGTTCTTGAAGTTGAAGGTGACCTTGCCGGCGGGCACGGCGATCTGGTCGGCCTTGAGAAGGAAGCTGCTGTCCGCCTGGGACGCCTCGACGTTCACGACGACCGCGGTCGCGGTGGGTGCCGTCGTTGCCGGCGCGGCGGTCGCCGGCGCGAGCGTGGCCTTCGCGACGGCCGCGTCGGTCGGTGAGGGGCCAGGGGTGGCCGACCCCCCACAGGCTGCGATGGTCAAGGCGACCACGGTGAGTCCCACGGCGGCCAACCGGGATGCTCCGCTCCAAGCACCCTGAGAGAGTTGCGATCTCGTATGCACGGTGTGTGTTCCTCCTTGTTTTTCGTGCGATCCGTTCTGCGTGTTCACTTGTTCGTGACGATCGACGCCAGATACGCGGTGATGTCCGCGATCTCCTGATCGGTCAGGCCATCCGGCGAGAACCGGGGCATGCCGCCGGGGCCCTGGCGTACGCGCTGGGTGATCGTCTTTGCGTCTTGGCCGACGATTGCGGGGCCGACCGGCGCGCCCCGGCCTTCGAGGCCGTGACAGGTCGCGCAGCCCTCGGTCACATAGAGGTGCGCGCCTCGAACCACGGGATCAGCCGCGGTTGGGGCGGCCTGCGGGCTCACGCCCATGAAGCTCGTGTCGTCGCCGGTGCTGATCTGGGCGGTGAAATCGTAGTGCGGGTCGTAGCCGGCGCTGAGGTTCGCGTGGGTGTACGGGCTGCGCGCGCCGATCGTGAGGATCGTGAGCGCGACGCAGACCAGGAGCACGCCAATGAACACGGTGGCCCGGCGATAGGCGCGTTCGCCCGGGACGCCGGCAACGATGCGGCTCAGCACGAGAAGCGCTGCGATACCCACCGCTATCTCGATGTAGACGTCCATCGCTACGGGACCTCCTGGACTCGCGCGATGCGGGCGACGAGCACCGCGACGAAGGCGAAGAGCGACCAGACGACGATGAGCACGAGCGCGATCGGCCATCCGCTCAAGCCAGGCCACAGCGAGTCAGCGGCGGACACCTGGGAAGGCGCCTCATTCAGCCCAGGCACCGGTACGCCCGCGTGCTGCACGTAGAGCTGCTGATCGCCGTTGACAGTCACCGGGGCGACAGCGGTCCCGGGCGCGTAGCGATCGTCCCCGGCGTAGACCGCGTGCACCTCGAGCGCTCCGGAGGTCCGGATATCGAACCGCACGTCCGCGATTCCACTCTTGTCGGTCGTCGCCTGGGCGAGCACCACGTCGCTGCTCGATTCGAGGAAGGCGAGCGGGACCGTGAACTGGATGATGGCCTTCGCGATGGGTGTGCCGGTCCCGTCGAGCAGCCGCGCCTGGGCCTCGATGGTCTGGCCGAGTGCCACCTGCCCGGGAACGGCCACGGTGATCTGGGTCGCTGTCCGTCCGTCGGCGCTCGCCTGCGAGCCGAGGATGAAGCCCGCCGCGGTCCCGCCGACCATGAGCAGGGTGAGGAGGCCCGCTCCCGCCGCGGCGCCGACCCGCCGACGGGCCGGGGCCTGGTACTCGGCAACGGGCTCTGGGCCGCGGTGCTCGGTCACCTCCCAGACCGAGATGACCGGGAAGAGCTTGGCAAAGATCGAGATGATCAGCGCGAAGAGGCCGAGCGCGCCCGCGAGGATCGACCACTCGACCCAGGTCGGGGTGTAGTCCGACGGCGCGTAGGGCATGAGCGGCACTCGGAAGCCCGTCACCACGATCAGATACCGCTCGCCCCACATGCCGAGAAGCGCGAGCGCGGAGGCGGCGACGATGCCCCGGATCGTGCGGGTACCCGGATTGAGGATGAGCAGACCGGGAAGGACGATGCCGCCCAGGATGTAGAACCAGAAGAGTGGCCAGAAGGGTCCGGTCATGAGCTGGGCGAAGTGGAACGGCATGCCGGCCTCGAGCTTGTAGCCATGGACCGCGTACTCCTGCAGGTTGAAGTAGGCCATGATCAGCGTGAACGCTCCCAGGAGATAGCCCAGGCACCTGAACTGCGTGATCGTGATGAACTCCTCGAGGTGCAGGACCTTGCGCAGCACCGCCATCAGCAACACGATCGCGGCGATGCCCGAGTAGATCGCGCCAGCGACGAAGAAGGGCCCGAACACCGTGGTGTTCATCGGGACCCGCAGGGTCATCGCGAAGATCCAGGAGACCACGGTGTGCACGGACACCGCGACCGGGATGATGATGATCATCATCACAGTCATCGCCCGCTCAAGCGCCTTCCGCTGAGCTGGCGTCCCGTGGTAGCCGACCGCGGCCAAGGTGAAGAGGGTGCGGTGAAAGCGCGACGCGGTGGCGCCGAGCCGATCGCGGGCGAGCGCGAAGTCGGGGATGAGCGGCAGCAGCAGGTAGAGCGACGACCCGGTGAGATAGGTCGTGATCGCGAGGATGTCCCAGATGAGCGGCGACTGCCAGCGGCCGAAGAACACCAGATTCATGAAGCGTTCGGGGTGGCCCATGTCGATGAAGGGGAACAGCGCCCCCACGCACAGCGCCACGACAGTGATGAGCTCGGCCATGCGGGTGATCGAGAGCTGCCAGCGCGCCTTGGTCGCGCGGAGGATCGCCGAGAGGAGCGTCCCGGCGTGGCTGATGCCGATAAAGAAGACGAAGCTCGCGATGTACACGCCCCAGGAGATGCGGTCGCGCAGGCCGGTGACGATCAGGCCGTTCTCCAACTGCGTCGACCAGGCGTAGAGCCCCCAGCTGATGGTGAGCAGGAGAAAACCGATCCACAGCCAGTACCGCCGCCCGGTCGAGGCGAGGGGTGCGAGCGCGCGCCGCTCGAGGCGCTCCCGCCACTGGGGTGTGACGCCAGGGGCCTCGTGCGAGCTCAGCGCGTCCATGTCAGCGCTCCTTGGATGAGCTTTACCCAGGGCCAGGTCGTTGGCTTGCGGCCCGTCTTGGTCGGATCCCGGCCGATGAGCTCGCCATGCCCGGGGATGTAGTGGACTCGGGGCTCGGTACCGAGCTCTTCCTTCAGCCGGTAGCCGGTGTGGTCGGCGAGGAACTTGGAGAGCTTGACCACCTCGACCCCGTTGGTCGCGACGTCCTCCTCGAGGTCGCCGTAGTAGATCGCGTTGTTCGGGCAACCCTGGCAGCAATACGGCAGGCGCCCGGCGCGCGCCATATCCGGGCAGAAGTCGCACTTCATCACCGTCCCGCGGATGGCCGGTGTCTGGTGCTCGGGCGAGTAGTCCATGAACATCGCCTCCGGCGGCTGCGGCGGGTTGCCCCAGTTGAAGAAGCGGCGGTCGTAGGGGCACGCCTCCATGCACAGCCGGCAGCCGATGCAGCGCTGCTGGTCGATCAGGACAACGCCTTCGGGCGTCGAGTAGGTCGCCGCGACCGGGCAGACGTTCACGCACGGCGGGTTCTGGCACTGCTGACACGGTGCGGGGATGAACTGCGTTGCCTTGCCACCAGCGTCGAGCGGCGCCTCGTACACCTGGATCCACTCCATCGGCTCTGGCACGAAGTGACCCTGGATGCACGCCTCGGTGCACTGCGGTGGCGTGCCGTTCGCCTGACAGCCGTCGCACCGCCGTAAGTCGATGACCATCGACCAGCGGCGCAGGCGCTTGTTCGTGGCGGCCGCGGTCGCCTGCGGCGAGGCCGCTGCGTCGAAATGGATCGGCACGAATCCGGTGGCCACCACCGCGGCGCCCGCACCCACGCCCAGCCGAGCAAGGAACCCTCGCCGCGAGATCGAGCCCCTCATCTCATCCCTTCCACGCTTGGACCGATGTCCGACGCCTGCGTCGACCGGCTCAACGTGTCGCCGGACGCGGCTGCCCGCCGGTCGCAGCGGCCGCCGACCCCGCAGGAGCGAGCACGACGCGCCAGAAGATCGCCCCGGCCGTCACTGCAGACCCGATGAGCGCGACGATCAGGATCGGCCCAGCCCATGCCTGGTTCTTCGTCGAATCGAAGAAGGAGACGAGTCCTGCCAGGTAGTCCTGCGAGTTCGACTCGAGCCCGAGCGTCTGCGGGACGAAGTAGAGCGTCGCGCCGATCACGAGCAGCGCGGTGACGAGCCGGTACGCCCCGAAGTTGTCGTCGGCGTCGTAGAGCAGTTTCACGTAGAGCGCCCAGAAGAGGAACAGCGTGGCGAGCGGCGCGGTGAGCGGGAGGTCGAACGTGAGGATGAGGTTCGGCATCAGGAAGATGAAGCTGAGACCGAACGTGAGGATGGTCACGGCGTCGCGCACGAGGACGTAGGTCAGCCACCACACGTCGGCGCCGAAGCGCAGGGACAGCTTGCGCAGCGTGCGGATCACGTAGGGGCGCGCGAGATGGAGCATCAGCGTGAACGCCCAGAGCGCGGGCATGAATGCCGCGATCGTGAGGACGAGCCACTGCTGCCCGCCTTCGACAAAGGCCTTGGTGATCGCCTCGGTGATCTGATCGGGTGTCATCGTGCGGCCCTCCCAAGGGTCATTCCGGGCGTACGCAGGTTGAACCACACCGCCACGACGCCCATCACGCCGATCGCCAGGAGCGAGATCCACCAGAACGTGATCGCCAGGGCTCCGTTCGTGGACGTCACGAGCGACTGCCCGATGCTGTTCCAGGGATCTCCGAGATCGAGCGCGCTCACCTGCACGCCGATAATCGTCGGGAGGACGTAGACGGCCACGCCGCCGGCGAGCAGACCCGAGACCAGGCGGAAGGCGCGCGGGTCATCGTCCGTGTCCGCGACGAGCTTGGTGAGCAGCACCCCGAACAGCAGCGCCGTCGCGATCGATCCGCCGATCGGCAGAGCATCGGCGAGCAGGACGTCGGGGAAGAGGAACATGAAGCTCATGATGAAAGCGACCGCCAGGAGGCCATCGCGGAGCGCGATGTAGAGCACCCACCAGATGTCCGCGGCGAGCCGCAGGGTGAATTTCTGGGTCATGCGGAGCATGTAGGGACGGGCGAGGTGCAGGGCGAGGGCGAGCAGCCAGATGATCGGCAGCGCCGCCGCCATGGTCCCCTCGAGGAACCCCTCACCACCTTGCAGGAAAGCTTTGACGATCGCGTCCGCGAGCTGATCGGGTGTCATGCTGATCTCCTCCCTTGGACTTGGACGGCCGGGCACTGCGCGATCACGTCGCAGCGGAAGCAGCGCGTCGCTTCCGCGCGAGCGGTGGCTTCGGTGAGACCGAGCGAGACCTCCGCGTAGCTCGCCGGCGTCCCGCGAACGCTCGCGAGGGCGGCCTCCGCGCGCGGTCGTTGCGCGAGGTCGACGGCGACGGTTTTCGTGCTGGGAACTGACGGCGTGACGCGCCAGCTCGGCACGTATGTGGCCACGTCGGTGCCGTCGTCCTGGTGCCGTAGATACCGATCGATCGCCCACGCGGCGCGCTGCCCTTGGGCCGCTCCCTCGATGACGCTCCGCGGACCGGTCGCCACGTCGCCCGCGGCGAAGATCCCGCGCTGCGCCGTCGCGAGCGACTCGGCGTCGACGACGACACCGCCCCATTCGGCGACCTGGATGTTCGATCCTTCCGGCAGGATCGACGGATCGGGGGCTTCGCCGACCGCGACCATGAGCGCGGACGCCTCGATCACGAACTCGCTGCCGGGGATCGGCGCCACCGCGCTCCGCCCATCGGCGTCGCGACCGGTGATCGCGAGGCGCACGCAGCGCACGCCGGTCATCCAACCGTTCTTGCGAAGCACCTCGATCGGAGCCACGAGCGGCTCGATGACCACGCCTTCGTGGTCGGCGGCGCGAAGCTCCTCGTGCTGCGCGGGCATGTCCTCTTTCGTGCGGCGATAGAGGATGCGAACGGTCCGGGCCCCCGCTCGCCAGGCGGTGCGTGCGGCATCCAGCGCGGTGGAGCCCCCACCGACGACCAGCGCCTCACCGGTCAGCTCCACGGGCTCGCCCAGGTTCACCTTCTTCAGGAACAGCGTCGCGGGCCAGACCCCTTCGGCATCCTCGCCCGCGATCCCGAGGCGCTGGCTCTTCGAGGCACCCGTCGCGAGGAGGATGGCGTCGTAGCCCTCGGCCTTGAGCTGCTCGAGGCTGATGTCGCGCCCGAGCGCGGTGTTGAGTCGCAGCTCCACGCCGAGGCCGACGATGCGATCGACATCCGCTCGCAGCACGTCCTTGGGCAGGCGGTACTCGGGGATCCCGATCGCCATCATCCCGCCGGCGACGGGCATCGCGTCGAAGACGGTCACGCCGTACCCGGAGCGGATCAGCGCGTACGCGGCGCTGAGCCCGGTCGGGCCGGCGCCGACGATCGCCACCCGCTCGACCCGGCGCCGCTCGGCGGGGACCGGACGGGGATACCCGGCCGCCCCGTGATCGGCGGCGAACCGCTTCAGCTCACGGATGGCGATGGGCTCGTCGAGCACGCCGCGCCGGCACGCGATCTCGCACGGAGCCGTGCACACGCGTCCGCAGATCGACGGGAACGGGTTGTACTCGGCGGCCACCGCGAACGCCTCCGCATAGCGACCTTCGCCGACGAGCGCGACATAGAGGCCCGCGTCGGTGCCGACCGGGCACGCCTCCTGGCACGGCGCGAGGAATCGCGCCGTCGCCGGATCGCCCCAGCCGCGCCACGTCTGCCAGGCGTCAGGGCGGTTCACCGGACGCCACTCGGCGAGCGCACCCCACGGATCGCCCCGCGGCTCGCGCAGCGCATCGTGCGTGTAGGCGGAGAGCGGCGCCCATCCGGTCGTCTCGGGCGCGGCCGTGATCGGGCCCTGCGGAGGTGCGAGCGCGGTCCGCCCCACAGCCGCGGTGATCGTGATCACGCTCGTGGGGCACTCGGTCGCGCAGAGCTGGCAGCCGACGCAGACCCCGGTCTGGATCGGGAATTCCATCATCCAGTCCTGACCCCCGGCGTCCGCCGACGCCCGGTGCCGGACCGCTCCTGACTCGATCGATGTCCCCGTGCGCCGCGTCATGTCCAGGGCGTGCACCGGACAGACGTCCATGCAGACGCCACAGTTCAGGCAGCCCGACCGCTCGACCTGGAACGTATACGCCACGGTCACGAGCATCGTTCTCGCCGCGGAGGGCCACCACACGCGACCGGGTGGGCCGAGACCTGCTCCATCGAATGGGCCGATTGGTGCCGTTCGGCACTTGCAGGAAGGCCGTTCGGCACCAATGAAGCCGCCGGACGGCCCTCTGGCGAGCCTGTGGCGACGGCTAGCCTCAACTGATGCTGTCGAAGATCCGCTGGTCCGTCATCGCCCTGCCGGTGGTGCTGGTCGGCCTCCTCGAGTTCGCGAGCGACAGCATCCTCGACCGGATCCTCCCGGCGCCGTTCGACGTCCTCGTCATTCCGACCGCGGTGCTCCTCCTGTCGCTCGTCCTCGGGCGGATCGCGTTCCGGCGGATCGACCGTCTCTCGGACACCCTGCGGGAGCGCAACGCGACGCTCGAGCGGCGGAACGCGTCGCTCCAGGCCCTGCGTCGCCTCGGCATGAAGATGACGACCCTCGTCGGGAGCGACGAGATCCTGCGTGCGGTCGTCGCCGATGCGCGGCTCCTGCTCGAAACGGACGCGGCCTTCACGACGCTCGTCGCGCCCGACGGCTCGGAACAGATCGCCATCATGGACGGCGATCCCAGGGCGCGGAGCGCCCGCCTCGTCGCGCCGTTGCAGCGGGGACCGGCGACCATCGGCACGCTCGCGGTCGGATCGCTGTCCGACGGGCGCCGCTACGGACCCGAGGACCTCGAGATGCTGTCTGCGCTCGCCGCCCAAGCGGCCGTCGCGCTCGAGAACGTCCGGCTGCAGCGGGAGCTACGTGAGCTCGCCATCAGGGGAGAGCGCGACCGGATCGCGCACGAAATGCACGACGGCCTCGCGCAGGTCCTCGGATACGTGAACACGAAGGCCCAGGCGGTCGAGGAGCTGCTCTCCGCGGGGAACACCCATCGGGCCCGGCAGCAGCTCGCCGAGCTCTCTGCGGCCGCGCGCTCCGTCTACGTCGACGTGCGCGAAGCCATCCTCGGCCTCTCCAGCCCGATCGTGCCGGAGCGCGGCCTCGTCGGCGCGCTCGAGGAATACGCGGTCCGGTTCTCGGAAGCGTCGAAGCTGGTCACCCAGGTCGACGCGAGCCCCCTGGCGCGCGTCGTTCAGCTCCCGCCGGAGATCCAGGCGCAGGTGTTCCGCATCGTCCAGGAGGGCCTCACGAACATCCGGAAGCACGCGTCGGCCGGGCGCGCGCGTGTGGAGGTCGACGCCCGCGATCGCGAGCTCGTGCTCCTCGTGGAGGACGACGGCACGGGGTTCGATCTTCGTGCGTCCGGTCCGGAGGACTGGCCTCGATATGGCATGCGGGCGATCCGCGAGCGGGCGGCCTCCGTCGGCGGCTCCGTGTCGTGGTCCACCGAGCCCGGCGCGGGCACCGTCCTGCGCCTCCGCGTGCCGATCGGTCACGCGGTCGGCCTGGCCGGCTGACATGCGGATCGTCCTGGTCGACGACCACGCCCTCTTCCGCGACGGCGTCGGCGCCCTCCTCGAAGCCTGGGGCCACACCGTCGTCGGCCAAGCGGCCAACGGGACCGAGGCGATCGCGCTCGTCGATCGGGTGCTTCCGGAGCTCGTCCTCATGGACGTGCGGATGCCCGGCCCCTCCGGTGTCGAGACGACCAAGCTCATCAGGGCACGCCATCCGGACATCGCGATCGTGATGCTCACGGTGAGCGAGGACGAAGACGATCTGTTCAACGCGATCAAGGCCGGAGCGCAGGGCTACCTGCAGAAGAACCTGGAGAGCGCCCAGTTCCGGCTCATGCTCGGCGCCGTCGAGCGCGGCGAGGCGGCGATCACCCCCGCGACCGCGGCCCGGATCCTCGACGAATTTCAGCACCCCGAGCGCGTGCGCGCCGATCCTGATCGGCTCACCGACCGCGAAGTCGAGGTGCTTCGCCTCGTCACCACGGGGCTTCGTAACAAGGAGATCGCGGCGACGCTGGGGATCACCGAGAACACCGCCAAATTCCACCTGAAGAACATCCTCGAGAAGCTTCACGCGGAGAGCCGGGTCGAGCTCGCTACCCGCGCGGTCCGCGAGGGCCTCGTCGAGCGCGGCTAGGTGCGCCGCACCCCGCGAGCTGGAGCCGCGGCCTCGCAGTAGGCGTCGAAGCCGGCGGTCCACGAGGCGACCAGGTCGGGCCCGATCGCATAGGCCTCCAACCCCGGGAGCCGCTCGATGAAGTCGAGCCCCCGGCGACCCATGGCGAAGGCCGCCGTCGCATACACGTCTGCCTCCAGGATGTCCGGCCCGACGACGGTCATGCAGAGGAGCTCGGTCGCCGGGTGTCCGGTGTGCGGGTCGAGGATGTGGGCCCCCTTCTCGTAGGTGCCGGAGGTCGCGACCCCGAGACCGGTCGCACGGATCACCCGGGTGACCTTGTCTTTCTCCACCGGATGTCTGATGCCCACCCGCCAGGGGACCCGCGGCTCGCTCCATCCGCGGGTTTGCACGTCACCCCCGGCGTCGACGAAATAGTTCTGGCAGCCGTGGCGGTCGAGGATCGCGCAGGCCCGGGCGATCGCCCAGCCCTTCACCAGACCCGATGGGTCAAGACGCCCAGCGATCCACGCCGCGAAGTAGCCGTCGGTCGCGCGCTCGTAGCGCCGGCAGAGCGCGAGCACCTCTTGGACGAGCGGCTCGGCCTCGGACGGCTGCAGCCGCCCGGCATTGATCCGACTGACCGCGCTCTCGGCCACGAACGGACTGAACGTTCGGTCGACGGCCGCAAGGTCCGCGAAGGCCTCGGCCACGGCGGACGCGGGTGGATCTGGGTCCCGGACGTCGACCGTGATCGGCATGCCCATCACCTCTTTGATGACCTGCACCGACAGCTACCCGAGGTGCGCCTTCTTCAAGGCGCTCGCGAGCGACTGGCTATACGCACGGCTCGTGTACGTCGCGCCCGAGACCACGTGGATCTGCGCGCTCTGTGCCTGGATCGCCTCGCTGCGCAACATGGGTCCGGCGTAGTCGCTGATCCTGGCCGAGCGACTCCGGTCGCTTGGGAGCGTGAGTGCCTGCACGTCGACCAGCTTGGTCCCGGAGACCGTGATCGCGACCTGCACGTTGCCGAAGATGGTCTGGACCGAATCTCCGGTGACCGTGCCGCTGCTGGCAGGCCGCCCGGTCGACGGCGTCGGTCCGGTCAGACGACCGGCTCCCGCCGAGGCTGAGGGCGTCGGCTCCAGACCGGCTGCGTCTTCCGGGCTCACCTTGAACGTCGCGATCAGGATCAGCCCCGCCACGGTCGCGGTGAGTGCCGCAGTGACTCTAGTCATCAGAAATGAAAGACCTCCGAATGGATTTGCCCAGCTTCGATGCCTAGTGCCGTAAGGGCGCGCTTGATCTGGGCGATCAAGCCGTCCGGGCCGCACACGTACACCTCGCGCTCGCGTACATCCGGGACCAGCACGCCAAGATCCGTCGGCTGCAGCCACTCCGAGCCGACTCGACCAAGGAGCGGCCGGTCACTGAGCAGGTACTCGACCCGGATACCCCGATCGACCGCCAGCTTGTCGAGCTCCTTGCGAAACGTCAGGTCCCGCTCGTGCCGGCAGCGGTAGAGCAAACAGACATCCCGACCAGTCTGGGCGAATCGCTCCGCGAGGACCCGGATCGGGGTGATGCCGATCCCGCCGGCGATGAGCAGCACCTTGGGCTTGGTCGCTCCGTCGACGGTGAAGTGGCCGAACGGGCCCTCCACCAGAACAGGCGTGCCGACTCGGAGGTTCGTGAGTCGTGAGGAGAAGTCACCACTGCCCTTCACCGTGAGGCGCAGCCGGCGATCGCTCGGGAGGGTCGAGAGCGTGAACGGATGCGCCTCCCACCAGCGTCGGCCATCGAGGAAGCGCCAGATCGCGAACTGACCGGGCTCGAAGGCAAACGTGCGCAGGTCCCGGCCGCCGACATAGATCGAGACCGCCCCGGTCGCCTCGCGCTCGATGCGCTCCACCCGGAAGCGGTGCCGCGCGAAACGCAGGAGCGGCTGGGCCACGCGGAAGTAGAGGAGCGACCCGGCGACGACGGCGTAGAGCGCCCACCAGTACGCCTGAAAGGTGGGGTTCGAGACGAAGTCCACGCCGGTGGCCAGCTGATGCCCGAACGCGAGGGCGACGGCGAGGTACGCGTACAGATGGACGAAATACCAGGCGTGGTACGCGAGCAACCGCCGGACGATCGCGACCGACAGCACGGTCACGCCGATCAGGAGCCCGAGCGCCACGATCGCGCCGAGCAGCCCGTCGTAATGGAGGACGAAGTCTCCGAGCTGCGAGGCGATACCAAGACGATTGACCGCGGCGTAGCCCACGGTCTGGAACCCCGCGTGCCCGACGATCAGGCTCAGCGACGCATAGGCGTTCCAGCGGTGGAATACCAGCAGACGCTCCATCCCAACGGCGTCCTCGAGCCACGGCACGCGCGAGATCAGCAGCAACTGGACGAGGACGAGGTAGGTGCCCACCAATCCGGTGACCCGACCGATCGCGTTCCACCGCTCGCCGACGCTGACGATGGGCTCCGAGCCGCTCGCCGCATGCCAGAACACCAGGATGGCGACGACATTCAAGACGAAGAGCCAGAGAAGAGCGCGCCCTCTCACGCCGCCGCCTCGAGGGGCGCGCCGACCTCTTGCCGGACGCCGCGCAGTCGGAGCTGGACCGTCGTTCCCGCACCGGGCTCGCTGGTGATCGTGAGCGTCCCGCCATGCGCCTCGACGATCGAGCGGACGATCGCCAAGCCCAGCCCTGCGCCACCTCCGGCGCGCGCGCGGGCGCGGCCCGCGCGGTAGAACCGGTCGGTAACGCGCGCAAGATCCTCTGAGGTGATGCCCTCACCGGTGTCGGCGACCGCGAGCACGACCGTCTCGCCTTCGCGCTGCGCCGAGAGCGTGACCTTGCCGCTCGCTGGCGTGTGCTGGAGGGCATTGTCCGTAAGTGCGAGCAGCGCTTGCGCGATGCGCTCGCTGTCGGCTTCGATCCGGCACGGCAGCGGCGCCAGCACACGGAGGGTGATGCCCTTGGTCTCCGCGAGTGCGCGGACTCTCTCCGCGGCCTCCTGGATGAGCGCCGCACCATCAACTGCTCTGAGGGTGAGCGGCAGCGCGTCGAGATCGGAGCGTGCCAGGGTGAGCAGGTCGGCCACCATGTGCTCCATCTGAAGCACCTCGCCATGCGCGTCTGCGACCAGATCCGCGCTCTCTGCCACGGTCCGATCCGGTGATCGCACCAGGAGCTCCAGTGCAGTGCGCAGGATCGTCAGCGGGGTCCGGAGCTCGTGTGACGCATCGGCGACGAACTCCTGCTGGCGACGGAACGCCTCGCCGATCGGCACCAGTGCACGACGGGCGAGAAGCTCAGCCGCGATGAACGCCAGCACAAATGCGCCGAAGCCGGTCGCGACCAACACGACGATGACGTGCCGCAGGAATTCTTCCTGGGTCACCAGCGAGCTGCCAATCACCAGCGTCGCAGGAGGGTTCGCACCCAAGGGAGTGGCGAGCACGCGTGCGTCGCCGTTCGCAAGCGGGACGGTGTGCAGCCCCGGGGCGGTGAGAGCGGCGCCATTCGCAAGACCGACGCCTTGCGGATCGGCCAGGATGCCCCCCTCAGCGCCGACCACCAGCACGAACTGGCCGCCGCGGTAGCCGGCGCCGAAGTGCTCAGCGATCTCGCGCGAGCCACCCTGCTGCAGTTCGGCGGAGCTCACCCCGAGGGCAGCATCGACCGGATCGAGCAGCGTGACCGCGAACGTCCCGTAGACCGCGGCCCCCGCGACGACAAGGAGCAGCGCGATCACGGCGAGGTCGATCGCGACGAGGCGGCGGCGTGTCCGCGTGAGTTCCGCCTTCACGACCGTAAGATGTACCCGGCGCCGCGCACGGTGTGGATCAACGGCTTGGCCGGCGGGCGGTCCAGCTTCGTCCGCAGGTAGTGGATGTACGTTTCGACGACGTTTTCGGTCGCCTCGGTTTCGTCGCCCCACACACGCTCGAGCAGCCGCTCCTTGGCGACGACACGCCCAGCGTTCCGCACGAGATGCTCGAGGAGGCGGAACTCCGTCGGACTCAGCTGGACCGCGGAACCGGCGCGGTTCACCGTGCGCCGGTCTGCATCCAGAACCAGATCATCGACCCGCAGGGTCCCACCGCCTCCTGTTCTACGTGCGACCGCGCGTACGCGCGCCAGCAGCTCGTCGAGCGCGAACGGTTTTACCAAGTAGTCGTCGGCGCCGGCGTCGAGTCCGCGCACGCGGTCGGGAACTGCGTCGCGAGCGGTGAGCATCAGGATGCCCGAGGGGCTGGCGAGACGACGCAGCTCGCGACAGAGCGCTATGCCGTCGAGCCGGGGCAACATCAGGTCGAGCACGACGACATCTGGCGGCTCGGCGAGCGCCGACTTGAGCCCGAGTTGCCCATCGTGGACGACGCGCACGTCGCTGCCGTCTTCAGTCAGTGCTCGGGCCACCAGCCGCGCAAGGGTCGGCTCATCCTCGACCACTAGAACGCGCAAGCCGGCCATGGATCAAGTGTCGCCCGTGACGCCTGTGAATCTCCTGTGAGCGCTGAAGCCGCCTGTTCGCGAGCCCCCGCCATGGACTCGTCGTTCAGTGGCGCCGGCGCGTGTCGGGCACGGCCATCCTCTTTGTCGACCTGGCTTTCCGGCGCACCGGACCTCGCGAGCCGTATGCGCTTGTCCATGTACGACGACGACGAGTGCGCGCGTACCCGTAGGCAACAAGAAGGAGACCGCCCGCCCCGGCCCAGTCGCGCCAGCCAGGTGCGGCCGTGAACGCTGGGGGAGCGACCAATAGGTGCGCAGCGGTGCGCGTGCCGGAACCGGCATCGGTCGCTGGATCGGCGCTGCTCGCGCCGTGATACGCAAGCGCCGCGGCCTGAGCGATGAACTGCCGCGCGTCATCCTGAGGGGCGTCCTGAGTCAGCGCGACGAAGATCAGTGGCCCACTCGAACTTTGGATGATGCCGCCGTCGTGGGTGTAGCCGACGAGGTCCCCGGTCTTGTGCGCGACCACTGTCCCTGCCGGGAGCTTGGCGGGCATGCGGTCGTTGATGTGCTGCCGCTGGAGCCGCTCGAGCATGCGTCGAGACGCGGCGGGCGACAGCAGCTCGCCACGGCCGAGCAGTGCGAAGAACGTACCGACGGCCCGCGCGGTGACCGTGTGATCGTCATCCGCGTTCAGCGCCACATGGAAGTTGCCCAGGCCCGCGGCGCCGAGGGTCGCGTTTACCCGCTGGGCGCCGACCAGCCGGAGGAGCGCAAGCGCGGAGCCGTTGTCCGAGTACGTGATCATCTCTTCGAGCGCCGCATCGACCGTCAGGACGGTGCCGGGAAACTCGTTCGAGCCGTCGATCGTGACGTCCTCGTCGCGGATCACCACTGGGTTCTCGTACGACCAGCCACCTGCCTCGACCCGCCGCTCGACCTCGAGCATCACGGCGAGCTTGTAGAGCGAGGCGGCCAGCACCGGCCGATCCGGATCCACGGAGAAGAGCGGCTCCGCCTGGTCCGGTCGCGCGATCCACACGGTCGCATCGCCGTCGAAGGACGCCACGAGCGGTTGGAGCGACGTGGCCCAGAGGATCCGCTCAGACGGCGCTGGCTCGGAGGAACCATGCCGTGCGGGCAAGAGAACGGCCGCTGATGATGCGTTCTGCCTCACGCCGCCGCAGCCGCTGGCGACAACGATCAGCAGGATGAGGAAGGGCAGGTGACCGCGAGGCGCGTTGCCTGCGCTCCCGCGTGCCGACACTCGGGCCTCCGGCTCCCCGTGATGTTGCCGCCCCACCCGCGTCTTGAGCAGCAAGGTACCACGGGAAAAGTCGAAGAGGTGTGCCCGACGCTCGTTAGACCGGTGGCGTGTGACCCAGGTCTACGAAGAGCTCACCTATATCAGCGGCTGAGACCTCGGCGAAGCTGGTCCGCGTCGGCGTCGAGGCGGCTCGCGAGCGCGAGCGTCCGCTCTCCCGCGTCGATGATCCGAGTGGCGTCCGTCGCCATGAGCGAAGCGTCCTGCTCCGTGATCCCGCTTCCCGGCCTGCGCGCAAGCGTGGCCATGAACGCGGCCTGGTCGATCATGAGGCGCCCATGATCGAGGGCGGCTTGACCGTCTGCCCGCAGCAGTGCCGCCTGCGCAACGAGCGAGGTCGGATTCGCGTTCGCGCGGTACGTCGGCTCGTCACCGAGGATGCTGGCGCTCGCGCGCAAGCGTTGCGCCATCGCCCGGAGGCTGGTTCCGTCGGAGATCATGTGCTGGGCCGTCGCGACCCAGAGATCGCGATCGGTACCGGTGACCGCGCGCGCTTGGTCGGCGAGCCGTTGCCCGTCGGCAGTCATCGTGTCCGCGTGCTGATCCATGACCGTCGCGGTCTGGCGGAGGTCACTCGCGACGCTGGGCACCGCGGACGGCGCACTCACGGCGACCACGAGCACGCCGGCAAGAAGGGCGAGCACGACCAGGACGAGGACTGGCGCTGAGGGCATCGAAAGGACGTGGGAGCGTCGCGCTCGATCGGCCACGGTGGAGGTGGAACCAGTCATCTTCGTACTCCGAGCCTGATGGTCTCGCTGCCCAGGAGGCCCGGATAGGGCCATTCGGCCCCACGTGGGCGGGACTCTCGCCGCGCGAAACGTCGGTTTCGACGCGAAGCTGGTATCAATTCGTGCTTGGATGAAATTCGCTCGGCCGGAGGGCCGTCATGAGATCGCCCGCGCGAGCGCGAACGCGGCGGCCGCAGCGACGCCGCCGATGAGCAGCGACTGCACCGCGCTTCGAATTGCGGGCCCGCCGGTGAATCGCCCTTTCACGTAGCCAAAGACCAGGAGAGTGGCCAGCGTGAACACGGCCGAAACGAGCAACGCGCTCGCCGCGCGCGCCATGAGCATGTACGGGAGCAGCGGCACCAGGCCGCCGATGGCGTAGGAGCCGCCGATCGTGATGGCGCTGCGCGCTCCGCGGCGTGGATCGGGCGTCTCGAGGCCGAGCTCGAATCGCATCATGAAGTCGACCCACCGCCTCGGCCGACGCGCCAGGGTGCGGGCGATCGTCTCCGTTGACCCCTGCGAGAGGCCGTACGAACGGAGGATGTGCTCGACCTCCCGCCGCTCCAGCTCCGGGACCGCGCGGACTTCCCGCTCCTCGCGAGCGCGCTCGGAGGCGTAGTGCTCGGCCTCGCTCTGCGCCGCGAGGAAGCCCCCTAGACCCATCGCGATCGACCCCGCGGCGATCTCCGCGAGCCCCGCGGTCACCACGATGCCTGAGGAGGCGACCGCGCCGGAGAGTCCGGCCGCCAACGCGAATGGCACCGTGAGTCCATCGGACATCCCGATCACGACGTCGCGCACCACGGCGCTGCCGCGGAAGTGCCGCTCGATGTGCTGGCTGGTCAGGCTGACCGTCACCTAGCGCGACCGCAGCTGGTTGATGACCGAACGCACGCCGCACGCGGCCGCCGCGAGCGTCTCGGCGTGCCGGCGCAGCGGGCTCGAGCCGACCTCGCCGACCAGCGTGACGACGCCGTCTGCGACCCAAACATCGACGTCGCCGCAGCTCGGCAGATGCGCCAGCGCGTCTTCGACCTCCTCGCGGAGGATCTCGTCATTCGTGGGCGTGGCCAAGAGCTGGATCTGGTTGCTCACCGACACGACGCCCGCGACGCCCGCGACCGTCCCCTCGGCGGCCTTGCGCTGGTACCAGTGTTCGACGCTGCCGCGCAGGGTCACCACGCCGCGGCGGACGATGGTGTCGATCTGCTCCGCGGGCACTGCCGTGTTCCAACCCAGCGCGTGGCGGATCGTGCGGGCGATTTTCGTATCGTCGTGCTCATGCCCATCGCCCTCGACCGCGAGCTTGTTGGCAACGTCGCGCACCCCCGCAACGCTCACGGCGGTGTCCGACGTGGCTTCGACCTTCTCGCAGCAAGACACGGTACCGGTCAGGGTGACGACGCCACCCGCCACCGCGACGCCGACCTCCGCCGCAGAGAGGCGGCCGTCGCGATCGAGCTCGGCCAGCACCTCGCTCTGGATCTCGCGGTCGGACTTCGGCGGGCGCGGCACAGTCATCGTCTTCGTGCTCAACGGCTCAGGCCAGCGCCACGACACCGAACGGTGTCGGGTGCTCGCGCTCACGCACCAGCTGCGCCGAGCCGCGCGCGATGAGCACCGAGCACGTCGCCCCCAGCAGCACCTGCCGCGCGACACTGCCGGCAAAAAACCGGGCGAGCCCGGTGTGGCCGCGCGAGCCCATCACGATGAGATCGGCGGCGAAGTCGTGCGCCGCGGTGAGGATCTCGTCGGCCGCGGCGCCCTCGCGGATGCACGTCTTGATCGTGCGAGCTCGCGGCTTCAACCCCTTCGCGCGCGCGGCGACCGTCTGACGCGCGCGCTCGCGCTCCTCGTCGAGCGACTCGATGTACAGCCGCTCGCCCGCGGAGTAAAGCATCGGCGCGTCGTCGGAGGCCGAGAGCGGACGACCCACGTCGACCACGGTCACGACCTGGAGCGAGGTCTCGCCGAAGATCGGCCATTCATCGAAGAACGCGGCGGCGGTCGCGGCGCCGACCGATCCGTCGTCGGCGAGCACGATCCGCTCGGTCCGCGCGCGCCGTGCGACGAGCACCGGACAGGGTGCACGGTCGATCACGCCGGCCGAGACCGAACCGAGGATGCTCGTGGCGAGGGGTCCACGTCCACGCGAACCGACCACGATGAGATCGGCCTCCATCGCCCGTGCCCGCGCCGCGATCGCGTCAGCCGGCTGCCCGACCGCGTCCCGCCAGGTCACCGTGGCGTCACGGCGGGGGAGGCTCGTGGCAAGGTAGTCGAGCTCGTGCTCGAAGTCGCGCGCGTTCCGATCGAGCAGCTCACCTGACACCGCGAGCGCGACTGGCGCCATGACCCCGAACAGCTCGATCTGGGTGCCGGCCGGCCAGGACGCCGCGGCCACGAAGTGACGGGCCTGCTGATCTTCCGGGGATCCATCGGTCGCGAACAGCACCTTCATGAGCTCGAACCTCCGACGGCGAACCTACCGCGCACGTCGGGTGGGGGAGAGGGCCGAACGACTCGTCGTGGCAAGACGAATGACCCGTCTGCGAGACGGTGTGACGCCGCCGTGGTGGGGACCGCGGCGGCGTCGCCATGAGGGAAATGGGCCCAGGCGTCGGGCGGGGGCTAGGCGGGCTCGAGCGCGATATAACGGACGAACGCGTCGGCCAGCAGGCCGAGGACCAGACCCGTGATGACCGCGGGGATGATGACAAGCCCGTCGATCTCGGGGCCGCCGGCCATGACGCCGAACACGTTCGCCAGCACCTCGCGGCCGAGGGACGCGCCGATGCCCGTGGCGATTGCCACGAACAGCCAGTCCAGCTGGGTCCGGGGGTGCGTCAGGTACTGCACGCCGAAGCCGATGACCAGCCCGGCGCCAACGATGACCGTGAGAGCAAGAGCGCCCATCACCGTCTCCCTGCTGCCTCGCGACGTGCGAGGCTGCCGCCAAGCATCGGTCGCCGTGACGCTCGCACCTCGAGGCGAACGGCCCGCAGGCCGCGGGTCGAACGGCCCCGATCGCTCGATGAGCTCGCTGGTGCTGAGCGCGCCCGTATCAGCCACGAGCAGCTCCACCCGGGGCGGGTACCGCAGGGTCTGGCTGACGGTGCAGTGGTCCATCGCGCGGTTGACCACTGGGCAGGGTGTGACCCCGCACGCTGATCGCGAACTCCCTGCCAGAGCGGTCGCGGACCCGGATCGCACCATCGTCGTGATCCCGCTGCCGTCGGCGTCAGGCCAGCGCCGCCGCCTTCGAGCGATCCGCGCGCCGGGCCCGGTTGAGGAGCCCGCCGGCCTGGAGGATCGCGATCTGCCGCTCGGTCAGCTGGTGGCGGAGCAGCACCGGCCGCTCCAGACGCGACACTTCCAGCCGGATCGGCACCGACTCGACAGCAAGCGCTCCGGCGATGTCCTCGATCGCGAGCGTGTCGCCCTCTTGGAGCAGCTGCAGATCGCGCGGATCATCGAAGGTCAGCGGGACGATCCCGAAGTTCACCAGATTGGCTGCGTGGATCCGGGCGAAGGACTCCGCGATGACGACCTGGACGCCGAGGTAGCGCAGCACCATGGCTGCGTGTTCGCGCGAGCTCCCTTGACCGTAGTTGCGCCCCGCCACGATGAACGAGCCGGACTGCGCTGCCGCGCGGGTGGCGAAGCTCGGGTCCAGGCGCTTGAACGTGAATCGCGCGAGCACCGGGATGTTCGAGCGGAACGGCAGGATCTCGGCCCCGGCGGGGAGGATGTCGTCGGTGGAGATGTCGTCGCCGAGCTTCTTGAGCAGCGGACCCGCGACCGTCGCCGGAAGCGGGCCGAAGGTGGGGAGTGGGGCGATGTTCGGACCGCGGACGATCGCAACGTCGCTGGTCGGTGCGGGCGCGAGGATCTGCGAGTCGTCGATCTGGTACGCAGCGGGGATCGCGCGCACCTCAGGAATGCGCTCGAGGTCGCGCGGATCGCTGATCCGGCCGCTCAGCGCGCTCGCGGCGCAGACCTCGGGGCTGGCGAGGTACACGCCGGCATCCGCGGTTCCGGAGCGGCCGCTGAAGTTGCGGTTGAACGAGCGCAGCGACGCCGAGCCTGACGCCGGCGCCTGACCCATCCCGATGCAGGGGCCGCAGGCTGACTCGAGGATCCGTGCCCCGGCCCGCACGAAGGTCTCGATCACGCCCTCGCGCTCGGCCATCAGGAACGCCTGACGCGACCCAGGGCTCACCACGAGCGAAACGCTCGGGTCGATGCTGTGACCCTCGAGGATCTTCGCCGCGATCAGGAGGTCCCGGTAGCTCGAATTGGTGCACGAGCCGATCGCGACCTGCTGGATGGGGGTGCCGACGACGCCGGTGATGGGCACGACGTGGTCTGGCGAGTGCGGCAGCGCTACGAGCGGTCCAAGGGTCGTCAGATCGATCGCGAGCTCCTCCGCGTACGACCCGGCGGCATCGGCGAGCAGCCGACGCCAGGTGAGCTCGCGGCCCTGCGCGCGCAGGTAGCGGCGGGTCTGCTCGTCGCTGGGGAAGATCGAGGTCGTCGCGCCGAGCTCGGCGCCCATGTTCGTGATCGTCGCCCGCTCGGGCACCGAGAGCCCGTCGACGCCGGGGCCGATGTACTCGAAGATCCGCCCGCGGCCGCCGCGCACGCTCAGTCGCCGGAGCAGCTCGAGGATGATGTCTTTGGCCGAGACCATCGGCATGAGTGCGCCGTGCAGCCGGACGGCCACCACCGTCGGCATCTCGAGAATGAACGGCTCTCCCGCCATGGCCATCGCGATGTCGAGGCCGCCCGCACCGATCGCGAGCATGCCCATCCCGCCGGCGGTCGGGGTGTGCGAGTCGCTGCCGAGCAGCGTCTTGCCCGGTGCGGCGAAGCGCTCCAGATGCACCTGGTGGCAGATCCCGTTGCCCGGCCGCGAGAAGTGCGCGCCGAACCTCGCCGCCGTGCTCTGCAGGAACCGGTGGTCGTCCGCGTTCTCGAAACCGGTCTGCAGCATGTTGTGGTCGATATAGGAAACCGCGAGCTCGTTGCGTACGCGCTCGAGACCGAGGGCCTCGAACTGCAGATACGCCAACGTCCCGGTCGCATCCTGGGTCAGGGTGTGATCGATGCGGATCGCGATCTCGCTCCCCGGCGTGAGCTCACCCTCGATCAGATGCTCACGGAGGATCGTTTCCGTGACCGAGCCGGTCACCGAGAGCGTGAGCTCAGGCAGTCGCTTGCCGTAGGGCGCGGTCGCGCTTCTTCCAGAACACCACCCTACCTCTTCGACGCGCTGAGCTCGATGAGCTCGTCGCGCGAGCGTTCGAGCTCAGCGACTCCGGTGATCAACCCGACGAGGATGGCGAGGGTCATGATCGGAAGGACAAGCGCGACGAGAAAGACGAGCGCATCAGCGGTCATGTGATTCACGACCCTTCGGCGATCTTGTCTCGGCCGCGTGCATCAGCACGCGTGCGGCGACGAAGCCGGCAACGGTCGCGATCATGACTGCGAAAAGGATCACCGTCGTGAGCATGATTCCGAAGTCCATGCCTCAAATCTTCGGCTCGCCGCTCGGCGGTCAATAGGGCCGAAGGTCACCGGATATGGGGCGGACCGTCCCCCGAACCGAGGCCGTTACGCGGCGGTCCAACCCCCGTCGGCGACGATGGCTGCGCCGTTGACGAAGCTGGCCTCGTCCGACGCGAGGAACAGGATGAGATTCGCGATCTCGAGCGCGGCGGCGGCGCGCGGGTTCGCTGGCAGTGTTGCGTTCAGCGCCTCGAGGCCCCTGGGGCTGGGGTCTCCGCCCAGGCTGATCCCGGTGTCGACCGCGCCCGGACACACAGCGACCGCGCGGATGCCCTCGCGGCCGTAGGTCGCGGCCACGTTTTTCGTGAGGCCGATGAGCCCGTGCTTGCTGGCCGCGTACGCCGCGCCGCCGCGTGCGCCGAACAGCCCACCGATCGATGAGATATTGACGATGACGCCACCTCCTCCCAGCAACATCGCCGGGATGGCGGCGCGCATCGCCAGCATCGGACCGGTGAGGTTCACGGCCAGGACGTGCTCCCACACCTCGTCGGTGAGCTCGCCGACCGGGAGTAGTCGGTCCACGATGCCGGCGACGTTGCACAGCGCGTCGAGCCGGCCGAAACGATCGACCGCCGTCGCCACGGCTCGCTCGTCGTCGGCCCGCCTGGAGACATCGGCGACGACGCTCTGCATGCGCTCGTCCGCCGGTAGCTGGGCGAGCCCGGCGGCAACCTGATCGACCGCTACGACCATCGCGCCCTCTCGGTGGAAGAGCTCCGCGGTCGCCCGGCCGATGCCGGAACCGGCACCGGTGACGATCGCCACCTTGTTCTGTAGGCGTGGAACGCGAACCTCGGCCGCGTCGGTCGGTCGAACGATCGTCTGGGTCATCTCACACTTCCATCTTCGAGTGGTGGTCTCTCCCTCGATCAGGCGATGACGATGTTGTTCGTGAGCGCTTGGACGCCGTGCGTGGCCCAGGCGACGCCCTCGGCCTCCCGGCGGATCCGATAGCTCGGGACCGTCCCCATGAGCGTGACGGTGCCGGCGTCGACGATCGCGTCGAGGTCCTCGGACGGGAAGCGGCGGCGCAGCGCAGCCGTGAGCTCGCCGTAGATGTCGGCATCGGAGCGGACCGGCGGCACGATGCGGATGTGATTGTTCACGAATACCACGCCGTTGAGGTTGGCGATCGCATCCGCCGCCATCTTGCGCTGGAAGCCGTAGTCGACGGTGCCGGTCAGCGTCACGACGCCGTGGCGAACGATGCTGTCGATCCGGTCGTCGGGAACGACCGCGTCCCACTCGAGCGCGTTGCGGACGGCTCGCGCGATGGCCGTGTCGTCACGGAACGTTGCGACCGGGTTGACCGTCAGCTCGTTGGCGACATCTCGGACGCCTGGCACGCCGGTGGCGAGCTCGGCCGCCTCCCCGATCTTGCGGAAGCCGGAGACGGTGCCGGTGAGCGTGACGATGCCGCCATCGACCTCGACCCCGAGCTCGGCCGGCTTGAAGCGGAAGTCGCGAGCGATCTCCGCGAGAACGTCGAGCTGGATCTCTTGGTCGGTCTTGGCGCGGCCTCGGGTGAGCGTCATGTCGGGTCCTTCCTGCTCCGCGTTCGACGCGGAAGCCCACGGATCTCCGGTCCGTGGCGCGCGCGCGCCGCGCGACCGCGAGCGTGCTCCGTGAGGGGTGGCGCGACGAGTGCCGAGTGGCCCGGTTTCCCCGGACCTTCGACCCCGCTAGATCTGGTTCGGGTGGAGCGAGTTGGCGAGCCGCCAGAACTCCGTATCGGTGAGTCCGCTGGCGCCCGGGACGTACGGCACGCCGCTCGATCCGCATCGACCGCGGCCGTCCAGTTATCCGGGATCCCGTTCGGCACCAGCAGCGGATGCGCGCTGGTCACGCTCATCCCTATCACGCGCGCTGCTTGGTTCGGCATGAGAGCTAGTAGCCAAGCCCTGCGCGGGTCTGGGGAGCCGAGACGACGAGCCCCTCACCACCGACGATGGCTTGATGCCCGCCGTTCTGGGTGATGAGGACGCGGACGATCCCCGGCTCCTCGGAGGCCGTGAAGATCATCTGCTGGACGAAGGCCCGCAGCGTCGCGCTGCCGTTCAGACCCCAGTCGTCCTCGGGCACGAGGTAATCCAGCGTGGCCAGATCAGCGGCGACCGTGACGGTCGCGAGGCGCGCGTTCATTCCAGGGAGCACGTTGAACGCGCCGCCGTCGCGGCTGCGTGGTCCGTTGGCGAGGAGCTCCATCCGCTGTCGCACGCGCAGCTCGATGCCGGCGCCCGGAGCAGGTCCCTCGAGCGTCACCGGGACGGGACTCGCGAGGTCACGCGCGAAGTACACGACCCAGCTCGCCGTCCCCGGGGACGGTGACGCTGAGGCGACGGTCGTGGCGGTCGGTGTCGGTGACGCGCTCGGCCGTGCCGCCGGTGCCGTACATGACATCACGGCGAACACGATCAGAGCGCAGGTGCCAACGATTTTCATCTCACTCCTCGAGGCGGAGTGCGAACAGCGTCGCCGCATGGCCACCAGGGACGAGAGCCGAGCGGCTCGCTTTGATGAGCCGACTGGCCCTAGTTGGCGGGGACACGCGTGGCGATGCTTGTTCGAAGAATCCAAGGAGGCGTCCCGTGCCGCTCACCAAGGAAACGATCTGCGAGACCTTCCACCTCGACGACGAGGGCGTGGACCGGGTCATCGAGAAGATCAAGGCCCTGATCCACGAAGGCAACGTGCGCCGTCTGATCGTGAAGGACCGTGACGGCGTCACGCTGATCGAAGCTCC
Source organism: Chloroflexi bacterium UBA4730 (assembly GCA_002404155.1). Classification (GTDB taxonomy): domain Bacteria; phylum Chloroflexota; class Limnocylindria; order P2-11E; family P2-11E; genus UBA4735. Next base: position 79,647 of record DHJC01000073.1, on the reverse strand, counting down.
GCTCACCATCGGCGTCGTCGGCGCGATGCTGCTTCCGATCTGGGCCGCGATCGCGACGATCGCGACGATCGTGGCCGATGCCACCGTCGTGGTGGAGCGGCGCGAGAGCCAGACGCCGGCGTAACGGTGGGCCTCTTGCTGATCGGACTCGTGGCCGGAGCCGCGGTCGGCGCGATCGCGATGACGTTCCTCGCGATCGCGGCGTACGACCGTGGCTACGCCGACGCCTGGCGCCGGCGCAACGATTGGCGACTCGAGTTGGCGCTGCGCCGCGGTGCTGCGGACCGCAGGGTACGGAGCGCCGCGTAGCTCCGAAAGTGGGAGAACGTTGATGAAGATCCTGCTCGCGACCGATGGCTCGCCTTCAGCCAAGCACGCGGAGGCGCTCGCCGCCGCGACCACATGGCCGGCCGGCACCGTCATCGAGGTGCTCCGGGTCGATCAGTTCATCGATGACGAGATCGATCTGCGGCCGCAGCGCTTCGCGGCCGCGTACGCCGCGCGGCGCCACGAGATCGACGATCGCTTGGCCGCGCTGGTGGAGGAGCTGAGCGGTCCGGGTCGCACGGTTCATGCACGTGTCATCTTCGGCCGGCCAGCCACCGCCATCGTCTCCGAGGCGGGCCAGCTCGGCTCGGAGTTGGTGCTCATCGGGAGCCACAACCACGGGGCGTTCGCGTCGTTCACGCTCGGATCGGTCGCGGCCGAGGTCGTGGACCACGCTCCGTGCCCGGTGCTGGTCGCCCGCTCCTCGAGCCTGGGGCCGATCGTGCTCGGGCACGACGGGTCGGAGGGCGCGAAGCACGCTGAAGAGCTTGTGGCGACGTGGCCGTTCCTCGCCCACGAGACCGTGCGCGTGGTCAGTGTGAGCCCCCTGCTCCCGCCCTGGTACATGACCGCCGACGCCGGGATGAGTTCGGGCATCACTGACGAGTTCCTGCAAGAGGTGCTCGACGAGCGCCGCGCTAGAAGCGCGCGCGTCGCAAATGCGGCCACAGCGCGGCTGGTCGAACGTGGACTCACGGCGAGCGCGGAGGTCCGTGCCGGAGCCTCTGCCGACGGTCTGCTGGATGCGATCGCCGCCGCACACGCACAGCTGATCGTCGTGGGCTCGCGCGGCAACACCGGCCTCGCGCGCCTGCTCTTGGGCAGCGTGGCGCGGACCGTTCTGTACCAAGCCCCGTGCTCGGTGCTCATCGTCCGGCAGTCCGTGGGCGCACCGCCCGTCGAGAAGCCTCCGACGGCGGCTATTGCCGTGTGACAAGCGATCCGCTCCTCTCGTGTTCCGCGCCGCGAGGAGCGATGCGGTGCCGTAGTGCTCAACCACAACGCGACGTTCGGCCGCCGCCACGTTGCGCATCGCGGCACACGATGGGACCGATGCGGCATATCGCGATCCTCGTGCTCCTCTTCGCGACGGCCGCCGGCCTCGGCTGGGCCGCGACGTCGCTCGGCGATGACATCGTTCCGGGCGTCCGCGCCGCGGGATCGACATCGGCGGGCGCTCCGCCGCGTCGGCGCGCGAGCGACTGCTCGCCCAGTCCGCGGTGCTCGAGGCCGTGGTCGTGGCGGTCGTCGGTGAGGGCAGCGAGTGGCGTTCGACGAACGGCGTGCTCCAGGACGGCCGGGAGGTCTCGCGGGACGCTTGGTACAGCCACTACGCGCCGGTCTGGGGCGGTCCGGCGCGTTGACGCGGCCATTGGTCCGAACGACCACCTCGGCCGGGACCACCGGCACTACCCGTGGCGGTGGGCGGGCACGACTCTGATCGCGATGGCCGCCATTACCGGACACATCCCGGTCCTGTTGCAGGAGCGTCTTCCGCTGCGTCGCACCGACCTCGAGACGTTCCGCTCGTCGCTGCGGCAGGAGGTCGCCGACGGCGAGCGCGAGCTGGCGACAGCCGCGGCGCAGGACGACGACGAGATCGCACACGGCGCTGCGGCGGACCTCTACGAGCGCGAGCTGCGGCTCGCCGAGATCACCGCGTTCAAGCGCGACCGGTACGACGTCGAGGCCGCGCTCGGACGCATGGGCGCGGGCACGTACGGCATGTGCGTCGACTGCGGCCGTCCGATCCCGCTCGATCGTCTCGTCGCGCGACCGCAGGCCGCGCGCGACGTCGAGCGCGAGCGGTCCGTCGAACGTGAGGCGGCGCCGTGAGCAGTCGCCTCGACACGGGTATGCGTACGCCACGTCTTGAGCAGGTGACATTCGACGATTCAGCAACGGTTCTGACAGAGGACGATTGTCTTGCGCTCCTCCGATCGCGCGAGGTGGGCCGGATCGCCTTTGACTTCGAAGGCAAGGTCGAGATCTTCCCGGTCAACTACGGCATGGAGGGCAAGATAATCGTCTTCCGGACCGGCGCTGGCACCAAGCTGGATGCGGTGTCCAGGACATCAGTCGCCTTTGAAGTGGAGAATTGGGACCCTGATTCGGGCATCGGCTGGAGCGTGGTGGCCAGGGGCCGCGCCGAAGAGGTCACGACCAATCCAGGTCGGGTAGCGGAGCATCTCCGCTGGGTGCCTGTCCAGCCCGTCGCTCCCGGCGACCGCTGGCACTGGATGGCTATCAAGCCATCGGAAATCACAGGACGGCACTTCCATGTGCCGCCGGCCGGACGCGAACGAGCCTGAGCCCAGGCCGCGGCCGGTCTCAATTCGCTCGATCGTCTCATCGAGAGACGGAACGACAAAATTCGGCTGCGTTGCGGTCAGCCTAGGCGAGCACCGCCGCCGGCGCCGGGTAGGCGGCGCTGTTCACGATCGCGAGGTGGCGTCCGGTGTACGCGCGTAGCTGCGCGAGCCGGCGCGCGTCCAGGCGATCGCACACCCAATCCCAATGGAGCGCGATCCAGTCGCCCGCGGCGAGGCCGCTCACGAAGCCGACGCCATCGATCGCCGCCCGCGCCACCTCGCGGCGGGGCTCGCCGAGGATGAGCCGGCCTCCGGTCCAAATCAGCGGACGCGAACGTACGGCGACACGGTCTCCCTCGACCGCCTCGACGTGGCCCCAGCGGATCCGGCATTGGTCGATGACCTGGAGGGGCTGCTCGATCGATCCCGATCGCATCAGCCCGACCCACGGGTAGACGGCGAACACGTGGAAGCTGTGGTGCGGCACGCCGCCGGCCGCGAGCGGGGCGGCGATCCGGTCGAAGGTGCGGCCGGCGCGCCGGCGGAACCGGTCATCGAGCGAGTCGGCGAAGAGCCGCGGGCCGACGCGGTCCAGCAGCGCGTTGCCGACCCAGTACGCCTCGACGACCCGCTTGTCGAGTGGATCGCTGATCGCGTTCGCGCGCGCGATGAGCTCGAGGTACGGCCACGCGCCCTCGAAGCCTTTGGCGAGATCACGGAGGCCGGTGTCGACGACACCGGCCGTTCCGTAGCCGAGGAGGGCGTCGTGATCCGCGGGGCCGCAATAGCCGAGCGCGTTCGGCGGATATGCGTACCGCGCGAACAGCAGCGGTCCCGCGACGCTCACGCCGCGCGCATCCCCGCGGCCGTCTGGTGGGGACGGACCGCGAGGACCGCGATCGCCATGGCTCCCGCCACGATGAGCGAGAGGCCGAACGCGGTCGGGGCGAGGCTCGCGCCCTTGACGCCGGCGTTGAGGACCGCCGTGACGATGGCCGCGGACACGAGGACCGCGGTGACGTCGGTCGCCTGGGCCCGCGCGAGCGCGGCGTACCACGTCGCGACGTAGGCGGTGAGGATGATCCCGGTGGCGACGGCCCAGAGCCACCCCGTCGGCGTGACGTGCGAGAGCTGCGCGATCGCGCCGCTCGAGACCGAGAAGCCGGCGAGCACCACCAAGCCGATGGCCATCCGGCCCGCGCCGACCGTCAACGCGGAGAGCCGGCCAAGGAGCGGCTTCGCGATCGCGATCTCGATCGACCAGAGGATCGTGGCTGCGAAGACCATCGCCTCTCCGGCGTCGAGCGCGGGGTGACCCAGACCGCCCGCGACGATCGCCTGGCCGAGCACGAGGACACCGATCGCCGCCGCGTGCAGGATCGTGAAGCGCTCCTTGAGGAACGTGACCGCGAGGACCGCGACGAAGATCACGAGCATCTTCTGGATGAAGGCCGCGGACGTCGACGATGTCCGGGCGAGGCCCTCGAAGAAGAGGACGAACGGGATGCCGCCCCCGATGATGCCTACTGCGACGAGCCCCGCGATCTCCCGAGCGCCGCGCGGCCGGGTGAATCCCCAGCTGGAATGGATCGCGCCCGGCAGCTTGGCGCGGCTGGCGACAGCGAGGATCGCGACGAGCAGGATCGCTGCAACGAGATTCTTGGCGGTGGTGTAGAGCGTCGCGTTCCCGAACTCCTTCACGGCGTAGCCGTTCAGGAACACCGCCACGCCGCTGATCGCGGCCGTGACGAACGCGAGAGCAATGCCCGATGCGCGGCGTGACATGGCACGGTCCTCCTTATGCATTCCGCGAGGTGAAGCTCGATCGCAGCGCGACGGCGTCCGCCGCTCGCGCGTCGTCGAGCCGCTCGATGACGAATCCGAACTGAACGAGCACGTGCTCACCGACCACGGCCTCCGGCTCGTACAGCAGGCACACCGCGGCCTCGCCGGTGTCGAGTGAGACCGCGGCCATCGGCACGCCGCCCGCGTCCCACCGCCGCTCGACGCGGCCGATCATCCCGAGGCACATCAGCGTTCCACGACCTCGACGTCGACGTCCGGCGCGAGCCCGACCGGCAGGCCGTTGCCGCCGCATGCCGGGCAGCTCGCGAGGGTGCTGCCCTCGTATTCGGCGGCGCACTCGAGGCACACCATCGGGTCCCGGACGTCCGCGAACGTGACCTCGGCCTCTGCGAGCGGCGTCCCGGCGACGAGGTTGGGCCAGCTCATCTCGACGACGTCGCGGTCCGCGCGCGGGCCGATCGACACGCGGATCGCGCGGACGGGCTCGCCGCCGAGCAGGCGCGCGGCCGCCTTCGCCAACAGACCCTGCTCATGCACGGACGCGCTCCCGGACGCCCCACTCGGCAAGGATCTCGAGCGCACGCCGGACCATCTCGTCGAGCCCGGCCTCCGCCCTGGGCGTGAGGCCGTAGCCGGTCTCGATGGATGCGGGCACCAGGCCCACGATCGCGACGTACCTTGGCGCGCAGCCACTGAGCTCCGCCGCGAGGAGCGCGTCGACCAGATCGATCTGATGCACCGAGAACGCCATTCGGCGATGCCGCTCGATGTCGGTATCGTCGAGGCGCACGACCGTCCCGGGCTCTGCGGCGCTCGACGCGAGGGCGTCGAGGACGACCAGGCCGCGCCGGCCGGCGATCATCGGCAGGAGCGCAATGCCGAGGGTGCTGCCATCCAGCACCTCGACGCCGTCGAGCTCGTGCTCCGCGAGTCGCTCCGCGGCCGCGACGCCGACGCCCTCGTCCTGGAAGAGGATGTTCCCCAGCCCGAGCGCGAGGTATGGCGCGGTCATTCCGCCTGCCCCGCCTGTCCTGGACGGATGCGCTTCCACCCGGTGACGATCGAGGACAGCACGCCGCTGCGTTCCTCGACGTCGATGAGCGTTGCCGAGTACACGTGGTGGACGATGAAGCCGAGGGTGAGCCACAGGATGAGGTGGTGGACGAATCGGATCGTCGGGATCGGCACGAGCGAGAACGTCCAGCCGCTCACGCTCCACAGGAAGCTTCCCGGGTCGGCAAGCGACGCGAGGGCCAGCCCGGTCCAGATCTGCACCGCGAACATCGCGTACAGGACGAGGTACGTCAGTCCGGCCAGCGGGTTGTGCCCCGGGCCGGGCGGCGTCTCGCGCTGCATGAACAGGTAGTACTTGAAACTGGTCTTGATATCGGCGCGGCGCGCCCGGCTCACCGGGACGAACTGGTCCCAGCGCGAGTAGCGGTTGCCGATGAACGCCCAGATGAGTCGGGCGACGACCGCGACGCCGAAGACCCACGCGGCGGCGACATGGATCGCGCGATACGTCCCCATGAGGAAGTCCGTCGGCGCGCCGCCTGACACGAGGATCGGATTGCCGATGTAGAAGCCGGTCACCGCGAGGACGATCACCGCGATGAAGATCGTCCAGTGGATGAGACGGACCGGGCGCTCCCACACCAAGATGGTCATGCGATCGTCACCTCGACGAGCTCGTTCCCGCGCGGATCGAGGATGTGGGCGGCGCAGGCCATGCACGGGTCGAACGAGTGGACGGTGCGGAGGATCTCGAGCGGCTTCTCCGGATCGGCGACGGGCGTGTTCAGGAGCGCGGATTCGTACGCGCCGCGCTGGCCCTTCGCATCGCGCGGGCCGGCGTTCCAGGTCGAGGGCACCACGATCTGGTAGGCCTCGATCTTGGTGTTCTGGATCGTCACCCAGTGCGAGAGCGAGCCGCGCGGTGCCTCGTGGAGGCCGAAGCCCTGCGCCCGGGCCGGCCACGTACCTGGATCCCACTTCGCGCCGTCGTGGACGCGGAGGTCCCCGCCGGCGATGTTCGCCTCGAGCTGGTCGAGTACTTTGAGCGACTGTTCCGCGAGGAGCTGACTCTCGATGCCCCGCGCGGCCGTCCGGCCGAGCGTCGAGAAGAGCACCTCCGGGCCGACCTTGAGCTGGCCGAGCACGTACCCGACGAGCTCCTTCACCCGCGGGTGGCCAGCGGCGTACGCGACGAGCATCCGTGCGAGCGGGCCGACCTCGACGGCGCGATCGTCGTAGCGCGGCGACTTCAGCCAGGAGTACTTGCTCGCCACGTCGAGCTGGTCGTACGGCGGCTTCGGGCCGGTGTACGACGGCGTCGTCTCGCCCTCGAACGGCGGCAGCGGTTTGTCGTTGCCGACCGTGTAGGAGTACCAGGAGTGCGAGATGTACTCGGCGACCTTGAGCGGATCGACCGGCAGGACCTTCGAGAGGTCCTTCCCGAGGACGAGGCCGCGCGGCAGGAACAGGCCCGCGTCGGTCTTCGAGAGGTTCGTCGCGGCGGTCGGGAACTCGCCGAACGAGAGGTAGTTGCCGAGCCCACCGCCGATCGCGGTCCAGTCCGTGTAGAAGGAGGCGATCGCGATGAGGTCCGGGACGTAGGCCTGGGTGACGAAGTCGAGGCCCTTCTGCAGGATGACCCGCAGCTCCGCGAGCGTCCCGGCGTTGATCGCGGCCTGGCTGTTGGGATCGATCGGCACGCTCATCCCGCCGACGAGGTACGTCTGGAGGTGCGGGTTCTTCCCGCCGAGGATCGAGTGGATGCGGATGTAGTCGCGCTGGAAGTCGAGCGCGTCAAGGTAATGGCTCACCGCCATGAGGTTCGCCTCGGCCGGGAGCTTGTAGGCCGGATGGCCCCAGTAGCCGTTGGCGAACGGTCCGAGTCGGCCCGCCTTCACGAACGAGGTGAGGCGGTCCTTGACCGCGGAGAAGAGCTTCGGGCTCGAGCGCGGATAGTCGGAGATCGACTGCGCGAGCTTCGACGTCGCGACCGGATCCGCGTCGAGCGCGGACACGATGTCGACCCAATCGAGCGCGTGCAGGTGGTAGAAGTGGACGGCGTGGTCCTGCACGAACTGTGACAACGTGATGAGGTTGCGGATGAGGATCGCGTTGAGCGGCGGGATGATCCCGAGGGCGTCCTCGACCGCTCGCACCGAAGTGAGCGCGTGCACCGTCGTGCAGACCCCGCAGATGCGCTGCGCGAAGTACCAGGCCTCGCGCGGGTCGCGCCCGTGCAGGATCGTCTCGATGCCGCGCCACATCGTGCCCGATGACCACGCGTTGGTGATCTTCCCGGCGTCTACCTGGGCCTCGATGCGGAGGTGTCCCTCGATGCGGGTGATCGGATCGACGACGACGCGGGCCATCTAGTCCTCCTCGGTGGGCTGGCCCGCCGCGACCGGCTGCGCGGCTGGCTCGGCTGTGATGCGGTGCTGGGCGTACTTCGCGACGCCGTGCGCCGCGAAGGCGAGGGCGGTGGCGCCGACGAGCGCGACGCCGAACTGGTCGGCGGTCGCCTCCACGCCGAAGCCGGAAACATTGGGCAGGTGCTGGTAGAGCGGACCCATCGCGTCCCAGAACTCCGGCTCGGAACACCCGACGCACCCGTGACCGGCGCCGACCGGCCAGCTCGTGCCGCCGTTCCAGCGGATCGCGGGGCAGTTGTTGAACGTGTTCGGTCCCTTGCAGCCGAGCTTGTACAGACACCAGCCCTTGCGATGGCCTTCGTCGCCGAACGCGAGCGCGAACTGGCCCGCGTCGAAATGCGCGCGCCGCTCGCACGAGTCGTGGATGCGCTCGCCGTACGCGAACAGCGGCCGGCCGAGCTGATCGCGCGCCGGCAGCGACCCGAAGGTCAGGTAGTGGACGAACGTCGCGGTGATGTTGTCCGCGTTCGCCGGGCACCCGGGCAGGTTCACGATCGGGACGTTCGACACGAGCGATGGCACGCCCACGGCGCCGGTCGGATTCGGGTTCGCCGCGGGAATGCCCCCGTAGCTCGAGCAGGTGCCCACGTTCACGATGGCCGCGGCGCCCTTCGAGAGTTCCTCGAGATGCTGCTTCGCGGTCTTGCCGGCGATCGTGCAGTACACGCCGTCGTCCTTGAGCGGCACCGAGCCCTCGACGACGAGGATGTAACCGCCCTTCTTCGCGGCCGCGTCGCTTGCCGCCTCGGCCTGCCGGCCGGCCGCGGCCATGATCGTCTCGTGGTAGTCGACGGAGAGGAGATCGAGGATGAGGTCGGCGACGCCCGGGTTGCGGGAGCGCAGGAACGATTCCGTGTTGCCGGCACAGTCCTGGAACTCGCGCCAGATGATGCTTGGCTTGTCGACCTTGGACAGCGCGTTCGCGATCTGCGGGGTCAAGCTCGCGGGGAGCGCGAGCATGGTGGTGAGGGATGCGCAGTAGGTGAGGAAGGAGCGACGCGAGATCCCGTTCGCCTCAAGGCGCTCGAGGAGGGTGGCCATGCTGCCTCCGGGTGGGGCCCGTTGCGGCGACCCCCATGACGGCCATGTTCCTGACTAACTGGTCAGTCGTGAGAGGGCCGTCCGGCCCCGAAATGCGGGACCTCAGGCCCTACTGCGGTCGGCGGTCTCTCCCTACGGTCGGGCCATGCCCGAGGTCGATCTCGCCGGCCGCGTAGGCCAGGCGTTCGAACGGATCCATCATTCGGTGTTCCTGCTCGACCCGACGACCAACCCGCAGCTCAAGGTCGAGGTCGTCGACGCCGGCATGGCAGGCGATACGCCGACGCTCATCCTGATCACGCCGTGGACCTTGAACGCGCTGGCCTTCCCGCCGGATGACCGCTTTCCCCCGACGATCCAGATGAGCGGCCGCGACTACGCGGCGTACCCGATCGAGCTGCCCGAGGTCGGCCCGTACCGCTCGGTGAATCTGGCGCCCGACGTCTCCCGGCTCCCGAGCGCGGCGCACGCGCGCAAGGTTGCGCGGACGATGGCGCCGCTCTTCAGGGACGCCGTCGAGAAGGCCCGGCGGGACGTCACGGTGCGCGATCCGTCGCGTCGTCGGCTCCTCAGCGGGCGTCCGGCGCGCGTCGACGCCCCGCGCAGCGCGATGGTGTCGAAGGCCCTCTGACTTCGGGCGTAACGACCCTCGCGGATCGGTGCTCAGCGAGCGACCCTGAAGGATGGCCCGCGATCGATGGATCGCGAGGTGGAGCCCACCGAAAGGAGAATCGTTCCATGAAGCTCGCACCGACCCCGATCAAGCGCGATTTCATGTCGTTGCGCGAGGCCCTGGACCGCATCGTCGAGGAGAGCATGGTCTGGCCGTTCGGGCTGTTCGAAGGACCATCCACGACGTTCGCGGTCGATCTGAGCGAGACGACGGACGCATACATGCTCAAGGCATCGCTCCCCGGCATCAAGCCGGAGGACATCGACATCACGGCGACGGCCGACAGCGTCAGCATCGCCGGCGAGTACAAGAGCGAGGCGACCATCACGGACGCGACCTACCTCCGCCAGGAGCGTCAGGCCGGCGTCTTCAAGCGGAGCTTCGCGCTGCCGCTGCCGATCAGCCCCGCGCAGATCGACGCCGTCCAGGCCGATGGCATCCTCACCGTCACGATGCCCAAGGCCGAGGTCACCAAGCCCGCGCGCGTGCAAGTCAAAGCGAAGGGATAAGGCGATGACCATCACGCAGACTCGCTCCAAGACCGACAAGCAGATCCAGCTCGACGTACTCGCTGACATCGAGCGCGACTTCTACTTCAAGCCCGCAGAGATCGGTGTCGAGGTCGACGACGGGATCGTCACCCTCACCGGGACAGTCTCGAGCTACCTCAAGGTCGGCGAGGCCGCGGACATCGCGTCCATGGTCCCGAGTGTCAAGGACGTGGCGAACAAGCTCACCGTCGCGCTCGTCGGCGCGCCGCGTGACGATACCGCGATCGCCCGGGCGGTCCGCAACGCCCTCGAGTGGGACGTGACGGTCCCCGAGGAGAAGATCGAGTCCATCGTCCGCAACGGCGTGGTCACGCTCAAGGGCACGGTCGACTACTGGTACCAGCGGAAGGCCGTGGCCGACGCCGTCGCCCACCTGCTCGGCGTCGTCAGCGTGAACAACCACATCGTGCTCGCGCCGCCCATCCGGACGGACACGGAGATCCACGACGAGTTGAAGGCCGCGCTCATGCGCCGGTTCCCGTTCGAGCACCTCGACGTTGCCGTCAACAACGGCATCGTGATCCTGCAGGGCCGCGTCCCGACGTACCGGATCGTCCGTGAGGCCGAGACGATCACGTGGGCGACCCGTGGCGTCAAGGATCTGACGAACAAGCTCGCCGTCATCCACTGACCCCCTCTCACCCCGGGCCCCGGCCGCGCCGGCGATCCGCCGGCGCGGCCGTTCGCTGCCGTCCACCCCCCGTTCGACCCTGACCGCGGGCGACCTCCGGCCCTATCGGCTGGGCGGCCCCGTGCCTAGCGTCGAGGACGTGGCCATGCTGCTCGCGGCCTACGTCGTCGTCTTCGCGATCAACCTCGCGCCGGCGTTCATGCCGCCGACCTGGTCGATCCTCGCGTTCTTCGCCATCACCTTCCAGCTGCCGGTCCTACCGCTGGCGATCGGCGGCGCGATCGCCGCCAGCGCGGGACGCCTCGCGCTGGCCCTCGCGAGCCGCCGCGGCGGACGGCGGTTCCTCAGCCGCGACCGGCGCGAGAACCTCGCCGCGCTCGGCGAGTGGATCGATACGAAGGGCAAGGTCGCGGCGCCGGTCGCGATGCTCGTCTACAGCTTCGGCCCGATCCCCTCCAACCAGCTCTTCATCGCCGCGGGGCTCACGACGGCGAACCTCGTCCCGATCGTCGGCGCGTTCTTCGTCGGCCGGTTGCTCAGCTACACGTTCTGGGTGAGCACGGCGCACCTCGCGGTCACGCGTCTCGGCGATCTCTTCGCCGCCGAGCTGCGCAACGGCGTCCTCATCGGGCTCGAGATCCTCGCCCTCGCCGCGCTCGTCCTGTTCACCCGCATCGACTGGCGCCGGCTACTCGCCGAGCGCGGCCGCTCCCGGGTCCTGCCCGCCGGGCGCTGACCGCTTCAGCGGCTCGGACCAGAGGGTCGCGAGGACCGCGATGCCGAGCGCCGCCGCCCACTCGAGCGGATCGAGCGGGGCCACCTCGAAGAAGCGGGCGAACACGGGAACCTGCAGCACCGCGACGAGCGACACTGCCGCACCACCGACGACGAGCGGCAGCGCGCGGTTCCCCGCGGCCGGGGTGCGCCAGAACGCCCGCTGCGGCGATCGCGTGACGAGCACAAGCAGGAGCTGGCCGCAGAGGAGCGCGGTGAGGGCGAGGGCCCGCGCGTGCTCGACCTGCGAGCCGCGCCCCAGGTCGGCGAGGTAGAGCCCCAGCACCGCCACGGTCAGCGTGGCGCCGAGGAGCGCCGGCCGTCGAAGGTCGGCAAGGGTGATGAGCTCCGCGGCGGACGACGTCCGAGGGGGCCGCCGCATGATGTCGGGCGGCGGCGGGTCGGCCTCGAAGACGAGCGACGACGTCGGGTGCACGACGATCTCGAGCCAGACGAGATGCACCGGCAGCAAGAGCAGCGGCGCGCCGAGGAACGGGATTGTGACCGCAGCGAGCAGCAGCGGGATGTGGAACGCGATCAGATAGGAGAACGCGCGGCGGAGGTTCTCGAAGATGCGCCGGCCGTCGCGGATCGAGCGAACGATCGTCGCGAAGTTGTCGTCGAGGAGGACCATCGTCGCGGCCGAGCGAGCGACCTCGGTGCCGCGGCGGCCCATCGCGATGCCGATGTCGGCCTCCCGGAGCGCGGGCGCGTCGTTCGTGCCGTCGCCGGTCATCGCCACGACCGCGCCGCGCGCGTGCAGCGCGCGCACGAGCTCGTACTTCTGCGCGGCCTCGATCCGCGCGAACACCGTGACGTCCCCGACGGCTCGTGCGCGCTCGTCGCCGGACAGGAGCGTGAGCTGCTCGCCGGTCAGGACCCGGTCGGCGCCGGCGAGGCCGAGATCGCGCGCCACGGCCCGCGCCGTGGCCGGGTGGTCGCCGGTGATCATGACGACCCGGATGCCGGCGGATCGGCACTCGTCGAGCGCCTCGCGCACCCCCTCGCGGACCGGGTCCGCGAACGCGATCAGTCCCAGGAACCGCAGTCCGGCCTCGGCGTCCGCGCGCGTCGTGCCGGTCGCCGGCGCACCCGAGGCGAGCGCGAGGATCCGCATGCCGCGATCCGCGAAGCCGGCGTTCGCCGTTTCGGCGCCGGCCCGCACGACCGGGCTCGCCGCGGTCCGGTCGAGCATCGGCTCGAGCGCGCCCTTCGCGTACGACTCGAGCCGGCCGTCGCGACGCCACACCTGCACGGTGTGCCTGCCCCTCGGGTCGAACGGATAGCTCGCGACGAGCTCGCCGGCGGCGACGCCGGCGGCGTGGCGGAGGATCGCCGCGTCGAACGGATCGTGTCCGCTCGGCTCGCTCGCGAGGGTCGCGGCCTCGAGGAGCGCCACGCGCTCGGTGCCGTCGACGATGTGTCCGTCGGCCGATGCGAGGGCGCGCAGCTCGAGCCGGCCGGCGGTGAGCGTGCCCGTCTTGTCCGTCGCGATGACCGTCGTCGAGCCGAGCGTCTCGACCTTCGCCAGCCGGCGGATGAGTGCGTGATCCCGCGCGAGACGCCACGCGCCGAGAGCGAGGTAGAGCGCGAAGACCATCGGGAACTCTTCGGGGATCGCCGCCATCGCGAGCGAGATGCCGGCGACGATCGCGGCCGCCCAGCCGGCCCCGTGGGCGAGCTCGACGGCGATGACCAAGACGGAAGCGACGCCCGCGACGACGCCGAGCGATGTGACGAACCGGCGGATCCCGCGCTGCAGCGGTGTGGGGGGCTCGGTGATCCCCGCGACGAGCACGCCGATCTTCCCATAGCGCGTTCGCGCGCCCGTCTCGACGACGACGGCGTCGGCGCGGCCCGAGAGGACCGTCGTCCCCGCCCACGCCGCCTCGTCGCGCTCCCTGTCGACCGGATGGGACTCGCCGGTGAGCGACGACTCGTCGACCATCAGCCGCCCGTCCGCGACGAGCGCCGCGTCCGCCGGGATGACGTCGCCTTCCCGAAGGACGATGCGATCGCCCGGTACGATCTCGCTCGCCGCGATCGTGCGGAGCTGGCCATCGCGCCAGACCGCGGCGACCGGGCTGGTGAGCCGCTGCAGCGCCTCGAGGGCGCGCTCGGTCCGCAGCTCGAGGACCACGCTCACCGCGGTGATCGCGACGAGCGCGATCAGGCTGACCGCCGCGTCGCCGTAGTCCCCGACGCTGGCGTACACGGCGCCCGCGACGAGCAACAGCACGACCATCGGATCCGTGATGACCCGGCGCAGCCACGTGAGCGCGCCAGGCGGACGGGCTGGCGGGACCAGCTCGTTCGGTCCGGAGCGCGCGAGCCGCAGCCGCGCCTCCGCCGTGGTCAGACCGGGCGGCTCAGGGGAGGTAGGTTGCACGCGCGGGTCCAGCATGATGGTCACGCCCGGTCGAGGCTGGGGCTCGACCGGCGTCGCGGATAGGGCCGACCGGACCACCGACCGGAGACGGATGGCCCTCGCGGGACGGCGGCGCCCTGCGTAGCGTCGAGGCGAAATGTCGGCATCGAGGTCGCGGCTGGTGAAGGTCTCCTTCAGCTGCCTGATGTGCGGCCTGGACACGCCCAGCATCGAGATCCGGATCGACGAGCTGAGCCGGGCCGCGGTCCGTCGCGCGCTCGGCACCGCGGAATCCGGGTTCCGGCCCCTCTGGGATGCAACGCTCACCCCGCATTGCCCGCGCTGCCATGGCCGCCTGCTCCTCGAGCTCGGATCGGTCCCGATCTGGCGGCAGCACGAGGCGGCTCGCGAGGCCGCGACATGACCGGTCGTACGTGGCTCCTCGTCACGGCGGCGAGTGCGCCGTCGTTCGGCGAGCACGATTGGTTCGCCGAGCTCCTTCCGGTCCCCGACGAGCTCGCGCTGCGCGACCGTGTAGCGATCGTCAGCTGGCCCGATCGCGGCGTCGACCGCCGATCCGTGCTCGCTGGGACCGCGACCGTCACGAAGCTCTCTCGCGAGACGCGCGCGCTGCGGCTCCGCCATCGCGTGGCGCCCGTCCCGGGTCACGAGATCTCGGTGACCTCGCTCGGCCCGCGGCTCGCCGCGGCACGCGGGTGGTCCGTCCAACGGCGGTTCGATGTGCTTGGCGTGCTACGCCTCATCAGCGAGCGCGACTTCGCCCTCATCGAGGAGGCGCTCCTGGAGACGGCGCACGCCTTCGGGCCGTCGCCGAAGCGGCCGGCGCACCGGCGGCCTCGGACACCCGGCCGTCGCGCGCTGATCGCGGGACGAGCGAGCGTGACCGGCAGCCATGGAGGGAGACCGCGATGAAGATCCTGTTCGCCGACAGCGGCTCGACCGCGTAGGCCACAGGTGTTCTACCTGTTCGTGCTCGGCTGCGCGCTGGCCGTCACGATCGTCGTCGCCCTCGTCCGCGACGACGTGCCCGACGCGCAGCGGTGGACGCTCGTGCTCATCGGGTCGGTCGTCGTCGGTCCACTCGCGGCCCTGTTCGGCGGGCAGCTCGGCCTCCCCGAGGGTATCGACCGCTTCATCGCGCTCGTCGTGACTCCGGTCGGCTTCGCTGCCGGCGCGCTCGGGTCCGGCCTCGTCATGATCCGCAGCGGTCAGCATCGGGACGTCGGGGTCGCGCTCCTCATCGCGGGCGGGAGCGTCGCACTGCTCGCGATCTACGCGGCCTTCGCGATCGTTGTCACGTCCATCGAACGCGGCAACCCGCCATATCAGGCCGCGGTCGAGCTGCTCGTCGAGCTCGTGGTCTCGACCGGCGTCGCCATCGGCGCGGGGGGCGCGATCCTCGCGTACGCGCAGCGCGGCACTCGCTATCCGGGATCGCTCCGCAGGCTGCCGTGAGTGTGAATTCGGTCTTGGCTGGGGGTGTGACATGACCACGACGACACTCGAGTACGCGGTCGACCCCGTGTGCGGCTCGACGGTCGAATCGAACGAATCGCTCGAGCACGCCCTCGCGATCGAGTACGAAGATCGCGAGTACGTCTTTTGCTCACCGACGTGCCGAGAGATCTTCGTCCGAGAGCCAACGCGCTTCGCGGCCACCGGACGCAGCTCCGCTCGACCCGGCGGAGGCGATCGATCGAGATCGCTCGGTGAGCTGCGCGAGACGACGGAACCAGGTCGGGTGAAAGACACCGGCTTCAGCTGCGCGAATCCGGATCATCACCTCGTCGCAGCACGTCGCGACGCGATGCGACTGCGCGACCGGCGCTGGCTGGTGACCGGACCATCGGTCGAGCAACACGATCACTGCACACTTCGGCCGTCAGACGGAGTGCCTCAGCTCTTCCGCGGTCGACCCGCGTTCTGCCCCCTGGGCGGACGCGCGGAGGACCATATCTGGATCGACGTCGCGCGCGAGCCCACGCCGCACCTGGCCCCGAGTGCTCGGATCCCGGAGCCGCGCCGCGATCCGGCGCCCACGGCTTCGAGAGGCACCGGCTGAAGAGACCTGGGCACGTTGCCCACGCGCCAGAGAGATGGGAGGGGTTCTCATGTCCGCACAGATCGACGAACGCCACGCACCGGCGTCCAAACGAACGCGATCGCCCACGCTCGTTGGCGGTGCCGTCGTTCGCTACTACTGCATCGCCCACCGGCCGGCGGCCGGTGATCGCTCACCGGTGACGATCTATCGCGATTCGTGGGCGTACTGCGGTAGCGGCTACGACGGAACACACGAGTGGAGACCGATACAGCCCACCAGCCACGCAGATCTGCTGACCTTCCGGCCGACATTCACCGCATCGACGCGCTCGCGCCGGCGGAGATCACCGCTGTAGCGCGCCCATCGGTGGCCACGGCGTGACCGCCTCGAGGCGGATGCGCGCGTCGACCACGACCGCGCCGACGGCGAGCACCATCACCGGATTGCAGTCGAGCTCCGCGATCTCGGGATGCGCCTCGACCAGCGCCGCGATCCGGAGGATCGTGCCCTCGAGCGCTCCGACGTCGGCCTTCGGCCGGCCACGGTAGCCGTCGAGGAGGGGGAACGTCCGGAGCGAGCGCAGCATGTCCGCCGCGTCGCGGTCGGTGAGCGGGGTCACGCGGACGCTCACGTCCTTCAGCAGCTCGACCGCCGTGCCGCCCGAGCCGCAGACCACGACCGGGCCGAACGACGGGTCGTGGACCATGCCGACGAGCATGTCGACGCCCGGGCCGATCATCCGCTGCACGAGGTAGCCCTCGAGCTGATGCCCGGCGCGCGCGACGCCGGCGGCGAGCTCGCGCGCCGCGGCCTCCGTCGCCAGCGGCCCTGCGAGCCCGAGCCGGACGGCATTCGCCTCCGTCTTGTGCACGAGGCCGGGCGCGATCGCCTTGAGCGCGACGTCGCCGCCGAGCTCCGCCGCGGCCACGCCCGCGGTCTCGGGCGCGGTCGCGATCCGGTACGGCGCGACGGAGAGGCCGTAGCAGGACAGCAGCTCGGCGACCTCGCGCGGATCGAGCCAGCCGCGGCCCTCGCGGAGCGCCGACCCGACGAGCGCCGATGCGTCGGCCGTGCGGACGTCCGCGAACGCGGGCACGGTCCCCTCGGGCCGCGCGCGCCATCGTGCGTGCGCGGCGGCGTGGGCCAGCGCGCGCGCGGCGTCCTCGGGATACGGATAAACGGGTACGCGAGCCTCGGCGAGGACAGCCTGGGCCCGGTCCTCGGACATGAGCACGGCGATGAGTGGGACACGCCGCGGCAGCTCGCGCGCGGCGGCCGCGATCGCACGGGCGACCTCCGCGACCCGCGTGACGAGCGGTGGGATGAAGATCGCGACGATCGCGTCGACCGCGTCGCTCGCGGCGAGCGTCGTGATCGCCCGGGCGTACTGCTCCGGTGTGGCCGAGGCGATCATGTCGACCGGGTTCGCGACCGAAGCCTCGGCCGGTAGGAACGCCCGCAACGCCGCGCGAACGCTCTCGGGGAGCTGCGGCACGACGAGGCCGCGCGCCTCGCACGCGTCGGTGCAGAGGATCGCGGGTCCGCCGGCGTTCGTCACGATCCCGACGCGGGGGCCCGCCGGCAGCGGCTGCGTCGCGAACAGCGCGGCGGCGTCGAGAAGCTCGGCCAGCGTTTCGGTACGGACCACACCGACCTGGCGGAAGAGCGCGTCGACTGTCACGTCGGACGCCGCGACGAGCGCGCCGGTGTGGGATGAGGTCGCCCGCGCGCCGGCGACCGAACGGCCGCTCTTCACCGCGAGGATCGGTTTCGTCCGTCCGATCTCGCGCGAGAGCCGCGCGAACTTGCGCGGTTCCCGAACGACTCGAGGTAGAGGAGCATCACATCGGTCGCCGGGTCGCTCGCCCAGTACTGCACCAGGTCGTTGCCCGACACGTCCGCCTTGTTGCCGACCGACACGAACGACGAGAGGCCGATCCCGCGGCGCGCGACCTCCTCGATGATCGCGAGGCCGAGGGCGCCGCTCTGCGACATGAACCCGACGCGGCCGGCCGGTGGGAAGCTCGGTGCGAAGGTGGCGTTCATCCGTACCGCGCCGGCGGTATTCATGATCCCCATGCAGTTCGGTCCGACGAGCCGCATCCCGGCGTCGCGACAGATCGCGAGCAGCTCGTGCTGGAGCCGTGCGCCGTCGGCCCCGGTCTCGGCGAAGCCGGCCGAGATGACGACCAGCGCGTGGACGCCCTTCGCGGCGCACTCCCTCGCGGCGTCCAGCACGCTCGCGGCGGGGACCACGATGACCGCGAGGTCGACCGGGCCGGGCACGTCACGGATGGATGGGTAGGACAGGACCGACTGCACCACCCGCGCAGCGGGGTTCACCGGGAAGACGGGACCCGTGAACCCCGTGGCGAGCAGGTTGTGGAATACCTCACCGCCGATCGTGCCTCGCGAGCGCGACGCCCCGACGACCGCGATGGAGCGCGGTGCGATGAGCGCGCCGACGCTCGCCGCCGCGGCGACGCGCTCCCGTCGGTCGAAGCGATCGCGCGCGGCCGCCGACAGCGACGTGGGGAACTCGAAGACCACCTGCCCGACCGTCCGCGAGGTGCGGAGGGGGAATCCGCTCTCGCGCAGGACGTCGACCATCCGGCGGTTCTCGGGCAGCACGTAGGCGATGAACGGGCCGATCCCGAGCGACTCGGCGTGCTCGGCGAGGTGCGCAAGCAGGAGCGTCCCGAGGCCGTTGCGCTGCCAATCGTCCGCGACGACCCACGCCACTTCCGCCGGGCCCTCGGGCTTCGCGTAGTACGCAGCATGCGCGACGATGCGTCGGTCGGGGCCCGCGGTCGCGACGAGCGCATAGGTCCGGTCGTAGTCGACAGCCACAGCGCGCCGAGCCTCGGTGGCCAGATCCGTCCCGAGCGAGAAGAAGCGGTTCAGCCGCGATCCGGACCCGAGCGATGCGAGCAGCGCGAGGACTGCCGGCTCGTCATCGGGCCGCACCGGCCGGACCCGGGCGACACCGCCGTCGCGCAGGACGACGTCGGCCTCGCGGTACGCCGGATACGCGGGGGTCACGGCCGTCGCGCCCATCGACCCGACGGTACGGGTCCGTACGGCCGGGCCAATAGGGCCGGACGGCCCGCGGCCGTGGGCCGGATGCTCCATGCGGTCCCTTCGGCACACGCAGTCGTGACCTTCGGCCCATGGCCGGAGAGCGCCGCGGACCTACCGTCGGACCCATGAAGATCTTGTTCGCGACCGACGGCTCGCCATCCGCGAAGCGTGCCGAGGCCCTGCTCGCCACCCTGCGGCTGCCCGATCCGAGCACGGTCGAGGTGCTCTACGTCGACCAGCTGTTCGAGGAAGAGACCGACCTGCCGGAGCGGCAGCGCTCGGCGCTCCACACGCTCCTGCGTGAGGACACCGACAAGGAGCTCGCGGCGGTGAGGGCCGCGCTGAGCGGACCGGGCCGCGAGATCGTGACGACAGTCGTGTTCGGACGTCCCGCAAGCGTCATCTCCGCCACCGCCGCGCGCATCGGGGCCGACCTCGTCGTCCTCGGCAGCCGCGGGCACGGACCGTTCGCGTCGGCGCTCTTGGGCTCTGTCGCCGCGGAGGTCGTCGACCACGCGCCCTGCCCGGTGCTCGTCGCCCGGGGCACATCGGTCAGCCGCATCGTCCTGGCGGCCGACAATTCGCCAGGATCGCGGCGGGCGGAGGAGGTCGTGCGGTCGCTTCCGTTCCTCAGCGCACTCCCGGTGCGGGTCGTCAGCGTCGCGCCGCTCCTCCCGTGGTACCCCGCGGGCGGGCCCGCGTTCAGCGGCGAGATGTATCAGCAGATCATCGACGACCAGCGCAGCTCGCACGAGAGGATCGCCGCCGCGGCCGCGAAGCGCCTCGCGGAGCACGGGATCCCCGCCACCGCCGAGGTGCCGCAGGGCGACGCGGCCTACGGCGTGATCGAGGCGGCGACGGCGACGAACGCGGACCTCATCGCCGTCGGTTCGCGTGGGAACGCGGGGCTCACCCGACTGCTGCTCGGCAGCGTCGCGCGCGGGATCCTCTATCACGCGCCGTGCTCCGTTCTCATCGTGCGGCAGACGGTGGCGGCTGACGCGGCAGCCGCACGACCGTCCACGGCGAGCCAGGCCGTCTGATGCTGGGCACGCTCGAGCCTGAGCAGATCGACCGGATCCTCCACACGGAGACGGTCGGGCGCATCGGTGTGCACGCGGAGGGCCGGACGTACGTCGTGCCGATCACCTACGTCTACGACGGGGACAACGTCTACGGCCATTCGGCGCTCGGACTCAAGATCCGGATGATGCGCGCCGCCCCGGACGTGTGCTTCGAGGTCGATCAGATCGACGACCTCGCGAGTTGGCGGAGCGCGATCGCCTGGGGCCGCTACGAGGAGCTGTCCGGCGACCTAGCGACGGCGGCGATGAACCTGCTTCGGTCGCGCCTCGCGCCGCTGACGTCGAGCGAGACGGTCGGACCGGCCGGGCACCCCGCGGGTCAGGCCGGCCTTGCCGGCGTGGCGTTCCGCATCCGCCTGGCCGAACGCAGCGGTCGATTCGAGAAGCGGTGACCCGCGCGGACATCGCGATCGTCGAGCCCCGCGCCGGGCTCGACGCGCTCCGGCGCTACCGCCGCGCCGCGAACTACCTGACCGTGGCGCAGATCTACTTGCGCGCGAACGTGCTGCTGCGCGAGCCGCTGCGGCCCGAGCACATCAAACCCCGACTCCTCGGGCACTGGGGCACCGCGCCCGGCATCAACCTCGTGTACGCCCACCTCGATCGCGTCATCACCGAGCGCGAGTGCGACATCCTCTTGGTCACCGGACCGGGCCACGGCGCTGCGGCGAACCTGGCCAACCTCTACCTCGAGGGCTCGCTCGCCCAGATCTACCCGGAGCTGACCCATGGGGCGCAGGGCCTCGAGCGGTTGGTGCGGGCATTCTCGTGGCCCGGCGGGCTCGCCAGCCACCTCACGCCTGCTCTTCCGGGGACGATCCACGAGGGCGGGGAGCTCGGGTACGCGCTCGCGACGGCGTTCGGTGCGGCGTTCGATGATCCGGACCTGCTCGTCGCGTGCATCGTCGGCGATGGCGAGGCCGAGACCGGCCCCACGGCTGCGGCATGGCACGCGACGAAGTTCCTCGACCCCGCGACGAGCGGCGCGGTCTTCCCGATCCTCCATCTGAACGGCTACAAGATCAGCCAGCCGACGGTGTTCGGCACGATGAGCGACGACGAGCTGACCGAGCTCTTCACCGGATACGGCTGGGGACCGCGCATCATCGCCGGCTCCGACGACCGCATCGACACAGCGCTCGCGACGACGTTCGACGCGGCGATGGACGAGATCGCCGACATCCAGCGCCGCGCCCGCTCCGGTGTCCTGACCACGTCGCCGCGCTGGCCGATGCTCGTCCTGCGTACGCCCAAGGGCTGGACCGGTCCGCGGTCCGTCGACGGTCTTCCGGTCGAGGGCAGCTTCCGCTCCCACCAGGTGCCCGCCGAGAGAGCGCGGACCGATCCCGGGCACCGCGCGATCGTCGAGTCGTGGCTGCGCTCGTACCGTCCCGAGGAGCTGTTCGACGCCGACGGCCGTCCGGCGGCGGACATCCGCGCGTTCGTCCCTCGCGGGTCCAAGCGCATGGGGATGAACGCGCGCGCGAACGGCGGGTCCCGCCGCCGGCCGCTCGACCTCCCCGACCCGGCGATCGCCGCGGTCGCCGTTCCATCGCGCGGCGCAGTGGACGACAGCGCGCTCGAGCAGGTCGGCCTGTATCTCGCGGAGGTCATGCGGCGCAGTGACCGGCGCCGCGACTTCCGGATCGTGTGTCCCGATGAGCTGGTCTCCAACAAGCTCGGCGCGGTGCTCGACGTCACCAATCGCGCGTACGTCTGGCCGACCGGGCCGAACGACGAGCACCTCGCACCCTCCGGCCGGGTGGTCGAGGTCCTGTCGGAGCACCTGTGCGAGGGGTTCCTCGAGGGATACCTCAAGACCGGGCGGCACGGTATCTTCCCCTGCTACGAGGCCTTCGTGCTCATCGTCGACTCGATGGTCGGCCAGTACGCGAAGTATCTGAAGGTCCACCGCGAGCAGCCGTGGCGTGCGCCGCTTTCGTCCCTCACGTTCCTGCTGACGAGTGAGGGCTGGCGGCAGGACCACAACGGCTACTCGCACCAGGGGCCGGGGTTCATCAACAGCCTGCTGAACAAGAAGGGCTCCATTCTCCGGATCTATCTGCCGCCGGACGCCAACACCCTCGTCTCGACGGTCGACCACTGCCTGCGGTCCACCGACTACATCAACCTCATCGTGGCCACGAAGCAGCCGATGCCGCAGTGGCTCTCGATGGACGAGGCGGTCGCCCACTGCGCGGCGGGTGCGTCCGTGTGGCGGTGGGCCTCCATCGACGGCGGCCAGGAGCCGGACCTGGTCCTCGCCGCGGCGGGGAACGTCCCGACCCGCGAAACGCTCGCGGCGGCGGAGCTGTTGCGGCGCGATCTACCCGGCCTGCGCGTGCGCGTGGTCAACGTGACCGACCTCATGGTCCTGGGCTCGCGGAAGCATCATCCGCACGGTCTCTCCGACTCCGCGTTCGCCGACCTGTTCACCGCGGACCGCCCCGTCGTGTTCGCCTTTCACGGCTACCCCTCGGCGGTCCATCAGCTCGTGTACGACCGTCCGGCTCCCGAGCGATTCCACGTCAAGGGGTACATCGAGGAAGGAACGACCACCACGCCCTTCGACATGCTCGTCCGGAATGGCATGAGCCGATACCAGCTGGCGATCGAGGCGATCCGCCGGGCCGTGCTCCCGGGCGCCGACGGCGACGCGCGGATCCGGGACTACGAGCTGCGTCTAGCGGAGCACCGCGCGTACATCACTCGCGAGGGCGACGACCCCCTCGAGATCTCGGGGTGGCGCTGGTCCGAGCGGTGATCGGCGAGCCCGCGGTCCTCGTCCTCAACGCGGGCTCGAGCTCGCTCAAGGCGAGCGTCATCGACGCCGGCGAACGCACCCCCGCGGCCGCCACGATGCCGTGGGACGGCGAGCCGTCCGGCGCGGCCGCGGCCCTCGACGCCGTGCTCGCCGCCGCGGCGGTGGATGCCCGCGCCATCGGGGCCGTCGGACATCGCGTCGTCCACGGCGGCACCGCGTTCACCGCGCCGGCGCGGGTGAGCGACGAGATGCTCGGCCGGCTCGCGGCAGTGCGGTCCCTTGCCCCGCTGCACAACGCGCTCGCCGAAGCCGTGATCGCCGCGGCGCGGGCCCGCTTTCCGATCGTCCCGCATGTCGCCTCGTTCGACACCGCATTCCACGCCGCGCTGCCGCCTGCCGCATGGCGCTATCCGCTTCCCTGGAGCTGGTACGAGGACTGGGGCGTGCGGCGCTTCGGCTTTCATGGACTCTCCGTCCAGTGGGCCGTGCGCCGCGCGGCGGAGCTGCTCCGGCGGCGCGCCGCAGATCTTGGCGTGGTCGTCGCGCACCTCGGCAGCGGCTGCTCGGTCACCGCCGTATGGCGCGGGAGCTCGGCCGACACGTCGATGGGGATGACGCCGCTCGAAGGGCTGATGATGGCGACGCGCTCCGGATCGGTGGACCCGGGGATCCTGCTCGCCGTCCAACAGCGTCACGGCATCTCCGCGGCCGACCTCGAGCACGTGCTGGAGCGCGGCTCCGGACTGCTCGGCGTCGCCGGTACCGCTGACATGCGCGACGTGCTGGAGCGATCCGGGCAGGGTGATGAGCGCGCGCGCCTGGCGCTCGAGCTGTTCGTGCGCCGGGTGGCCGCCGGCATCGCGGCCGCGACGACGGCGCTGCCGCGCCTCGACGCGGTCGTGTTCACCGGCGGGATCGGCGAGGGTTCGGCGGCCGTACGCGCGTCCGTGTGCGCGCGGCTCGCGACGCTGGGGATCGCCCGTGTCGAAGCGCGCGACGTGGCGATCGATGCGGTGCTCGACGGTCGCCGGGGTGGCGGTCCCGCCGTGCTGCGGATCGAGGCGCGCGAGGATCTTGTCGTCGCGGGCGAGGTCCGCGCGCTCCTCCGCGCCGCATCTAGCGGCGGCTAGCGTGACGGACGCGCCGGTGTCCGGGCTCTCGTCCGACGCGGCGCGGCGGCGGCTCGCCCGCGACGGTCCGAACGAGATCGCTCGTCGCGAGCGCTTCAGCGCGGCGCGCGAGCTCGCGACGCTCGTGACGAACCCCCTGATCGTGATCCTGGTCCTCGCGAGCGCGGTGTCGGCGGCGGTCGGCGAGGTCGTGAACGCGACGGTAATCGTCGCGATGGTCGCGATGGGCACCGCCCTGTCGTTCGTCCAAACCTATCGCTCGCAGAGAGCCGCCTCCGCCCTACGGGCCCTCGTCGCTCCGCTCGCCCACGTGCAGCGGGACGGCGCGTGGGTCGAGATCCCGCATCGCGAGCTGGTCATCGGCGACCTGATCCGGCTGTCCGCCGGCGACCTCGTCCCCGCCGACGCCGAGCTCCGGGAGGAGCGCGAGCTGCACGTCCAGGAGGCCGTCCTCACCGGCGAATCCGTGCCGGCCGAGAAGGCGGTCGGCGACGCCGCCTATGCCGGGACGTCCGTGGTGGCCGGATTCGCGGTGGCCGAGGTCGTCCGCACGGGCGGCGCCACGGCGTTCGGCCGGATCGCGGCGTCGCTGACGCAGCGGCCGCCCGAGACCGAGTTCGAGCGCGGCACCCGCGCCTTCGGCGTCCTCATCATGCGGACCGTCTTCTTCTTCGTCCTCTTCGTGCTGCTGGTGAACATCGCGCTGCATCGCGATCCGCTCGAGACACTGCTGTTCGCGATCGCGCTCGCGATGGGCCTCACGCCCGAATACCTGCCGATGATCATGACGGTCACGCTCGCGCAGGGGGCGGTTCGCATGTCGCGCGAGGGCGTCATCGTGAAGCGTCTCGCGTCGATCCAGGACCTCGGCAGCATCGACGTGCTCTGCAGCGACAAGACGAACACCCTCACGAGCGGCGCCCTCGCGCTCGAACGCGCCGTCGATGCGGCCGGTGTCGCATGCGACGAGCCGCTCCGGCTCGGGGCGCTGAACAGCGCGTACGAGACCGGGATCGCGAGCCCGTTGGACGCGGCGATCCTCGCGCGCGAGCGCCCCGACCCGGCACGGTCGCGGAAGATCGACGAGGTCCCGTTCGACTTCACCCGGCGCCGGACCTCGGTCGTCGTGGCATGCGACCGGCGGCGGCTGCTGGTCACCAAGGGCGCCCCGGAGGGCGTCCTCGACACCTGCGTCATCGACACGGACGCGCGGGAGGGGGCGATGGCCACGTATCGCGCGCTCTCTGCGGACGGCTTCCGCGTCCTCGCGGTCGGCTCGCGGGAGATCTCCGAGCAGGCGGCCTACGGTCCCGAGGACGAGCACGGCCTGGCGCTCGCGGGCTTCCTGGCGTTCGCCGATCCACCGCTGGAGGGCGTGGGCGACGTCGTGCGCGCGCTGCGGGACGACGGCGTCGAGCTCAAGATCCTCTCCGGCGACAACGAGCTCGTCACACGGCATGTGTGCGAGCGCATCGGCATGGATCCGGGTCCGATCGTCGTGGGCAGCGACCTTGATCGCATCGACGACGCGCGGCTGCCGCTGGTCGCCGAGGCGACCAGGGCCTTCGCCCGCGTGACACCGGATCAGAAGGAGCGCGTCATCCGCGCGCTGAAGCGCCGGGGGCACGTCGTCGGCTTCCTCGGCGACGGCGTGAACGACGCGCCGTCGCTCCACTCGGCGGACATCGGCATCTCGGTCATTGCCGGCGTCGACGTTGCGAAGGACGCGGCCGACGTCATCCTTCGCAGCCGGTCCCTCGCCGTGCTCCACACGGGGATCGTCGCCGGCCGCCGATCGTTCGGGAACGTCGTGAAGTACCTGCTCATGGGCACCAGCTCGAGCTTCGGGAATGTCCTCAGCATGGCCGCGGCGTCGCTGTTCCTGCCGTTCCTCCCGATGATGCCCCGCCAGATCCTGGTCAACGACTTCCTATACGACGTGTCGCAGATGGCCATCCCGACTGACAACGTCGATCCGAGCTTCACCCGCAAGCCGCGCCGCTGGGACATCAAGCTCGTGTGGAAGTTCATGCTGGTCCTGGGGCCGGTGAGCTCGGCCTATGACCTGCTCACGTTCGGCGCGCTCATCTTCGTGTTCGGCTTCGGGGCCGCGGCCTTCCAGACCGGCTGGTTCATCGAGTCGCTCGCGACCCAGACCCTCGTGCTGCTCGTGATCCGGACCGCGGCCGATCCGCTGCGCAACCGTCCGAGCCGCCCGTTGTTCCTGGCGGTGCTCGCGGCGGTGGCCGTCGGGCTGGTCCTGCCGTACAGCCCGTTCGCGACGGCGCTCGGCTTCGTGCCCCTTCCACCGGCGTACTACGTGTTCATCGTCGCCGTCGTCGCTACGTATCTGGGCATCGTGGAGCTGGTGAAGCACCGGATCATGAGCCCGGCGTAGGCGGCCGACCTTCGGCCCATCGGAACGGGACCACCGGCCCTCGTCGCGAGCTCGGACGCACGCGAGGATGTTCCAGCCCGAGGGACCTGCCGGACGGCGCGCCTCCAGAAAAGTCCGATCAACCAGCGGAGGCGGTCACGGAACGGCTCAGCTGGCGGAGGAACCGATGGATCCGCAGAACGTACTCGTGGTCGAGGATGACGCTGAACCCATTCATCCGGAGGTCCGACCCTCCCGGTCGTGATCTTCAGCGCGGACAGCGCTGCGCTCGCCGAAGCGCGGGCGGGCGATTTCAGCCGCGCTGCCGGGTTCGCGACCAAGCCGTACGTGGTCGAGGAGCTCCTTGCGACGGTGAATAGCGCGGTGGAGGGACCGGCCGCGCCCGCGGCGGGTATCAGCGTCTTCCCGAAGGACGGCTTGCCGCCCGCGGCTGCGTGGCCGGAGACCGACCTCTTCGCCACGATCGTCCATGAGCTGCGCCAGCCGCTCACCGTCATCCGCGGCCAGCTGCAGCTCGGGCGGCGGCAGATCGGGAAGGATCCGGAGCGCGAGCGCGACACGTTCGACCTCGCGATCGCGCAGGTCGACCGGATGGCGAAGCTGCTCAGCGCGCTGCTGGACGCAGCAGCCCTCGCCGTGAACGGCCTCAGCCTCACGGTCGTGGCCTTCGATCTCGCGCCCGCGATCGCGGACGCGATCGCCCGGCACGAGGACGGTGCGACGCGACGGATCACCTTCCACTGTCCGGAGGGCCCGGTGCCGGTACGTGGCGACCTCGATCGGACCGCAGAGATCCTCGACAACCTGCTGGGCAACGCGCGCAAATACAGCCCAGCGGAGGCGCCGATCGAGGTCTCGCTCACGATGCTCGGCGCTGAGGCGCAGGTCCGGGTCGCGGACCACGGTGTCGGTGTTCGCGCAGATGAGCGCGGCCGGCTCTTCACGCCGTTCTTTCGATCATCGAGCACCCGCTCGGTGCCTGGCACCGGATTGGGCCTGCACATCAGCCAACGGCTCGCCGAACGTCAGGGCGGGCGACTGTGGCTGGAGACCAGCTCCAGCGCCGGCAGCGTTTTCGCGCTCGCACTTCCTCTCGCGATGGACGAGCACGGATCCGCTGGATCGCTCGACCGTGACCGACCCTCGATCGCCGAGATCTGGGACCGGACCGCGCCCCTGCCCCATTGACCCGCCGAGATCAGCTTGTGCGCCGGACGACGACGCAAGAGATGACGTCGGTCCCGCTGGCGCACGACGGGTGGCCCTTCCGGATGAGCGCGTGTGGCGCCAAGGATGAGCGAGCCTCAAGGGACCTGCGAGAGAGGTCGACGCCAGAGATCTCATCAATGGCCAACCTCGGGAGCGGCATCGACGACGGTCAGCGATGGCATCACACGACCGCCTCCGCCGCGACGGGAGGTGTGTCATGAATACCTCGTCGATGGCCGGCAGGCCGCTTGAGGCACTTTCGCCTGTCACGCCATCAGGGGGGCCGCTCCGGTGTCGACCGAGAACCTCAACCGGATCACGGCCGTGCTCTCGATCCATGGGCTCGGTCACGTGGGAGTCATCGGAGCGCTGGTCACTCGGAAGCTGGGCTACGTCGCAGCGGCGGATCAGGCTGGGTGGCTCGCCGCGCGCTCCTGGCTGCTGCCGTCGCTCGCGAGTCCGATCGCGACCGCTGGCCACCGGCTTCTGGGCCGTCTCGATGATCGGATTCATCGCCGCCGCCTGCTCGTTCTGGGGAGTGCTCGTTCCGAGCGAGGCGTGGAGGACGCTCGCAGTCCTGTCCGCCGTCGTCTCGACGCTCGGCCTCGCGCTCTTCATCGGACCTGGCCGCTGTTCAACCCGGTGGCGGCGCTCTCGGTCAGCGCCGCTGTGCTCGTGACCCAGCTCTGGCTGGGCTGGCCCGCGCGTGCGCTCTTCGGCCGGTAGGTCCCGACGGACAGGGCGCAGCTCGCGAGCCAGCCGGCGATTGCCCGGTTTTCAGCCTTCGGAAGAGGTGAAGGTCCCGGCGAGCCGGGACAACTGCCCAGCCCAATGGTGCCGAAAGCCCCTTCCGACGCTGCCGGTCAGGCCCGAGTGTGAAGCCGAAAAGGAGTCACGATATATGCGCAAGCTGAAGTTCATGGCGATGCTCGCGATCGCTGCGGCCCTCGTCATGGGCTGCGCCGCCCCCGCGAAGGGCGGTACGGTCAACGCGACGCTCACCGAGATGAAGATCGCGCTGGACAAGACGAGCCTTCCGGCCGGTCCGATCACGTTCGTGGTGAAGAACAGCGGGACGATGGAGCACGAGCTCGTCGTCATCCAGACCGACCTGGCCGAGAACAAGCTCGCCCCGGACGTGGAAGAGCCCGGCAAGGTGGACGAGACCGGAAACGTCGGTGAGACCGGTGAGGTAAAGGTCGGCGAGTCCAAGACGTTCACCATCACCATCCCGGCCGGTCATTACGTGATCATGTGCAACGAGGTCGGCCACTACGCGGCCGGCATGCACCTGACCTTCACGGTCAACTAGCCCAGGTCTCCCCAGACCTGAGTTACAAACGGAAGCCCCCGAATAGGGTGCGCGGTGCTCGAGCACACCGCACTGGTCGGAGGGCCTTCCGTTAGTCGAAGGGCCTTCCGCGGGCCAGACATTCGCCGTGCCGAGTCCCGCGATCGGGCGGGTTTTCGACGTGCGACGAGGTGAAGGTTCTGGCCAGTCGGGACAACTGCCCAGCGCAATGGTGCCGAAAGCCCCTTCCGGCGCTCCCCCACAAGGGCGACAGTGAAGCCCGAGGGGAGGCGCGCGTGGCGAACATCATCACCCAAGAGCGCATCATCTCGGACCCGCCCATCGCGAGGTTCCTCTTCAGCGACACTCGCCGGCGCTCATCGGCCTGCTGCCGATCCTCGGCACCCCGTGGCGAGTCAACCAAGACAAGACGCCGCGGATCCGCGGCAACGCGCCGCCCGCGGCAGTCTGACGTGACGTCCACGTCGTGACGTCCACTCCTTTTCCGAGAGGGGCGGAGTGATCCGCCCCTCTCGTCTGCGAACAGCACTGGTCGTCAGTGCGGATTCCGCGGTCCGTTCCGACTGGGCGCGCCACCTCGAGGCGCTCGGTATGCGCACCCTCCGTTGCGTCGGGCCCCAGGTGCTCTGCGTGCTCCTCGACGGCGCCCACTGCCCGCTCCACACGGAGGCGGACCTGGCGATCTATGACCGATCCACACTCACGCCAGAGCTCACCCTCATGCTGATCCGCGCGAGCCACTCGCTCCCGATCGCCTTCGCCAAGGACCAGCTTGATGCCCAGGGGCGCCACGAGCCCGTCATCACGGCCGTCGCGTCCGCAGGCGCGGACGCCTGCGTCGGGCCCGGGGTCCACGGGCTAGTCCGATAATCGAGGGTGTGAACCTCGGCGTCCTGGCCGGTCGGCGTGTCTATCCCGCTCGCCTCATCGCTGCGGCGCTCGTGCTTCCCGTGCTGCTGCTCGCTGCGCTCGTCGGGCTCGACTATTGGGTACTGGAGCCGTCACTGCCCTCGGCAGCGGGCCACGCCGCACTTCTGGCGATCGGTGCCGCTGGCGTCGTCACCTTCGCGATCGCGATCCTGGCACGCTTGGGTGATCTGCACCTGCGCGAGATCGCGCAGTCGCGTCGGCTCCGGGCGCTGAACGAAGCTGGACTCGCGCTCAGTGCCGAGCTCGAGACCGAGACCCTGCTGCACAAGATCGCCGAGCTTGCGCGCATCGTCGGCGATGCCAAGTACGCGGCGCTGGGCACGTTCGATGAGCAGGGGCGCATCACGCACTTCTACACGTCAGGGATCAGCGACGAAGCACACGAACGGATCGGCCCGCCGCCAGTGGGCAAAGGTATCCTCGGGCTCCTGCCCCGCGAGGGTCGCCCGATCCGGCTACGTGACCTCCGCGCGCATCCGGCCTCCGTCGGCTTTCCGCCCAACCATCCACCGATGAAGAGCTTCCTGGGTGTGCCGATCCGCTGGCGGGGTGAGTCGGTGGGCAATCTCTACCTGACCGAGAAACTGGGCGGCAACGAGTTCACGGTCGAGGACGAGGAGGCGTTGCTCGCGTTGGCCGCGCAAGCCGCGATCGCGATCGAGAACGCGCGTCTCTACGCCCAGACCAGCAAGATGTCCGTGCTCGAGGAGCGGCATCGCATCGGGATGGATCTGCACGACGGCGCGATCCAGTCGCTCTACGCTCTGG
Organism: Chloroflexi bacterium UBA4730; assembly: GCA_002404155.1. Lineage (GTDB taxonomy): Bacteria > Chloroflexota > Limnocylindria > P2-11E > P2-11E > UBA4735. Next base: position 48,979 of record DHJC01000073.1, on the reverse strand, counting down.
GCCTGCTCATCGAGGGCGCTTCCGAAGAGGTCGAACGCGCACCCAGTGAGGCCCGCGCGCAGCTCGAACGTGCGGTCGACCGACTCAATGCCGCCATCGCCGATCTGCGCGGCTACGTGCTCGGCCTCCGCCCGATCGGAGGATCTGACCGCCCGCTACGCGAGTCGCTCCCGACCCTGGCGCAGCACATCGCGACCAACGCGCTGCTGGACGTGGACGTGCGCATCGATCCGGAGGCAGAGGCGCGCTTGGATCGCGCCGCACGCGAGGCCGTGTTCTACGTTGCTGCCGATGCCCTCGGCAACGTCTCGCGTCACGCGCGGGCACGGCACGTCGTGCTCGCTCTGCGCCACGAGGACGGTGCGGTCGTGCTCGAGATCCAGGACGACGGCGTCGGATTCCAGACCGAGCGTGCGGTCGGGGGCCTTGGTCTGCGGAACATCCGCCAGCGCGCGTTCAATGCGGGTGCACGCTTGGAGCTTGAGTCGCGCCCGGGCGCCGGGACCCGCCTGGTGATGCGGATGCCTATATCGAAGGGAGCCGCGGCATGACGACGACGACACGGGTGCTGATCTGCGATGACCACGAGGTGGTACGGGAGGGACTTCGCGGCTTAATCAGCCGCCAGGCGGGGATGAGCGTGGTCGGGGAGGCCGGCAGCGTGGCCGAATCGATCGAGGCCGCGGCACGCGCCAAGCCGGATGTGGTGATCATGGACGTGCGCCTTCCCGATGGCTCCGGAGTCGAGGCATGCCGCGCGATCCGCGAGGCGCGACCCGAGACGAAGGTGATCATGCTCACTTCGTACGCCGACGACGAGGCGCTGTTCGCCTCGATCATCGCCGGCGCCTCCGGGTATCTGTTGAAGCAGACCCGCGGTCAGGCCGTCGTCGACGCGATCACCGCCGTCGCCGCCGGTCGCTCGTTGCTCGATCCCGATGTCACGGGCAAGGTGCTGGAGCGACTGCGAGAGAGCCGGGCTGAAGATCCTGCACTCGCTTCGCTCACCGAGCAGGAGCGCAAGGTGCTTTCGGGCCTGGCCGAAGGAAAGACGAACCGCGAGATCGGCGACGCACTCTTCCTGTCGGAGAAGACGGTGAAGAACTACGTCAGCCGGATCCTCGACAAGCTCGGCCTCTCACGCCGCGCCGAGGCCGCGGCGTACATGGCGAAGCACAAGCCGCGCCTCTAGCGCCGCCATAGGTCGGCTGAACGGGCCCCGATAGGGAAGAACGCCGGCGTCGCGAGGCTTAGGCGACGAGCACCGAACTCGCCTCGGCCTTGAGCACGATGTCGTCGACCACGCCGCACTCCAGGCCGATCCCGAGTGCGAGATCGGGACGCCCCGTTCGCACATGCACCTTGAGTACGTCCTCGTCGCCGACCACGAGCAGCTCGTGCGCCCACGGAAGGCTCTTGCGCAGCTGTTGACGAAGCGCGCTGGCGGTCGCAACTGGATGCGTAACCACGAACTCGAGCACGTAGCTCCTCATGCGGTCGCGATGTTGTTGGCGTGCGATCGAGATGACAAGGGCCATCGGACCGGTCTTGCGAGGTCATCCGGCCCATGCCTGGCGCGGCATCGATCGCAACCCCGGAGCCGCGTTTTTCGTGGCCGAGCTTGGGCCCGGGAAAAGGGGCCCCCTAGACCCGGTCGTATGGGCCGAACGGCCCTTATTCGCGCCCGGCGCCCCCGCCATCTTGGAGCCAACCCGGCTGACTGGTCAGACCGCGGCATGAGGAGAGGACAAATGGCGGGCCCGGTCTCCCGCAGGCAGCTCCTGGTTGGTCTCGGCGGTCTGGGCGCCAGCGCCGCTGTGGCCGTCGCGGCCGGGATGTCCCCGATCACGTTCGAGGCGGCGGCCGAGTCGGAACACGCACCCGACGCCAAGCCGCGTCAGTGGGCGATGGTCATCGACCTTCGGAATTGCGACGGCTGCAAGAAGTGCACGGAGGCCTGCCAGGAGACGCACCACCTCCCGCAGAACTTCGAGTGGATCAAGGTCTTCCAGGTCAAGGACAAGCACGGCGGCGAGTACTTCATGCCGCGTCCTTGCTTCCAGTGCGAGAACGCCCCGTGCCTCCGCGTGTGCCCGGTCGCCGCGACCTACCGTGTAGCCGACGGCGTCGTCCTCGTCGATCAGGACCGCTGCATCGGCTGCCGCATGTGCATGGCGGCGTGCCCGTACGGCGCCCGCTACTTCAACTACGTCGACCCGCCGAAGTACGACAACCCCTTCGGACACGCGACCCCGGAGTTCCCGGTGCCGCAGCAGAAGGGCACCGTCGGCAAATGCATGTTCTGCGTCCACCGCACCGCGGAGGGGCAGCTCCCCGCGTGCGTTGAGGGCTGCCCCATGAAGGCGATCTACATCGGCGACCTCGTCGAGGACGTCGCCACGAACGGTGACCGGACCGTACGCCTCTCGACGTTCCTTAAGGAGAATGACGCGTTCCGCTACAAGGAAGAGCTCGGCACCGGCCCGCGCGTCTACTACATCGCCGGCCACGGTCAGCTCTTGGACTTCTAGATGGACCGCCGGACGCACGACCGTTACATCGAGCGCGCGACGTGGCCCATCGGCCGCGGCGATCGCAACTTCTGGATCGCGGTCTCCGTCCTGTCCGCGCTCGTCGCAGCCGGCATCTACGCCTGGATCTACCAGATCCAGCGCGGCCTCTGGGTCACCGGCCTTAACCAGCAGGTCTCCTGGGGCTTTTACATCATCAACTGCGTCTTCTTCATCGGCATGAGCTACGGCGGCGCGATGACGAGCGCGATCCTCCGTCTCACGAACGCGAAGTGGCGCGCACCGCTCACGCGACTGGCGGAAACGACGGCGGTCGCGGCGCTCCTCGTCGGCGCGGTGTACCCGATCATCGACATGGGCCGTCCGGACCGCTTCCTGTACATCCTCCGGTACGGCCAGGTCGGATCACCGGTCGTGTGGGACGTCGTCGCGATCAGCACGTACATGATCGCGAGCCTCGTCTTCCTCTACCTGCCGCTCATCCCGGATCTCGCGACCACGCGCGACTCGCTCCGCATGAGCAGGCTGCAGCGCATCTACGGCGTCCTCGCGCTCGGGTGGAAGGGCACGCCGGGCCAACGGGCCTCGCTCCACCGGGGCATCGGGATCATGGCCGTGCTGATCATCCCGCTCGCGGTCTCGGTCCACTCGGTCCTCGCGTGGCTCTTCGCGGTGACGGCGCGCGGCGGGTGGCACAGCACGATCTTCGCTCCGCTGTTCGTCCTGGCCGCGATGCTCTCGGGCGTCGCGGCGGTCATCCTCGTCGTGGCCGCGTTCCGCAAGGTCTACGGCCTCCAGGAGTTCATCACCGCGAGGCACTTTCGGTACCTCTCCTATCTGATGATCGCCCTGGGCGTCGGCTACCTGTACTTCATGGTCAGCGAGTACCTCACGGAGGGATACCTCGCCGAGGAGAGCGTCACGCCGGTACTCGAGGCGATCTTCGTCGGCAGCTACGCGCCGGCCTTCTGGTCCTTCACCATCCTCGGCCTCATCGTCCCGCTCGCACTCGCCGCGTTTCCCGGTCGGTTCACGATCGCGCGCGCGGTCGGCGCCTCGACGCTCGTCATCGCCGGGATGTGGCTGAAGCGGTTCCTCATCGTGGTGCCCGGCATGGCCGAGCCGATCATGCCGTGGGACTGGGGCCGGTACTCGCCCACGTGGGTCGAGGTCACGATCACGATCGGCTCCGCCGCCGCGATCCCGCTCATCCTCATCATCTTCTTCCGCTTCTTCCCGGTGATGTCGGTCCACGAGATGGAAGAGGTGGAAGGCACGCCCGAGCCGCGCGCCATCGTGCTCGTGCCGACGTTCGCCGAGGGCGGTGGGAAGTGATCAGGAAAGCTCTGCTATTGGGCTCGGCCCTCGTCGCGACGCTCGCGGTGATCGCCTTCGCCAGCGGTCGGCTCCCGCTCGTGGCGGGCGCTCCGGCGGCGAGCGACGACGCGCATGCGCACAGCGGCGCGCCGACGGTCGCCGCCCCACAGCCGATCGTCCCGCCGGCCGACGGATCGCGGGTGACACTCTCGACGGCGCCCGCCGCGAAGCTGGAGCTCGGATACACGCTGAGCGTGACGGTCATCAGCCCCGCCGGAATGCCGGTGAACGACGCGACGATCCGCTTCTACGACATCGTCGACCTGTTCGGCCAGCGGGAGGAGCTCATCGGCAGCGCGGTGACCGACGGACAGGGTCTCACCGCGATCTCGTACCTCCCCGCCATGACGGGCGCGCACCAGATCGTCGCGCGCTTCGCGGGACAGGGCACGCTCACACCGTCACTCGGCGTCACGACGCTCGAGGCCACCGTCGCCGCGCCCGCGTACACCGTCGACCGGCCCGCGCTCGCGACCTTCAGTGCGTACGTCCCGTACGCGGCCGGGGTCGTGGTGCTCGCGGTCTGGGGCCTCATCGCGCTTTCGTTGTTCGGTACCGCGCGTGGCGTGGTCGCCCGCGCGAATGAATCACGCCGAAAGGGAGACACCGCATGATCTTGCGCCGCATCCTCGCGACCACCGCGTCCTTCGCGTTCGTCGTCGGCACGCTTGCCTCGTGTGGAGGCGGCACCGGCGAATCGACCGCCGCGACCGCGGCCACCACGGCGAAGCCGCAGGTCGCATCGTTCCTCATCCTGCAGGGCGACACGGTCCGCAGTCCCGAAGCGCTCACCGACGAGGAGAAGACGTTCCTCTCCTGCGTCCAGCAGAGCCGGTTCCCGCAGGGCTCGCGCATCGTGTGGCGCTTCAAGGCGCTCGATCCGCTCTCGGGCAAGGCCCTGGACGACAAGGCCATCAAGTCGTTTGACCTGACGCTCCCGGACGGAAAGACCCAGGCCTTCAAGTACGGCGGTCACCCGGGCGGTGCGAACGCAGTGCCCACGGACTTCTTCTGGACCTCTGGCTTCAGCCTGCCAAAGGACTACCCAACGGGCGCATTCACCTACCAGATCAAGGTAACGACGCTCGATGGTGCCGTTGGCACCTGGGATCAGTTCAAGGTCGCCGCGGCCCTTCTCACCGTCGTGCCGCTCGGAAAGAGGTAAATGACATGAGGCGTGTCGCCGTCGCGATCGCGGCGGCGCTCTTCCTCGCGGCCTGCAGCACGACCCAGGCTCCGCCCACGCGGAGTCTGGAGAGTGCTGCGACGGCCAAGCCCGCCGCGAGCGCGGCGGCGGCCGTCGCATCCACCGCCCCGACCGCATCGGTCCAGCCGATGGAGGTCGTCGGCAAGTTCGCCCTCGAACCAGCACGCGGTCCGTGGGACACGAAGGTCACGGCGACGGTGACCGGCATGAAGCCGTCGACGAAGTACGACCTCGTCTGGACCACTGGCAAGGTCCAATGGAAGCTTTCGGACGATCGCAGCAAGTTTCTGGGCCGCAGTGCGTCGCTCATCCAGAACGTGCTGCAGAGCCCGACCACCGACGCGAACGGCGGCTTCCAGGCGACGTTCAGCGTGCCGCGCGGCTTCGGCTACGCGCACGACGTCATGGTCGTCGACGCGCAGAGCATCATCAGGAACAAGAGCCTCTTCGACGTCGACATGGTCACCACCATCAGCCCGACGAGCGGCCCGCTCGGCACGCCGATCACCGTCGAGGTGAAGGGCATCGGCTGGCAGTCGTACCAGAACAGCTTTCAGCTCTCCTGGGACAACGCCTACACCGGTTGGGTCTCCTCGATCACGACCGACGGCTACGCGAAGTTCGTCATCCCGGCGACCGGCAGGCCCGGCGCGCACTACATCACCCTCGGGCACAGCGAGTTCGGCGCTCCGTACCTCAACCCGCAGCAGCAGCCCGTCGTCGCATCGCGGCCGTTCCCGCACCTGCCGTTCACCATCACCGACGGCCCGGCCGTCCTCCCCGAGCCCGTCGAGCAGCAGGGCTTCGCGATCATCGGCGCGAAGCCGGTCGACAAGGGCATCTGGACCTCGCCAGGCGGCGCCATCGTCGGCACGCCCGCGACGCTGAACGCGAAGGCCCTCCCCGCGAACAGCGACATCGAGATCGGGTGGACCACAATGGTCGGCAACCGGTCCGTCACCGGCTTCGAGGAGCGCACCAAGGCGCTCGGCACGACGCGCACCGACGGCAACGGCGCATTCACCTGGGCGTTCAAGGTCCCCGACGACCTCGGCGGCGACCACGTGCTCTCCGCGAAGATCGGCGACACCGTCGTCGCCAAGACGAACCTCTACATCCTCGCGAACGCGTTCCCGCTCTCGGTCGACCGCGGTCCCGCGGGGACGAAGGTGTCGGTGCACCTCAAGGGCGTCGGGTGGACCGAGACCGAGCAGATCTACCACCTCGTGTACGACAACGCCTTCGCCGGCTACTCCTGCGCGTTCCAGAGCGCCGGCGACATCGAGATCCTGCTCACCGTCGCCGGCGAGCCGGGTTGGCACTTCATCGACATGTACCCCGGCATCTACCAGGGAAGTGAGACGCGGCCCGCGAACTACAAGATGCCGCAGCTGACGGCCCTCGACGACCATCCGGGAAATCGGCTGCCGATCTTCCGCTTCGCGTTCCTGGTGCAGTAGGAACGCGGGGGTCGGGCCGTTCGGCCTACGCGAGTCGGGACCTGCGGCCGTAGGTGGGGCCGCACTCCGCCCGTAGCTTGGGCCCATGGACGGCAGGTGACTTACACGCCGTCTGAGAGCACCGCGTTCCACCGGCACGGCCAGCGGGTCCCGAACTCGATGGACGGCGTCCCGTCTATCACCCAACCGCCGATCAAGCCGGGCTTGACGTACGCGTACGAGTTCACGGCCGGCCCGTTCGGCAGTACGACGCACACCACAACGCGACGGAGCAGGTCGGCCTGGGAATGCTTGGACCGCTGATCGTCGTACCAAGAGAGAGGAATGTGGACCCGTCCGACGACACGGACGAGCTGTTCATCCTCAGCGACGCCCTCGGTGGGTTCACGATCAACGGGAAGGGCTTCCCGGCGACCGCTCCGTACACCGCCGTGTCGGCCTGACGTGCGTCGCCGGGAGTTCCTCGTCGCGCTCGCCGGTGCCGCGCTCGCCGCGTGCGCGGCCCCCGCCGTCGCAACAGCACCGGCACCGACCGCGAACGCACTGCTGGCGATGCCGCTGCACGGCATGTGGCCCGGTCGCTATGCGCAGGCGCCGCAAGCGGTCCGCGAGGCCTACGCGTTCGCGGTCGATCACAAGGCGCAGCTGCGCCACATCCCGTGCTTCTGCGGCTGCGGCCCCGGGCATCGTGACAACTGGGACTGCTTCGTGAAAGAAGAGACGGCGCCAGACACGTTCATCCTCGATCCGCACGGCTTCGCCTGCGGCACCTGCGTGGGTGTCGCGCTCGACACGAAGGCCATGCTCGCGAGCGGCATGAGCCTGAAGGAAATTCGGGCCGCGATCGATGCGAAGTGGATGGAGATGGGACCGTCCGCGTCGACCCCATACCCCGATGAATAGCGAGCGTGGCTGGCGTCCCGTCCTTGCCAGCGGGCGGGTGCACTGCGCTCGGCGGGGCGAGGAGGTCGATCTCGCGCGCTGCCTAGAATGCAACTGGTTGCTCGATCTGGATCGCTCCGCCGGCACGCCGGCGCTGCGCTGCGCTGCCGTAAGTCCGGTCCCCGTCGGTCAGGATGCGGGCCTGGCCGACCGACACGTCGACTAGTACTCGTCCGCCGCCGGTCGCCCTCTTCGCGGCGACCTCGCTGGCGATCGGCCTGAGCGCGGGCTTCGGCCTCGGTCTCTGGTTGCTGTTGGCCCGCGTGTGGGGCGTCAGCATGTTCGGCGCGAACTGGCTCGTACTCGTTCAGGTCCATGGGCTGCTGCAGCTGTTCGGCTTCGCCGGCCTCTTCGCGATGGGCGTCGCGCTGAACGCGCTGCCACGATTCCGCGGTGCGGCGCCTCCGCGGATGGCGCTCGTGTGGATCACGTACCTCGGGACCCTGGGCGGCCTCGCCCTGCGCTCCATCGCCCAACCGATGCCCGACCTCCCCGCGCGTGGTTCGCTGCTTGTTCTGAGCGGCGCGTTGTTGTGCGTGGGAACGCTCGCCTTCAGCTACGCGGCACTCCGATCGCTCGCGACCGGCCGCAATCCCCACCGGCCCGACGAGCTTCTCATCGGCGCGGGGATCTGCGTGCTGCCCATCGCCGCGCTGCTCGTCGCCCTCGAGATGGCGGGATCTGCACCCGTGCTCGTCGACCAGGGCATCGATGACCGGGCGGTGTGGGTGATGCTGCTCGGGAGCCTCAGCACGCTCATCTTCGGCGTGTGGACTCGCCTCGCCCCCGGCTTTGTGGCCGCTGTGCCAGCGAAGCCTCCGCTGCTCATCACCGGCGCGTCGTTTTGGCTCGCGGGTGTCCTCACTCTCTCGCTCGGCGTGGCCCCGGGGCCATGGCTGCTGCTGGTCGGTCTTGCGGCGCTGACCCGCGCGATGGGCGTATTTGGATCGGGCATCGCCCGTCAGCCCTTGCATGATCACGCCCGCCTGACCCGCATCGGCGTGCGTTCCGCGTTCCTGTGGGCGTTCATCGGACTCGCGATCATCGCGGCGGGCACGGTGGGACTCGCGGGCTCGTACCTCCAGGTCTCGGCGGCCCGGCACGCGCTGGCGCTTGGGTTCGTCACGCTGATGATCTACTCGGTGGCGTCGCGTGCGCTGCCTGCCTTCCTCGGCCGCCGCCTTTGGAGCCTTCGAGTGCAAGCGGCGACGCTCGCGGTCGCGAATCTGGCGATCGCGCTGCGCGTCGGGCCGCAGCTGGTTCAAGCCACGGGTGCGCCGAGCGACGCGATCGTCGGCATCTCCGGGCTCCTCGCCTACGGTGCGCTCGTGCTCTTCGCGTTGAACGTGGTCCGCACGCTGCGGGGTCCGAGCGCCGAGGTGGTCGCGGCGGGCGCGCCGGTGCCGCTCGAGATCCGCTTCGGCCGCCGCCGCTAGCCCCGCGGTCGGGACCTCCGGCCCTGCCAGACGATGACCCTCGGCAGGCGCTTGCCTAGCTGATGACCGATACCGTCAGCGCATGAGTGGACACCGTGTGCAGCCTGTGTCGCGACCGGTCTTCGATCCAATGGGCGAGGGCTACCGCTATCTGCTCCTGACGATCATCACCGTCGCTGTGCTCTTCACCTCGACGGTGCTCGTGCTGACGGCCGCGAGTCAGCCCAAGGTCGCGGCCACCGTCTCGGGTCCCGTCGCGACCGCGATGCCGGCCACCATGCCCGGGATGGACCCCGTATCGACCAGCACCACGCCGGCGGCAGGTGCGGCGCCGGCGGCGAGTGCCAAGCCCGTCACCGTGAATGAGATCTCGCGCGCGGCGTCGGATGTTCCACCGCCGATCACGCGGACGACGCCGACGACCGTCGTGGTCACTCTTGAAACCAGGGAATTGATCGCGAAGCTCGACGAGGGCCAGACCTACAGCTACTGGACCTTCGACGGCACGGTGCCGGGGCCGATGCTGCGGGTGCGGGTGGGCGATACGGTCGAGCTCCACCTGAAGAACGCGCCGGGCGACGTGATGCAGCACTCGATCGACCTGCACGCGGTCAACGGTCCAGGCGGCGGGTCGGGGGCCACGATCGTCTCGCCGGGACAAGAGGCGAAGTTCACGTTCAAGGCGCTCAACCCCGGGCTCTACGTCTACCACTGCGCCACCGCGCCGATCCCGACGCACATCATCAACGGGATGTTCGGGATGATCCTGGTCGAGCCGGTCGGCGGCCTGCCGAAGGTCGATCACGAGTACTACGTGATGCAGAGCGAGCTCTACACCACGACCGCGTTCGGCATCCCGGGCCACCACGACCTGTCCAACGACAAGCTGCTCGCCGAGTCGCCGGACTACGTTCTGTTCAACGGCCGGGTCGGTGCACTGACCGGCACGGGCGCGCTCACGGCGAAGGTCGGCGAGAGGGTCCGGATCTACTTCGGCGTCGGTGGCTTCGTCGACTCGAACTTCCACATCATCGGCGAGATCTTCGACCGGGTGTACCCGGAGGGCGCCCTCGGTCAGCCGCTCGAGAACGTGCAGACGACGCTCGTTCCCGCCGGCGGAGCGACCGCCGTGGAGTTCACGATCAACGTGCCGGGCCGCTACTTGCTGGTCGATCACGCCCTGCCCCGTGCGCTCAACAAGGGCGCGGTCGGATACCTCGAAGTCGAGGGCGCGCCTGACCCCTCCATCTTTGACGGCGCGCTCGGTCCCGGTCACTAGGAAGCACCGTCGCCCGGTCCCTCGGGGGCGGGCAACGCCACGCGGTGGTCGCCTGAGACGAGGGTCGTGATCCGCCCGTAGGGTTCAGGGCGCCCCGCTCGGCCATTCGTAGGCCTATCTTCTGACGCGTGTTCAACGAAGGGACCATGGGTTCGGATCCCGGCCGGGCTAGATTGCGCCGGTGACTTTCCCTCGCCGGGGGGACGCAGCAAACGTGCTGTCTCCTCATGCTCGACCTAGCACGAGCGAGGAGTTAGCCGTGGCCATGACCATCGAAACCGAGACCGCAGCCCCGCCGATCGAGATGACGCCGCCGAGCAGGGCGGAGCAGTCCGCTCCCCTCGCACCCGCAACGCTGGAAGAGACCGGTCTGACACCGGCGCTCATCGCCGAGCTGGCCCTGAAGCTCATCTACCAGCAGGGGCCGATGGCCGCGACGGATCTCTCCCAGGCGTTATGCCTCCCGCTCGGCAGGATCTTGCAGCCCGTCCTCGACTTCCTGAAGTCCGAGCACCAGCTCGAAGTGAAGGGCGGCACCGGGATCACGTCCTCGAGCTTCTCCTATTCGCTCGCGACCAAGGGCGTCGATCGCGCGAGGGAGGCGCTGGCGCGGAACGGCTACATCGGACCGGCCCCCGTGCCGCTGGTGTCCTACACGAACCGCGTGCGCGCGCAATCGATCGACGTGCACATCAGCTTCGACGAGCTGCGCAAGGCGCTCAACGCCCTGGTGTTGCCCGAACGCACCCTCCGGCAGCTCGGGCCGGCGATCAACAGCGGTCGTTCGATCTTCCTGTTCGGCCCTCCCGGCACCGGCAAGTCGACGATCGCGAAGACGCTCGCCTCGATCCTCAAGGGCAGCATCGTCCTGCCGTACGCGATCGTGGTCGACCAGCAGATCATCCGCGTGTACGACCCGTCCCGGCACAAGCCGCTCGTTGCGCTCGACGCGCGCTTCGACCGCCGCTGGGTCCCCGTCACGCGGCCATTCGTCGAGGCCGGTGGCGAGCTGACGCTCGAGGATCTCGATCTCGCCTTCGATCCCTCGTCGCAAGTCCACCAGGCGCCGTTCCAGATGAAGGCGAACGGCGGCGTGCTCCTCATCGACGACTTCGGGCGCCAGCGGGCATCGCCGGAGGAGCTCTTGAACCGCTGGATCGTTCCGCTGGATCGCGACGTCGACTTCCTGACGACGAGCGACGGACGCAAGATCGAGGTGCCGTTCGACCTGCTTCTCATCTTCGCGACGAACCGCACGCCCTCATCGCTCGTCGACGAGGCGTTCCTGCGTCGCATCCAATACAAGATCGAGATCAAGGCGCCCACCCAGCTGGAGTTCTCGGAGATCCTCCGCCGCGTCTGCGAAGCGCGGAACATCCCCTTCTACCCGCAGGCCGCAGACTGGATCGCGCAGTACTGCGCGCAACGGAACATCGCGCTGCGTTCGTGCCACCCGCGGGATCTCATGGGACACCTCGACGCCGCCGCGCGGTTCCTCGGGAAGCCGTCCGAGATCACGCCGGAGCTCGTGGAGCTGGCCTGCGAGACCTACTTCGTGCGGCTCGAGGACAAGCCGGCCTAACCCCGCCTCCTCTACGCGCGGCGGGCGCGTCATCCGGCATCGGCCAGGCCTATGCCGAGCGCCTCGCGCGTGACGGCCACGATCTCATCGTGATCGCGCGGCGCAAGGACCGGCTGGACGCGCTCGCGAAGCGGCTGACCGCCGACTGCTCCATCAACGTCGAGGTCCTTGCCGCGGATCTTGCGGATCCTGATCAGCTCGCGACCGTGGAACAGCACGTCACCGAGGCAGCCGCACTAGACCCGCTCGTGAACAACGCGGGCTTCGGTGCGTACATGCCGTTCGCGAAGCTGCTGCCGGATCGTGCGGCGCACTGATCCACGTCCACGTCATGGCCACGACGCGCCTCGCGCGCGCTGCGCTTCCGGCGATGATCGAGCGCGGGCAGGGGAGCATCGTGAACGTCGCGTCGATGCTCGCGTTCTCCGCGTCGCTGCCGCCGGAGCCGTTGCCGCATCGCGTCGTCTACGCCGCGGCGAAGGCCTATCTCGTCGCGTTCAGCCAGGGGCTCGTGACGGAGGCGCGAGGGGCGTGAAGGTGCAGGCGCTCTGCCCTGGCATCGTCGCGACGGAATTCCACGTCGTGCAGGCGCACCCGGGCCGCTTCCCGGGTCGATGGCGCCGGCCGACGTGGTCGCCGCGTCGCTGCGCGGACTCGAGCTCGGCGAGGTGTCTGCGCGCCCACCTTCGAGGACGCCGCCACGCTCACCGCGCCGGCCGAGGCGGGACGGGCGCTGTTCAGCGGGCGACCCGGCGGTGGCCTGGCCTCGCGCTACCGCGCGTAACCGTGGCGCTCGCCTTGCAGCACCCACCGGGTGCGACACGGGAGGTAGCTGGTAGCCATGGGCGCGGATCCGATCCACTCGATGGGCGGCAGGACCGTTCGCTGGACCTATGAGGACGGCCCGATGAAGGGCAAGGCGTTCGAGCACCGGTTCTCGAACGACGGCACCGTCAGCTGGAAAGAGAGCGGCGACGCGAAGCCATCAGCCGATTCGAGCGCCCAGTACCAGTTCGCGAAGATCAACGACGACGCCTACGTGTTCTCGTATCTCTCGGGCGCAGGCTTCACGTTGACCACGGTCGTGAACGAGAGGACCGGGACCGTCGTGAGCTTCGCGTCGAACGAGAGGCAGCTGATGGTCCAGCACGGGAGTCTCGAGGCGAAGAAGGGCGCCGCTTGAGCTGACCGGTCGACCGCTACAGCCCAGCCAGAAGGGCAGTTAGTCCGCCGGCCAAACGCACCGAACCCGTCATCAGCGGCACTGCGAGCGCGGCGTAGCCGATGAGCGGCGGGAACCGTCGCCAGTGGGCGACCGCCGCGATCGCCAGCGCCGCTGCGATCACGACCGCCGGCAGGGGATCCGAGTTGGCCCCGAGGCCGGCGAAGACGGCCACCATGAGCGGCGCGACGGGCAGGAGAGCGAGCCAGCCAAGACCCTCGACCACCCGCGCCCGTGTGCCTCGGCCAGCTGCCACTGCTCGCAGGCGCTCGAGGAGCCAGGCGATCGCGATGCCGAACAGGACGAAGAGCGCGGCGAACATCGCGACGTTCACCGGTGCCGAGCCGAAGCGCGCGAAATCGACATTGGACGGGTCGACTGTGGTGAAACCCACCGCGGCGAAGAGTCCGATGCCGAACACAAGACCACTCCACGGTCTGGACCGTCGTAGCCATGGCTCGGACCCGGCGTACAGAATGCCCCCCAGCACGCCGGTGGCGACGCCCGCGAAGAGGATGAGCCCGATCGTGCCCTCGAGCGTGATGTCGCCGACCCGGTTCCCGTTCGATGTGCGGACACCGACCATCCCCGGCCCGCCCATGAAGCCGCTCACACGCATCACGACGCGTCCGAGCAGGCCTCCAACGACGACTCCGGCAATAAGCCCTGCAAGCGTCGCCAACCCAACGTGACGTCCCAGTGCAACAAGGCCGCGCATGAACGGACTCTAGCGGCCACGGACGAAGCGGCCAGCTGCCCGGGCGGTGAGTCAGCCGATCAGATCAGGCTCGAGCGCCGCGAGCGACGGCGCGCCGACGAGGGCCATCGCGAGGTCGAGCTCGGCGCGCAGCAGCTCGACGACCCGCCGCACGCCGTCGGCGCCGCCTGCGGCGAGCCCATACATCTGTGGGCGGCCGATCGCGACCGCGTCGGCGCCGAGCGCGAGGGCCTTGATGATGTCCGTGCCGCGACGGATACCGCCGTCGAGCACGATCGGGCACCTGCCACCGACGGCGGCCACGACGTCGGCCAGCGCGTCGAGCGTCGCGATCGCGCCGTCGAGCTGGCGGCCGCCGTGGTTGGAGACCCAAATGGCGTCGACGCCGAGCTCGAGCGCCCGCTTCGCGTCGTCGCCGCGCACGATGCCCTTCAACAGGAGCGGCAGGTCGCCGGCGGCGGCACGGATCCATTTCAGGTCGTCCCAGGTGAGATTCGCGCTTGCGATCGGGCTCGCCCACCCGCGTGAGCGCTCCTCGCTCGGCGGTGCCCACGCGGGCTCGTACGCGTGAGCCATCCCGACCCCCTCCGGCAGGGTGAACATGTTCCGTAGATCGCGCTCCCGCCGTCCGAGGAGCGGGACGTCGACCGTGAGCGCGATCGCGCGATGTCCCGTCGCGATGGCCTGCCTGATGAGGTCTTCGCTCGCCTCGCGCTGACCGAGGTGGTAGAGCTGGAACCAGCGAAGCGCGTCCGGCGCTGCGGCCGCGATCTCCTCGAGGCGCATGCTCGTGGCCGTCGACACCGTGAACACGGCGCCCGCCGCCGCCGCGCCGCGCGCGGTCGCGGCTTCGCCGTCCGGGTGGGCGACGCGATGCAGCGCCGTCGGCGCCAGCAGGATCGGATGGGGAAGATCGAGCCCGAGCAGCCGCGTGCGCAGGTCGCGCGTCGCAACGTCGACGAGCGCGCGGTTGCGCAGGACGCGTCTGGCGAAGGCCGCGCGATTGCCCGCGACGGTGCGCTCATCCTCGGCACCTCCCGCGATGAAGTCGTACGTCATCGTCGGGAGCGTCTCGCGCGCGATCGTTTCGAATTCGTCGAGGTTGAGCGGCTCGGTCATCAGCTGCGGGACAGCCACGGGGCCCGCGGCGCGATCGCGAAGTTCAGCGCGGAGCGCAGGAGCGCGTAGGACCAGGCCGCGTACAGCAGCAGGCCGAGGAGCGCGATGTTCGCCCAGTCGGCGAGTGGCGCGATCCGGAAGGAGAAGAACTCAGAGAGCAGCGCGGCCGAGAACGGCATGAGCGCGACCGTCGCCAAGAACCCGAGCTGGAGCCACGAGAGGTCGCGGTCCGCACGGGCGAAGTACAAGAGTCCGGTCTGCTGCGCGTTCCAGAGCTCCTGTTCGCTCTGGACCGGACCCGGGTCGGGCACCCGGATTCCGAAGACGATGAGCGTCATCGCGATCGCGAACACGCCGTCACCCAGCGCGGCGATGCGCTCGAGGCTTCGCGCGGCGACCTGGTTGTACGACGTGACCACGATGCCCTCCCGCTTGTGCGTTCACTCTAGTCAGCCGCGACAATCAGGCCGATGAGCCGCCGCGGTTGGATCCTCTTCGCCGCGATGGCCGTCATCTGGGGCGTGCCCTACCTGCTGATCAAGATCGCCGTGGCCGAGCTGACGCCTGCGACACTTGTCCTGCTGCGCACCACCGTTGCCGCAGCGATCCTCGTGCCCCTGGCGGCAACGCGCGGAGACATCCGGCCGCTGTTGCCGCGATGGCCCTGGGTCCTCGCGTACACGTTCGTCGAGGTCGCCGCGCCCTGGATCCTCCTGTCCGACGCGGAGCGCCGGCTCTCGAGCTCGCTAGCCGGGCTGCTCATCGCGGGAGTGCCGCTGGTGGGCGCCGTGCTCGTCTGGATCATCGGCGGCGACGACCGGCCGGATCTGCGGCGGGTCATCGGGCTGATCGTCGGCTTCGTCGGCGTAGCCCTCGTCGTCGGCTTGGATGTCGCGACGGACGATCTCGTCGCGGTCGCTGAGGTCGGGCTGGTCGTGGTCGGCTACGCGATCGGGCCGCTGATCATCAGCCGGCGGCTGCAGGGCGCGCCTTCCGTGGGGGTCGTGGCCTCCTCCCTCGCGGTCACCGCCCTTGTCTATGCGCCGATCGGCATCGCCCAGCTCCCGGCGCGCGTGCCGTCCGGCCAAGTGCTGTTCGCCGTGTCGTTCCTCGGCGTCGTCTGCACCGCGGTCGCGTTCCTGCTGTTCTTCACGCTCATCGGCGAGGTCGGCCCGATCCGCGCGACGATCATCACGTACTTCAACCCGGCAGTCGCGCTCGTGCTTGGTGTGCTCCTCCTTAATGAGCCGTTCACGATCGGTATCGCGCTCGGATTCGCGCTGATCGCGGTGGGCTCGTACGTCGCGACGCGCCGGCCCCGAGGAATAGCGGAACCCGGACACGCGTTACCCGAAGGAAGCCGATGAGCGATCCAATGAGCGCGACCCCGCGCATGCCGGCCTTGTATCTCGGCCACGGCGCGCCGCCGCTCGTCGACGACCCGGTCTGGCCGGGCCAGCTCGCGCGGTGGTCGGCCGATCTCCCGAAGCCCGCGTCCATCCTCGTCGTCTCGGCGCACTGGGAGAACGCGCCGCTCACCATCGGCGCGACGACACCGGTCCCGCTCCTCTACGACTTCTACGGGTTCCCGCAGAAGTACTACGACGTGACGTATCCGGCGCCTGGCGCACCGGAGCTCGCCCGGCGGGTGCGGCAGCTCCTGCCCGGACAACCCATCGCGGATGAGCCGACGCGCGGGCTCGACCACGGGGCGTACGTGCCGCTCACCGTCATGTACCCGAAGGCCGACGTCCCGATCCTGCAGATCTCGATGCCGAGTCTTGACTCGAAAGAGCTGCTCGAGCTCGGCAAGAGGCTCGCGCCGCTGCGCGACGAGGGCGTGCTCATCATGGGCAGCGGGTTCATGACCCACGGCCTTCCATTCCTCGAGGACTTCCGGCCCGACGCCGTTCCACCGGCATGGTCGAAGGAGTTCGATCTGTGGAGCGCCGAGACGCTCGCGAAAGGCGATGTCGACACGCTCGTCGACTACAAGCGCCGCGCGCCCGGTGTCCCCTACGCGCACCCGACCGTCGATCACTTCGTACCGCTCTTCGTGGCCCTCGGTGCGAGTCTCGATGGGAAGGAGTCGCCCGAGACCGTGATCGACGGCTACTTCCTCGGCCTGTCCAAGCGCTCCGTCCAGTTCGACTAGGTGTCGTTCCCGGCCATTTCTGGCACGGCTTCGGAGCCTGTCGCGGAGCTCGTCGAGCCAGCTCCGGCGATCGTCGCGTGCGGGCACGCCGATGAGTTTCCTCGAGATTCGCCCACGATTGCGGCTCGACACGTCGAGGGATGCCATCCGCGAACCGCCGCGACAACGGGTCGAGCACGAGTGCCAACAACCACCGGGAATCTCAACTAGGCGAACGGCACTCCGAAGCGCTCCCGGCTCGCGACCTCGCCGAGGGGCTTGCGCTTCTTGCGGCCGACGCTGAGCTTCGCCGCGGGATAGCCGAACGGGAGCACCGCGAGCCCCCATTGGCTCTTCGGGACGCCCAGCAGCTTCTCGACCTCGGGCATCGGGCCGAACCCGACCCAGTTCGAGCCCACACCGTCGGACCACGCCGTGAGGATCATGTTCTGGATCGCACGGCTCGCGTCGGACGCGCCGTGCGGGCTGTCCTTCTCGACGAGCACCACGATCGCGAATGATGCGTCCGAGATGTATGGGCCGGTCTTCATGATCTG
The DNA here is from genome assembly GCA_002404155.1 of Chloroflexi bacterium UBA4730. GTDB lineage: Bacteria > Chloroflexota > Limnocylindria > P2-11E > P2-11E > UBA4735. The sequence continues at coordinate 31,415 of DHJC01000073.1, read as the reverse complement.
ACCGATCGTGCGAAGGCTGGCGCGCTCCTCGACGACCACGAAGTGCCACGGCTGCACGTTGATCGAGCTTGCCGAGAGCCGGCCGGGCTCGACGATGCGGTGCATGAGCTCCACCGGCACGCGCTTGTCCGCGTAACGCCGCACCGCGAGCACGGTGCGCACGGCGTCGAACACGTCCATCTGTCGTCCTCCAGGACCACTGTCCTTAGCGAATCCTTAGCCCGACGAGGGCCGTCGCTCTGTACGCTTGCCGCCATGCAGACCGCGATGCGCCTCGTGGCGCTGATCATCGTCGCACTCATAGCCGCGTGCGGCGGGGCGGCGTCGGTCGCCGTCGACCCTACGGCCCCTCTGACCAGCGCGGCTGGCACGGCGACGCCCGCGGCAACGACCGCCGTGGCGACCGGGGCGGGCTGGACGGTGACTGACAAGTCGAAGGCGACGGTGCGCGTGCACGAGCAGCTCGTCGGGGTGAACCTCCCGTCGGACGCGGTGCTGACCGCGACCGGCGCGAAAGGCTCGTTCTCGCTCAACGCGGACGGCACCTTCTCCTCGGATTCCAAGCTCACGTTCGACCTCACGACCCTGTCGAGCGACCAGCAGAACCGCGACAACTTCGTGAAGCAGGACACCCTCAACACGCGACAGTTCCCGACCGCGACGTTCGTCCCGACGAAGGTCACCGGCCTGGCACTGCCGCTGCCGGCCAGCGGCGACTTCACCTTCACGCTCAACGGTACCCTCACGATCCGGGGCAAGGGCAAGCAGGTCACCTTCGACCTGAAGGCGACGCGGAACGGCGGGGATCTCACCGCGACCGCGACGGCGAATCCGACGCTCAAGTTCGAGGACTTCGGGATGTCGGCGCCGTCCGTGCCGTTACGGGTCGTGAGCGTCACCGACGAGATCCGGCTGGTGATCGACATCGTGGCTACCGGTCCGGCGAGCTGAACGTGGAGCGCTTCGCGATCGATGGCGACGACCGGCCGATCGGCCGGATCCTCACCCGGCGCGAGGTCCTCGCGCTGCTTGGCGGCTCCGCCCTCGCCGCAGCCTGCGCGCCGATCAGTGCACCCACATTTCCGACCGCGTCGACGAATGCCGCCGTGACCACTGCCGCAGCCGCGACCGCTGGCGCGTCCGTCGCTGTCGTCCTGCCGTCGTGCGTCGTGCGGCCGGCGCTCACCGAAGGTCCGTACTTCGTCGACGAAAAGCTGAATCGCTCCGATATCCGCTCCGATCCGTCGACCAACGCGGTCAAGCCCGGCGCCACGCTCGCGCTCACGTTCCTCGTCTCGAAGGTGAGCGGTACCTCCTGCGCTTCGCTCGCGAACGCGACCGTCGACGTCTGGCACTGCGACGCCCTCGGCGTGTACTCGGACGCGACCGATCCGACCTTCGGCAGCACCAAGGGCACGAAGTTCCTGCGCGGCTACCAAACGACGGACGCGAGCGGCACCGCGAAGTTCACGACGATCTGGCCGGGCTGGTACCAGGGCCGCGCGGTCCACGTCCACTTCAAGATCCGCACGGCCGCGGCGAACGGCCAGGGGTCGGATTTCACCTCGCAGCTCTTCTTTGACGAGGCCATGAATGACCAGATCTTCACCCAGTCCCCGTATTCGCAGAAGGGCGGCTCCGGCCGGCTGCGGAACGAGGGCGACGGCATCTTCCAGGGGAGCGGCGGCAAGCTGACCTTCGCGCCGGCGAAGACAAACGACGGTTACGCCGCGACCTTCGACATCGGACTGACCGCCTGATCCGTCGCACGGGCTAGCCTGTGCGCTCCGTGACCCTTCGCATCGGCGTCATCGGGACCGGCTTCGCCGGATCGACCCACGCCCGCGCCTCCATCGGCCTTCCGGGCGCGCGGCTGACCGCGATCGCTGCCGCGACGATCGTCGAGGCCGAGCCGCTCGCGACCGAGCTCGGTGCGCGGGTCGCTCCCGACGCCGCGGCGCTCTGCGCGAGCGAGGACGTGGATCTCGTGATCGTCGCCTCGCCGACGTACCTGCACGCGGAGCACGTGATCGCCGCGGCGAAGGCCGGGAAGCACGTGTTCTGCGAGAAGCCGATCGCGCGCACGCTCGAGGACGCCCGCGCCATGGTGCGTGCGTGCGACGAGGCGGGCGTCCGGCTTGCCATCGGGCACGTCGTGCGCTTCTTTCCCGAGTACCGGCGGGCCAAAGAGCTGCTCGATGCCGGAGCGCTCGGTCGCGCCGCCGTCGCGACGCTCACCCGCGGGACGCTCCCCGTCGGTGCGGCGCGCGCGTGGTACCTCGACCCGGCTAAGAGCGGCGGGGTCGTGCTCGATCTCATGCTCCACGACCTCGACGTGCTGCGCTGGTGGTTCGGCGAGCCCGCGCGCGTCTACGGGAAGCGCCTGGCCGGTGGCGGTGCGCTCGATTACGCGCTTGCGACGCTGCGCTACGAGGATCGGCCGATCGTGCAGCTCGAGGCGAGCTGGGCCGAGCATGCGGGCTTCCGCACGACGTTCGAGGTCCGCGGCGACCGCGGGATGCTCGCTCATGACAGCCGCGCGGTCGCGCCCTTCGTCGTGCAATCCCCCGCCGGCGATGCCGGCGCGGGCGTGATCCCGGCGCCCACGCTCCGCGAGACGCCCTACCGCCGCCAGCTCCGCGATCTGACCGAGCGGCTCGCGCGCGGCGAGCCACCGCTGGTGGATGGCCGCGAAGGGTCGCGCTCGCTCGGGCTCGGGCTCGCGGTGATCGAGTCCGCCGAACGTGGTGAGGTCGTTCGCTGGACGGTGCCGGCGTGAGCAGGCTGCGGGTCGGCCTCGTGTCGTGGGCCCACGTGCACGCGCCCGGCCTCGCGCGGACCCTCGCGGCGCTGCCGCAGGTCGAGTTCGTCGGCTCGTTCGATGAGACCGGCGCGGCCCACGACGGTCGAACGCATCCGAGCCTCGAGGCGCTGCTGAAGGAGAGCGAGGCCGTCGTGCTCGCCTCGACCAACGCGGCGCATCGCCGCTACACGCTCGACGCGGCCGCTGCCGGCGTGCATGTGCTCTGCGAGAAGCCGCTCGCCACGACGGTCGCCGACGCGCGAGCGATGCTCGACGCCTGCCGCGACGCCCGCGTGCAGCTCGGCGTCGCGCTCCCGGTGCGGAGCAGCCCGGCGATGGTCGCACTCAAGGACGCGATCGAAAGCGGGAGGCTGGGTGTCGTCCGAGCGGTGCGCGCGACGAACCCCGGCCAGTATCCGGGTCGGTGGTTCGGCGATCGACGCGAAGCTGGTGGGGGAGCGGCGATGGATCACACGGTCCACGTCGCCGATGCGCTGCGCTGGCTGCTCGCTGACGAGGTCGTGCGGGTGCACGCCGAGCTCGGCTCGTTCCTGTACGGCCTGCCGGTCGAGGACTGCGGTCTGCTGACGCTCGACCTCTCCCGTGGTGCATTCGCCTCGATCGACTGCAGCTGGTCACGGCCGCAGACCTACCCGACGTGGGGCGGGGTCACGATGCACGTGGTCGGCGAACGCGGGACCGTGGACGTCGACGTGTTCCGGCAGTCGCTCACGCATTACGACGACGCCGCCGGGGTCACGAAGCTGGTCGGCTGGGGCGACGACCTGAATACGCTCATGGTCGGCAGCTTCGTGGACGCGATCATCGCCGGACGTCCGGTGCCGATCAGCGGCGAGGATGGGCTGCGCTCACTGGAGGTCGTCGTGGCCGCGTACCGCTCGGCCGAGCTCCGCCGGCCGGTGGCGATCGCCGAGGTCGCCTAGCTTGGCTTCCGGTACTTCACTCCGAGGCGATCGAGGAGCGCCAGCGCCGCGGGCAGGCGCTTCTGGAACGAGTCCCAGTCGCGCGCCTCGCGCGGCGACCACGCGATCTCGGCGAGCGCGAGCACGCGCGGGTAGGCCATGTACTCGACCTGATCGGTCGTCGGCATGTACTCGGTCCACATGCAGGCCTGCGGCCCGAGAACGTGCTTCGCCTCGTCGGCCGTGAGCTCCGCGGCGATCGGCTCGTACCGGTAGGTGTCCTCGATCGGGGTCATCCCGCCGATCGCGAGCGGCTCGTGCTCGGGGTCGGCCTGGTAGTGGTCGAAGTACAGATCCTCCTGTGGCGCCATGACCACGTCGTGCCCCTGCTTCGCCGCGGCGATCCCGCCCTTGGTCCCGCGCCACGACATCACCGTCGCGTTGGGCGCGAGGCCGCCCTCGAGGATCTCGTCCCAACCGATGACCCGCCGGCCGTTCGCGTTGAGGAAGCGCTCGATGCGTCGGATGAACCAACTCTGCAGCCCGTCCTCGTCCGCGAGCTTCTCCTTCTTGATGATCGCTTGCGCGTCGGGGCTTTCCTTCCACCGCTTCTTCGGGGCCTCGTCGCCGCCGATGTGGATGTACTCGCTCGGGAAGATGTCCATCACCTCGCGCAGCACGTTCTCGAGGAACGTGAAGGTCGCCTCGCTCGGCGAGAACACTTCGTCCGAGATGCCCCAGGTCGTGCGCACCTCGAACGGGCCGGGCACGTTCGCGAATTCGGGATACGCCGCGAGCGCCGCGAGGCTGTGCCCCGGCATCTCGATCTCCGGCAGCACGGTCACGCCACGCTCCTTCGCGTACGCGACCACGTCGCGGGCCTGGTCCTGGGTGTAGAAGCCGCCGTGCCTCGTGCCGTCGTAGCCCTTCGGGCCGCGCCGGGCGTGGCCGACGATCGTCTCTTTGCGCCACGCACCGGTCTCGGTGAGCTTCGGGTAGCGCTTGATCTCGAGCCGCCAGCCCTGGTCCTCGGTGAGGTGCCAGTGGAACGTGTTCAGCTTGAACGTCGCGAGCAGGTCGATGTACCGCTTGATGAACTCGACCGGGAAGAAGTGCCGCCCGACGTCGAGATGGAGCCCGCGGTAGGGGAATCGAGGCGCGTCCTCGATGCGCACGGCGGGCACCGCCTTCGGGGACGCGGCGACGAGCTGGCGTAGCGTCTGGATCCCGTAGAAGAGGCCGCGCGGGTCGCGCGCCGTGAGCCCGATCCGCTCGGTCGCGACGTCGAGCGCGTACGACTCGGTGCCTGCCGGCGCGTCCGATCGAAGCCCCATCCGGATCGCGCCGCCATCGCCGATCTCCGCGTTGATGCCCGCCAGCTCGCGCAGGTATCGGGCGAGCAGGTCACCAAGGCGACGCACGTCCGAGTTCCCGCCGTCGACGAGGGCGATCTGCAGCCCCGCGCCCAACGCGAACGCCCCGTCGCGGGCGTCGATCGCCCGAGGCCACGGGATGATCGGGTAGCGTCCCATCTCCACGACCGTCACCCTATGTGGTCGGGGCGTACTCTGCCGTGAGGGCGCGATCGCGCGACCTCAATGACCAGAAAGGGCGCAACGACCGAATCGCTGTACGTGGCGAGCGGGTGACGTCAAGGTGTCCGGACGGTGCGGGAGGCTGACGCGAAGGGGCCGGCGATCGAGCTGCGCGGGGTCACGAAGCGATTCGTGTCGCCTTCGGGCAAGTCGTTCACCGCCTTGCGGGACCTCGACCTCACGGTGGCGGCAGGCGAGTTCTGCGCGGTCGTCGGTCCCACTGGCTGCGGCAAGTCCACGACCCTCGCCCTCATCTCCGGTCTCGAGCCGCCGAGCGTTGGCACGATCCGCGTCTTCGGCGAGCCGGTGCGGTCTGTCGGCAGAAGCGTCGGGTATGTGTTCCAGCGTGACGCAGTCTTCCCATGGAAGAGCGTGCTCGACAACGTGGCGATGGGTCCGCGGTTGCGCGGCGCCGACACCGAGAAGGCGAACATCCAAGCCCGCGAATGGATCGCGCGCGTGGGCCTCGCCGGCTTCGAGCTCTACTACCCGCACCAGCTCTCGGGCGGGATGCGCAAGCGCGTGGCGCTCGCCCAGACCCTCATCAACCAACCGCGGATCCTGCTGATGGACGAGCCGTTCAGCGCGCTCGACGTCCAAACCCGAGCTCTCATGGAGAACGAGCTGCTCGAGCTCTGGGCATCGACCGGAGCCTCCGTAGTGTTCGTGACGCACGACCTCGAAGAGGCTATCGGGCTCGCCGACCGCGTCGTCGTGATCACCGCGGGGCCTGGAACGGTCAAGGGAACGTACCGCGTTGATCTTCCGCGACCCCGGAACATCGCCGAGGTCCGTTTCCAGCCGCGCTTCATCGAGATCTACGAGGAGATCTGGAAGGACCTTCGAGACGAGGTCCTCGTCAGCTATGAACGCTCCAAGCACCTCGTCGCGTCTTAGCCCGTTGGCGCAGACCAACACGGTCGCCGACGACCTCGACGTCGCGCGGGCGAGAGCCTACCAACGACGCCGCCGGCTGGTGCTCATCCTTCGCTTCGCCCTCGCGGTCTTCATCGTCGGGAGCTGGGAGATGACGACACGCGTCGGCTGTCACGGCCCGGACAGCGCCACGTGCGTCGTGGATCCGTTCTTCTTCGGTCAGCCGTCCGGGATCTGGAGCCAGCTGGTCTCGTGGGTGCAGAAGGGCACGGCCCAAGGTCCGCTCTGGGAGCAGATCGCCGTGACCCTCGAGGAGACCGTTCTCGGCTTCGCCATCGGCGTGATCCTCGGCATCATCTTCGGCGTCGCGCTCGGCCGGAACCGCCTTCTGTCGGACGTGCTCGGGCCCTACATCAACGTGCTCAACGCGATGCCTCGGATCGTGCTCGGCTCGATCTTCGCGATCGCCCTCGGCCTGGACATCCAGTCGAAGGTCGCGCTCGCCGTCGTACTCGTCTTCTTCGTCGTGTTCTTCAACGCGTTCCAGGGCGTGCGGGAGGTCGATCGTGACCTGCTCGCGAATGCCCGGATCCTTGGCGCCAGCCAGAGCCAGCTGTCGCGACACGTCATCCTGCCGTCGGCGCTCTCATGGATCCTCGCGAGCCTCCACACGAGCTTCGGTTTCGCCCTCGTAGGCGCGATCGTCGGCGAATACCTCGGGGCGAGAAAGGGCATCGGCCTGATGATCGCGACGGCCCAGGGGACGTTCAACGCGAACGGCGTCTTCGCAGCGATGTTCATCCTCGCGGTCCTCGCGATCATCGCGGAAGCCCTCATCATGCGGCTCGAGAATTTCCTCATCAAGTGGCGTCCCAACGCGATCAACAACCCAGCGACCATGTAGCGAACAAATAGGAGGAGGACATATGCGCTCCCGTTTTCCGGCACTCGTGCTCATCACCAGCCTGATCGCCGCAGCGTGCGGAGGTTCGGCGGGTACCCCGGGCCCAGCGACGACCACCGCGGCAGGGACCGTCGCCGCCGCGACCAAGCCGGCTCCCGCAAAGATCTCGATCATGGTGGGCGGGCTCAACAAGCAGATCTACCTGCCGAACAAGCTCACCGAGGCGCTCGGATATTTCGCTGACCAGAACCTCACGGTCGACCTCATCGACGAGCCATCCGGAAAGGACACGACGGTCGAGGTCGTCGCCGGCAACGTCGACTTCGGCTCCGGCTCGTACGACCACACCATCGACATCGCAGCCGCGGGCAAGTCGATCACGATGGTCACTCTGCTCCTTCAGGAGCCCGGCGAGTTCGTCATGGTCGCGAAGCAGAAGGCCGACACGATCAAGTCTCCCAAGGACTGGAAGGGCGCCAACGCCGGCGTTACCGCGCTCGGCTCGGGCACGCACACGCTCATGCGCGTGATGGCGATCAAGGCCGGCCTGGCCCTCTCCGACGTGAATTACGTCGCGGCCGGCGCTGGGGACACGTTCATCGCCGCGATGAAGCAGGGCAAGATCGATGTCGGCATCACGACCCAGCCGACGGTGCTGCGCATGCAGAAGACCGGTGACGGGCTGCTGCTCGTCGACCTGTCCAAGCCCGAGACGACCCGCGCGGCGCTCGGCGGCGATTACCCGTTCATCTCGGTGTTCGCGCGCGCCGATTACATCGCCAAGAACAAGGACATCGTCCAGCGCGTCGTCAACGCGTACGTGAAGACCCTCAAGTGGATCGGGACGCACACGCCGCTCGAGATCGCGGAGAAGCTCCCGACGGACTACTACGGCGGCGACAAGGACGGATACGTCCAGGCGCTCAAGGACAGCATGGGGATGTTCAGCCCAGACGGGAAAATGACCAAGGGCGCCCCGGAGTTCGAGCTGAGCCTGCTGAAGCAGTTCAACGAGAACGTCCAGAAGAACCCGAACATCGATCTCTCGACGACCTACACCGACGAGTACGTCAACGCCGCGAAGTAACCGATCGTGGAGGAGCGCCGGCCGTTGGCCGGCGCTCCTCGTCACGTTCGTCGTTGTCTCGGCCTGCACGGCGACCGCACCGCCGTCCCCGGCGCCGGTCGCGCTCGGACCGTTGAAGATCGGCATCCTCGTTCCGTTCACCGAGTCGGCGATCGACTCGGACATCGGGGCGTCGCAGCGGCGCGCCGCCGACCTCTACCTCAAGCTGAAAGGTGGCGCGCTCGCCGGCCGGGACGTGCAGCTCGTGTACAACGACGAGTCATCGCTCGACGCGACGATCAACCAGGTGCGCATCAAGCAGTTCCTCGACCAGGATCACGTGGAGCTCCTGTTCGGCGGCGCGGGAACACCGGCGGCATACCTGCTGCGCGACACGGCCGAGGCGTCGAAGCTCGTCTACATCGACACGAACGCGAGCGCGAACGCGCTGGCTCGTACGACGGCGGGCTGCGCACCGAGCTGCAAGAGCACGTTCGTGTTCCGCAGCGCGCCCTCCTCGTGGCAGATGAGCGAGCCGCTCGGCGAGTGGGCCGCGAAGAATGGGCTGCGGGACTACTTCGTCGTGAACGCCGACGACGCGTTCGGCACCGAGTCGGCGGCGGCCTTCATCGAAGGGCTGGCGAAGAGCGGCGGCCGGGCGACCGGCCGGAGTGCCGTGCCCCCGAAGAGCGGTGCCGATTGGCCGAAGGTCATCGCCGCCGTGAAGGCGCAACCGACGAAGAACGTCTTCGCCGCGTTCATCACGGACGATGCCGAAGGGTTCATCGGCGCGTGGGATGCGGCCGGCATGCGTACTGCGGGGTACACGCTGGCCGGGCCCGGCCCGCTCGCGGACGCTCAGGTCTTGAACTCGACGAAGCAGGCCGCGGTCGGCATCAAGACATCCTTCCCGTGGTCGACCGAGGTCGACACCGCTGAGAACAAGGCGTTCGTCGATGAGTTCAAGAAGGCGTACAAGGACGACGTGACCGGCAAGCCGCTCGCGCCCGACGGCTACGCGGTCGAGATGTGGGACGCGATGCAGATGCTCGAGGCTGCTCTCACGGCGACGAAGGGCGACACGAAGAACACCGATGCCCTGATCGCGGCGCTCGAGAAGGTATCGGTCAAGAGCCCCGGCGGGGACTTCGCGATCGATCCGGCAACTCACAGCCCCATCGAAGATGTCTACGTCCGAGAGGTGCGGACGTCGGGTGGTGTCCTCGTGAACGCGATCGTCGACAAGGTCAGGAGCGTGAAAGACCCGGGGCAGTAGCCACGTCGGGGGGCGTACCGACGGGTCCGCGCGCTTGACCGAATTGGTAAGCGAGGACTAACCTAATAAGCGATGGACGACGCACTGCGGGCGATCGCGGAGCCGAGGCGCCGCGAGATCCTCCGCTTGGTCTGGCACGAGGAGCGGTCGGTCGGCGACATCGCGTCGCACTTCGACGTCACCCGTCCGGCGATCTCCCAGCATCTGCGGGTCCTCGAGGACGCCGGGCTCGTCACCCTGCGGCGCGACGGAAGGCGCAGCATCTACCGCGCCCGGCGCGGGGCGCTGCAGGAGCTCCGCGCGTATCTGACCGCGTTCTGGGACGCGGAGCTCGCCGGCCTGAAGGTGGCGGCGGAGCGCGCGGAACGCGAGAAGGGGAGCCATGAGCACCGACGTCGACGTCATTGAGCGCGTGATCGACATCGCGGCGTCCCCGGAGACCGTGTTCACGCTGCTCACGGATCCGAACGAGTACGTCCGTTGGAAGGGCCGCGTCGCCGAGCTCGATCCGCGTGCCGGCGGCCTGTTCCACGTGTCGTTCAAGGATGCGGCCGTGCGCGGCGAGTACGTCGAGGTCGTGCCGAACCGCCGCGTTGTCTTCACGTGGGGCTGGGAAGGACCGGGCGCGGACGTCGGACCGGGTGGCTCGACGGTCGAGATCGACCTCGAGCCGCGCGGCACGGGCACGCGCTTGCGGCTCGTGCATCGGGGGCTGCCGGCCGCCGAGCTCGCGAGCCACACCGAAGGCTGGGACTACTTCCTGCCGCGGCTGACCGCGGTGGCCGAGGGGAGGGAGCCCGCCGCATAGCGCGATCCGAACACGCGATGAAAGAAGGGGACCATGGGCGATCCAGTCACGAACTTCGAGATCAACAGCGCGGACCCGGCGAAGGCGCGCAAGTTCTACAGCGACGTCCTCGGCTGGAAGATGAACTTCATGCCGGAGAACGACTACACGTTCATCGACACGAACGCGGGCGGGAAGGGCATCGGTGGCGGCATCGGGCCACTGCGCGGTCCGAAGCCCTTCGTCACGTTCTACGTCGTCGTCTCGGATCTGAACGCCACGGTGAAGAAGGCCACTGATGGGGGCGGCAAGGTCGTGTTCCCGGTGACGAAGGTCGGGCCGACGACGACCATCGCGCTGTTCAGCGATCCCGAGGGGAACGTGATCGGTCTGACGGACGGGAAGTAGTAGCGTGAGACCGAGTGGTCTCACCCGAACAATTCCCTGATCCCGCCATCGATGCAGCGCCCGCGAGCGGCGACGCGACGGCCGTGCTCGCGGGCGGCTGCTTCTGGTGCGTCGAGGCCGTCTATCTGCAGCTCGATGGCGTCCAGTCGGTGAAGTCCGGCTACGCCGGCGGCACCGCCGATACCGCGGATTACAAAACGGTGTGCTCCGGCACCACCGACCACGCCGAGGCGGTCGAGATCCGCTACGACCCGAAGAAGCTGACCTACGGCAAGCTGCTCAAAGTGTTCTTCTCGATCGCGCACGATCCGACGACGCGTGACCGGCAGGGTACCGATGTCGGCCGGCAGTACCGCTCGGCGATCTTCTACGTGAACGACGAGCAGCAGCGGATCGCTGGGGCGTACATCAAGCAGCTCGACGCGGCGAAGCTCTTCGATCGTGCGATCGTGACCGAGGTGGTACCGCTGGAGCGCTTCTACGAGGCCGAGGCGTACCACCAGAACTACGCGGCGCGGAATCCCGGCCAGCCGTACATCGCCTTCACCGCGCTGCCCAAGGTCAAGAAGGTCCGCACCTACTACGCGGACCAGCTGAAGCGCGACTAGGTACAGCGCCCCGCTGGCTTCGCGGCCGTGCCGAACGCGACCTTTTCGCAGCCGCTGCACCCGGGACCGCCTCGCGCTGAGCTCGCTCTCGCCGCGCATCGCGCGGGGCCTGCATCAGGCCATCGCCTCCGGCTCGGGCTGGCTGCACTCCTCCGAGAGGTCCGTCACAGCCCGACCACGGAGCCAGTGGCCTGGGCCGAGGGCAGCGCGTCTGGTGTGCAATTCCGAACGGGCCCGCACGTACATATGTCGGCCCGGGAATCCGCGGTTTCACTGAGCAGATGCGGCGATTCGCTGTTCCCGTAGGGGAACGCCTCCGGGAACACGTCCGGGAACACCGCCGGCGGACCCGAGTGGCGTGGCGCTCGGCTGGCGGGGACGGGGCGACCGGACCCGAATCGGCGAGCGCACCGCGACGCCGGGCCAGCGGCACCCCTCGTCGGAGCCGCTATTTTGACGGACCGCTCGGAGGAGTTCAGCTAGCGCTTTACACCGCGGCTGGCGCGCGAGCGGGCCTGGCCACGAGGACCTGCGACGCGAGCGCCGCTCCGAACAGGGCGAGCCCGGCGATGTCCGCGAGCACGCCAGGCGCGAGCAGGAGCAGTCCCGCGGCCACGAGGACGCCACGCTCGACGAGGGTCGTGGGCTTCAGCAGATGGCCGCCGACCCCGGACACGATGGCCACGATCCCGGCGATGGCCGAGATCGACGCGACGAGCGCGTCGACGATGGACGTGTCGCGCCACAAGATCGCGAGGCCGCCGGGCTGCGTGAACATGAATGGCACGAGGAAGCACGGCAAGGCGTACTTCCAGGTCAACATCATCGTCTTGTATGGGTTGCCGCCGGTGATCGCGGCCGCCGCGAACGGCGAGAGGGCGACCGGCGGGGAGACCTCGCTCAGGACCGCGTAGTAGAAGACGAACATGTGTGCGGCCGGCGGCGGGACGCCGAGCGTGACGAGCGCAGGGATCACGGTCGGCACGGCGACGAGGTACGTGGCCGTGATCGGGAGCGAGAGTCCGAGGACCCAGAGCACGACGCCCGCGACGATGAGCGTGAGCACGAGATTCCCCAGACCGAGCGCGAGGATAAGGCTCGAGATCTTCAGGCCGAGGCCGGTCTGCAGAAGGACGCCGACGGCGATGCCCGCCACGGCCGTCGTCGCCGCGATCGCGAGGACCTGCCGCGTGCCGGCGGACAGCGCCGCGACGAGCTTTCGCGGAGTCAGCGACGTCTCCTTGCGGATGTATGGCACCACGATCGCGAGCAGGATCGACCAGAAGATCGCGGTAATCGTGCTGAATCCGAGCAGCAGGAACGCGATGATCGCGAACAGCGACGTGTACTGGTACCAGTACCGCTTCGTCAGCCACCAGAACCCCGGCGCGTCCAGGACGATCGGCTGGGCCTTCAACCGGCGGGCATCGATCTCGATCGTGAGCAGGATGCCGAGATAGAAGAGGACCGTCGGCATCATCGCCATGATCACGACCTCGAGATAGCTGATGCGCAGGAGTTCGGCCATGATGAATGCCGCCGGCCCGAGCACCGGCGGTGAGATGACCGCGCCGATGCCGCCGGCCGAGAGGATCGCGCCGGACGACTCCCGGTCATGGCCGGCCTTCTTCAGCATCGGATAGGCGATCGCCCCGAGCGTCACCGTCGTCGCGACGCCCGACCCGGACACGGTGCCGAGGAGGAATGACGCGACGGTCACGGTGCGGGCCGCGCCGGTGGGCTTGCGGCCCGTGAGCGCGAACGCGAGATCGACGTAGAACTTTCCTGCACCGGTGTAGTCGAGGATCGCGCCGTAGATCGTGAACAGGATGATGAACGTCGCGGCGACCAGGAGCGGCTGCCCGAGCATCCCGTCGGTGCCGAGGTACTGGTTCGCGACGATGTCGTCGAGGTTCTTCGGCGGCCCGCGGAACGGCCCGGGCATGAAATCCGCGAAGTACGCGTACGCGATCGCGATGAGCCCGAGGACCGGGAGATGCCAGCCGATCGACCGGCGCGCGGCCTCGAGCACGACGACGATGGCGATGATCCCGAACACGAAGTCCGTCGGTGTCGGGCTATTCGCACGGTAGATCACCTGCTCGAAGTTCAGAAGCACGTACAGCGCGATCGCGACCGACGCGGCGGCCGGCAGCAGGTCGAGCACAGGGTTCACCCGCTTCAGGAAGCGGCGATGCGCGGGGTACAGGACGAACGTGAGCGTGAGGACGGCCGCGAGGAAGAGCATCTCGTAGATCTGCTTCGTCGTGATCGTCTCGCCAAAGACGCTCACGGTCGGCACGAGCACGAAGCTCGTGAACGGGATCTCGGCGCCCGCGGCTGCGTAGTAGAGCGCGAAGAGCGTCGTCGCGACCGAGAGCGAGGTCACGAACCGGGCCCACCAACCGGTGAGCGTGCGGGTCTTCGCCTCGTTCTCGAACTCCTCGATGATCTCGCGGTTCTTCTCGTCGGTGAGGACCGAATCGAAGTCCGGCCGGACGATGACCTCGTCGCTCACGGGTGGCCCAGCAGCGTGAGCAGGCGCGGCACGTACTGCGTCGTGACGGTCACAACGGTCTCGCCGAACTCGTCCCGCAGGAAGATGTCAAAGCCGGCGCCGCGTAGCCGCTGCGTGCCCTCGGTCGTGATCCGGATCGTGAGTGCTGCGACGTGGTTCGGTGGCGCATCCTGCACGAACTCATCGCCCTCGCGCCGGATCTCGCCATCCCAGCGGAAGTATTCCACGGCCCGCCGGTCCCGCGACCGCACGCGAACGATGCTGAGGGTGTCTCCGTTGCGCACGTGCTCTTCGACCACGGGCACTTGGTAGATGGACTGTTGGTAGGAGTACTCGTAGTGCTCACCGTCGGCGAGGGGAACGATATGGGTACGGTCCGAGATCTGGCTCACGACGCGGAGAACGGCAACGGGGGCGGCCAAAGCCACCCCCGTCAGCGCGACGATCGCGGTGCCGAGGGCGATCGCCCTCATCCAGTTACTGCGTAGCGGCATGGCCGCAAGCAGCAAGCTTCCTTACGGCTTCCAGACACCTTTGGTCTTGTAGTAGTCGATGGCGCCCTGGTGGAAGTCGATCGGCGAGCCCTGCGTGGCGGTGTCGAGCTTGAGGTTCTTCGCCTCCGGGTGCACCAGCACCAGATCGGCTTGGTTGTCGAACATCGCGGTGAGGATGGCCTTCACGAAGGCCGCATCGAACGACGACGGGACGACCAAGAGGTTCGCGACGCCCGCGGTCACGACGTCCGCGTCGTTCTTGTACGTCCCCTTCGGGATCTTCGCGGCGAAGTAAAAGTTGCCGTACTTCGAGTTCATTTTGGCGATCGCGTCCGACTGGTCGATGAGCTTGATCGCCGTGGAGTTCGCGAGGTCGCTCACCGCGCTGGTCGGCAGCCCACCGTCGAAGAAGAACGCATCGACCTTCCCGTCACGGAGGGCGTCGGCCGAGTCCTGGGCGCCGAGACGCTGCGGCTGGATGTCGGTCGTCGCGTTCAGGCCGTACGCCTCGAGGATGCGGATGCCCTTGGTCTCGGTGCCCGAGCCGGCCGCGCCGATCGAGACGCGCTTGCCCTTGAGATCGGCGACGGTGTTGATGCCTCCGCTCGCCTTCGCGACGATGTGCATGTAGTTCGAATACATGACCGCGATCGTCTTCGCGTCGACCTTGGCTTCCGGCGGCGCGAAGCGGTTCTTCCCGTTGATCGCGTCGTACGCCGTATCGGCGAGCGTGAACGCGAGGTCGGCCTTGCCGTCGCGGATGAGCTTCATGTTGTCGACGGACGCGGGGGTCGACTGCGCGCTTGCCGCGACCTTCATCTTCTTGGTCAACACGTCGGCGAGGCCGGCGCCGTACAGGATGTACACGCCGCCGGTACCGCCGGTGACGATGTTGAGCGTCTTGCCGCTGAAGTCGGGCGCCGCGCTCGTCGCGGCGGGCGCGGTGGTGCTGCTCGAGGTGGCCCGCGGGGCCTGACAGGCGGCTGCCACGAGCAGCGTCGCCACGGTCACGGACAGGATGCGTGCGCCTCTCATCTGGACCCTCCTTGTGCCGCTCGGATGCTAGCGCTGTAGCCGGCGCTGGCGGCGGAGCTTCCCAGCCGCCATCCGGCTCTTCTCTTCGTCGGTCTCCGCGATCAGTTGGGGTAGCGGTGCGGTCTTGCCGTCCTCGCCGATCGCGACGAACACGAGGTACGCCGTCGAGACGTGTACGACCTTCCCGGTCAGCATGTCCTCCGCGTCGACGCGTACCCCGACCTCCATGCTGTTTGTTCCGACGTCATTCACCGACGCCCGGGCGGTCACGAGGTTCCCGACGTAGACCGGAGCGACGAACGAGAGCTCGTCGACGCGCGCCGTGACGACCCGCTGCCGGGCGTGTCGCGTCGCGGCCGCGCCCGCGCATTCATCGATGAGCCGCATGATCTCGCCGCCGTGCACGTTGCCCCACGGGTTCGCGTCGCTCGGCAGCATCGACTTGGAGAAGACGGTCGTGGACGCGGAGACCGGCTTCGGTGAAAGGGTCATCGGTCCGCCGAGTGTGGCACCTCGCTGGCCGCCCGCCTAGCATCCGGCCCAGTGAGCGTGCTATCGCGTGAGGAGCTTCGGGCCGCGATCTCCGGGCAGCCGCCGCTCGTTGAGGGCATCGATCCCCAGACCCAGCTGCAGCCCAACGGCATCGATCTTCGCGTCGATCGCATCCAGCGGCTCACGTCGCCGGGACTCCTCGGCGCCGCACCCAACCTTCGCGAGCCCGCTGCGCGCGAGGACGTGCAGCCCGACGCCGACGGCTGGTGGGACCTCCACCAGGGCAGCTACGTGATCGGCTATGTGGAGAAGGTGAACCTGCCGGCGGATCTCATGGCATTCGCGCGACCGCGGTCGACGCTCCTTCGGTCGGGGGTGGCCCTTCAGAGCGCGGTCTGGGATGCCGGCTACTCCGGTCGTGGCGAAGGGCTGCTGTCGGTGCTGAATCCACGTGGCTATCGACTCCAGCGCGGGGCCGCGGTCCTCCAACTCGTGTTCCTCCGGCTGAGCACCGCGACCGCGGACGGCTACAAGGGGAAGTACCAGGGCGAGGGACAGACGGGTCCCGCCGGGAGCATCACGGGTCCCGCCGGGAGCATCACGGGTCCCGCCGGGAGCATGACATGACCCGCACGATCCTCCACGACGCGGCGCTCGCGGACGGCTCGTCCGACTCGCTCCGGCTCGGCGTGAGCGTCGCGATCGCCGATGGGAGGATCGAGGCGATCGGTCCGAACGGCGAGATCGATCAGCAGAACGCGACGGTCATCGATGCCGGCGGTGCCGTCATCGTGCCGGGCATGGTCGATTGCCACAGCCACCTCACCATGCAGGGCGGCAGCCACTGGATCGTGCGGGGTGGCGATCCGCCGGACGTACTGCGGCAGGTCGCCCGAGAGAACGCGAACCGGCTCGTGCAGGCCGGGGTGCTGTGGGCCCGCGACGTCGGCGCGCCGAGCTCGAACGGCCGGCCGATCTCACTGGACGTGCGCGACGAGCTCTCGGGCAAGGCTGGCAACCCGTACATCCGCGTCGCGGGGACGTGGATCGGGAAGACCGGCTACCCCGACATGTGGGTCACCACGGACGACGATGGCCTGAAGGATGCGGCACTCCATCAGCTCGACCTCGGCACCGATTTCGTCAAGATCTACCTGGACGCGCCGGGTGGTGTGAAGGACTCGCCGTTCAGCGTGGCGGCGATGAAGGCGATGGCCGACGCGGTCCACGCGCGCGGGGGGCGCGTCGCCTGCCACTCCGGATACCTCGACGGCGCTCGTGTGGCGGCCGAGGCGGGCGTCGATTCGATAGAGCACGGCATGGAGCTCGACGACGACATCGCGCGGACGATGAAGAAGCACAACGTCACGCTCACCTCGACGCTCTCGGTGTTCGCGTCGTGGGAGACGTTCGCGCACACGACCACGATCGATCGCTTCACGACCGAGGAGAGCCGCCAGCGAATCGCGAAGCGCAAGGCAGGTGCATACGCGTCGGTCGCCGCTGCGAAGCGCGCGGGCGTGCGCATCGCCACGGGCTCCGATTTCGGCGGGGGCTCCGTGCGCGCCGGTCACCTCGCCTGGGAGGTCGAGCTCCTTGTCGCCGCCGGCCTCACGCCGCGAGAGGCCCTCGTCGCCGCGACGCGCGCCGGCGGCGAGCTCCTCGGCGACGATCACGCCGGCCGCATCGAGAAGGGGATGCCCGCCGATCTCGTCCTCATCCACGGCGACCCGCTCTCCGATGCGCGAGCCCTCTGGCGCGTCTGGGCGGTGTTCCGGGGCGGTAGGCGCGTCGTCTAGCTGGAGGAGCCAGAATATGCCTTGACAGGCATATTCCTGCTGGGGTATATATAAGGACATGCAGGCCACGTTGAGCGCTCTCGCGGAACCGAACCGGCTACAGATCGTCGAACTGCTGCGCCGCAAGCCGCGCGGGGTCGGGGAGATCGTCGACCGGCTCGGCCTTCGGCAGCCGCAGGTCTCCAAGCATCTGCGTGTCCTGAGCGACGCCGGGCTCGTCGAGGTCCATCCGGTCGCCCAGCAGCGGATCTACAGCCTCCGCGCGCAGCCGCTCAAGGAGCTGGATGCCTGGCTGGAGCCATACCGCCGCACGTGGGACGACCGGTTCGATCGCCTCGACGGCGTTCTCCGCGACCTGAAAGGCAAGGACAAGGACAAGGACAAGGACAAGGACAAGGACAAGGACAAGAGAGATGGCCATGGCACGTAGCACCGCGACGAAGATCACGCTGCCCTCGGACCGGGAGATCCTGATCACGAGGGAGTTCGACGCCCCGCGTGACCTCGTGTTCAAGGCGATGACCGATCCCGATCTCATCCCGCGATGGTGGGGCCCGCGGGCGTACCCGACGGTCGTCGACAAGATGGACGTGCGCCCGGGCGGCGCCTGGCGGTTCGTCAATCGGACGCCCGACGGGACCGAGCACGGCTTCCGCGGCGAGTACCGCGAGGTCGTCCCGCCGGAGCGGATCGTCCAGACCTTCGAGTACGAGCCGATGGCCGGGCACATCTCGGTCGAGACCGCGACGTTCGCGGAGCGCGACGGGCGGACCGTGCTCACCGTGCGGTCGGTGTTCTCGTCGAAAGAGGACCGCGACGGCATGATCCAGAGCGGAATGGAGAAGGGCCTGGTCGAGACCCACGACCGTTTCGCGGAGCTGCTCGTCGAGCTGCGCGCTGCGGCCCACAGCTCAGCCGGCACGTCGGCCCGCTAGACGCTCGGGAGATCGACTCCCTTGTCCTTCGCGAACGCGATCGCATCCGGGTAGCCGGCGTCGGCATGACGCATGACGCCGGTGCCCGGGTCGGTCGTCAGTACCCGCTCCAGCTTCTGCCGGCCGAGGGGCGTCCCATCGGCCACCGCGACCATGCCCGCGTGGATCGAGTTGCCGATCCCGACACCGCCGCCGTGGTGCACCGAGACCCAGGTCGCGCCGGCGGCCGTGTTCACGAGCGCGTTGAGGATGGGCCAGTCGGCGATCGCGTCGCTGCCGTCGCGCATCCCCTCCGTCTCACGATTCGGTGAGGCGACCGAGCCCGAGTCGAGGTGATCGCGGCCGATGACGATGGGCGCGCTCAGCGTTCCGGTACGCACCATGTCGTCGATGCGGGCCCCGAACGCCGCGCGCTCGCCGTAGCCGAGCCAGCACACCCGCGCGGGCAGTCCCTGGAACGGCACGCGCGTCTCGGCGAGTTCGATCCAACGCGCGAGCGAACGGTCCTCAGGGAAGAGCTCGAGCACCGCGCGGTCGGTCGCGAGGATGTCGCGCGGGTCGCCCGACAGCGCGACCCACCGGAATGGTCCCTTGCCGCGCTCGAACAGCGGGCGGATGTACGCGGGCACGAAGCCGGGGTAGTCGAACGCGCGCGCGAAGCCCGCGGTCTGCGCCTCGCCGCGCAGGTTGTTCCCGTAGTCGAACGCGACGGCGCCGCGGTCTTTGAAGGCCACGATCGCCTCGCACTGCTTCGCGATCGACGCCCGCGATGCCTCGATGTAGGCGGCCGGATCATTGATCCGCAGCACGCCGGCGTGCCGCACGTCCGGCACGTACCCGTCGAGCGGATCGTGGGCCGAGGTCTGGTCCGTGACCACGTCGACGCGCACGTCGCGCCGGAGCAGCTCCGGCAGGACCGCGGCCGCGTTCCCGACGAGCCCGATCGATCGCGGCGTGCGCGAGCCGAGGTAGCCCTCCGCGCTCGCGAGCGCGTCGTCGAGGGAGTCCGTTATCTCGTCGAGGAAACCCTGCTTCAAGCGGCGCTCGGCGCGTGTCGGATCCACTTCCACGACGAGCGCGACTCCGCCGTTCATCGTGATCGCGAGCGGCTGCGCACCGCCCATCCCGCCGAGCCCGGCGGTCACGACGAGCCGTCCCTCGAGCGTGCCGTCGAAGTGCGTCCGTGCGACCGCGGCGAACGTCTCGTACGTACCCTGCAGGATGCCCTGCGTGCCGATGTAGATCCACGACCCCGCGGTCATCTGGCCGTACATCGTCAGCCCCATCGCCTCGAGCGCACGGAACTCGTCCCACGTCGCCCACTTCGGCACGAGCATCGCGTTGGAGATGAGGACCCGCGGCGCCCATTCGTGCGTGCGGAAGACGCCGACCGGCTTGCCCGATTGCACGAGCATCGTCTCGTCGTCCTTCAGCCGCTTGAGCGTCGCGAGGATCGCGTCGAACGCCTGCCACGAGCGCGCCGCGCGCCCGGTGCCGCCGTAGACGATCAGCTCGTCGGGGCGCTCGGCGACATCCGGATCGAGGTTGTTCTGGATCATGCGGAATGCCGCTTCCTGCGGCCACCCGTGGGTCGAGAGCTGCGACCCGCGTGGCGCTCGGACGACGCGTTTGGCGACCGCGCTCACCGTGGCACCGGCATGCAGCGCTGCAGCAGCGCCTCGGTACGCTGACGCTCGAACGGCGTCGCCGGCGTGTCGTAGAAGCCGCGAACCTCCTCGAGGAGTGGTCGGGCCTCGGCGGTGCGGCCACGGTCGATGAGGAAGCTCGCGTAGTCGCGGCGGATCTCCATGTGCAGTGTCGCGTAGCCAGTCGGGGCGATCCGCTCCAGCGCCTCGCGAAACAGCCTGTCGGCGTCCTCCGGCTTGCCTTCGGCGGCGCACACCGCCGCAAGCGCGGCGGCGGCGGTGGCGACCGTGTAGACGTCGTTGGCAGCGACCTCGGTGCGGGCAAGGTCGGCCTGGCGGCGGGCCTCGTCCAGATCACCCAGGCTCACGAGCGTCTTCACCAGGCGCGTTCGCGTTTCCGCGCGATGGCCCTGCGACGGCGAGCCCGACAGATGGGCGATGGCGCGCTCGTGCGCCTCGCGGGCCCGCCCGAGCTCGCCGCCGGCGGCCAAGGCATCACCTAGGACCTGGTAGCTTTGGCCGATCTGCTGCCGCGCGCCGGCATCGATCGCGGCATCCACCGCCTCCTGCGCGACGGTCACCCCTGCGTCGAGATCGCCCCGCCAGAGGGCGGCGTACACCACAATCCGCAGCGTGATCGCTCGCTGCAGCGACGATCCGCTTGCCGCGGCCCGCTCGTTCGCTCGCACGCTGTATTCGACGCCCTCGACGAAGGCGCCACGGAAGGCGGTGTTGACGCCGAGCCACCCAAGGACGGTGCTCAGGTGCCGCTCCGCGCCGGTCGATTCGCTGTGCTGGAGCGCTTCTTGGAGCGCGCGACGCGCCGCGTCGATGTCGCCGTTGACCCACCACGCCCAGCTCGAGCGCAGCAGCGCGAAGACGATCGTGTCCGGATCGCCGATCGCGCGGGCTGCCGCGATCGCCTCGCGGTCCAGCGCGGTGGCGGCCGCGAGGTCCTTGAAGCACACGTCGTCCGACAGCACCTGCAGGAGCTCGACGAGCACTGTCGTCGGGGGCACCGTGCGCAGCTCGGTCACGAGCGACCCGATCTCGTCCAGGACCTCCTGCGACGGCTCGATCGCCATTCGGGCGTTGGCGACGAGGGCCCGCGTCTCGAGACGCTCTGCCACCGGCAGGTCGATCGCCTCCACGACGACCAACGCCCGGCGGAAAAAGGCCAGGGCGGCGCGGAGATCTCCCCGCCGTTTTGCCTTCGTCCCAGCCTCCATCAATTGGGTGTACGCACGGCGCCCCAGCGCCGCGAGGTCGGGCTCGCCGAGCTCGTGCGCGAAGCGGAATGCCTGCTCGGCGTGGTACGCGACGATGTCCGCGTATTCGTCGACGCGCTGACCCGCCGTTTCCTCGAGCCAGCGACCGAAGGCGTCGTGGGCCCGCGCTCGCTCAGTCTTCGGGATCGCGTCATACGCGACGTCGCGGATCAGGATGTGCTTGAAGGTCCACGCCCGGCCGCCGCCAAGGCCGCGCTCGTCGAGCTCGCTCACCAGATCCCGCCGTGCGGCCTCCAGCAGCAGCGCCTCGAGCGGTCCCTCGATCGGCCCTTGGGCGAGGATCGCCTCGGGCCAGAACACCTTTCCGACCACGGCCGCACGCTGGAGCGCGTGCTTCACCGCAGGCGGGGTGGTGTCCAGCCTGGCCCCGATGAGGCCCTGGAGCGTCGCCGGCACTACGAATGTCTCCAGCGACACCGCCGCGACGAACCGTCCGTCACGCTTCGCCAGGTGTCCGCCATCAAGCAGCATCCGGAGGAATTCCTCGACGTACAGCGGATTGCCCTCCGAGCGCGTGATCACCTGCTGCCGGAGGTCGTCGGGGAGGGCATCGATGGCCAGCAGCTCAGCGATGAGCCGCGCCGATTCGTCGGCGGTGAGCGGCTCGAGCCGGATCGTCGACGAATTCATGAGCCCGCCGCCCCACCCGGCGCGCAGCTCGCGCAGGTCCGGCCGGGCCATGCACAGCAGGAACAGCGGTGCGCGCGACCATTCGGCGAGGTCCTCGATGAGATCCAGCAACGCGGCCTCGGCCCAGTGGATGTCGTCGAAGACCAAGGTCAGCGGCTGCGTCGCGGCGCGGCGCTCGAGATAGCGGCGGAGACCCCAGCGAAGCTCCTGCTGCATCGTCTCGGCAGGGACGTCCGGAAGGACGTCCTCGCGGCTCGCTGTTCCGGCGAGCACGCTGATGCGCCGCGCGACCGCCTCGGCGTCCTCGGATGGCGCAGCGAAGGTCGCGAGGACCGCGGACCGGAGCTTCCGGGTCGCGTCCTCGTGCGAGTCCAGCGCGGTGATCAAGGTGTCCGCCCGGAGGATCTCGACGACCGGCCAGAACGTGATGCCCTCGCCGTACGGCAGGCAGCGGCCGCGTCGGACGCGGTCCGGACCGATCGCCTCGACGAACTCGGCCACGAGCCGGGACTTCCCGACCCCCGCGCTGCCGTAGATCGTGACGAGCGCGGCGCGCTGCTCGGTCGCGAGCTTGCGATGCGAATCGACCAGCAGCCGCAGCTCATCGTCCCGGCCGATGAGCGGCGCCCACAGGCCGGCGATCCCGCGATGCTGCGCCGGCAGGGCGGACGCGAGCGCGGTGGCGGGCCACACGCTGAGCCGGCCGATGCCCTTCGCCTCGATCTCGCGGGTCGCGCCGTAATGCACGGCGCCCTGGGTGAGCTGGCGGGTGAGCGCGCCGACCAGGATCTCGTTCGGTGCGGCTGCCGCCTGCAGTCGGGCGCCCGCGTTCACCGCCTCGCCGGTGACGAGCGTCTCGCCGACGTCACCCGTGACGACCTGGCCGCTGTTGACGCCGATGCGCAACTCCAGCGCGAAGCGACCGTCGGCATTGCGGGCGGCGATCCGATCGCGCAACGCGAAGGCCGCGCGGACAGCGCGGTCGGCGTCGTCGTCATGGGTCTGGGGGATCCCGAAGACCGCCATGACCGCGTCGCCGATGAACTTCTCGACCGTTCCGCCATGGGTCTCGAGGACCTGTCGCACTTCGCCGAAGGCGCGGGACAGCGTCCGGCGGACGACCTCGGGATCGTGACTCGCCCCCAGGGCGGTCGAGCCCACGATGTCGGCGAACAGGACCGTGACCAGCTTGCGCTCCTCGGTCATGGCGCGAGTCTACCGACGCCGACTCGTTCCCTAGACTCACCGGCGATGATCGACGAGGGGTCGCGTGGTCCGCGTGACGCCTTCATCTGCGCCTACGTCCGCACGCCGTTTGGCCGCTACGCCGGCGCGCTCGCCCGGCTCCGCCCGGACGCGATGGCCGCGCACGTGCTGCGCGCCGTCGTCCAGCGGAGCGGGTTTGACCCCGCCGGGATCGACGACGTGATCCTCGGGAACGCCAACCAGGCGGGGGAAGACAACCGCAACGTCGCGCGCATGGCCACGCTGCTCGCCGGATTTCCGGTCGAGGTGCCGGCGCAGACGATCAACCGGCTATGCGGCTCGAGCCTGCAGGCGGTGAATAGCGCCGCCGAGGCGATCTGGAGCGGGCAGGGCGAGCTGTTCATCGTGGGCGGCGTCGAGAGCATGACCCGCTCGCCCGTCGTGACCCTGAAGCCGGACACCGCGTTCCCGCGCGGGGCGCCGGAGTCGGCTGACAGCACCATCGGCTGGCGGTTCCCGCATCCGCAGCTCGTCGCCGATGGGCACACCGTCACCCTCGGCAAGACCGCGGAGAACGTCGCGCAGCGACGAACGGTCTCGCGCGTCGATCAGGACTGCCTTGCGCTCCTCAGCCAGCAGAAGACGGCGCGCGCGATGGCGGGCGGATACCTTGCCGAGGAGATCGTGGCGACGCCGGTGCCCCAACCGAAGGGCGCCGACGCCGTGGTCACCCTGGACGAGCACCCCCGGCCGGCGACGACGCTCGAGGCGCTCGCGGCGCTCAAACCGGCGTTCGCCGAGAACGGGAGCGTCACCGCGGGGAACAGCTCCGGGATCAACGACGGCGCGTCGGCGCTCGTCGTGGCGTCGCGCGAGCGCGCGCGGTCGCTCGGCTTGAAGCCGATCGCACGGATCGTGAGCACCGGCGTGGCGGGCGTGCGCCCGGACGAGATGGGCCTCGGCCCGATCCCCTCGTCGCGCCTCGCGCTCAAGCGGGCCGGCCTCGGGATCGCGGATCTGGACGTCATCGAGCTGAATGAGGCGTTCGCCAGCCAGGTCATCGCGTCGTGCATTGAGCTCGGTATCGATTGGCGGGACGAGCGGAAGCTGAATCCGAATGGCGGCGCGATCGCGATCGGACATCCGCTCGGTGCGAGCGGTGCGCGGCTCGCAGGAGCAGCGGCGCTGCAGCTACGGCGGACGAATGGGCGCTACGCGCTCGTCACGATGTGCATCGGGGTCGGTCAGGGGATCGCGACGGTCTTGGAGCGCGCCTCCGACTGACGGCCGCGCGCGGCGGTGAGCCGGCGGAACGCCACGATCACGATCACCGTCGCGGTGAGCCACGCGAGGGCCACGAGCACCGGTTGCGCGAAGTCGGTGCCCGCGAGCAATCCGTGCGCGAAGGCCGCGACGAATGCGACATAGGACAACCGGTGGATCGCGAGCCACCCCTGGTGCGTCAAGGACGAGCGCAGCCAGGTCGAGATGAGCACCACCACGATGAGCTGCAGGCTGATCGTCCCGAGACCGATCGCGAACGAGCCGTACGAGACAAGGAAGGGGACGAGGAGATCCGCGAACCCGATCTTCGCGTACGGGTCGAGCATGAGTGCGATCACGTGCGCGATCGCGAGCGGCAGCCAGAGCACGCTGGTCAGGTCGTGCACCGCGCGCACTCCGCGGTTGTGCGACAGCCACGCGAGCGCACCAGAGCGGAGGGCCATCCCGGAGAGCACGGACAGGACAAGGGCCACGATCGCGGCCGTGCCCGTCGAGCGGGCAACGATCCAGATGAGATCGGTCATCGCGCTAGCTGTGGTGGGTCGTGGTGACCGAGCGTGCGCGAGTCGTCGTCGTGACCGTCCTGCTCAGCTGCAGCCGGCCCGTCGAGGACGTCGTGGTCGTGGCGGCCGCGGGCGCGGTCGTGGCCGCGGCGGCGGCGGCGGCCGGCTGGAGCGGTGCGGCGTCGTTACGGAGGTGGCCGCCCGCGTACACGGTCATGCCGGCGAGGCTGAGCATCGTGATCCCGGCGGCGAGGCCGCGAAGGGCGTTCACCGAGCTGATGAGCGGGGAGGGCTTGCGCTGTGCCATGGGAGTAGTCCACCACGGCCGCTCCGGCCGCGCATGAATTGCGGCTAAGAGACCGCTAGTCGATCTCGCCCGCAGCGTGGCGGACGGCCGTCGCGAGTAGGTCCCGGGCGATGACGTCGCGCATCGTGGAAATGTCGGGCGCGAGCGAGCGGTCGGCCTCGAGCCGGGCCACGTGCTCCCGGACGACCCGCCGGGCGGCCTCAACAGCCGGCGAGCTGGTCATCCCGAGGAGGTCGAGGCCCTGCGCCGCGCAGAGCGACTCGATGGCCAGCACGTTGCGCGTGTTCGTGACGACGGCCGCGAGCTTGTGCGCCGCGTGCACGCCCATGCTCACGTGGTCCTCCATGTCGGCGGAGGTCGGGATGGACTCGACCGACGCGGGCATCGCGCGCAGCCGGTTCTCCGCGACGAGGGCGGCGGCGGTGTACTGCGCGACCATGAACCCGGAGTTGGTCCCCGGATCCGGCGACAGGAAAGCGGGCAGCCCGCTGGTGCGCCCGTTGGTCATCCGGTCGACGCGGCTCTCGCTGATGTCGGCGAGTTCGGCGACGGCGATCGTCGCGAGATCCAGCGCGATCGCGACCGGCTGACCATGGAAGTTGCCGCCGCTCACGATCCGCTTCTCTTCGGCGAAGACGAGCGGGTTGTCGGTGACGCTGTTGATCTCGATCTCGAGCACCCGGCGGGTCTGAGCGAGCGCGTCGCGTGATGCGCCGTGGACCTGCGGCATGCAGCGGATCGAGTACGGATCCTGGACGCGCGGATCGCCGATCTTGTGTGACGCGATGATCGGGCTCCCGTGGACCAGCCGGCGGAGATTCGCGGCGACGAGCACTTGGCCGGGATGCGGCCGTTCCGCGTGGACCGAGGCGTCCCACGCCTCGTCGGTCGCGCGTAACGCCTCGGCCGAGAGCGCGCCGATGATGTCCGCGGAGGTACAGAGGACCTCGGCGTCGTGCAGCGCGAGGCAGCCGATCGCCGTCATGACCTGCGTGCCGTTGATGAGCGCGAGCGCTTCCTTCGGTGCGAGCTCGATCGGCCGGAGATCCGCGCGCTTCAGCGCCTCTGCGCCGCCGAGGCGCTTGCCCTCGAAGGTGGCCTCCCCTTCGCCCACCAGGACGAGCGCGGCGTGGGCGAGGGGCGCGAGGTCGCCGGACGCACCGACGCTCCCGTGCATGGGGATGACCGGATGGACGCCGCGGTTCAACAGGGCGAGAAGCAGATCGATGGTCTCGGGGCGCACGCCCGACCGTCCTGCGGCGAGCGTGTTGGCACGCAGGAGGAGGATCGCGCGCGTGACGTCCTGCGGGAGCGGGTCGCCGACTCCGGCCGCGTGACTGCGCAGGAGGTTGAGCTGCAGCTTGGCGAGGTCACCGCGCGCGATGCGGACCTGCGAGAGATCGCCGAAGCCGGTGTTGATGCCGTACACGGCGACGTTGCCGTCGGCGACCTCGGCCACGAGCTTCGCGGCCGCGCGGACCAGCTGCTCCGAGGCGCGGTCGAGGGCGACCGGGGTCTCGCGCCGGGCCACGCTCACGATGTCCGCGATCGAGAGGTTGTTCCCGTCGATGCGGAGCGTCAATCCGCGGGCCGCACGATGTTGTCGCGGTACCACGCGCCGAGCTCGACATAGTGCTCCGCCGCCGTGACGGTCCACCGCTCGTCCTCGGGTCTCGCCTCCCGCACGACCCTCGCCGGGATGCCGACGACGAGCGAGTGGGGTGGGACCGTCGTCTTCTCGCGGACGACGGCACCGGCCCCGATGATCGTGCCGGTCCCGACGACGCAGCCGCCCACGAGGACCGAGGCCTGCCCGATGAGGACGTTGTCCTCGATGACGCTCGAGTGGACGAGCGCGTTGTGCCCGATGGTCACGTCCTCGCCGACGATCGTCGGTTCGTGCTCATCGGTGTGGATCGTGGTGTTGTCCTGCACGTTCGACCGCGCGCCGATCTCGATCCGATCCATGTCTCCACGGAGCACCGTCCCGAACCACACCGAGCTGTGCTCGTGGAGGGTCACATCGCCGATGAGGACCGCGGTGGGTGCCACGAACGCCGTCGGATGGACGCGCGGTGACTTTCCTTTGAACGCGTAGAGCGGCACGGCACGTACGATATTCGCGTGATCATCATTATGCGGAAGGGCGCGACGAAGGAGCAGATCGACCACGTGGTCGATCGCCTTGGCGAGCGCGGGTACGGGGCCAACCTCTCCGGTAGCGAGGTCAGCGTCATCGGCGCGATCGGGGTACTCGACGATGACAAGGCCCGTCTCGCGGAACAGCTCCAGTCGCTTCCCGCGGTGGACCGCGTCGTCCCCGTCCTCAAGCGGTTCAAGCTCGCGTCACGCGAGTTCCAACCCGACCCGACGATCGTCAACGTGGACGGCCTCGCGATCGGGGGTGGCGCGCTCATCGTCATGGCTGGACCGTGCTCGGTCGAGAGCGAGGAGCAGCTTTTGTCGACGGCCCACGCGGTGAAGGACCGGGGCGCGAATGTGCTGCGCGGCGGGGCCTTCAAGCCGCGGACGTCGCCCTATGACTTCCAGGGCCTCGGCAAGGAAGGCCTCGAGCTTCTCGCGCGCGCCAAGCGCGAGACCGGCATGCCCGTCGTGTCGGAGGTGCTGGACCCGCACGACGTCGGCCTCTGCGCGAAGTACGTGGATATCCTCCAGATCGGCGCGCGGAACATGCAGAACTACGCGCTGCTCCGTGAGGTCGGCCGCTCCGGGCATCCGGTGCTGCTGAAGCGGGGTGGAATGTATCCGACGATCGAGAACTGGCTCCTGTGCGCCGAGTACATCCTCCGCGAGGGCAACCGGAACGTGATGCTCTGCGAGCGCGGGTTACCGGTCGCCGGTGGCGAGACCGCGACGCGCAATGTCCTCGATGTGTCGGCCGTCGCCGTCGTGCACGAGCTCTCGCACCTGCCGATCATCGTCGATCCGAGTCACGGGACGGGCAAGGCGTCGTACGTCCCACCCCTTGCTCGCGCGGCCGTCGCCGCGGGCGCGGACGGGTTGATCATCGAAGTGCACCCGGATCCGGAGCGCGCGCTGTCCGACGGTGCGCAGTCGCTGACCTTCGATCAATTCGGGTCGTTGATGGCCGGACTCGACACCCTGCGCCCGTCGCGCGGGACTAGCGCTCCGGCTGCTGCCCCTGCTGCGTCGCGGTGAGCTTGTACCCGAACCCGCGGGCGGTCTCGATGGAAACCTCACTGACGCCGCCATCAAGGAGCTTCTTGCGCAGCCGGCCCACGTGCACGTCGACCAGTCGCGTGTCGCTGCCCGGCGGGTAGCCCCACACGCCGGTCAGGAGGTCGTCACGGGTGAAGACGCGGCCGGGCTCACCGGCGAGCGTCTTCAGGAGCTTGAACTCCGTCGGCGTCAGCGGCAGCGCGGTGTCGCCGTGGATCGCCTGCACGCTGCCGAGGTCGATGATGAAGACGCCGAAGCGGACCTGGCGGCGATCGCGATCCACCGCCGTGTACGAGCGTCGGCGCAGGAGCGCCTCGACCCGGGCGACCAGCTCGTTGTTGTCGAACGGTTTGCCCATGTAGTCGTCCGCGCCGATACGCAGGCCGACCACCCGGTCCGGCGGGTCGCTCTTCGCCGAGACGAACAGGATCGGGACATCCGTCTCCTTGCGGAGCTGGAGGCACAGGCTGATGCCATCGACGCTCGGCATCATCACGTCGAGGCTCACGAGGTCAGGACGGAAGCTGTTGAAGGCCTCGAGCGCCTGGCGCGAGTCGGTGACGACGCGCACCGAGAAGCTCTCCTCCCGGAGCACCGTCCCGAGGAGGTTCGCGATGTCTGATTCGTCGTCCACGACCAGGATCCGTGCGTCATGGGTGACGCTGCGTTCGGACGCCGGGCCCGGCGAAGCGATGGCCATCCGGTACGGAGGTTCGCATTATCGGTGCCAGACGTAACAATCGTGAAAACCGCCTGGACGGCCTACAGGAGGGCCGCGTTCACCGCCGTCAGCCGGTCTGCGATCCAGACCGCGTGCGTGCCGACCGCATCGGGCCACGGTGCGAAGAAGTAGCGATCCGTGTCGGCCTCGATGCGCTCGCGAACGGCTGTGCCCTTGTCGGTGAGCGCGAGGCCCGGGCCGGAGGTCAACAGACCGATATCGCGAAGGTGTTGCGCCGCCGCGCGCACATCGTCCGGACGCTGCGTCGGCATCTTGCCGGCGAGCTCGTCCTCCGTCGCGGCTTCCTTGTGCCATGCCCGCGTGAGGACGTCGAGGGCCGGTCCGCCAAGGCCGGCGTCACGCCAGGCCTGCACGTGGCAGTCGTCGCGGATCTGCCACACGCCGTAGATGGCCGCGTCGAGCTTCGCCATCACGGACGACGGCGGCTGCCAGCGGTACCGCATCGCGCGCGGAGTGTGCTCGCGGGTCTGCGGCTCCGCCGACGTCGCTGATGCCTGGAACGCGGCGTCGAGGAGCTCGGCGAGACGCTCGAGATCACCCGCGGCGATCGGCGCGAGAGCCGCGTAGTGCGCGTCGATCGCGCGGCGTAGCTCGTCGAGCGCGCCCCGTCCCTTGTCGGTGAGCGACCAACGCCCGTCGCGCCACGCGATCAGCCCCACCGATTCGCCTGCGGCGGCGGTCGCGCGGAGCGGCTCGTCGTTCGTGCGATACGTCCTGTTGCCGATGTCCTGCGGCCGGGCGCCGGTCGGATCCTGGATCCCGAGGTCGATCACGAAGAAGTACGCGGGCCGGTCGAGGCCGAGCTTCTCCATGTGCCGGAGCGGGAAGTCCGCTTTCGCCCGACGTCGCTGGAGGAACTGCGGGAGCAGTGGGATGAGCGACGCCGGATACGGCTCGCGCATCGGTGCCCTCCACCCAGTTGCTTCGCGGCGTCCTCCACGCAGTATGGCGTCGTCGCGCAAGGAGTCCGGATCCGTCGTCGCCCGCGCTGACGCAGAATTCGGGCCATGAGACCCGATGACGCGCAGGGCCGCACCGACCTGCACCTGCTCGATGTCCGCGAGCCCGACGAGTGGCAGGCCGGGCACATCGCCGGCTCGCAGCACATCCCGCTCGGCCAGCTCCGCGGGCGGCTCGCCGAGGTGCCGAAGGACCGGACGATCCTCGCCGTCTGCCGGCACGGCAATCGGAGCGACGCCGCGACCCGCGGCCTGCGCACGCTCGGCTACACCGTCGAGAACCTCGAAGGTGGCGTGACCGCGTGGACGCAGGCCGGCCTGCCCCTCCAGGCGGAGGGCGGCGGCCCAGGTCGCGTCATCTGATGCGGCAGCCGACCGCCGAGCGACCGTACGACGACAAGGCCTGGCTGAAGGCTCATCTCGATGCCGAACGCAAGGAGGCCGACCTCCTCGCGGAAGTGCGCGAAGTCGTCTTCGGCCTGCAGGATGGGGTGACGAGCATCCTCGCGGTGGTCAGCGTGGTGGCGGCCGCTTCGAGCGACACGTACACGGTGCTCATCAGCGGCATCGCCGCGACGCTCGCGGAGGTGTTGTCGATGGGCGCCGGCGAATACATGTCATCCAGGAGCCAGCGGGAGATCTTCGACGCGCAGATCGCGTCCGAGCGTGCGGAGGTCGAGGAACGTCCGGGCGAGGCGGAGGCGGAGGTCGCCTTCATGTTCGAGCGCGAAGGGCTCCCCGAAGACGCGTCGCGGCGCATCTCCGCGGAGATCGCGCGTGACCCGAACGTCCTGCTCCGAACGATGGTGGAGAAGGAGCTGGGCCTCACGGTCGATGAAGGGGGGTCAGCGCTGCAGGGGGCGCTCATCCTCGCCGGCTCGTTCTTCGTCGCCGCGCTCGTGCCGCTGACCCCGTATTTCTTCCTGCCCGTGCGCTCGGGTCTCTGGGTGTCCATCGGCCTATCGGCCATCGTCATGTTCGCCGTCGGTGTGTGGAAATCCCGCCTCACGAAACGGAACCCGATCCGCTCCGGACTCGAGATCCTCGTGCTCGTCGCCGGCGCCGCGATCGCAGGGTCGTTCTTCGGATCGATCCTCCCGGGGCTGCTCGCGGGTGCCGCCCGCTAGCT
>DHJC01000040.1 GCA_002404155.1 Chloroflexi bacterium UBA4730 | reverse complement strand
GTCCGTGGGCAGTACAGCTAGCCAGAGGACGAACGTAGAGACCAAGCGCGTAAAGCCCGTGTTTGCGTCAGGGCCAGCCAGGCTCGTCGAGGAGTGGGCGCCATGACGCCGAGAAGGCCGGCGCCGCGTAACCGGCGGGTCTTCGCCGAGATCTACGCAAGCACGAGGGGTTCGCGCGTCGGTTCCGCACGTTTACGACTGGGGCCGACTTCTTGTCGGTCACGGAACTGTCGTTTCTTCGGACTGCTCAGATCGCGGTGAACGGCCGGTTCGCGATCATGACCAAGGTCAGCATGGCCGATGTGTTCTTCTCGCCGACGCGCGACCCAGGCGCTCGCAATCGCATTAGTCAGAAGCATGTCGACTTCCTCTTCTGCGATCCGCAGACGCTCAAGCCGATGCTCGGAGTTGAGCTCGACGATTCCTCCCATCAGCGCTCAGATCGGGTCGAACGGGACGCCTTCGTCGACGCGGTCTTCGCGAGCACCGGCCTGCCACTCGTGCACCTCTCGGCGCGGCCCAGCTATGCCAGCGCCGAGATCGTGGCCGCCGTTGAAGACGCCATACGCGCCAGACCGAGCCACGAGCCCACGCCCGCCGTTCCGCGCGGAGATGTGCCGCTCTGTCCGAACTGCGGCGTGCCGATGGTCGTTCGCGCGGCTGGCCGAGGGTCCCGCGCCGCGCGTGACTTCTACGGCTGCATCAACTTTCCTCGGTGCCGCGCGACGCGGCCGCTCGACGAGACCGAATAGGGAGTGCCAGCCACGTCATCTAGGAGCAGCTGGCCGAACGTGGTCGACCGGCTCGTGCAAATCGCGAGCGGCCGGGCCCTCCTCGTCGCAGTCCTGGTGTTCCTCGCCTACGCCGTCTTCGCCGTCCTTCGCGGACCATATGCGGAGGCCGGCCGACGCGCGGGCGAGATCGATCTGCTCGAGCCGAAGTGGGTCTACCCCGCCAACGGGGCGGGGCCGCTGCTTGACCGTCTCGGTGCGGGCGGCCGCGCCGTGTACCGCGACGCGCAGCTCGTCGACCTGCTATTTCCGGTCCTCGAGCTGCCGGTGGTTGCGCTCGCCCTTCTGTGTTCCGTCCGGTGGCGAGGACTCCCGCGCTGGGCGGCGGCGGTCACCCTGCCCCTGGCGGTGTTCGGAGGCGCGGTGGATTGGACGGAGAACGTCGGCATCTTGCGACTGCTCGACGCCTACCCCGCCGAACCAGCCGGCGTCGCGTCCTGGCTCGCTTTCGCGACGCCGACCAAACTCGCCCTCGCGTTCGGCTCGGCGGGCGTGGGAGCGCTCGGGCTTGTCTCTTCGTTGGCGGCGCACTTCCTGCGTTCTGCCCGAAAATAGCTACAGGCCGCGCCGATCCAGAGCCGCCGCCGCTACGAGCCTGAGCGCGCGCGCCAGATCGCGAGCGCCTTCAAGCGAAGACCGATGACGCCGCCGACGAACAGCACCACGCTCAAGCCGATCCAGACAAGTGGGCGACGGACCCGCGAGAGAGCGTCGTTCGCGAACGGGTCGAAAATCGACTCGACTGCCACGACAAGCATGGCGGCAACACCGACGCTAATAGCGGCGATCGCGACATAGACCCAGCGCCACACCGGACTCAACGTCCGCCAGTTCAGGTTGAAAACATCGGTGCGGGTCAGACGTGTAACTTGGCGTTCCGGTTTCTCCGGAGGATCGACGCCCCGCGCTGCGGGAGACAAGAAGATCGCTTCGCGTTCGCGGGGGAACGCCGCGGCCCACGACATCCCCGGCGCTGTTGTTGGGTACGGCTTCCCGTCGTGCCGGTCGACCCAGAACTCCTTCGCGATCGCCCGGCCCTCGTCGATAAGCTTGACGATGAGATTCGTGTCATTGACCTGCGCGCGGCTCGCGCTGAGCGCGTCGACCACGGTGACGTAGTGGCCGGCGAGCGCCTCGTCGCGCCGCTCCAGGTCTTGAACGGCATCACCGATGAAGCCGGTTGATTTCATCGCAAAGTTGGCGATGTTGTCGTCAGCGCGCGCGTCGGCCAAGCGATAGCCGAAGTTACCGAGTGCGATCCCGAAGACGTTGGTCGCCGCGCCGAGGTGCTGGTCGAGGGCGACCGAGACGCTGAAGTTGTCGTCTACCCCACCGTCGATGAACAAGTCCTCGGCCCCGGCGACGTGCAGTGGCTCGGCGCCGGGCGGATCCGGCGGGTCGACCAGGCGTTTGATCCGTAACGGCTCGAAGATGAACGGGATGCTGATGCTCGCGCGCACCGCCAGTGCCAGAGGCAGCTGCGTACCGTACAGGCCGGTGTCGTAGGCGCGATACACGCGGTTCTCAAAGCGGCGGAAGTCGAGGTGAAGCCGATTGCCCGGCGGGAGAGCGTCTTCTGCCGACGCGAGGGGCTCGCGTTCCGGCGCCGCGAGCGCGAGTTCTGTCGACGCGAGCGTCTCTGGGCTCGGCGGATTCAAGTAGCACGGACGGCTCGACTCGTACATCGCATCGTCCTCAGCCTTCTCGACCGGCTTCTCTCCCGCGTTCGGACGCCGCGTGAAGACGGTCTTCTGGCCGGTGTAGGCGTTGACGCTGATGATGAAGAGGTCAGGCGTGTGCTCGAACGTCAGTTGGTCCGTGAAGTAGCTGGCGTCCCGGCGAGCCGCCCGGCGACGCTCCCACGCCCGGATCAAATCCGTCCGCAGCGCGGCTTGCGCCTCGGGGCCAGCTGCGGGATCGAACGCCCTGAGCGTCGCGTGCATGCTCATTGAGAACACGGTCTCGAGCAGCGTCTGTATGGCAAAGCCGCGGACTAGGCCGAGGGCGTAGGAGGGGTCGTAGCGGAGGAACGCCGCCGCGACGCCGGGGATGTTCCGATCGAAGAGCCTCGGCCCGATGGCTGGATCCGCAAAGAATGAGGCGAACAGGGCAATCTGCGCCGGTGTCAAGCCGGAGGCATAGAGCGCGGCGTACAACGCACCAGCGGAAGTCCCCACGAGCACCGGGAAGCGGCTGAGCCACGGCACGCCCCCGTCGCTCGACCAGCTCGCCATCTCGGCCATCACCCCGACGTGTGTGGCGAACTTGATCCCACCGCCGCTGAATACCAGGGCGTTGCGCCCTGTCCGATAGCCCTGCCTGCGCTGTTCGGGGTCGCGCACCGCCGTCCACTCCTCCTCGCTGATTAGCGGAACGTTGAGATAGTGGACCTGACCAGCCCAGCGCGCGCCGTCCTGAAATGGGTCGTGCTCGACGGCGAACTCCTTGGGGTCGCGCACGTCGATGACGGTGCGTACGCCGTAGCCCAGGAGTGCGTCGCGACCGGTTTCGGTCAGCCGACTCAGGTTGCCTGCGCGGATCAGCTCGCCGAAGCGCGTGACTCGTCCGTCGGCCGCCGCAAACCCACCGAGCTCCCGCACGTTCCAGCAGGCGTCCCATGGCGCGCGAATCCTGAGCCGTCGCGAACGAAAGAGACAGTCTGTTCGCGGCGTGGGGGGCTCCCCAGACTGATTCGCGTTCCCCCCAGTCAAGCCACCAGATAACCGCTCGCCCTGGGGCGAGAGCGCGTTGTAGCCTCGGACCGTGCTCGATGGCCCGAATAACGCGCACAAGACCTTCGCGGGTCTCAAGTGGATCGGCGAGCGCGTCGACGGCGCGGAGTTTGACGAGTGCGTGTTCGACCACTGCCTCTTCGGTGGGTCGGCCTTCGAGCACTGCCGATTCACGTCCTGTCGGTTCGTGAGCTGCGACCTCAGCAACATCAAGGTCACGACCTCGCGATTCCGTGACACGCAATTTGAGTCGACGAAGCTCCTGGGCCTTGATTGGACGAAGGCTGAAGGAATGACCGACCCGCACGCGAACACGGCGCTGTCGTTCGTTGATTGCGTCCTCGACCTCTCGAGCTTCTTCGGCCTGAACCTCCACAGCGCCACGATCGAGCGGTGCAGCGCGAAGGAAGCGGACTTCGGCGAGGCCGATCTCCAAGAGGCGATCTGCCGGCGCACCGACTTCGCCGGCGCGCGATTCCATGGCACCAATCTGGAGCGAGCTGACTTTCGGGACGCACTGAACTACGTGATCGATCCGCGAGCCAACAGAGTGAAGGGCGCACGGTTCAGCCTGCCCGAAGCCGTAGCACTGCTCCGCGGCCTCGACATCGTGATTGAGTAGCCGGAGGCTCACTCGGACCTTGCTTCTTCTTGTGTTCGTAGTAGTCCGTGTTTCAGAGTGAAGGACCGTGAGTGACACGTCGATCCTCTCGCTGGGGAAGGGCCTTGAGCTTCGAGAGGCCACCGGTGACGACCGAGCATTCCTGTTCGGACTGCACCGACTCGCGATGCGCGAATACGTCCAGGCGACGTGGGGCTGGACCGAGCCAGATCAGCAGGAGCGATTTCGTCTGAACTTCGAGCCGAGCCGGATCCAAGTCCTCGTTGCGGAGGGGCGCGACATCGGTGCGCTGACCGTTCTCCGGACGCCTAAGGAGCTCGTGCTAGGCAACATCGAGATCCTGCCGGCGTTCCAGCGGCAGGGCATCGGCTCTCGGGTAGTGCGGGCCCTTCTAGCGGAGGCGAACGTGCGGCGCGTACCACTCTCGCTGCAGGTGCTGAAGACGAATCCGCGTGCCCGCGCGCTCTACGAGCGCCTCGGCTTTCGACAGATCTCCGAGACGCTCACCCACTACGTCATGCGGGCAACGGGGCCCGTACGGGCGACGGCGGCGACTGCCGCGTTGATCTAACGACAACCACGCGCTCCGGGTCGCGGTCGTGGCCCTTCTGACTCAGATCGGACGCTCTCGGCGAGGCTCACGGCGAATGCTTCATCGATCCGTGGTACTCGCGGAGCGCGTATCTCGCGAACGCAACCCGCCGATAATCGGCGGATGGATCAGGCGTGCCTCCTCTGCGACCCGGTGCGCGCGGGCGCCGATCTCTTCCGGATCCAGGTCTGGGAGGACGGTCTCTGGCGGCTCAGCACCACGCTCTTCGGCGCGATCCCGGGTTTCTCGTACCTGGAGCCGAAGCGCCACATCCCGCACCTGACCGATCTCGATGGGCCAGAGGCCGCGACGTTCGGGCCGATCATGGCGAAGGTCACGAGCGCGCTCCGCGCGGCGACCGGCGCCTCCCTTGTCTACGTGTACGTGTTCGGCGGCGGGATCCCGCACCTGCACGTGCACCTCGCGCCGCACCGGGACGGCGACGCGTTGAACAGCGACGTCATCCGCGGCGCGCTCACCTCGGAGAAGTTGCCAAGCGGCGCGACGGTGATGCGCAGCACTGAGTTTCCGCCGCGACCCGAGCCCGAGCTCCGCGCGGCCGCTGACGCGATCCGCGCGCACCTCACGAGCTAGTCGCCCGCGGCCTGTCGCCTTCCTCCGCGAGCGAGATTGTTCGCTGTCGCGCGGACTGGGCGCGGATTCAGCCCCGACGAGCTCGACACCGAGCTCAGCTGGCTTCAGGAGGAGCTCCAGCGAGACACGTGTCCGCCCCGATCGCGCGCGACCCGCCGGTCACGAGCACTGAAGCAGCGGCGGCGTTAAGGGACTCCGGCACGAGGCGCTCAGACTAGTGGCCGAACGATGGGTGTGGACGACGGGGCGCCTGCCACACCCGTGACGCTCCCCGAGTTCGTCGTGACGAGCGTCGAGCTCGTCTACCTCGAGGTCGAGGTGCTGGGCCCGCGCGAGCTCATGCAGCCGTACTACGCGTTCCGCGAAGCCGGAGGAAGCGTCTTGTACGTTCCGGCGGTCGTCTTCTAGACGGAAGATCGATCGTGCCGGGCGTCGGCAGGACATTGCGTACGCCGCCATGCGCGACGTCGTGGCAGAGGGTATCTCGCGTCGTGCAGAACCGGTGGTGAGAAGTTGCACTTCGGGGCACTGGCCGACCACGAAACGGACGTTTTGTGTACGGCCTCGCCCCAAGCGCCAGAAGCCCGATGCCCCGGTACGCCGCCCGTTCTAACGCGACACGAGGGCGCACGGCAGCCCGTTCGGCCGATCAGCGGTTAAGGGTCCACTTCGTGCGGAAGCC
Organism: Chloroflexi bacterium UBA4730; assembly: GCA_002404155.1. Classification (GTDB taxonomy): domain Bacteria; phylum Chloroflexota; class Limnocylindria; order P2-11E; family P2-11E; genus UBA4735. The sequence goes on along the minus strand of DHJC01000040.1, from coordinate 5,665 downwards.
CCGACAACGCGTCCCACAGCGGGAAGACCGGTAGCAAGCTCGCGAACCGGCCATGCCCGATGGTCGGCGGGTACCAGTTAAGCCAGCCGGTCGCGTGCGTAGTCCTCGAGGACGCGCCGCTAAGCGGGATGGTTATGCCGGTCATGCTGACCGACGATCCCGCGAAAAGTCGTCGACTTCATCACGCGGACACCGCCCCGTATCCGACCATCGGTCACCTCGGACCGCAGAGGCCGCCGCGCTCGGCCTCGGCGCATCTTAGCAAGACGTTAGAGGTCTTCCCGCTTCATATCATCACCCTCGAGCCCGACCGGGGAGGGGGCTCGAAGGCGTGGTCATCGACGACGGAGAGGGAGGAGGTCGAACCATGAACCGTCCCTACAACGCACCAGGCATCGGCTGGATGCTGGCGGCCATCGCGGGCGTCGTCGCAGTCCTCGCGGCGCTCAACATCATCACCGGCATCAGCGGTCTCGCGTACTGGCTCATCGTGCTGCTCGCCCTCGCGATCCTGCTCTGACATCAGGCCTCGGCCCTGCCTCAGAACCTGATCAGTCGAGAGCGGAATGCCCCTCTCTGAGGGGCATTCCGCTCGTCATCTCGGAGCGATTCCGTTAGTGGGGGGTGTGGCATCGCGTTGACCTATTTCCGTGGACGCTTTGCGAGTACTGGCGTCTATCGGGCTCAGCGCGAAACGGTGAGTTCGTAGCTCCATATCGCCCGGCCGTCGAATCGACCGGAACGCGCGTCAGAGAAGCGTCCCAGGACTTTGACGCGAGTGGTCTGGGTAGCGCGCCGTGGAGATAGGACGTAGAGCGTGCAGCACCTGGGAGTTTTCTGTGAGAAGGTGGAACGAACGTGGCCGACGAAACTCGCTACGATGCTGACCGGGCGCATCTCGCTCGATAAAGTCAGGCCCGGCCGCTCGCCTGCGCCACAGCACCGAGGGCGGTCCTCTGGTGAGATCACGGTCACGAGCGGTCGCCCGCGAAAGTGTGACCCTCGTGGCTGAGACGCTGACGGGCAGGCTCATCGACCTGGACGGCGAGGTCTTCCGCTTCGAGACCGATCAAGGCGAGCGCATCGTGTTCACGCTGCTCGAGGCGTCGGGCGTCCAGCCCCACCATCTCGAAGGGCTCGTCGGGTCACCGGTGCGCATCAAGGTCACGATCGAGGGCCCTCACGAGCACGCGACGGCAACCCGCGTCGGGCCCCGCGAGCAGTATCACCCGGGGCCACCGCCTCCCTGGGGTATGCGATGACCCTCCTGCAGCGGCGACCGCCACCGCCGCGTCCGACGAGGACGTGCGCAGTCGGCGGTACCGCGCGCAGTTGTTCACATGAATGAGGAGTAAGACCTCCCCAAAGACGCCAGCGCGAGGATCGCTACACGGGTCCCGCGTAGCTCTACGCCGAGCAGATACGCAGGAGCAGTCTGCAATTGCAGTCCCAAGTCCGGTCAGGCCGGCGATCTTTGCTCCTTCTAACCCGCCAGCACCATTAGGATCCCGCCGCCCACGATGAAGAAGGCCCACTTCAGCATCGACATGAACATCGTTGAGATTGTTCTGGTCCTCGTCGTCTTCGGCTTGGATGCCGCTCTGATGGGCGCTGCGGGCGGCGCGGTCGCGGCCCGCATCAGGCGTGAGCCGGGACGAGGGAGCGATTCCTCGACACGGTAACGAAGCCGTTAGCAACCGCCATGTTCCGCATCTACGCGCATTGGTTCACGTCCCTCGCTGGGTCAGCGCGGACGCATGCCTTTCACATGTTCGCTAGGTGGTAGGAAACTTGATCTGTGCCGAGGGCCGGACTTGAACCGGCGACACATGGTTCTTCAGGCCACTGGTCAACTGAGAACGAATCAGTCGGTCGGAGTTCTTAGCTCCCGCCGGACCGTGTCGGTGGATCGCGATGCGTTCATTTCCGGCCGACTTCGTGTTGGTCCGTCCCAGGCGATCCGCATGAGTTCCGCCCCGTTGTTGTCAGATTGTGGTCCGACGACTGCGTACACGGCCCAGCCCGTGAAGGACCCGTGCGCCGCCGATAAGGAAGCGCAAGTTGTCTATCGTCATGTGCGGCGCAGGTTACGCAGAGGCATTCCAGTCGGCGTGACCGCTGACGCGGGCAGCGCTCGTAGTCGCGGTGTCCCAGGCGACCCCCGCAATGACGGTCACCAGAAGGAGAACAACCGCGAGGAAGAAGCTACCTAGGAACAAGTCAGGGTTGTTCAGGTCAACCGTATATACCAGGATGAACGAGCCAACGACCAGGAACGAGGTGTTCACAAGGCAGACTCCAAAGACCCATGGCCACAGTTGACTAAGGACGCCCTGCTACCGCCGGAAGGTGTGCTCGACACCACGTCTGCGGCGACGCGATCCCGAGACCAGCTACGCCAGCGAGGATCCCGATGATCGGAGGACCAAAACCGCCGCCCACAAGCAGCATCGTGATGGAGAGAAGAATCTGGGCTCGTCCGCCATTCCTCTTCTGCACGAACGCAGCCGACCACACCATGAGCGCGAGAGACACGACGATGGTGAGAAGCCCCGTTGCCAGAAGGTTGGGGACGACGGTCATCCCAGGCTCACCACCCATGTACTTCGCAATCGGCCCCTCAGTCCAAGAGTTGATGATGATCCCGCTTGGCGCCACGTTACCTTGGACGGCCTCGCCAAGACCGTGGACGATGCCTCCGAATCCGCTCAGAACCCCGAAGGTGGCAGCAACGAGTCTTGCGGCATTGACCCTGGCTCGAGGACTCTTGTCCGCGATCTGATTCTCTCCCTTCATCGCAGGCACGCTATGTGAGCAGCCACTCGAGAACGTGTGCGCACCATCCGCAGGAGGAGGCCACGGCAACTGGCCGACACGGCGAACGCTGCCGAATGGATAGGCTGCATGAGTTGAGCTGGCGCGGCCGCCATTCTGACAACCTCAACGGACGACGCTTGGAAACGCGATCGCGACTATGAGCAGAGTCAGGCTGCGCGCAACTCCGATCACTCCCTCTTGAACCAGGAGCTGGCCCTGTCCATCCCAGAAGAGTGCGAACCCGGCAAGGCCGGCAACCGAGCCAACGACAGCGAGCGGTCTCCACCAACCCGGAACCAGAGGTGCAAGGGCGATCGCGAGGGCGCAGGCGAGGAGGGCGACAACAGCGCTGCCGAATGAAACTTGAACTGCGACGTGTGTCCTATCAAAGGTGAGGGCACCGCCGAAGAGTTGGGAGACTCCCTTCCATTCCGTCACGACCTGACCAGGCGCGAGGCCGTACGGGAGGTACGCCATCCCGTGGCAAAGAACCACGAAGGCGATCACAAACCGAATCCAGCCGGGCATTAGCCGTATTCCCTTCGACGATCTCCAGGCTCAATCATCGTTTTCGTGCGGGAAGGGCCGCTAGGGGCCAAGGACCTGAAATACGCGGGTCGTTCAGCACGACGCGACGAAGCACTGCGTGATCGGCGGCGTGGTCGGAATCGGACAGATCTCGATCTGGTCGCGCTTCTGCTCATCAAGGACGTCGACGATCTTCCCGTCATCGATCTCGTCGATACGCCGCATGGTCACCTGAGAACGAATCAGACTTGCTGCGACTGCTGGACGCCAGTCGCTTAGATGCCAAGGGCGCGCCTGGTCGTCGGCTCCAGCACTATGGCGGCTGCGATGAGCGCGACGTTCGCGGCAATGGCGATGACGTAGAAGGGGTGGAAGAACAGTGCGATGCCTGCGAGGCCCACCGCTCCCGAGACCAGGCCGACCTGTCGCCATGCCCCGGGCAGGATGAAGCCGAAGACCGACCCGGCGGTCAGGAGTAGTCCGACCCCGGCCAGCACCCAGAGGACACCGCCCATCTGCGCGGCACCGCCACGAAGCAGCCAAGACTCACCCATGGGAACCGGATACCAACCCACTCCGGGCAGCTTGCTCATCTCGGACGACGTTGGCGCTCCGCTGACGGCGGCACCGCCGATCGCGAGCGTGATCAGACCATGCAACGCGATCAGGGCCCCAACGAACACCGTCACAGAACACCTCTCTCACGACGCTGTCTTGCGCTTTCGAGGTTGTGTCTACGTGCGAAATCGCGACAGGGTCTTTCGGACTTGGGGCGCGGCCGAATGACCCGGGTGGCGCCCGATTTTCGCCGCTGGCTAGCGAAAGCGCGCCACGCCGATGAGGGACCACTTACGAAACGTGCGACCCGCCCGCCGCACTTCAAGACTATTGACCGCCGAGACCATTGCTCTACGAGCCGAACAACCGGTATCAGCCGTGAGTTGTCGAGCAAATTCGCGAATCGCGTTGTGCGCGATTCTTCAGACCACGCGCCGAACGCCTACGGGCCGGGATATCTCCGAGGGTCTCGACTTGATCAGCCGCGCAATCTCGCATGCGTCGTAGGTCCGGGTCACCGGGCAGCGGAGCACGGGCAGCCCGGAGACCCAGAAGAACCCCGCCGTCCGTCGCGCGCGTTCCGCGTAGAGCGGCACGGGTGACCGGGTGATTGCCGACGAGGGTGACGATGGAGCGCGCCCGCCCTCGTTGATTTGCTGAGCATCTCGCGAGGAATCACGACCGCGGCCTCGGATGCGAGCCAAGTGAATGGAGTCTCCTGTGCCGCGCTCGCTCGCTGGAAGTCGGCGACTAAGCGGCTGGGATCAGTGAGAGCGCGCAGCGGTCACGCTCCGGTCCCGGATGTTCGGGAACCAGGTTCTACGCCAATCGCTGTCCGCCGAGGCTGCTAATTTGTGCTAAGAATCCGGGGCCCTGCGCAGGCAGTTTTGCCGTCGCGGCCGATTTCTTGACGCTGATTGCGGTTCATGAGACGGCCTCCCTGGAGCTGAATGGGTTGGTCGGTCCGGCGCGTCATCCTCCGTAAGTCTGCGTCTTCGCCGCCTCTCTCGACCTCATCCCTTTGGGGAAGAGGCTCAGGGGTTCGAATCCCATCCGGGCTACAGAGCCAATGCTTACGCGGGGATTCGCGTGACCCGCCTCCTTGCCCGAGGGATTCGCGTCGCTGGGCAGCATCGGCTTCGTGAAGACCGTCTTCGACGCGGACACGGGCTTCGGAATGCGCTCAGGCACGCGCTTCGGCCGGGATCCCGCGTTCGCGAGCCCAGCGATCCAGCTCGGCGAGATACCAGGTCGCCGTGGCCTTTCGCCAGAACGCCTTCGCGCGCTCGACCTCTGCCGCAGCACCCTGAAGGTCGCTCGCCTGAGCGAGCAGCTCCGCTCGCGCGAGGCGGGCCAGGGTCGCGCAGAAGAAGAGCGGCGGCTGGCGGTCCGCCTCTGCGGCAGCCTCCGCGAAGAGCCGCGCGGCCTCCTCGCTACGGCCGTCGGCCCGCGCGAGCGCGCCGTGGGCGAACGGCCGTTGCGTGCGCAGCGCCCAGGGAGCGTCGCCGTGCTCGAGGATCGCCCCTGTCCACCGGGCGAGGGCCGCAGCGTCACCGAGTCGGTGCGCGGCGACGATGGCCGGACAGCCGATGATGCCGAGGTACCCGATCCCGATCGCGATCGCTTCCTCGAGGCTCGCGTCCGCCCGCTCGCGGACAGCGATTCGAGTTCGACGTGCTCCGCGAGGTGAGCGGGCTGGACGAGGAACGGGTCTTCGACGCCGTCCGCGCGGCGATCGCGAGGAGTTCGATTGGACCTTCCA
>DHJC01000068.1 GCA_002404155.1 Chloroflexi bacterium UBA4730 | reverse complement strand
CGTGCCGTACGCCGGCGAGCCCGGTTGACGCACGGACGTGGAGGTCGAGAACACGATCGCGCCCTTCGACTTCTTGAGCTCCGGAATGGCGAGGCGGGTGAGCCGCACCGCCGAGAGCAACGTCAGCTCGAACGCCTTCTGCCACGCCGCGTCGTCGAGGTCCGCGAACGTACCCGGCTTCGGACCGCCGGCGTTCACGATGAGGACATCGATGCCGCCGAGGGCCTTCGTGGCGCCTTCGACGAAGGCCCGACAGCCTGCCTCGGTGCTCACGTCCGCGGCGATGCCCGTGGTGGCGCCGATCTCCCTCGCGACCCGTTCGATGCGCTCGCGCTCGCGCGAGCAGATCGCGACGCGCGCGCCCTCCGTGACGAACTCCGCGGCGATCGCGCGCCCGAGACCTTTGCTCGCGGCGGCCACGAGCACCCGCTTGTCCCGCAGTTCCAGGTCCACCGCTAGCTCAGCGCGCCCAGCGCGACCGCGACGAGGATGACGATCGCAAGCAGGACCCGGTACACCACGAACACGTTCAGCGAGTGCGTGCGCAGGTACCGGACCATGAACGCGACCGCCGCCAGGCCGGAGACGAACGACACGGCGAAGCCGATCACGACGACGTCCAGCTGGGCGGTGAGGCCCGACAACTTGCGCGCGTCGAGCAGCGTCTTGGTGCCCGCGCCGATGATGACGGGCGTGGCCAGCAGGAACGCCAAGCGCGTGGCGTCGCCACGCTCGAGGCCCCGGAACAGGCCGGCCGAGATCGTGATGCCAGAGCGTGAGATGCCCGGGACGAGTGCGATCGCCTGGGCGACCCCGATGAGGACCGCGTCGACGAGGGTCACCTGCTCGAGCCTGCGACGCTGCGCACCGATGCGCTCGGCGAGGACGAAGATGGCCGATCCGACGAGCAGCCCGATGGCGATGTACACGACGCTCCGCAGCGTCGTCGACACGGCGGTCTCGAACAGCACGCCCGCGATCGCCGCGGGGATCGTCCCGAGGATGATGACGAGGGGCAGCTTCCAGCGGCCGCGCACCAGGTCGACGAGGAGCCCGATCCACGTGCCGGCGAAATAGAGCAGCACCGCGAGGGCGGTCCCGAGGTGGAGCGCGACGTCGAAGCTCAGGCCGAACTTCTCCGGATCGAGCTTGAGCGCGTCGGACACGAGGATGAGGTGGGCCGTCGAGCTCACCGGCAGGAACTCGGTCAGCCCCTGCACCAGGCCGAGGATGACGGCCGCGAGTTGGTCGCTCATCTAGCGGATGGTCGCACGCGCGGCGCGGAGCGCGTCGTGCGCCTCCCTTTCGTGGCCGAGGGCCGCGTCGAGGGCCTTGGCGATCCCGCGCCGGTGCCCCGCGTCCACGAACCGCATCGCGACCGAGGGGTCGAATGGCTTGGTCCCGAGCTTCTCGAGCACGTCCACGACGTAGCCGTACGACTCGGCCGCGCGCAGCAGGTCGCCGCCGGGCGTCGTGAACAGCGAACGCAGGCCGCGGAGGAACCGCGCCGCAGCGCGGCGTTTGTCGGCGAGGACGACGCGCATCGCGTGCTCGGCGAAGGCCGAGGTGCCCGCGTGCTTCGTGTCCGCCCACCGCGTGTCGTCGCGCAGCGCGTCCGCCCATCCGGCCAGCGCGTCCTCGGAGCCTTTCGCGCGCGCGAGCCCGGCGTCGAGGCCGTCCTTCGCCTGCACGGCCCGCTCCGGCGGCGCCGTTCGGTCGAGGAAGACCGGACTGCCGTTGTCGGTATCGATGAAGTCCGGCCAGCCGATCTCGCTCGGCTTGTCGTCCTTGTCGAAGAAGGTGCGTACGAGGTACCGGTCGTCGTTGGTGTATCCCACGATGAGGCCGTACTCCGGAGGTCCGACCGCGCCGCGGATGAGCGGCGGGAGCTTGTCGTCGATGGCCTCGCGGATGCGCGAGCCGACCAGCTCGCGAAGGTCCTCGTCATACGGCGGCGGCACGTCGTCCAGCTTCACGCCCGCGGCGCGGGCCGCGAGTGCGAGGGTCTCCGGATCGCGCGGCGTCGCCGCGAGCGGATCCAAAGCCACGAGATCGATGGACACGTCGAAGGCGGCGCCCGATGCGCCCATCAGCCAGTCGTACTCAGTCTTCGTTGCTGTCGCGAGCGCTGCCGGGAAGCTGCATTCGCGACCCGCGCCGAACCGCAGCGGCGCGATGTCGCGCAGCAGCTTGGTCAGTTCAAGGCCTCGCCGAAGGCGTGCGTCAGGATCGTCGCGACCTGCAGGGTGACCCACTTGCTCACGTCGACGCGTGAGGGCATCCGGTCGGCGTACGGCGCGCGTCCGCCCCACCGCCCGCGGGCGTCCTGGCGTGCGAGCAGCCAGGCGAGTGCGGGCTGGGCGCGTGGGTCGTCGATCTCGCCGGCGGCATCGATGGCACGGAGCACGAACAGGACGTCGGCTTGGTAGAAGAGCGGGAACGAGAGCTGGCGCCACAGGTCACTGCGTCCGTAGGCCGTGGGATACGCGCCGCGCTCGACCTTGTAGCTGAACAGGAACTCGACGCCGCGTCGCAGGGTGCGCTCGACGTCGCGGGTGCGCGCCGATTCAGGGAGTGCCGCGAGCCCCCACACGAGCCGGGCGTAGCCCCACGCGCGGGGGTTCTCGTCGTTGATGTAGCACGCCACGTCGAACTTCTTCGAGTCGCGCACGAGGCGTTCGACGAGCGACTCAAGCTGCGGATCGGTTCCGTATCCCGCGAGCGCGACGTAGCGCACGACGTTGCCGGTAAAGCAGGACACGCCGTGGTCCCGATCGAGGACCCACCCCATGCCGTTCGGGCGCGTGCTCAGGTCCTCGACGATCTTCCGCACTGCGCGCCGCACCCGCGGGTCACCGGGGTCCACGCCGTATTCGACCAGGAGGAGGTTCTGCCAATGCGACGAGAGGTACTTCGGTGAGTACATCGACGAACCGGCCCAGCGGCCGTCGGCGCCCTGGCGCGTCAGGATGGTCGAGTTCGGCGGCGCGCCCAGCGCGCGGCTCTGGGCCTCTCGCAGCTCGGGGTCGCGCGGGCCGCGATCGAGGAGCGAGCGCAGCGTGTTTGCGCGCACGGCCGGATCGCCGCGCTCGAGCGGCCAGGGCAGGGGGTCGCCGCGCAGCAGCGCGCGCCAGGCCACGGGGTCAGGCCCCTCCGATGGACAGCTCGGAGATCACGAATGTCGGGCTGCCGAGGCCCGAGGCGCCGAACACCAGGTCGTTCGCGACACCCGTGATCGACGCCAGCAGCGTCGTGAGATTGCCCGCGATGGTGATGCCTCGGACCGGGTACCTGCGCTCACCCTTCTCGAGGTAGTCACCGGTCGCGCCCAGCGAGAACTCCCCGGAGATCGGATCGATCGTGTGCAGGTTGAGCAGCGAGCTGATCCGCAGCGCGCGATCGAGGCCGTTGATCAACGCATCGGGCGTGGGCGCGCCGGGCGCGAGGTGGAAGTTCGCCGCGCCGATGCGGCTCGGCGTCGCGTAGCTGCCGCGCCGCGCGTTGCCGGTCGGCGCCTGCACCATCTTCTTCGACGTCTTCAGCGACGATAGGTAGCCGCGGAGTATGCCCGTGTCGACGAGGGTGCGCGTGGTCGTCGCGACGCCTTCGCCGTCGAACGGCGCGGTGCGCAGGGCGCCCGGCATGCGGGCGTCGTCGATGATCGTGACGCGGTCGCTCGCGACCTGCTCACCGAGCTTCCCGGCGAAGAGGCTCTTGCCTTTGATGACCGAATCGGCCGAGAACAGCGGCACGAGCGCACCGAGCAGGGCCATGCCCATGTACGGGTCGAGCACGATCGGCAGGCTCTGCGTCTTGAAGGTTTGCGCCCCGAGCTTGCCCACCGCGAGCTCTGCGGAGCGCCGTCCCACGGCCTCGGGATCGATGGCCGCGAATTGGCGCTTCGCCTCGCCGTGGTAGCCGATCTGCCGGTCCTCGTCCGCCGTCGCGACCGCCGACGTTCCGATGCTGAAGTACGTTTCGCGATAGGTCCCACGGACGTCTGCGGTCGTCGCGACGATCGTCGTTATCGTGCCGTCGCTGTACGTCGTCTTGCGAAAGCCGCTGATGCGGGCGTCGACGTTCCTCGCCGCGCGTTCCACCGCGAGTGCCACGCTCGTCCGTTCCGTGACCGAGCGGCCGTCGATGCCCTGCTCGTAGAGGTTGAGATCGGGGCTCTCGATCGTGCGGGTCGCGATCGAGACATCGGGGTCCGGCTCCGTCACGGCGGCGATGTCCCGCGCGGACGTGACGCACTCTTCGATGCCATCGGGCGAGAGATCGCTCGAGTACGCGAATCCGACGTGGCCGGCGCGCAGGACGCGGAGGCCGATCCCGCGCTCGCCGCGGGTGATGACGTTCTCGACCTCGCCGTCGCGCACCTCGATCGAGGTCGATTGTCCGTCGCGCAGGAAGACCTCGCCGCCGTCGACGCGCAGCCCTCTGATCGACGCGACCGCGCGATCGACGACGGCCTCGTTCGCGAGCTTCTCGCTCATGCCTGTGCCATGACCTTCCCGCCGACGACGACGCTCGGGATGCGGAGCGTGGGCTGGGCGTCGGCGACCGGCGCGCCCTGGCCGTCCTTGCCGCACGTGCCGACGGAGTACCCGAGGTCCGAACCGACCATGTCGATCTCGCTCATGAGCGTTGGTCCCTGTCCGACGAGGGTTGCACCGCGGAGCGGTTCGGCCTGTTTCCCGTCGCGGATGCGATAGCACTCGGTGATCTCGAACGCGAAGTTGCCGCTCACGACGTCGACCTGGCCGCCACCCATGCCCTTCACGAAGATGCCGTCCTTCACCGAGGCGAGGATGGCCGCCGGGTCAGACGTGCCGGGCGCGATCATGGTGGTCGTCATCCGGCAGATCGGCAGGTGGCGGAACGATTCGCGCCGGCCGTTGCCGCTCTCGGCGATGCCGAGCTTGCGGGCGTGCTTCTTGTCGCTCAAATAGGTCTTCAGGATGCCGTTCTCGATCAGCACGGTGCGGTGGGTCTGGGTGCCCTCGTCGTCCATCGCCTGCGTCCCGCGCTTGCCCGGATCGGTGCCGTCGTCAAGGACGGTGATGAGATCGCTCGCGACCTTCTGTCCGAGCCGGCCGGAGTACACCGACATGCCCTTCAGGTTGAGGTCGGCTTCGAGCCCATGCCCGACCGATTCGTGGATGAGCGTGCCGCCGGCCTCGCTCGAAAGGACCACCGTGTACGTGCCCGCAGGTGCGGGTTCGGCGGCGACGTTCTGGACGGCGAGGCGCGCCGCGGTCCCGGTCGTCTCTAGGACGACAGCGTCGGTCAGCATCTCGAAACCCTCGGTGCCGGCTTTCGCCTTGTATCCGGACTCGAGCACGTCACCCTGCTTCGCTGTGACGAGGACGCCGAACACGAGGCGCGTGCGGCGGTCCTTCCGGAACCGGCCCTCGCTGTTCGCGACGACGATGTCCTGCACGCTCTCGCGGTACAGCACGGTCACCTGGTGCACCCGCGGGTCGAAGGCCCGCGCCCGCTCGTTCGCGAGCTTCATGAGCTCGACCTTGCGCTCGATCGGCACGGTCCGCGGATCGATCGCGACCGTGGACGGCCGGGGGAGCTCGTCGGCGGAGATCGCGGTGACCTCGCGCACGCCCCCGTCATCCGCGATGGCCGCCGCGGCGCGTCCGGCGATGGCCAGGAGGTCATCACCGTCGTTCACGTTGCCGTTCGCGTACACCCCGCGGTCGCCCACGGTGACGCGGATGCCTGCTCCCTGATCGACGCCGGTGATCGCGTCCTCGAGCTTGTTGTCGTCAAGCGTCAGCGTCACGACGTTGTGACGCTCCCAGAACAGCTCGGCCCACTCGCCGCCGCGCGACAGCGCGGTGCGCAGCGCGCGAGCAGCGTCCTGTTCGGTGACCGCCATGGGGCGAGGCAACGTGACGGTAGAGATGGGTCGCTCCTCCCCTAGAGACGGCGAGTTTAGCCCGCGCGATCCCCGATGACCGTGACGGTCGCGTTCCGCGTGCGCGGCCCGTCGAACTCCGCAAAGTAGATGCCCTGCCACTGGCCGAGAGCCAGCCCGCCATTCTTTATCGCGACCGTGATATCGCCACCGACGAGCACGGACTTGATGTGCGCGGGGCCATTTCCTTCCGCGTGGCGATAGTCACCCAGGTCGGGGACCAGTCGCGCGAGCGTGACGAGGAGATCGCGCTGCACGTCGGGGTCGGCGTTCTCGTTCACGAACACGCCGGCGGTCGTGTGCGCGACGGTCACGACGCAGATGCCGTCAGTGATCTTCGCGTCCTTCACCTTCTGGGCGACCCGAGCGGTGATGTCGACGGTCTCGGTCTTCATGTTGGTCTCGATCCGCAGCCCGAGGTGTGCCGTGCTCACGCGAGAGCTGCCTTCGCGCCGTGTTCGGCGAGGATCCGCGCGAGGTCGGGTGCGCCGGCATTGCCGCCGCTCACGACGAGGACCGTCCTTCCGACCGGCCGGATCGCTCCCGAGCGGACGGCCGCGAGGGTGGCCGCACCGGATGGCTCGACCAGAAGGGACAGCCGCTCGAGGTAGTCGTATGTGGCGGCCTCGAGTGCTGCGTCGGTGACCGTGACGATGTCGTCCACGTACTTCCGGACGAGATCGACGTTCAGCTGCTCGGTGCCCTTCGCGACGAGCTTGTCCGCGATGCTGTGCGGATGGTCGACCGTCACCGGGTGGCCGGCCAGGCGCGAGCGGCGGATCGCGTCGGCGCCGTCGGGCTCGACGCCGATGACCCGCACCGCCGGCCGCCTTTCCTTCAATGCCAGCGCCACTCCGCCGATCAAGCCACCGCCGCCGACCGGGACAACGACCGTATCCACATCCGGCACGTCGTCCAGGATCTCGAGCCCGATCGTCCCTTGGCCCGCGATGATGAGCGGGTCCGCGTACGGGTGTACGAATGTCTTGCCCTGCTCGCGCTCGATCCGGTGCGCGAGTGCGAGGGTGTCGTCGTACATCTCGCCCTCGAGCAGCACCTCGGCGCCGTAGGCGCGGCAGACGCCGATGATCGTGTCGGACACACCGCGCGGCATGACGACGGTGGCCGGGGCACCGAGCCGGTACGCCGCGTACGAGACGCCCTGCGCGTGGCTGCCCGCGGATGCGGCAACCATGCCGCGCGCGCGCGCGGCGTCGTCGAGCGACGCGATCTTGTTCAGCGCGCCCCGCACCTTGAACGTCCGCGTGGGTTTGAACGTCTCGATCTTGAGGAGGATCTCCGCGCCCAGGAGCTGCGAGAGGTAGGGGGAGCGCTCGATCGGCGCGCGCGGGAGATACCGATCGACGACGAGCCGCGCGGCCTCGACGTCACGGATACCGAGCACGGCGCGACGATACTTCCAATGTGCCCACCCGCGGCGCGGCCCGCAGCCGCGCCACCGACACCTTGCGTCGCGCGGGCGCGCCGGTCCCCGCGCTCGACGCCGATGTGCTCCTCGCGCACACGCTCGGTGTGGCGAAGGAAGCCCTCGTCGCGCATCCGGAGATCGAGCTCAGCGCCGACGAGACCGCTCGGTTCGACGCGCTCATCGCGAAGCGCGCGGCCGGCATGCCGGTCGCGTACCTCCGCGGGATCAAGGAGTTCTATGGCCTGCGCCTCAGCGTCGATCCGCGGGTGCTCGTGCCACGGCCCGAGACGGAAGTGCTCGTGGACGCGGTGCGCGCGTGGGTCGCCGGCAGACCGCTCACCGTGGTCGACGTCGGGACCGGCTCCGGCGCGATCGCGGTCGCGCTCGCGGTGAGCGAGCCCCAGCTCAGGCTCATCGCGACCGACGTGTCGGCCGACGCGCTCGCCGTCGCGAGGGCGAATGCCGGCGCGCTCGGCGCCCGCGTGGACTTCCGCGAGGGCGACCTGCTCGCGCCCGTCATCGAGGCCGTGGACGCCGTCGCGGCGAATCTGCCGTACCTGCGTGACGAGGAGCTCGAGCGGCTCGCGGGCGATCGCACGGCGCTCGCGTTCGAGCCGCGGGTCGCGACCGTCGCTGGCCCCGACGGCCTCGGGCTGGTGCGGCGCGCGATCGCCGATCTGCGGCGCGTGCTCGCCCCGGACGGCGCGGCATTCTTCGAGTGCGATCCGCCGCAGGTCGAGAGCATCGCCACGTTGCTCGCGCCGCTCGGTAGCGTCGACGTCGTTCAAGATCTCGCCGGGCTCGACCGGGTCGTGCGGGTCGTTCGATGATCACGCCGGGGACCGCGCTGATCGGGCCGCGGAAGCACGCGCTCGCGCATCTGGAAGCGGTCGACGATTTCCCCCTGGATGCGAGGCCCGCTCGGCAGGCCGCCCGTCGCTAGGATTGCCGGAGTGAAGACCCGCCTCCTTCCGGCGGATGCGCCAGGGGCGGTGGAAGAGGCCGCGACCGCGCTCGCGAACGGGGAGCTCGTCGCATTTCCCACCGACACCGTGTACGGCCTTGCCGCCGGTCATGACCACCTCCGCAAGCTGTATGTGGCGAAGGACCGTCCGAAGGACAAGCGCATCCCGATCCTCCTGTCCGAGGCCGGGAACCTCGAAGCGAGCGCGATCGTCACGCCCGCCGCGCGGGCGCTCGCCGCGCGGTTCTGGCCGGGTCCGTTGACGATCGTCCTGGTCGCGCCGCGCCGCGGCACGATCGCGTTCCGCGTTCCGGCCAACGACGTGGCGCGACGAATCATCGCCGCGAGCGGTGGCGGACTGCCGGTGACGAGCGCGAACCGTTCGGGGCGGCCGGATCCGATCACGGCGCAGCAGGTGCTCGAGCAGCTCGATGGCCGCGTCGCCATCATCCTGGACGGCGGCACGACGACCGTCGGCGAGCGCTCGACGATCGTCGACTGCACGGGCGAGCCGATCACCGTCCTCCGCGAGGGCGCCATCAGCACGGCCCAGCTCGAGGAAGCGCTCGTCGGCGTCGAGAGCCTCTCGTGAGGATCGCGATCGCGGCCGATCACGCAGGTATGGATCTCCGTGATCAGCTGGCCCACCACCTTCGCCTCAAGGGGCATCAGGTGGACGACCTGTCACCGGAGAACGACCCCGAGGACGACTATCCGCTCATCGTCGAGCCGATCGCCCGCGCGATCGTGGGCGGTCGCTACGAGCGGGGCATCTTCTGCTGCGGCTCCGGTATCGGACCGGCGGTCGCGGCCAACAAGATCCCGGGCATCCGCGCGGCCGTCGTCGAGCACGAGTGGTCGGCCCGTGATGCCGTCGAGCACGTGAACGTGAATCTGATCACGCTCGGCGAGCGCGTCATCGGCATCGAGATCGCGAAGGCCATCGTCGACGCGTACCTCGGCGCGCAGGTCCAGGGCGGTCGGCACGAGCGTAGACGGAAGCAGATCGAAGATCTGGAAAAGGTGAAGGCAAAGACATGAGCGAGGAGCGGCTTTGCCGCGACGAGCGAATCCCACCAGCCCTGCGCATTTCGACGAGGCGTGGAGGCGATAGCCGACACACCGAGACGGTTGGAGAAGAGAAATGAGCGAGATCGAGCGCGTCGACCCCGAGATCTTCCAGGCCATCGAGAACGAGCGCCGCCGACAGGTCGAGAAGATCGAGCTCATCGCGTCGGAGAACTACACGAGCCAGGCGGTGCTGGACGCGGTCGGGAGCGTCCTCACGAACAAATACGCCGAGGGGTACCCGGGGCACCGCTACTACGGCGGGTGCGAGTGGGTGGACGTCGCGGAGTCGCTCGCGATCGAACGGGCGAAGGCCCTGTTCGGCGCGCAGCACGCGAACGTGCAGCCGCATGCGGGCGCGCAGGCGAACATGGCCGCCTACGCGGCGATCATCAAGCCAGGCGACGTCGTGCTCGGCATGGCCCTCGACCAGGGCGGCCACCTCACGCATGGCTCGCCGGTGAACTTCTCGGCCCAGCTCTACAAGTTCGTTCCGTACGGCGTGAAGCGCGACGACGAGACCATCGACTACGAGGCCCTCGAGGCGCTCGCGCGGGAGCATCACCCCAAGCTCATCGTCGCCGGCGCGACGGCTTACCCACGGTTCTTCGACTTCCCGCGGATGCGCGCGATCGCCGATAGCGTCGGCGCCCTCCTGATGGTGGACATGGCCCACTTCGCCGGGCTCGTCGCGGCGGGGGAGCACCCGAACCCGGTGCCCCATGCCCAGATCGTCACGACCACGACGCACAAGACCCTCCGTGGCCCGCGCGGCGGCATGATCCTCTGCACCGAGGAATACAAGAAGGCCGTGGACAAGGCGGTGTTCCCGTACGCGCAGGGTGGTCCGCTCATGCACGTCATCGCGGGCAAGGCGGTCGCGCTGAAAGAAGCCGCGACGCCGGAGTTCACGACCTACGCGAAACAGATCCGCGCGAACGCCCGGACGCTCGCCGCGTCGCTCACGAAGGCGGGGCTGCGCGTCGTGTCAGGCGGCACCGATAACCACCTCATGCTCGTGGATGTACGGCCCGTGAACCTGACCGGGAAACAGGCCGAGAAGCTCCTCGATGCCGTCGGGATCACCGTGAACAAGAACACCATCCCGTACGACCCCCAGAAGCCGGGCACGGCGTCGGGGATCCGGATCGGCACGCCGGCCATCACCACCCGCGGGATGCGCGAGGCGGAGATGGAACGTATCGGCGCACTCATCGCGCGTGCGCTACGCGAGGCGAAGGACGAGATCATCGCGAAGCAGATCGCCGACGAGGTGCTCGACCTGACCAGCCGATTCCCGGTCCCCGGCATCACCCGGGAGACGGCCCGAGCCTGACCGACCAGCTCCACGTCTCGACCCACCCGCTCGTCCGGGAGAAGGTGACGCGCCTCCGCGACGAGCGGACGCCGCCGCCCGAGTTCCGGAGGCTCGTGCACGAGATCGCGATGCTCGTGCTCTACGAGGCCACGGCCGACCTTGGGACCGCCCCGGCCGATGTCCGGACGCCCCTCGCCGCATACAAAGGGGTGCGGTTGGCCCAGACCGTCGGGTTGGTGCCGGTCTTGCGAGCAGGTATCGGCATGGTCGAAGCGGCGCTCCAGCTCATCCCCGAAGCGCAGGTGTGGCACATCGGGCTGTTCCGCGACGAGCACACCTTGCGACCGATCGAGTACTACAACAAGCTCCCGTCCGCGGCGACGGCGCAGGTGTGCCTGGTGCTCGACCCGATGCTCGCGACCGGCGGCTCGTCCGTGGCGACCATCGAGATCCTCAAGCGGTGGGGCGCGCGGCGGGTGAAGTACGTCGGCCTCATCGCGGCACCCGAAGGGGTCAAGGCGCTGAACGACGCGCACCCCGACGTACCGATCCACATCGCGTCCCTCGACGAGAAGCTGAACGACAAGGGCTACATCGTTCCAGGGCTCGGCGACGCGGGCGACCGCCAGTTCGGTACGAGCTGATGGCGACGATCCTCACCGCGGTCGGCTCGTCCACGCTGCTGCTATTCGTCGGCTCGACCGTGCTCGCGTTCCTCCTCGCGCTGTTCCTCACGCCGCTCGTGGGTGGCCTCGCGCGGCGGCTCGGGCTCCTGGACATGCCGGGCGGCCGGCGCCAGCACCGCGAGCCGATCCCGCGCATCGGCGGTCTCGGGATCGCGGTGGCGTTCGGCCTCGCGATCTTCGTGTTCTGGCTCGTCGATCGTTTGAACGGCCATCCGTTCCTCATCCCCGAGGAGGTCCGTACACCGCGTTTCGCGCTCACCGCCATGGCCGCGTTCCTCGGGCTCGCCGTGGGCCTGCTCGACGACGCGCTCGATCTCCGTGCGCGCTGGCAGATGCTCGGCTACTTCGCGATCGCGGCGATCATCGTTGCCGCGGGCATCCGTATTGGCTTCGTCAACGACCCGCGCGGTGACGGCCTCATCCAGCTGGCTCCGCCCATCGCGATCGGGTTCACGGTCTTCTGGATCGTCGGCATGAACAACGCGCTCAACTTCATCGACGGCCTCGACGGCCTGGCTGCGGGCGTCGCCGGCATCGCTGCCGTCGCGCTCGGCGCGACCGCGCTCCTTCCCGCGGTGAATGAGCCGTTCGTCGCGTGGATGAACTTCACCCTCGCCGGCGCGATCGCCGGCTTCCTCGTTTTCAACTTCCACCCGGCGAAGGTCTTCCTCGGCACGACCGGCGTCGCGTTCCTCGGCACGATGCTCGCCGTGCTCTCGATCTTCGGCACGGCGAAGGTCGCGGCCGCCCTGCTCGTCCTGGGCGTGCCGATCATCGACACCTTCTACGTGATCCTGCGCCGGCTCGTGAGCGGCCAGGCCCCGTTCGCGCCCGACCGCGGCCACTTCCACCACAAGCTGCTCGATGTCGGGCTGTCTCACCGCCAAGCCGTCCTCCTCATTTACGCGATCACCCTCGGCCTTGGCGCGCTCGCGTTCGTGTCCAGCGGTCGCGCGCAGATCTACTCGTTCGTCGGACTGCTCATCGTGTTCGGTGTGGCGGTGCTCGCGCTCTCGCAGCGCAGCGCGAAGGCCGAAGAGCTCGACCCGAATCTCTACCCGGAGAAGGCCGAATAGCCACAGCGAACATCAAGGTCGGGACCTGCTCGTGGACCGACCCGACGCTCATCGCGTCGGGCTGGTACCCGGAGAAGATCGCGAGGAAGGCCGACGAGCGCCTGCGCTTCTACGCCGACCGGTTCCCCGTCGTGGAGAACGATTCGGCGTATTACGCGCTCCCCGATCCGAAGCAGGCGCAGCTCTGGGTCGACCGAACGCCCGACGGATTCACCATGGACTTCAAGGCCTTTGGTTCGATCACGACGCACCCCATCGATCCGACGCGTCTGCCGAAAGCGATCCGCGAGACCCTGCCCGCCGCCGCGCAGGAGAAGCGCCGGCTCTATCCGAAGGACCTGCCGCCGGACGTCCGCGACGAGATCCACGCCCGGTTCTGGATCTCGCTGGAGCCGATGCGCAAGGCGAGGAAGCTCGGCGCGATCCTCCTCCAGTACCCCGACTGGTTCGTCATCTCGCATCAGAACAAGGACGAGATCCTCAGGGCGCGCGAGCGGCTCCCGGACGACCGGCTCGCGGTGGAGTTCCGCAATGAGACCTGGATGAGCGAGCGCAACCGGGCCGAGACGCTGGAGTTCCTCACCGATCACGACCTGACGTACGTCTCGGTCGATGAGCCGCAGGGCTTTCCGTCGAGCGTGCCGCCGGTGGCGGCGGTGACCTCAGCTCGCCTGGCGATCGTCCGGTTCCACGGCCGCAACGCCGAGAACTGGAAGAAGAAGGGGCTCAGCGCGGCCGAGCGCTTCGACTACTCGTACTCCAAGGAGGAGCTCGCGGAGTGGCTCGGCAAGATCGAGCACTTGGCGGAAGAGACCGAAGAGGTCCACATCCTGATGAACAACTGCTACGGCGACAAGGCCGTGACCAACGCCTCGGAGATGGCGAACCTTCTTAGAGCTGGTTGACAAGGACGCTTGACATTTAGTCAAGCACGCCGTACGCTTCGGGAACACACCCGTTTCGGAGGTCCGCAATGTCACCAGCGACCGCACGCCGCACCTACACCCGCGAGCTCCTCATCGCGATGGCCGCCTACGTCGCGGCCGTGCTCGTCACGGTGAAGCTGACGCCGGACGTCGATCCGGTGCTCCGCGTGCCGTTCGTGCTCATCCCGCTGATCCCCTCGGCATTCGCGCTTCGCGCGTACCTCCGCTTCCTCGGCCGCATGGACGAGCTCGGCCGCCGGATCCAGCTCGAGGCACTCGCGATCGGGCTCGGTGCTGCGGGCATGCTCACCTTCGCGTACGGGTTCCTCGAGAACGCCGGCTTCCCACAACTCAGCTACATCTGGGTCTTCCCGCTGATGATCTCTCTCTGGGGGATCGGCGGGGCGATCGCGACGCGGCGCTATCAGTGAAGAACAAGCTTAAGGTCCTGCGTGCCGAGCGCGACTGGTCACAGGCGGAGCTCGCCGATCGCCTCGCGGTGTCGCGGCAGACCGTGAACGCGCTCGAGGGCGGTAAATATGACCCGAGCCTGCCGCTTGCGTTCAAGATCGCGCAGCTCTTCGGCATGCGGATCGAGGACGTGTTCGACCCGCAGCAAGGCTAGGATGCCGCTCGGTGATGCGACCGATCTCAGACTTCGAGCCGCGCGAGCGCATCGTTCCGATCCCACACACGACGCGGCGCTTCTCGTGCCGCTCGGCCCTCGCCATCTCTCCGGACAACAGCACGCTCGCGTTCATCGCCGACCTCGGCGCGGGCACGTACTCCGCGTGGACCCTTCCGCTCACCAAGCCCGGGAAGCCGTCGCCGGCGCTCGGCGTCGACGGGGCGGCGCTCCGCTCGCTCAGCTGGTCCACGCGCGGCGACCTCATCGGCGCGGCCGACCGCGGCGGCACCGAGCTGCACCAGCTGTACGTCGCGCGGAGCGACGAGCGGGTGGAGAAACTCTCCTGGAGCGAGGGCGAGCGCGTCCAGCGGCTGCTGTCGTGGAATGCGTCCTCCCCTGACGGGAAGCGGGTCGCGTTCTCGTCGAACGCGCGCCAGCCGACCGACATGGACATCGTCGTCGAGGACGTCGAGACCGCGACCGAGCGCGCCCTCGTCGCCGGACCGGCGTGGCACGTCGCCGGCGGATGGGCGCCCGATGGGCGCGCCCTCCTCGTGATGCGCGTGCAGGCGAATACCGACCAGGACCTGGTCGTCGTCGACGCGGGGTCAGGCGCGATGCGCCAGCTCACCGCGCATGACGGCGACGTCTCGAACGTTCCGGCCGGATGGCTCGCCGATGGCCGGCCGCTCGGGATCACCGACGCTGGGCGCGCGCACCTCTATCTCGCCGCGTACGACGCGATGACCGGCGCGCGCGAGGTCATCGACGCGCCGGAGTGGGACGTCGAGCTCGCGGTGTCGTCAGCCGACGGCCGCGCGCAGATCTGGTCCGTGAACACTGACGGCTACTCGACCCTTCGGTGGCAGCGCGATCGCACGCGCGGTGGTGACCACGAGCTCAAGGGCGTCTGCGAGGATCTGATCATCTCGGCCGACGGTTCGCTCGCCGCGTTCGTCCGCACTTCCGCGACGGAGACGCCGCAGCTCTGGGTCGTCGAGCTCGCGACGGGAACGGCCCGCAAGGTCTTCGAGACGACGCGCGCCGTGCCGTCGAGCGAGCTCGTCGAGCCCGCGCTCATCCGCATCGCCGCGGCCGATGGCGACATCCCGTGCTTCGTCTTCCGGCCGCGCGGCACGACAGGTCGTACGCCCGCGGTCCTGTATCCGCACGGTGGACCGGAGGGCCAGTCGCGGCCGAGCTTCACGAGCTCGAACGCGTACCTCCAGGCACTCGTCGACCGCGGCTTCACGCTGGTCGTGCCGAACATCCATGGCTCGACCGGCTATGGACTGAAGTGGCAGAAGGCGATCCACCGTGACTGGGGCGGCATCGACGCGCGCGACTTCCGCGCGGTAGCCGACTGGATGGCCTCCGATCCGGGCATCGATCCGAAGCGGCTCGCGGTGTACGGCGGCTCGTACGGCGGCTTCGCCACGCTCGTCTGCGTGACGACGATGCCCGAGCGGTGGAAGTGCGCGGTCGACGTGTTCGGTGTCGCGAACCTCGTGACGATGATCGAACACGCCCAGCCGAACTGGCGCCGCTTCCTCAAGCTGTGGATCGGTGACCTCGAGACCGACCGGGCGAAGCTCGTTGAGCGCTCGCCGATCACGCACCTGGACAAGGTGCGCTGCCCGATGCTCGTCGTGCAGGGCACGAACGACCCGCGCGTGCCGAAAGAGGAATCCGATCAGGTCGTCGAGCGGCTACGCGAGCGAGGCGTCCCGGTCGAGTACATGGTCTTCGAGGACGAGGGTCACGGCTTCACAAAGCGCGCGAACTCTGACCAGGCGCACACCCGGATCGTCGACTTCCTGACGGAGCAGCTCGCGGGCTAGCGAACGACGGCGTGGACGTCGCGGAGGACCTCGTCGATCGACGCGCCCTCGTACGAATGGACGGCGTCGGCGAACGCGAAGAACGGCCCCATGACCTTGCCGTCGCCGAAGCGGAACTGACCCTGCGGCCCGCCACGGGTCATGAAGTGCTCTCCGCCCTCGATCGGACCGTACGTGTTGTCCCATCGATAGAGGAACAGCACCCACTCCTCGCCGGGTCTTACCTCCAGGTTCGCGCAGACGTCCTCGAGGACACGGATCGGGCTGGACACACTTCCCTTGAGCGTCTCGACGACGCGGAACGTCGTCCGTCGCGCGTCGCGCGTGTTCTGAGCACCGAAACCTGGGGTGAGCTGCACGATGTCCTGCGCGACCGCCACCCCCCGGACGATGACCTCGGCCTTTCCGACGAGGTCCGCCAATGTCTTGAAGTGATCGACCCAGTCGACCGTGCAGTCGCGCGTTGTCCGGCTAGTGACCCTGGCCGTCGGAGACGCGAGCGGAAAGGCGCTCGGTTGCCCGCTCGGGGCCGCCCCGACCGTCGGTACCGCAGGCGCATAGGCAAAACGCGAGCAGCGGCGCGAGGATCCGCATACCGGTAAGACGCCTGAACGACCGGTTAGTTCCGCAACGCGAGTCGCATCACGTAGCGCGTGCCATAGATTTCCTCGCCGAAGCTGAGGATCTTGTTGTCCACCCAGCCCGTCGGCAGCATCGCGGCCTGGACGTCGTCCCACGAGAGGAACCCCGGACGCAAGAACGGCTTCTTCCACACCACGACCCAGATCACGCCCTCGGTGCCGGTCACGCGAGTCAGCTCGGCGGCAAGGGTGTTCGCGCCGACCGGCTCGAGCGCGAAGCAGAGGCAGAAACCCAGCCGCGCCGCGCGATAGGGCAGCGGGAGCTCGAGCTCGGCGCGATCGAGCTGGCCCGCGAGGTGCTCGATCGGCCGGTCGTACATCGCGATGTCCCCGATCCGGAGCGCCGGCTGGCCGGCGGGGATCCCGAGCTTGGGGATGACCTCGTCGGCAGCTCGAAGGCCGTTGGGCCGTGGCACGGTGCCCAGTATCGATGCGGAACGCCGCTTGCATGGCTGGTCGCATGGTCACCATCGAACGCCGCGGCCGCCCGATCCTCATCGTGGACGACGACCGCGACATCCTGGCCGCCGAGCGCGCGGTGCTCGCTGAGGGCGGGTACGCGGTCCGTGAGGCCCACAACGGCGCCGAGGCATTGGTCGCGCTCGACGTGGATCCGCCGGCGATGATCGTCCTCGACGTACAGATGCCCGGCATCGACGGACCGACCTTCGCGCGCGAGCTGCGCAACCGCTTGCGGCACGTGCCGCTTGTCATCCTGACCGCGGCGCCCGACCCGAAGCGCGAGGCCGATCGCTGTAACGCCGAGGCGTACCTCGCGAAGCCGTTCCGCGCCGAGGACCTGCTCCAGCTCGTGCGCCGGTTCTCCACGTAACTACCATCCCGGCGTGGACGACGTCGCGAAATACAACCAGGGCCGCTGGCGCCGGCTCGTCGACGCGAACGCTGTCTACACCCGGCTGGCGCTCGATCTCGACGCGGAGAGCGCCCGGCGGAGGCTCGACCCGAACGGGCGGCTGGACCCCGTCGACGGGAAGCACGTGCTGGTCCTCGCCGGTGGCGGCGGCCAGCAATCGGTCGCCTTCGCGCTCCTTGGCGCCCGCGTGACCGTCTTCGACCTCTCCGACGCCCAACTCGCCCGAGACCGCGATGTGGCGTCGCATCACGGCGTCGAGATCCGGACCGTCGAAGGTGACATGCGCGTTCTCTCCGCGCTCGATGCCGCGGCATTCGACGTCGTCTGGCAGCCGTACTCGCTGAACTTCGTCCCGGACTGCCGCGCGGTGTTCTGCCAGGTGGCGCGCGTCATCCGGCCCGCCGGCACGTACTACGTGGACGTCGCGAATCCGTATTTCGTGGGGATCGGCGAACGGGATTTCGACGGCGAGGGGTACGTCGTGAAGCTGCCCTACGTCCAAGGTGCGCTGGTGGAGACGACGGACGCGGCCTGGGTCGCCGGCGGACGCTCGATCGAGCCGGCACGCGAGTACCGGCAAACGCTCGAGGCAGTGATCAACGGTCTGGTGGAGAACGGATTCCGGATCACCCATCTCGACGAGGGGGTCAACACGGATCCCGATCCGCAGGCGCGGCCGGGCAGCTGGGATCACTTCAACGCGATCGTGCCGCCGTGGCTGTCGTTCTGGACGGTGCGCGACCCGTGACCGCGCGGCTCCTCGTCAAGGAGCCCGACGGCGTGCGCGAGCGACCCCCGTCCGAGCTCTCCGAGCTGCGCGGGATGCCGGCGTGGCTGGACCTCGAGCACCCCGACGACGCTGAGATGGCGCTCATCGCCGATGAGCTTGGCCTGCACCCGCTCGCCGTCGAGGACGCGCGCTCCCGGCACGAGCGCCCGAAGGCCGACGCGTACGACGGCTACTACTTCATCACGTTCAGCGCGCTCGAGTCGCAGAGCCCCGCTGCCCTGCGGACCGAGCTCTTCTCGATCTTCGCGTTCAAGGACGTGGTGGTCACGGTCCGAGTCGGGGACTGGCCAGCCCGCGACGACGTGGAGAAGCGGTGGTGTGAAGGCCGGCTCGCGTCCGCCGGGATGCTCCTGCACGCGCTCCTCGACACCACCGTCGATGGCTACTTCCCGATCATCGACGACTACGGCGAGCGCGCGGATCTGCTCGAGGGGCTCATCCTCCAGGACACGGACGGCAGGGCGCTGCGCACGTCCCTCGCGGAGCTCTTCCTCCTGAAGCGCGACCTGCTCCGCGTGCGCAAGCTCATCGCGCCCGAGCGCGAGGTGCTCCAGGTGCTGAGTCGCGGTGACGTTCAATGCTACGGACCTGAGGAGCGGCGCTATTTCCAGGACGTGTACGACCACGTCGTACGCGTGACCGACGAGATCGACACGCTCCGCGACCTGGTGAGCAACGTGGTGGACGCGAATCTCGCTGCCGTCTCGAACCGGCTCAACGAGGTGATGAAGGTCCTCACGTCGATCGCGACCATCCTCTTCGTCATGACGGTCGTCACGGGTTTCTTCGGCCAGAACTTCGTCACGATCATTCCCTACGAGTCCGCGGCGCTCTTCTGGGGGTCGATCGCTTTCATGGTCGTCAGCGCGCTGGCGTTGGTCGTGTACTTCCGCAGGAGGGGCTGGCTTTAGGGCCAGCTGGCGACTCGCGCGCACCGCGTTTTCCCCATAGACTGACCCCGCCTTGGCCGCACTCCGCACCCCGGGTGGAGCGCGTTGAACGCGGCGATCCTGGGCCAGGTCGGACTCACAATCGCGGTCCCCATCGCGTTAGGTGCCTGGCTCGGTGTGAAGCTCGATGCCGCGCTGGGCACCTCTCCGTGGGGCCTGCTGGGTCTCATCTTCGTGGGGATGGCGGCTGCGGGGGGAGGCGTGGCTCTGCTGATCAAGCGGTACGCGGACGAGAATCCGGTGACGCCCTCGAGCACGCGCGCGCGCGAGGCCGGACAGGCGTGGCAGGCCGAGCAAGACGAAGAAGAGCGCAAGCGCGTGGAAGAGCGGTAGTGGACTTCCTGTTCCCGAAGGGCTTCAAGTTCCCGGACATCCCGAGCAACTTCTCGCTCACCGGTGAGCCGATCTTCACGATCGGCCCGATCTCGTACACGAACGCGCACTTCACGATGCTCCTCGTGATGATCCTGCTCTCGACGTTCGCGTTCTTTGCCACGCGGAATCTCCGCGAGCAGCCGTCGGGGCTGCAGAACGTGGCCGAGATGCTCGTTCAGGGGCTTGGGGACTTCGTCGTGAGCATCGGCGGGCCGCAGGCGATCAAGTACCTGCCGCTCTTCGGCACGCTCTTCCTGTTCATCGTCACCTCGAACTGGCTGTCGGTCGTCCCGCTCGTCGGTCAGATCACGTGGCTGCACTCGCCGACGGCCGACTACCACATCACCTTCGCGATGGCCTTCGTCTCGTGGCTCGCGTACCAGACGGAGGGCTTCCGTCACCTCGGCTTCTCGTACGTGAAGCGCTGGTTCAACTTCAGCGGCTTCAAGGACGGCCCGTTCATCGGCGCGATCTTCGTGATGGTCGGGCTCATCGAGCTCTTCAGTGAGCTCTTCCGCATGCTCACGCTGACCCTCCGTCTCTGGGGCAACGTGTTCGGCGGCGAGATCATGCTGCTCGTCATGAGCGCGCTCCTGCTCGTGCCGGGGCTCGCGCTCCCGTTCGTCGGTCTCGAGGTGTTCATCGGGCTCGTGCAGGGGCTCGTGTTCGCGCTGCTCGTTCTCATGTACTTCGTACTCGCGATCGAGTCGCACGACGAATCTCACGAGGAGGGGAGTCATAGCGACACCGATCGTGTCGCCAACGAGGAACAGCGCCCAGAACCCGTCGCTGCCTAAATAGCAGAAGGAGATACACGTGGACTTTCAGGGTCTTGCCGCCGGACTCGCCGTCGGCCTCGGCGTCATCGGTCCAGGTCTCGGCATCGGCATCCTCACCGCGAAGTCGTCCGAGGCGATCGGGCGCAACCCCGACGCGGCGGGCGCGATCCGGACGAACATGATCCTCGGCGCGGCGCTCGCCGAAGGCCTCGGGATCCTCTCGTTCGTGCTCGGCATCCTGCTCTGGACGAAGATCGTCTAGATGCAGCCGGGCATCCTCGCCGAAGGCGGATTGACGGTCCAGCCGTACTGGGTGCTGGTCGCGATCGTCCAGTTCCTCGTCCTCTTCTTCCTCCTGCAGCGCTTCCTCTGGGGTCCGATCCAGAAGACCCTCCAATCACGCGCCGACCGCATCCGCGACGGTCTCGCGGCCGCCGACGCGGCGAAGCGCGAGCGAGCGGAGATGCAGGCCGAGGTCGAGCGACTCCTGAACGAGGCGCGCCGTGAGGCGGCTGCGATCGCGGAGCGCACGACGAAGGCCGCGGAGGCAGCGGCCGCGGACATCCGCGTCCAAGCGAAGGCCGAGGGTGACCGGATCCGCGAACGCGCGAAGGCGGATGCGGAGCAGCTTCATCAGCAGGCGCTCTCGCAGCTGCGGGGCGAGGTCGCGTCCATGGCGGTCCTCGCGGCCGGCCGGATCCTCGGCAAAGAGGTCGACGCGAAGACGCACAAGGTCCTCATCGAGCGGTCGCTCGACGAGGCCGGCCGCGAGCTCGGGAAGCAGAACTAGTGGCTCTTTCCGGTTCCGCCGCACGGCGCTACGCCGAGGCACTCCTCGACCTCGCGACGGCCGATGATGCCGTCGACGCGTACCGAGCGTCCCTCGACAGCCTCGCCGCGGGCATCTCGCCGGGCTCGATCCGCGCGCTCCGCGACCCGAGCGTGCCGGTGAAGCAGCGCCTCGCCGCGATCGAAGCCGTCACGAAGGGCCAGCCAAAGGTGATCCGCTCCGTCCTGCTGCTGCTCGAGCAACGTGACCGCATCGGGCTGCTCGCGGGCATCGCGCGCGCGTATGCCGATCTGGTCGATCGCCGCGCCGGCATCGTGCAGGCGAAGATCACGACGGCGATCACGCTTGACGACGACCAGCGGCAGTCCTTCGTGAAGCGGCTGGAGTCGTCGTCGGGCAAGCAGATCAAAGCGAGCTTCACCGTGGACGAGGAATTGATCGCCGGCGCGCGGGTCCAGCTCGGTGATCACCTGATCGACTCGTCCGTGCGCGCGCAGCTTGACGCGCTTCGAACTCAGCTCGCGGGTAATTAGGAGGCGAACGAACGTGGCAACGACCGCTTCAGAGATCACCGACATCATCAAGGCCCAGATCAAGGAGTTCGAAGGGCAGGCCGAATCCGCGGACGTCGGCACGGTCGTCGAGATCGGTGACGGCATCGCGCGGATCCACGGTCTCGCCGGCTGCATGGCCTCCGAGCTCCTCGACTTCGGCAAGGACGTCTTCGGGCTCGCCTTCAACCTCGAAGAGGACACCGTGAGCGCGATCATCCTTGGCGACTACACCGGCGTCGAGGAGGGCGGCGAGGTCCGCACCACCGGCCGGATCGTGCAGACCGGTGTCGGGCCGCAGCTCGTCGGCCGCGTCGTCGATCCCCTCGGGCGCGCGCTCGACGGCAAGGGTGAGATCGTCTCGAAAGAGTTCCGCCCGGTCGACGTCGTGGCGCCCGGCGTCATCACGCGCCAGAACGTGGACACGCCGGTCCAGACCGGCATCAAGGTCATCGACACGATCACGGCGATCGGCCGCGGCCAGCGCGAGC
>DHJC01000039.1:13788-22561 GCA_002404155.1 Chloroflexi bacterium UBA4730 | reverse complement strand
TACGGCAAGACGATCCTGCTCGCCGACGCCGACGTCGACGGCTCGCACATCCGGACCCTCCTCCTCACCCTGCTGTATCGCCACTTCAAGCCGCTCATCGAGCAGGGCCGGATCTTCATCGGCCAGCCGCCGCTCTACCGGCTGCAGCTCGGCAAGGAGATCCGGTGGGTCTACTCGGACAAGGAGCGCGACGCCTCGATCAAAGAGCTCAAGGCCGAGGCGAAGACCAAGTCGGCCGAGCGGAAGTCGAAGGCCGCCGCGAAGAAGGCCAAGGGCGAGGCTGCCGACGCCGTCGAGGCCGAGTCGATGTCGACCGACGAGGGCACCGACGACGGCAAGGGCGGCCGCGAGCCGGCGATCGCGCGGTACAAGGGGCTCGGGGAGATGAACGCCGAGCAGCTCTGGGACACGACGCTCAACCCCGCCACCCGCACCCTTCGCAAGGTCACGCTCGAGGACGCCGAGCAGGCCGACTTCGTGTTCGACGAGCTCATGGGCAACGAGGTCGAGGGCCGCAAGAAATGGATCATGGCGAACGCGAAGTTCGCGGAGCTCGACCTTTGATCGACACGGCCGGGCTCCGCTAGTGGCACGACTCCTCGATCTCGGTGTCGACTTCGAGCACTGGTGTTTCGCCTGCGGTCGGCTCAATCCCTCGGGCCTGCGGCTCGACTTCGACGTCTCGACCAACAGCGCGACCGCGCGCTACACCGGGCTGCAGCGTCACCAGGGCTACGACGGCACGCTGCATGGCGGCGTCGTGACCGCGCTCCTCGACGAGACGATGGGCTGGGCGATCTTCCACCAGGGTATCTGGGGCGTGACGGCGAAGATCAACGTGACCTTCAAGCGTCCGGTCCCGCTGGGCGAAGAGCTCGTCGTGACCGGCGAGGTGCTCCGCGACCGTGGCCGGGGCATCGAGACGAAGGGCACGCTCGCGCGCGCGGCGGATGGCGACGTGCTGGCGGAAGCCACCGCGCTCTTCCTCCGCATGCCCGAGGGACAGCGCGCTGAGCTCGAGCAGCACTACTCCCGCACCGACGAGGCGTTCGCGCGGGTGCGCGAGGCCGTCGCCGCGGAGACCGCGGGACAGGAGCACGCCCGAACGTGATCGAAGGACCGAACAACGAGCGCATCGTCGCCGTCGAGCTCGAGACCGAGATGCGGAAGGCCTACCTCGACTACGCGATGACGGTCATCGTCGCGCGAGCCCTGCCGGACGTGCGTGACGGACTGAAGCCGGTGCAGCGCCGGATCCTCTGGACGATGCACGAGATGGGGCTACGCAGCGACCGACCGTTCCGCAAGTCCGCAGCGATCGTCGGCGACGTGATGGGGAAGTACCACCCGCACGGTGACGTGCCGATCTACGACGCGCTCGCGCGCTTCGCCCAGGACTTCACGATGCGCTACCCGCCGATCCAGGGACAGGGCAACTTCGGGTGCTTCTCGGGCGACACGAAGGTCGAGCTCGTCAACGGCGAGCAACGCACGTTCGTGGAGCTCGTCGAGATGGTGCACCGCGGCGTGCGCGCCGAGGTCTTCACGGTCGACGCGCACCGCAACGTGCGGATCAAGCCGCTCCGCGCGCCGCGCCTGGTCAAGCGCAACGACCCGGTGGTCAAGGTGACGCTCGCAACGGGTGCGGAGATCGTCTGCACGCCGGATCACCGGTTCATGCTCCGCGACGGCACGTACCGAGAGGCCGGCAAGCTGAAGGCCAAGGACCAGCTCATGCCCTTCGCGCGTACGGCGATCCCCGAGCGCCTCCACCGCACCGGCGCGTTCCCGATCCCGGCCAGCCTGTCGCAGACGGTGACCGCGGTCGCGCCGGCGGGCCGCGCGGACGTGTACGACCTCACCGTCGACCTGACCCAGAACTTCGCGCTCGCCGCCGGCGTGTTCGTGCACAACTCGATCGACGACGACCCGCCGGCACACATGAGGTATTGCCTCGCCGGTGATGCGCTCGTTCGGACCGCCGACGGCACGGTGCCGATCGGCGAGATCGTCGCGGATGCCGCGGCGGAGTCCGACCATGACCTCGACCTCGAGGTCCTCGATCGGCGAGGCGAGCCAGTGCACGCAAGCAAGCTCTTCCACTCGGGCACGCATCCGACGCTGCGCCTGCGCACCCGGGAGGGGTACGGGCTCACCGGTACGAAGAACCACCCGGTACTGACGCTCCAGCCTGTCGCCGGCGTCCCGATGCTCGTGTGGAAGCTCCTCGATGAGGTGACGCCCGGCGACCGCGTCGCGCTCCTCCGCCGCCCAGCGGCTGCGCATGCGGAAGACCTGACGCCGCGCGAGCTCGCCCTGGCGACACTCGCCGGCGGAATGGTCTCGGAAGGCTGGGCCTCGGACCGCCGCGCCTGGTTCAACAACCTAGACAACGAGTACTTCGAGGCGGTGGCGTCGGCGTATGACGAGGTCGTGGGCGGCCGACGGTACGTTTACGCTCGGACGATCAAGTCGGGCAACCTGCTTCACGAGCTCGACGTGCAGCACAGGACCGCGCTGAAGGCAAGCCCGCTCGCCGAGATGGTCGGACTCAGGAGCGCCGAAAAGCGTGTGCCGACCTTCGTCTGGGCCGCGTCGCCAGCCCTCAAGGCTGCCTTCCTCCGTGCACTCTTCGAGGGCGACGGCTCGTCGTCGCTGCTGAAGCCCGCAGGCGGCTTCGCGATCCAGATCAGCTACTCGACGCGCAGTCAGCGACTCGCGACAGAGGTCCAGCAGCTCCTCCTCGAATTCGGCGTCGTCTCCAAGCAATGCCACTACGAGGACGGCGAGATCAAGATCGTCATCACGAATCGTCGGGACGCGCGGAAGTTCGCGTCCGCGATCGGCTTCCATGGGACGAAGCAGCGGAAGCTCGAATCCGAGCTCGCTCAGATCCCGCTCGCGAGCACTGCGATGAGCGCCGACGCCGTCCCGTTCATCGCCGAGTACGTCCGCAGCGAGCGCATGGCGCGGTGGACCGACCGCGAGTGGTTGGGCAAGCACAACATCGACCGCGTCGAGCGCTGGGAGCGCGATCGGGATGAGATCCTCGCGCACCTCACGAACGACGAGGTCCGCCGCGTCGTCGAGCCCCTGGTCGACGGCACCTACTACTACGCCACGGTGGCGGCGGTCGAAGACGCGGGTCCTCGGCCGGTGTACTCGCTGCGCGTCGACTCGGACGACCACAGCTTCGTGACGAACGGCTTCGTGAGCCACAACACCGAAGCGCGTCCGGCGGCCATCGCCGCGGAGCTGTTGGCCGACATCGAGAAGGAAACGGTCGACTGGTACCCGAACTACGACAACCGCCACCTGCAGCCAACGGTGCTGCCGGCACGCGTCCCCAACCTGCTGGTGAACGGCTCGACGGGGATCGCGGTCGGCATGGCAAGCAACATCCCGCCGCACAACCTGCGCGAGGTGACGGCGGCTGTGAAGCGGCTCGTCGACGATCCGGAGCTCACGAACGACGACCTCTGCGAGACGGTCCTCGGGCCCGACTTCCCGGGAGGCGGGGTCATCTACCGCTTCGAGGAGCAGAAGAACATCGAGACCGGCGCCGCCGAGCGGGTCGACGCCATCCGCCGCGCGTACGCCAACGGCCGGGGCCGGATCCTCATGCGCGCGCCGGCCCACGTGGAGGATGGCAAGGGCGGCCGCCAGTCGATCATCGTGACCGAGTTGCCGTACGCGGTGAACAAGGCCTCGCTGATCGAGAAGATCGCCGATCTGGTGCAATCCAAGCGCCTCGCCGGCATCTCGGACATCCGCGACGAGAGCGACCGCGAGGGCATGCGCGTCGCGATCGAGGTGAAGCGCGACGACAGCGCCGAGCGCGTGCTGAACAACCTCTACAAGCACACCACGATGCAGTCGGCATTCAACCTGAACATGCTCGCGCTCGTCGATTCGTCGCCCAAGACCCTGTCGCTGAAGGACGTCCTCCAGCACTACATCGATTACCGGAAGCAGGTCATCAAACGCCGGACCGAGTTCGACCTCGGCAAGGCGAAGGAACGGGCGCACATCCTCGAGGGCTTCAAGATCGCCCTCGATAACATCGACGAGATCGTCAAGACGATCCGCGCGAGCAAGACGCCGGAGACCGCGCTCGCGAACCTTCGCGAGAAGTTCGAGCTCTCCGAAGTCCAGGCGAAGGCGATCCTCGAGATGCAGCTGCGTCGCCTCACCGGGCTCGAGCGGCAGAAGGTCGAGGACGAGTACCGCGAAACGATCAAGCTCATCGCTGAGCTCGAATCGATCCTCGGTAACCCGCGCAAGATCGTGTTCCTCATCAAGCAGGACATGGACGAGCTCGCGACGAAGTACGGGGACGACCGCCGGACGAAGATCCTCGACGACCTCAACCGCGAGCTCACCGATCAGGACCTCGTGGCCAACGAGGACGTCGTGATCACGGTGTCGACCCGCAACTACGTGAAGCGCATGCCGCTCTCCACGTACAAGGCCCAGCACCGCGGAGGCCGCGGGGTGATCGGCATGTCGACCCGCGACGAGGACGACGTGGAGCACCTGGTCGTCGCGCGCAACCACGATCGGCTCTACGTCTTCACCGACCGCGGCCGGGTGTTCGCGCTCAAGGCATTCGAGCTTCCGGACGCGAGCCGCACCGCGAAGGGCACGCCCATCCAGAACATCCTCGAGGCGATGCGGTCGGGCGAGCGGGTCTCGGCGCTCATCGCGATCCGCGAGGGCGGCTCCGCCCCGTATCTCGTGATGGCGACCCGCAAGGGCTTCGTCAAGAAGACCCCGCTCGCCGACTACGGCAACGTGCGTCGCGCCGGCCTCATCGCCATCGCGTTGCGGAAGGACGATCGACTCGCGTGGGTGGCCGCCGCCGGGGACAAGGACCGCATCGTGCTCGCGACCCGGAAGGGCAAGGCAATCACGTTCAAGGCGACCGACGCGCGGCCGATGGGCCGCCAGACCCAGGGCGTGACCGGCATCCGCCTGGCGAAGGGCGACATGGTCATCGGCATGGGCGTCGTGACGGCCCGCACCGAGGTGCTGTCGGTCACCGAGAACGGCTACGGCAAGCGGACCAAGGTCGAGGACTTCCCCACGCACAACCGCGGCGGTCAAGGGGTGGCCCTCGCGGCGATCACCGTGAAGACCGGGAACGTCGCGGCGATCCAGGTGATCGACGAGAAGAGCGAAGAGGTCCTCCTCATCTCGACGAACGGGGTCGTGATCCGGGTGCCGATGGACCAGATCCGGGTGCTCGGACGCGCGACCCAGGGCGTGAAGGTGATGGCGACCGGCGAAGCGAAGATCGCTTCGATCGCGACTTTCGCGACGACCCGTCCGTCGCAGCCCGGGCTGGGTCTCCAGAACAGCTAGCCGTTACGTAGGCCTCACCGGCTCCGGCGCTGTCCGCCTCGCGAACGTTCCGGTGACAACGGGGCGCGAACAGTACGAAATCGCTACCAAAACCCGTTGCGTCGCCCCTGCTTGGCCCGTTACGGTCCGTGCCAGGAGCGCACAGGTGTGCCTCCGGACGCTGAGGAAGAGGGAACCGACCGGATTTGATCCGTCTCGAAGACGTCAGCAAGCGCTATCCGAACGGGACCGCGGCGCTGCAGGACGTGGATCTCGCCATCGACCAAGGGGACTTCGCGTTCCTTGTCGGCGCGTCCGGCGCGGGCAAGTCGACCTTGATCCGGCTCCTCATCCGCGAAGACCTTCCGACGACCGGTCGCGTCGTCGTCGACGACAAGGACGTCGCTCAGCTCCGCCACTCGCAGATCCCACAGCTACGCCGCCTCGTCGGCGTCGTGTTCCAGGACTTCAAGCTCCTCCCGACCAAGACCGTGACCGAGAACATCGCGTTCGCACTTCTCGTCACCGGACACGGTGGCCAGATCGTGCGCGAGGAGACCGAGCGTGTGCTCGCCCTCGTCGGCTTGACCCACCGGAGCACTCACTTCCCGCGTGAGCTGTCGGGCGGCGAGCAGCAGCGCGTGGCGATCGCCCGCGCGCTCGTCAACCGACCGCGTGTGCTCATCGCGGACGAGCCGACGGGCAATCTCGATCCCGTCACGAGCTGGGAGATCATCAAGCTCCTCACCCGCGTACAGGAGCTCGGCACGACGCTCGTGATGGCGACGCACAACGCCGAGATCGTGAACGCGCTTCGGCGGCGGGTCATCCACCTCGACCACGGCGCCGTGGTCCGCGACGAGCGGGAAGGGCTGTACGCGGCATGAGGCGCCTCGGGTACGTGCTCACCGCGGCGTGGCAGGGCTTCTGGCGCAACCCGGTCATGAGCGTCGCCGCGACCCTCACCGTGTCGCTCATGCTCCTGCTGTTCGCGTTCTTCATCGTCACCGACCGCGGCCTGCAGGCCGCCGTGGGCGCGCTCGAGTCGAAGGTGGAGCTCGTGCTCTACCTGGACGACGCCGCGAAGCCGTCGGACATCCTCGCGCTCAAGGCACGCATCGAGAAGGACCCGGCTGTCGCCCGCGTCGACTACGTCACGAAGCAACAGGCCCTGGACCGGCTCCGCGACCTCGCGCAGCGCAAAGAGGACTTCACGGTGGCCGATCTCGGCACGAACCCGCTGCCGGCGTCGCTCGAGATCAAGCTCGCCAACGCGCAGGACACCGCCCGGCTGGCGGCATCGCTGAAGGATGAGCTCGGGCGCGGTGTCGTCACCGACGTCATCGACAACCCGACCGTCGTGGAGAAGCTCCTCACGATCACGCGCGTGCTGTCCGTCGGCGGCATCGCGGTGCTCGCGATGATGCTGTTCGTCGCGCTCTTCGTCATCGTGAACACGATCCGGATCGCGGTGCACGCGCGCCGCGACGAGATCGAGATCATGCAGCTGGTCGGCGCGACCGACTGGTTCGTGAGCTGGCCCTTCATCCTCGAGGGGATGCTCGTCGGCACATTCGGGGCGATCGTCGCACTCGCTATCCTCGCGCTCGCCTCGCAGCCGGTCACGAGCGCGATGGTCGGGTTCCTGGACATCCTTCCCGTGTCTTTGGGCGCGAATTTCGTGCTCCAGCTGGCCCTTGGGGTTCTCGGCTTCGCGCTCATCGTCGGTGGTGGTGGGGCCTCATTCTCGGTCCGGTCCCAGCTCGCCAAGGGGGCACGCGCTTGACCATCGACCAGCCGAACTGCGACCATCCGGCAGGTATGGGAACTCCCCGGACGAGCCGGGGAGGTGGGAGCAAGAGGAACGCGGCCCTGCGCACGACGCTGGTCGTGCTGGCGGGCCTTGCCTTGTTCCTCGGGCAGGTCATCCCGGCGTCCGCCGACGACCCGCTCACAGATGCCCTGAAGCGCAAACAGGAGCTCGAGCGGGCCGTCGCCGTGTCGCGGGCGAACACCGAGCGCTACAAGGTGGCCGCCGACCAGTTCCAAACGGCCGTGAACAGCAGCAACGCCGTCATCGGCGACCTCCAGGCGAAGGCCGACGCCGCGCAGTCGCAGGCCGAGCAGCTCGGCTACGAGATCCAGATCGCCGAGGAGCAGCTCCAGATCGCCAGCTTCCAGCTCGACGAGACGAACGCGCTCCTGTCGTCGCTGAAGGCACAGGTCGACGCGGAGAACAAGGAGCTGTCGCAGCGCGAGGACCTCTACGCGAAGCACCTTCGCACGACGTACCGGCAAGCGCAGGTCAGCCCACTCGAGATGCTGTTGTCATCGAGCTCGCTCTCCGAGTTTGCGAGCCGCATCCAGGCGATGGTCATCATCAATCGCCAGGACGTGCAGCTTGCCAACGAGATCCGGACGATGCGCGATG
Source organism: Chloroflexi bacterium UBA4730 (assembly GCA_002404155.1). Classification (GTDB taxonomy): domain Bacteria; phylum Chloroflexota; class Limnocylindria; order P2-11E; family P2-11E; genus UBA4735. The sequence goes on along the minus strand of DHJC01000039.1, from coordinate 14,787 downwards.
AGACCGCGGCGAACGTCGGGCTCACCCAGGACAAGGCCGCCGAGCTGGTCGGCCTCCAGGACCAGATCACCCAGCAGCGCGCGGCGCTTGCGACGCAGAAGGCCCGCTACGACCAGCTCATCAAAGACGCCCAGAACGCGATCGAGACCCAGGCCAGCGCGCGCGACCAGGCCGCGGCCGCGCGCAACACACAGCTCGGCGCGGCTGCGCAGCAGAACCAACAGACCGCGGACCTCAACAAGCAGCTCGAAAACGCCGAGGCCCAGTACGAGCAGCTCGCGGCCCTCGCGGCGGCGAAGTCGGGTCTCGGTGCGTACGTCGGCGGGAAGCTTCCGATCTGGCCGCTCCGTGGCGTGATCACATCGCCGTTCGGCGCACGCTGGGGTGGATTCCACAATGGCCTCGACATCGCGGCGCCGATGTACAGCCCGATCGTCGCCGCGGCCTCTGGCCGGGTGACGACGGTCGGCAAGCCGTACCTCGCGTACGGCGACACGGCGACTGTGGTGATCATCGCCCACGGCAACAACTTCTCGACGCTGTACGGCCACCTCGATGACCGCGCCCACCCGCCGATCGTGCAGGTCGGCCAACTCGTGAGCGCGGGCCAGGTGATCGCCTACGAGGGCATGACCGGCTGGACCACCGGGCCGCACCTGCACTTCATGACCATCGTCAACGGCCGCGCCGTCGATCCCCTCCCGTACCTCCCTTAGCCAAGCACCTCGGCCTGGGCTGACCCGCGGTCAGCTGGGGCCTCGACACGGGCTCAGGGCTGATGGTTCTCGCTCCTCGGGCAAAGCCCTCGTCGCTCGTCCTTCGGTTGCCCCGACAACGCCGTCGTCGCTCGTTCTTTCGGCCTGCCCGGCAACGCCGCCGTTTTCTTTGGTAGGATTCGCGGCGAAAGAAAGGAGGTGATGTGGGGTGGGCGATAGCTCTGGGAATCCGAAGACCCGTGCTGCTCACTTCAGGCTTCCGGAATGCATCCAACTGAGGTGA
>DHJC01000039.1:0-13630 GCA_002404155.1 Chloroflexi bacterium UBA4730 | reverse complement strand
GGCCGAGCCCCATTCAAAATGATCAGTACGCTCATTCGATCATGGCAACGCAAAGACCCGGAGGTCGGCCGAGCGGCCGCTCGCGCTCGGATCGCCAGCACGCTCCGAAGCAGCAGCCGGCCGCAGCCGTGGAGGCGCCGGCCGAGATCGTCCTGGCCAACAACCGCAAGGCGCGCTTCAACTACGCGATCGACCGGAAGCTCGAGGCCGGCCTCGCGCTCACCGGAACGGAGATCAAGTCCGTGCGCGCCGGGCGGACGAACCTCTCCGACGGCTACGCGAAGATCGACCGTGGCCAGGTGTGGCTGCGGAACGTGCACATCGCTCCCTGGCAGAACGCGATCGGCTTCGAGGAGCACGACCCGACGCGGCCACGGAAGCTGCTGCTGCACCGCGAGGAGATCACCGGACTCACCGGCGCGGTATCGCAGCAGGGCTACACGCTCGTGCCGCTCCGGCTGTACATCAAGAACGGCGTCGCGAAGGTCGAGATCGGTCTCGCGAAGGGCAAGCGCCGCTACGACAAGCGGCAGACGATCAAGGAACGCGAGACCCGGCGCGAGATGGAAGCAGCCATCAAGCGCCGGGTCGGACGCGGACCGGGTCGGGTCGAGGGCTAGGAGCCGAAAGCCGGGGCGGCCTCCGCCGGGGCCTGGCCGCGCTGGGTCCTGCGGATCGGGACATCGTTGAGGAACAGCGAGGCGACCAGCGCAAGCGCGGCCGCGAATGCAGCGGCGAGGAAGACGTCGTGGAGCGTGGTCGCCAGCCCGGCGCGGACGGCCACGATGGCGGAATCGAAGACCGGCTGGAACGCGGTGGGCACAGCCGCGCGGGCGGCGGCCAGCGAGGCCGGGTCGAACAGCGTCTGGGTGTTGCCGGAGCCCGTGGGCGCGAACGACCGAGCCTGCGGCGGAAGGTTGAGCGCGTCGATCTTCGCGGCGATGTTCGCCGGCAGGCGCTGGGAGAGGAACGATCCGAGCACCGCGACGCCGATCGTGGCGCCGAAGTTGCGGAAGAATTGGATCTGGCTCGTGACGACGCCGATGAACCGCGGCTCGACCGCGGACTGGACCGAGTTCAAGTAGAGCGGGAACGTGATGCCGACGCCGAACCCGATGATGACGAGGTTGCGCACGATCTCGATCTGCTGGGTCTCCGTGGTGATCTGGGACATGAGATACGTCCCGGTGACGAGCAGCGCCGTGGCGAGGGTACCGAGGTAGCGGTAGCGCTTCACCCGAAGCATCAGCTGGCCGGTCAGGACGCTGCCGATCACGAGCCCGACCATCATCGGGGTGACGAGCAGGCCGGAGTTCGTCGCCGGGATGCCGAGGACGCCCTGATACACGAGGGGCACGTACACGATCGCGCCGAACATGCCGACCGCGACAAGGAAGCCGGTGATCACCGAGACGGCGAAGGTCCGGTTCTTGAACAGCTGGAAGGGCACGATCGGGTGATCGGTGCGCCCCTCGACGAAGAAGAAGGCGATCAGCACGACCACGCCGACGGCGATCAGGCCGAGGACCTCGGGCGACCCCCAGTCATGGTCGCGGGTGATCGAGAACGCCACGAGCAGCGGCGCGAGGCCCGCCGTCAGCGCGCCGACGCCGAGGAAGTCGATGTCCCGCCACGTGGCCGCGCTGCGGACACGCGGCATCGTGAGGAGCACGAACAGGATCGCGGCCAGGCCCACCGGGACATTCACGTAGAAGACCCAGCGCCAGCCGACGTTGTCGGTGAGGTAGCCCCCGATCGTCGGCCCGACGACCGACGCGATACCGAAGATGCCGCCGAACAGCCCTTGGATGCGGGCGCGGCGCTCGATCGAGAAGATGTCCGCGATGGCGGCGAAGACGGTCGAGAAGAGCACCCCGCCGAAGAGGCCTTGGATCCCGCGGAACGCGACGAGCTGGACCATGTCCTGCGCCTGGCCGCACAAGGCCGACGCGAGAACGAATCCGATCATGCCCACGAGGAGGAGCGGCTTGCGGCCGAAGAGGTCGCCGAGCTTACCCGAGATCGGGGTCATGATGGTCGACGTCACGAGGTACGCCGTGAGGACCCACGCGTAGTAATCGAGGCCTTTGAGCTCGGCGACGATGCGCGGCAGCGCCGTACCGACGATCGTCTGGTCGAGGGCCGCGAGGAAGAGCGCAAGCATGATGCCGACGGTCACGAGGACGAGCCGACGGCCGTGGATCTCACCTGACATGGCGGGTCTCCTTCCGCGCGGATGGCGCGGATGGGTTGATGAGGATCTCGTTCAGATCGCCGATGGCGCTGCGCAGCCGGCTCTTCTGCTCGGTCGTGAGCCCGTCGAACACCCGGACCATCGCGGCGGTCATGAACTCGCCGACGCGTTCGAGCTCGGTCTCGCCCTTTTCGGTGAGCGCGACCATGACCGCGCGGCGGTCGGTCGGGTCGTCGACCCGGCGGACATGCCCGTCGGTCACGAGGCCCTCGATGACCTCGCTGATCGCCGAAGGCGTCGTCCCACAGCGCGTCGCGAGCTCGCCGGCGCGGATCGGGCCCCGGCCGTGAAGCATCCTGAGCGTCCTGTAGCGGCCGATGGAGCCGGCGCCGGCCTCCCGCACGGCGGTCGACCACAGCTGGGCCATCCAGGGAAAGAGGCCAAGGAGCTGTTTCGCCGCGCGAAAGTCCGCCTGGACCGGAGGTTTTGCTGGGGTAATGGTGGCCATTTCGTTCGCCTTCCCAATAGTTAGGTCCCCGAAATATATGGCCTCCGAAGCCGTCGTCCAGCCCCCGGTTCCGCATCCTTGGCGACATTCGGGCAGGCCTCACATCCGCGAGCGCGCGGGCGTTCTACGTCGTGCGCATGCGGATCGCCGTCACGTTCGTCGCCTGCGCCCTCATCTGGGGCAGCACCTTTCTGGCGATCCGGTTCGGGAACGAGGCCACGCCGCCGGTCTGGGCGGCGACGATCCGGCTCACCCTCGCATCGGTGCTGCTGTTCGCAATCGCCGGCGCGTTCCGCATGCCGCTGCCCCGCGGTAAAGCGCTGCGCGGCGCGGCGCTGTGGGGCTTCTTCAACCTCGGCATCAACTTCACGCTCCTGTACAGCGGCGAGCAGTCCGTCCCGAGCGGCATCTCCGCGGTGCTCTTCGCGACGGTGCCGCTCACGACCGCGCTGCTTGCCGCCGGATTCCACGTCGAGGCGCTCGTGACGCGCAAGCTCGTCGCGGCGGTCGTCGCGATCGGCGGGGTCGCCGTCATCTTCGCGGGCGAGCTCGGCGTGGCCGTGCCATTGGCCGGGCTGCTCACCATCTTCGGCGCAGCGAGCGCGGCGGCGCTCGCGAACGTGCTGTTGAAGCAGGCGCCAAAGCAGCAGGTCATCCCGCTGAACGCGATCGGCACCGCGGTCGGCGCGGCGGTCTGCCTCGCCGTGAGCCTGCTGCTGGGCGAGCCGCACGCGCTCGGTCACCGCGGCCGCGTGGATCCCGATCCTGTACCTCACCCTCGCCGGATCGCTCGGTGCGTTCGTCCTCTTCACCTGGCTGGTCACGCACTGGTCGGTGACGAACGCGAGCCTCGTCGGCGTGACGGTGCCGATCATCGCGGTCATCCTCGGTGCCGTGGCGAAGGGCGAGCAGCCCGCGGGCCTGACCTACGTCGGGGCGGCCATCGTGATCAGCTCGGTGCTGATCGCCTTGCGCGCGCCGCATCGGCAGCCGGCACCGGCCGCGGTCGACGAGCCAGCGCGCAGCCGGGCGCGTGCCCATTGAGCACTCCGGTGGCGTGCATGATCGACTCGGCGATCGTCGGGCCGACGAAGGTGAACCCCCGCGACCGCAGGGCCGTCGAGAAGGCGGCCGGGTCGCGGAACGTCCGGAGCCATCGCGCCACGCTCCCGACCTCATCGCGAAGGTCCATGTACGCGTGGGCGTTGGCGATGGCCGAACGGATCTTCGCGGGGTTGCGCACGATGCCGGCATCGGCCAGGAGCCGCCGCTCGTCCCGCGCGGTGAACCGCGCCACACGCTCCGGATCGAACGCCGCGAATGCCTTTCGGTACGCCGGCCGCTTGTTGAAGATCGTGGACCAGGAGAGCCCGGCTTGCGCGCCCTCGAGCGTGATGCGCTCGAACAACGCCGCATCACCGCTCACCGGCCGGCCCCACTCGCGGTCGTGATACTCCCGCATCGCCGGACTCAGGTCGGCCCACGGGCACCGCTTCGTCATCCGCCGACGATAGTGGCGCGCCCCGCGCGAGGGCCCAAGAACCGTACGCGAAGCTTGCTTCGCCTTCCGGCGAAGTAGCTAGGGCCCGACGACGATGGTCGTCGTGAACAGCAGCGCGATGAGGATGCAGGCCTGGCCGCTGGGACAGATCACCGTGCCCGTCGCGGTGACGGTCGCAGTGCCTGGTGCCGCGGCGGTCCAGATCGCCTGGGTGCCGCGGACGAGCAGGTAGTTCTGCCCGCCATGCACGAGGACGACCCCGTCCGGCGGGTCGACCCGCCACTCGTATTCGGTGCCGAGCGCGATCTGGATCGTGTCACCGACCCGGGGGTGGACAGTGCCGCGATCGTTGGCTCGGGTCACGAGCACCGCACCGGGAATCGGCGTCGGCGATGCCGACGGCAGCTCTGGCGCACCCGCGCCGCCGCAGGCTGCGGCGAGGACCAGCCCGAGGGCGAGCGCGGAGAGCTTCATGTCAGGCCAACGTTGGCGCGGGCCATCCGGTTCCTTAGCTGGAGGTGACGTCGCGTGCCCGGAACCGCCACATCGCCAATGCGACGAAGAGCACCGTGTAGCCGAGGAGCACGAGCGCGGCCTGGCCGGCCTGGCTGGGGTCGGGGAGCGTCGACGCGGCCGGGCCGGTGCCCGACGACGACCCCGACAGGCGGGCGATCGCGCTGACGTTCCGCGACAGGCCGAAGTTGGCGACGGTCACGTAGTCCTTGTTGAACGCGACGAGCAGCGACATGACGATGCCCTCGGCGAAGTACACGACCAGGCCGATGGCGATCCCCGCGCCACCCGACTTCGACCACACCGCGATGAACGCGGCGAGCGCGATGTACGGCAGGAACGTGAAGACCGTCCGCGCGATGGTCAGCACCAGCTGCGTGATGAAGTCGCTGGGCACCGTCGAGTCGAGCGAAGCGATCGAGGACACGATCTCGCTCCCGGCGAGCGCCGCGAGCGCTCCGACGATTGTGAGGACCGTCGCGTAGAGCACGAGAACGGCGTACTTCGCCGCGAGGAACCGCTCGCGTCCGGCGCCGAGCGCGAGGATGACGCGGAGCGTGCCCCAGTTGAACTCGTTGCCGAACACACTCGCCGTGAACACGATGAGGAGGACACTCCCGAAGCCGCTCACGACGCCGAGCCCGAAGCTCATGACCTGCGCGGGCCGCAGCGTCTGGAGCTCCTCGCGCAGCTGGGCCTCGGTCTGGGGCGCGCCGTTCGTCGTTGACAACGTGCCGTTCTGCAGCGCCTGGATCTGCGCCTGGACGCTCGCGTAGATGATGAAGTAGAGGACGAACGCCAGGACCACGACCGACAGCAGAAGGATCCACGTGATCCACCGGCGGCGGAGGCGGAAGACCTCGCTACGAAGGAGCGGGAGCACCGGAAGTACTGGGGCCTCCTTCGTCGGTGATCTCCAGGAAGACGTCCTCGAGCGAGCTCTTGTGCGGCACGATCGCGCTCGCGTAGATGCCCGCCGCTGCGAGCGCGCGGTTCAGGTCGGCGCCCCGCGCTGGCTCGGCGGTGACCTTCACGCCGGCCTCCGTCTCCTGCACGTTGGTGATGCCCGGCAAGGCGCGCAGGGTCGCCCCGGCGCGCGCCGGATCGCCCACCGCGATGTCGATCGTCCCCGCGCCGGCGGTCACCTCGGCGATCGTGCCGCTCGCGATGAGCTTCCCCTTGTTGATCACGAGCACGCGATCGCAGATCTGCTCGACCTCGTACAGGAGGTGGCTCGCGAGCAGCACGCCGTGCTCCTCTTTCGCGAGCTCGCGAACGAGCTCGCGGATCTCCCGCTGCCCCGCGGGATCGAGGCCGTTGGCGGGCTCGTCGAGGATGACGAGCGGCGGATCGCTGAGCAGGGTGGAGGCGATGCCGAGGCGCTGCTTCATCCCCAGTGAATAGGTGCGGTACTTCGACTTCGCCCGGGCGCTGAGCCCGACGCGCTCGAGGAGCAGGTCGACGCGTGCCCGTGAGGCCCCGCCGCGAATGAGTGCGAGCGCGGTGAGGTTGTCGCGACCGGAGAGGTACGGGTAGAACGCCGGCGTCTCGACGATCGCGCCCGAGTTGGCGAGTGCGTTCTCGCGGTCGCGCCACACGTCGCGCCCCATCACCTCGGCCGCGCCAGCGGTCGGACGGACGAGACCGAGGATCATGCCGATCGTCGTGCTCTTCCCCGCGCCGTTCGGGCCGAGGAGCCCGACGACCTCACCGCGATGGACCTCGATGTCGAGCTGATCGACGGCGGTGAGGGTACCGAAACGCTTCACGAGCCCGCGCGTGCGCAGAACGACGTCGCTCACTGAGGGAGCCTAGCGGGCTGCGCTTACCCCTTCTTCCAGCCGACCGGCAGCAGCACCGGACCGTCCTTCGTGCCGAAGTACACCTGCCACCCGTAGTAACCGCGGTAGGCGGCAGGATCCGCGTGCATGACCTCGGCGTAGTCGGTCACCGCGGCGACGTATCGCGAGTCGTGGTTGTACGCGAGGACGGCCCGGGCCATGTCGCCGGGCGCGCCGGCGGCCTTCAGGTAGCGCCCTGCCGCAAGGATCGCATCGTGGTCGCTGTTGATGTCGCCTTCGCCGTACGCCGCCCAGGTCGACGGGATGAACTGCATCGGACCCTGCGCGCCCGCGGTGGAGTCACCGCGGATCCGTCCCATCCTCGTCTCCACGAGGTGGATGGCCGCGAGGTAGTACCACGGCACGCCGAATTTGGCCTCGGCCTCGCGGTAGTCCGCGAGCAGTTCGTCGATCGACGCGGGCTGGACGATGTGCCAGTCGGGCAGCGACTTCGGCAGCGCGACGACCATGGACCGCAGCTGCTTGCCGGCGTCGAGGCTCCCGGTCACGGCCGGCCGCACGGCAGCGGGCAACGCCGCGAGCACGGTCTCGCGCCACTCCGGGAAGTCGGCCAGACGGCTGTAGGCGAGCTGCTGGAGGTGTCCCGCCCACGCGAGCTGGTCGCCGGTGATGTTCGGATCGCGGATGAATCCCTCGACCGTCGAGAGCTGCTGCGCGAGCGCGGTCGGATCGTCGGCCGGGACCGGCAGCTCATCCCAGTTGAGCGGAGGCGTAGGCGTGGCGGTCGGCGTGGGCGTCGGCGTGATTGATGCGCTGATCGCGGTCGGAGCGGTCGTCGTCGGCGCCGAGTCGACGCGCGTGACGCTCCCGCCCGAGCAAGCGGCCAGCACCATGGCGAGCACGATCGCGGCCGAACGGATCGATGGGTGCACGCTCGTCTAACGACCCGACCCGTCAATTCGCAACGCGTGGACGTGCTCACCGCCTGCTCGGCCGCGCACCGAACGAGCCTAGCCTTGGTGCGATGGGTATGCGCACGGCGGCTGTTGCGTTCAGCGGATTCGTCGTCCTCGGACTGCCGACAGGGATGCTCGGCATCGCGTGGCCGTCGATGCGTGCCGCGCTCGATGCGCCGCTCGCCGGTCTCGGGTTACTGCTCGCGGGGATGACGATCACGCAGTTCGGCGCGAGCGGGCTGAGTGGCCTGGTCCGCGAGCGATTCGGCACGATCGCGCTGCTCGTGGTGCCGACCGTACTGGCCGCGGGCGGGCTCGCGCTGTTCGCGCTCGCGGAGACGTGGCCGGTGATGATCGCCGCGGCCGCAATCCTCGGCGCAGGGCTCGGCCTCCTTGATGCGGCAGTGAACATGGAGGCGGCGCTGAAGCGCGGCGTGCGGTTCATGGGCGCGCTCCACGCGTCGTGGGCCCTGGGCGCGACGCTGGGCCCGGTGCTCATCGGGGCGGTGCTCGTCGCGACCGGGTCCTGGCGGCTCGGCTACGCCGTCGCGGCGCTTGCGTTCGTCGCGTTGGCCGTCGCGACGTACCTCGCGCGCGCCGATCTTGGATCCGCGCCGGAGAGCGAGGATGCGCCCGTCGCCACGACGAGCGCGCGCCGCACGATCGTGACCGGGTCGGCGCTGCTCTTCGTGTACGTCGGCATCGAGCTCGGCGCCGGGCAATGGAGCTTCACGCGCTTCACCGCCGACGGCGCGTTGACCGACACGATCGCCGGCCTTGCGGTGTTCCTGTACTGGTCGGCGCTCGCCGCGGGACGCATCGCGCTCGCGGCCTTCGGCGACCGAGTCAGCACCGCACGGCTCTTCGACCTCAGCGTGGGCGGCGCGCTGGTGAGCGCCGTCGCGTTCTGGGTCCTCCCTCCGCCGGCAGCCGCCCTCGTCGCGCTTCCGGCCATCGGCGCGTCGCTATCGGTCTTCGTCCCGCTGCTGCTCTATCTCACTCCACGGCGGGTCGGGCGCGTCGCCGCGCCGCGCGCGATCGGCTACCAGGTCGCCGCGGGGATGATCGGCGGCGCGGTGCTTCCGGCAGGCATCGGCGTGGTCATGCAATCGAGCGGGGTATCGACCCTCGGGCTGTGTCTCTCCGCCCTCGCGGTTGCCCTCGGCGGCCTGCACCTCGCCATCCGGCGCACCTGACAGAACGGTCACTTGCGCAGCATCGGACCCGCGAGCACCATCAGCTCGTGAAGCACGCGGGAAAGAGCCGCGCCGAGACGCACCTCGACAAGAAGAAGCCGCCGACAAAGCGTGCGCTGAAGGGCGCGCAGAAGATCGGCCGGCAGGATCCCGAGGTCGGCGTGACGAGCCGGGCCCGGAAGAGCAAGGAAGGCCGTGAGCTGGTGCCTGACCCCACGTACGGCGGCCGTCCGGGCAAGGAAAAGTCGAAATGGCGCCCCCCGCAGGGAGTGCCGAAGCTCTAGTCGATCACTCCACGGTCGCGGCCGGCTGACGGAAGCGGCGCACCGGCGACGCGAGCAGATACAAGAACGCGGCTGCGGCGATGAGCCCCGAGATGAAGAGCGTGACCCTCATCCCGATGTGATCGGCCAGCAGCCCTGCGGCGAACGCGCTCGGCGGCGCGACGCCGAACGAGATGAACCGCGTCGCCGCGTTCACGCGCCCGAGCAGCCGCTCGGGCGTGACGGCCTGCTGCAGGCTGTTCGAGCTGATCGTCCATAGCGGCACGGTGAGGCCAAGCAACGCCTGCGACGCCACGATGACCGCGGCTGCCTCGAGCGGCGGACCGGCGGCGAACGGCAACAGCAGCCGGCTGAACGCCTCGAGGAGCAGTGCGGCGATCATCACCGGCCCGAGTCCCCATCGCCGGGTGAGCGGCCCCGCGAGGGTCGCACCGACGAGGCTCGACGGCCCGATGGCCGCGAGGGAGAGCCCGAGCAGCGCCGGCGACAACCCAAGCTCGCGCGTCGCGTAGACGACGAGGATCGCCTGAACGGCGAACCACTCGATGTTCGCGAGCGCGATCGCGATGACGCAGCGGAACACGATCTCGTGATCGCGCATCCAGCGGACGCCCTCGGTGATCTCGTGCCAGATGCTCCGTCCGGCGTCCCGCGGGCGCATCGTTTCGTGAGCCCGGATGCGGACCAGGAACGCGGCGGACACGAGGAAGGTCGCGGCATCGAACAGCATGGCCGTCGGAGCGGATAGCGCCTGCACCAGGATGCCGCCCAGGGACGGGCCGGCGACCTGCGCGACGGCGCTCGACGCCTGCAGGCGGCTGTTCGCGGCGACGAGTTGTGGGCGCCCGACGAGCGACGGCACGAGCGCCGCGCGCGCAAGCTCGGTGGAGACCGCGAACAGACCGGCGAGGAACGCGACGACGTAGAGTTGCGCGAGGCTGAGGGCGCCGAACACGGCGGCGAGCGGAATGGATCCGATGACGAGCGCGCTACCGATGTCTGACAGGACGAGGATCGGCCGGCGCGGCAGCCGATCGACCCACGCGCCGATGAACAGGCCGACGACGAGCGAAGGCGCCATTCGGAATGCGACGAGGAGGCCGGTCTCCGTCGCGCCGGCCCCGAGCACCAGCACCGCGGTGAGCGGCAGGGCGAGGACCGTGACCTGGCTGCCGATCACCGCGATCGTGAAGCCGCTCCACAGTTTCACGAAATCGGTATTGCGAACAAGCCCTTCCTGCGACATGTCCAGATGATGCGGTCTGGACGCACACGGTCCGCGCACCGGCCGCGAATGTGTCCCACGACACTTGTTCGAGCCGGTCTCGCCACCCACGATGCCGCCGATGGGCGACTCGCGTCCGCGTGAGTAATGTGGCCGCCACTGAAATGGATAGGGATTTCGATGCTCATCACCGTCGTGGGGGCCGCGTCCGGCGGCGCCGGCTTTCGCCGTGAATTGGTCCCCATAAGCCGCCGGAACTGATCCTCGAAGTGTGGCCGTCGCAGGGTCTTGAGCCGTGCCAGCGAGTGGGCCTCTCTGTCCGAAATCGCAGCCGCAAGCCAACACGCTCTTGACCACGGGCCGGGGTATGAGGACCGTCCGGTTCAATCCGACTTACGCGTCATTTTGCCAACTAGTTGAAGTCCGAGCCTCCCCGCGTCTGGAGGGCACTTGCATATGTTTGGTATCCTTGGCATAAAGCAGATAAGCGAAAGAGAGGTGGCGAACGTGGCCATCGAGACGCAAGCTAGGACTGCCGAGACCTACGCCTTTACCAAGAAGCCCTTCTACTCGCCCAAGGAAGTGGCGCGCATCGTGGGCTGCAGCGACCAGCATATTCTCAATGCGATCGAGGACGACAAACTATTCGCCCTGAAGCTCTCGCCGCGGATCACCAGGGTGCCCTTGAATGCCTTGATGCGGTACCTCGGAGCGCCCGAGGACATCAGCCGGATGATCAAACCAGACCACGAGGTAAAGCCGTACGACAACGATCTACTTCGAGCTGAGCGCGCTGCGAAGGGGTGAGCCTACTCATCCCCTTCGGCGCGTTCACCCAACAGTGCGAGGAGATCGAAAAGCAGCTCGAGATCTACGGCCACGTCGAAGTCAACGACCTGGGGTCGAGCAAGGGCGTCCGCAGGGTGTCTTTCTTAGTGGACGCGCCTGGCCAGGGCGCGCCGACCGTCGCGACCTTCGAGTACGTCGAGCAATTTCGCCGTGTTCGTGAAGGCTGGCACAGAGACCAGTACTACTTCGACTATCGGCCCCAGCAGCCGCCAGGCCGCAAGGCACACCACCTACATGATCCTTGGGGTTTTCACCAGCATTGCTCTGATGACGGTCGCCCCAGAAGCGAGCACTACCGCGATATCGAACGGCTGCTTCAGGCCACACATGAGGCGTTCGCGTCCCTCTACGTGCGCGACCAACCCGTTGAGTGCATCAATCTGACCCGTCTCAAAGCCAGCCGCGGGAGATAGCGTCGAGCCGAGAAGTTGAGCCGAGAACAGCACAAGAAGCTCGGCTGGCAAAGCAGCAACGCTGAGATAGAGCCTGGTCCGTTCGGCGGCCAACGTGTGGAGACGGGTAGGCCACGTGGCGTGGGCGCTTCAGGGATGGACCCCGTATGTTGGCCGCCCCGGCGAGGACTTGACTTTGGCGGCCACGCGTGGAACTCGAGCGTTCGACACGTCGGACTAGCGCGCGGCCAAACAACGGGGCTCGGGCGGTCTGGCCTCGATGCTTGGCCGGAGGCGGCCAAACTACGGAGACGCAGACACGCCGGCCGGCGGCTGAGCCTGACGGTTAGGTTTGCGATCAATGTGAAGGCTGGGTTGGCGCAGGGGCTCAGCTTCCTGGTCGGTTCCTTCGACATCGAGGTGACGCAGGTAGCGTTGTCGCACAGCGGTCTGCGGCGGTTGAGGCCCTGCGCCAAAGAAGGTTTCACGTTCCTACAATCGCGCCGCACACGGGGGTGAGCGCGACAGTTACCTCGGCGGCTTGTTCCGCTCCCACATCGAGAAGTCGGCCATTCTGGGACCGTCGGTCACGTCATCAGGCTAGTCACCCAGGCGCAGGCGAGCTTGCGGTCGCCTGACTAACCGGCTAAGATACGGATTGTGAGCATTATCCAGTTTGATTCCGTTGACGCTCCGTTGGACCGGGCCGGGGTCGGCCCGGCGGCGGCTCGCGCGCTCGGGCGGGCCGAGGCGATGGGGTTGCTGCACGCCGATGCTCCGATCCGTCATCTGGATCTGCGACTGCTGACCCGACTGCTGCGCGAGGTTGTGCGCAGCTCCGGAATTGGGCGCGACGCCGTGGCCGCGATCGCGATGGATGCGCCATCGCCCGAGCGGATCAGCACCGCACTGCGACGCTTATTCGAAGAGCTCGAGCATTCCCCGGTTCCAGAGCACGAATGGCAGGCGCTGCCGCACACACTTGGTATCGAACTGCTGACCGAACTCGTCGGCGTGTCCGCCGCCAGCGCCCGTCGCTACACGGCGGGCGAGCGCACCACCCCGGATGCGGTCGCGGATCGTCTGCACTTCCTCGCCCTCGTCGTCGCCGACCTCGCCGGTAGCTACAACGAGTTCGGCATCCGACGGTGGTTCGGTCGGCCGCGGCCCCAACTCGAGGGACGCCGTCCGTCCCAGCTGCTCCACGGCGACTGGCGAGCCGATCAGGCCGGACCGCAGCGGGTCCGCGAGTTGGCGCGCGCGCTCACTGGAACGCTGGCGACGTGATCGTCTTCCGCCGCGCGAGCGCGCCCGTGGCGTTTCTCTGGGAGAGCGCGGAGCAGCCCCCGGCACGCTGGCACGGTGCGGGCGAAGGTCCGGCGCACTACTTCGCCGACACCCCTGACGGCGCCTGGGCGGAGTTTCTCCGGCACGAGAACATCACTGACGCGCGAGACCTTGACGGTATCCGCGAGACCCTCTGGGCGATCGAGTTGCCGGAAGAGGTGAGGCTATCCGCACCAGCGCTTGCGCCTGCGGCGCTGGTCGGCGGCCTGGAGAGTTACCCGGCGTGCCAAGCCGAAGCGCGCCGGCTGCGGGCAACAGGTGCGGTTGGTCTTCGCACCCGCTCGGCCGCACTGCTGCCGACGCAGGCCCGGGGTTGGCGCGTGGAGAGTGGACTGCGCCCCGCTGCTGATCGCGATGGCAGCGTCGTGGTGTTGTACGGGCCGCGGCCCGACCTGGCCGGGTGGCGCGCCGGCGCGGAGGCGCGTCCGCACGCCGAGCTGCTCGCCAAGATTCGTTACCTTCCCTAACACAGCCTCCGCTCTGTGTTGAGGCAGCCGATTGGTGCAGCAATGTGAAAGCAAATCGGGAGCCCCAGCGCCAAGTGAGCTTTCTCGTCCCGTGGAGGACGCGTCCGCTTTCACTTGGCGCCATTCCTAGTTTTCGGGCTCACGCGGCCGCCGAGTCCCACACAACTGGTGGAGATGGGGGAGGGTCGAACTCCCCGTCCAAGGCCCTTGACCGTATCGCGTCTACGAGCGTAGCCAGCGGTTTGTTGTCTCGCGGTCCCGGACGCGCACTGACTCGCTTCCGGTCCCGCCAGCCCGTGGATCTTTGGTCCGCCTACCGAGCGATCAGCGGACCGCAGCCCCGCAAATTACGCCCTTCCCGGCCCGCGGGGCGGAGACCGGGAGGACGCTCACTGA
>DHJC01000006.1 GCA_002404155.1 Chloroflexi bacterium UBA4730 | reverse complement strand
CGCTCCAGCGGCTGCGTTCCATTCCTCTTAATAAGTTGGAAAGGCACCTAGATGAATGTGATCGGACCGGTCGTCGCGTCGGACATGAAGGCAGCGACGCCTTCGATGTCGTCGACGAGCGGATCGAGGTCCTCGTGAGTGATGTCGAAAAGCTCCATCGAGAGGGCGCAGGCGTGGATCTTCACGTCGCCGATGTCCTTGGCCTGCCGGAAGAGCTCGCTCCAGTGGCGCGGGCCGGCCAGGCTCGTGCGCACCAAGACCGCGCCGCTCGGTCCAGCTTCGGGCGCGGCGCCGTGCCACGCATTGACCTTCCCGCGACGGAAGGCGTCAAGGGCCCAGTACTGCAGGAACACGTTGACCGGCCGGCCCATCGCCGCGGCGCCGGTGGCGAGGATCGCGGCGGCGCCCAGGCGGTCATCGGTCCCGGAGAAGAGGATCAGCGAGAGAGGTGACTCTTGTTCGTTCATCGATGGCCTCCTGCGGACGAGTGTCGCGAGCGCTCCCCGTCTCGAAGAGAGTCGCTCGGCTCATTCCTAAGGGCCATTCGGCTGTGTGATCGCGTAGCCACAGAGCGCACGCTCTGGCCATGACGATGACGCCGCAGTTGCTCGAGGAAGCGGCCCGCCGGTTCGCTCTGCTCGGTGACCCAACGCGCCTCCGCATCCTCCACGTCGTGATGGACGGAGGAGAGCGTTCTGTCGGAGCGATCGCGGACGCCGCCGGGGTGACCCGGTTCAACGCCTCAGCGCACCTCAATCGCCTCGCGGATGCCGGGCTGGTCAGTCGCCGGCGCGAGGGCACGGGTGTGTTCTACCGGTTGGGTGACGCCAGCCTGCCGCAGATCTGCGAGACGATGTGTGCGTCGCTCCGCGCTCGGGCGCGGAGTCTGCTGTGGCCCGTCGTCGATGGTCCTGGTGGGCAGAGAGGGAATCGAACCCCCACGGCCAAGAGCGGCTGACCTCGCCGGCGGCGCTCGGAGCACGCGGGCTCCCCGCTACTCGGTCCAATCCAAGACCACCTTGCCGCATTGCCCGGAGCGCACCACCTCGAACGCCGCTGCGTAGCGCTCGGCCGGGAAGCGGTGCGTGATGATCGGCGTGATATCCAGCCCACTTTGCAGCATGGCGCCCATCCGATACCAGGTCTCGAACATCTCGCGACCATAGATACCCTTCAGCGTGAGGCCGCGGAAGATCACGAGAGTCCAATCGATCGGGATCTCCGCGCTTGGGATCCCGAGCAGCGCGACCCGCCCACCGTGGTTCATCACCGCCAGCATCGAGCGCAGCGCGTCGCCGCTGCCGGACATCTCCAGCCCCACGTCGAAACCCTCGAGCATCCCGAGGTCGCGCATCGTTTCGGGAAGGCTCATCGTCGTGTAGTCGACGCCGAGCGTTGCGCCCATCCGGCGCGCGAGCTCCAACCGATACGGATTGCTATCGGTCACGACCACGTGGCGGGCGCCGGCAAAACGCGCGACCGCAGCGGCCATCACCCCGATCGGGCCAGCGCCCGTGACCAGCACGTCCTCCCCGACGAGCTCGAACGACAGGGCGCTGTGCACAGCGTTTCCCAGCGGATCGAGGCAACAGCCGATCTCGTCGGGCATCCCCGGCGGTAGCACATAGGCGTTCACCGCCGGCACCGCGACGTACTCGGCGAACGCGCCTGGGCGTTGCACGCCGATCCCGATCGTGTTGCGACAGAGGTGCCGTCGCCCCGCGCGGCAGTTGCGGCAGTGGCCGCAGGTCACGTGACCCTCGACCGCTACCCGCGCGCCCACCACGAAGCCGCTCACTTCGCTCCCGATCTCGGCGATCACCCCTTCGAACTCGTGACCGATCACGAGCGGCACGGGCACCGTCGCCTGGGCCCAGTGATCCCAGTTCCAGATGTGCAGGTCGGTGCCGCAGATCGAGGTGTGCTGCACCCGCACGAGGAGATCGTTCGGTCCGATCGAGGGCCGCTCGACCTCCTCCATCCACAGCCCAGGCGCCGCCCGGCTCTTCACCAGCGCGCGCATCAGATGACGCCCAGCTCCTTGCCCACCGCGGCGAAGGCGCCGACCGCTTCGTCTACCTGCTCCGGCGTGTGCGCTGCCGTCAGTTGCACGCGGATCCGGGCGCTGTCCCTGGGCACGACCGGATACGAGAAGGCGATGACGTAGATGCCCACTTCGAGCAGCCGGTCCGCCATCGCCGTGGCACGGACGGCATCGCCGAGCATGACCGGCACGATCGGGTGATCGCGGCCGCCGAGACGGAAGCCGTTCGCGGCCATCCCCGTACGGAACCGTCGGGCGTTCGCGAACAGCCGCTCGCGCAGTTCACCGGCCGTCTCCAGCAGATCGAGGACGGCGATCGACGTCGCGGCGATCGCGGGCATCAGCGCGTTGGAGAAGAGGTATGGCCGCGAGCGCTGGCGAAGATACTCGACGATCTCCCGGCGTCCGCTGGTGTAGCCACCGGAGGCCCCGCCGAGCGCCTTCCCCAGGGTCCCCGTGAGGATGTCGACCCGGCCGACGACGCCAGCATGTTCATGAGAGCCACGGCCGGACGGACCCATGAATCCCACCCCGTGCGAATCGTCGACCATGACGAGCGCGTCGTACGTGTCGGCGAGATCGCAGATCGAGCCGAGGTCGGCGACGACCCCGTCCATCGAGAACACGCCATCGGTCGCGATGACCCGGCGGCGACATTGCCGAGCTGCCTTGAGTTGGCGCTCGAGATCGGCCATGTCGTTGTTCGCGTAGCGGAACCGTTGGGCCTTGGAGAGCCGGATGCCATCGATGATGCTGGCGTGGTCTAGGGCGTCGGAGATGACCGCATCCTCCTCACCGAACAGGGTCTCGAACAGGCCACCGTTCGCATCGAAGCATGAGCCGTACAAGATCGTGTCCTCGGTCCCGAGGAACCGAGTGAGCCGCGCTTCCAGCTCCTGATGGATCGATTGCGTCCCGCAGATGAACCGGACCGAGGACATTCCGTATCCCCATCGGTCGAGCGCGGCGTGCGCGGCCGCGACGACGCGACGATCGTCCGACAGCCCGAGGTAGTTGTTCGCACAGAAATTGAGCACGTCGCCGCCCGAGACGAGCCGGACGATCGATCCCTGCGCCGAGTCGATCACCCGTTCGTTCTTGTAGAGCCCCTCGGCTCGGATGCTCGCCAGTTCGTCGCGCAGCTGCCGCCGAAACGCCTCATTCATGGACGCACTTGCCCGGCAAGAATCCCGCGAACGCGCGACCGTTCACATTCGGAGCGTAGCCGAGCGTCCCAGTCGAAACCTGCGGCGGTCGCGATCAGCCGAGTCTTACGTTGAAAAGCTCCGCGGTAGACGGCAGCTCCGAGGTCAGCCCAGGGCCGCGACGATGGAGTGCAGCTCGCTGACGCTCCTGGGATGTACCACGAGGCATGTGGCGACGCTGCTTTTCCAGCGTTGCAAGTCCTCACGAATCTTCTCGGCCGGCCCGATCAACGCCATCTCCTCGAGCATCTTCCTGGGCACAGCGGCGATGGCCTCTGCTTTCTGGCCCGACAAGTAGAGATCCGTGATCTTCTGGCACTCAGCCTCGTAGCCCATTCGAATGAACATGTTGCGATGGAAGTTCACATCCGCCGCTCCCATGCCACCGATGTACAGCGCATAGAGCGGCCGAAGTCTGTCGGCGGCACGTTCGATGTCTGCGTCGACGATGATGTCGACGTTCGCAAAAACCTCGAAGCTCTCCGGCGTGCGGCGAGCTCCCGGGCGCGCGAACCCTTCCAGCAGCGCCGCTCGGTACATTGAATCGAGCTTCGGAGCGAAGAAGAGGGTGATGCAACCGTCGCAGATCTCGGCCGACAGAGCCACGTTCTTGGGGCCCTGCGCCGCGAGCACGATGGGCAGGTCCTTCCGAAGGGGATGAACGATCGAACGTAGGGGTTTGCCTAGACCGGTGCCGCCCCGCACCGGCATCTGGTAGTACTCGCCGTCGAAGCGGACCGCCTCCTCCCGGGCCAGGATCTTCCGGACGACCTGCACGTACTCGCGCGTGCGCGCGAGCGGCTGGCCGAACAGTTGGCCGTGCCACCCTTCGACGACCTGCGGACCGGATGATCCGAGACCTAGGATGAAGCGCCCACCGGAGAGGTGGTCCATGGTCATGGCCGCCATGGCGGTAGCAGCCGGTGTTCGCGCCTGCATCTGCATGATGCTCGTGCCAAGCCTGACCTTGGTCGTATTGGCGCCATACCAGGCGAGGGGTGTCAGGGCATCGGAGCCGTAGGACTCCGCAGTCCAGACTGAATCCAGGGCGAGGCGATCGGCCTCGGCGACAAGTTCTCGAGCATGCGCAGGAGGACCTGCCTCCCAGTAGCCGATCGACACCCCTAGCCGCATCCGACTGCTACGTTAGCAAGCACTTTCGGGCGATGCCTTCATCGAGCGGCAGCGACGGCGCGAGCTTCAGCTACCGCGAACGATCAACCCAGGAACGAACGCCGGGCCCGGCGGTCGTAGCCCTGGCAGGCGGCGCGGCTAGAACCAGATTCGCGCCAACGCCCGCCGCATGGCTCGGTGCGTCGCGCCTGTAGGGTGAGGCGCATGCTGGCCGCCGTCCGCGCACACGCACGGGCGATCGGGTTCGTGATCAGGCTTCTCCCCTTGTTCCCCGCCCGGCCCACCGACTGGGTCACTCGTGCACCCGTGATCGAGCGGGTGAGCTACCCAATGCGGGGCGGCACCGTGGAAGGGGACCTCTACCGACCCCCGGGTCGAGGCCCTCACCCCGCCATCGTTCTGTGTCTCGGGGTTGTTCCGTTCGGCGTTGATCATCCACAGATCCCGCGTCTTGAGGCAGCGCTGGCTCGCTTTGGCTTCGTCGCACTCATCCACTGGTCGACCGCGATGCGTGACCGCCGACTCGTGCCGGAGGACAGCGAGAACATCCCTCTCGCCTACGACTGGCTGGTGCGGCGGCCGGACGTGGATCCGGCACGAAGCGGGCTTTTCGGCACGTGCGTCGGTGGATCGTTCGCGCTCCTCGCGGCCGCGCACCCGCTCATCCGCGATCGCGTCGCGTTCGTCGGAGCCTTCGCGCCGTTCTCCTCGATGTGGACCCTGGCTCGCGACATCGCGAGCCGGACGCGCACGACCGATGCATCTCCGGAGCCGTGGCCGGTCGATCCGCTCACCCACGACGTGTTTGTTCGGTCGATGACCGATGCGCTTGAGCCGCGCGAGGCTGAGCGACTCCGTGAGCTGTGTTCGACGGGATCGGGCCAGCTCGACCCGACCACGTTGAGCGTCCAAGGCCGCGCCATCTACGCGCTCCTCACCGCTCCGGACCGCGACTCCGCGCAGCTCGCGTTGGAGCGGCTCCCGGATGTCAACCGTGAGCGGCTGGACGCGATGTCGCCCCTAAGTCATGTCGGCGAGCTCAAGGCTCCGTTGGTCGTCGTTGGGCATGATCGCGACGACCTCGTGATCCCCGTCGGCGAATCGCGCCGCCTCGCGCGCGCGTTATCCGGCCGTCGAGGGGCGCACTACACGGAGTACGCGATGTTCGAGCATGCCGATCCGACCAGACGCAAGCTCGCCCCTCTGCGCCTCGCGAGCGAGCTGCGCAAGTTCTATCTGTCGCTCTACCCCCTGTTTCGTCAGACCGTCGCCTGAGGTTACTCAGCCGGCGCGGCCTAAGGCAGGTCGGGATCGGCTGAAGACAGAACGACGAGCCGTTCGGCCCGTCGTCAAGTGAGCCGCGTGGCGCAGAGAGGGAATCTAGCCGCGTTGAAAGGCGGCGGATGTACAGTCAGCGCCGGTTACGACGCGACGAATAGCCAAGTTTCGGAACAAAACCACGAGTCCCGACCGCATCCTTCATCAATTTTCGCAAAGAGTCAGTTGCCCATTTTGTTCAGCAGGAGCGGGAGGCTGACCTATCCCCCTCCGATTCGTCTTCAGTAGGAACGGCGTCGTGACACAGATGCGCGAGCGCCCCCCCCAAAAACGCCCGAGTTCGCAAGTCCCGCGCCCCGCAACGCCGCCAGCGCTTGCTCATCAAACGCGGCCAACTCCTAACCGAGCACGCCGCGTGTCCACGCCTTCAGACCGAACCGAAGGGCGTCGCTCGGCGGTTGCAGGTCTTCGAGCAGAACCGGATAACGCTCCCGGGGGTCGATAGACGTTGCGAGCAGCGGATATCGGGAGCCCTTGTCCTTGGAAATTACGACCCCGATCGGCATTGACCGACTGAGAGTCTCAGCGAGGCGACCGCGCTCACCGGTGATGTCGTCCAGCAGGTCGCGGAGCTGCCCAAGCAGCTGATCGGCGGCCGCACGGGCGGTCCCGCTGCGCGGGAGGTGACTGGACCGATCGGGATCATCCAGATCACCGGCCAGGTCGCCGAGCTCGGCCTGCCGACGACCCTGAAGCTCGTCGGGATGCCATCCGTGAACCTCGGTGTGCCGAACATCGTCCCGTTCCCTTGGCCGCGATGGCGGACGGCTCCTCTTCGTCCTCATCGCCGGCATCTTCAAGAAGCAGTTCTTGCCGCAGGTCGAGGCGACGATCCACGCGGTCGGCTCCTACTCCTGCTCGGCCTCCGTGTCGTCTCGTGACCGTCAGCGACACGCGGAGAGTGGTCGGCGGCCAAGAAGCGTGCCATCATGCCCGGATGCCCGACCGCCTCGACCTCGTCACCCGGCGTGATCTGTTGCGAGGCACCCTTGGCACCCCGGCCGCCCTCGCCGGCGGTGGCCTCATCGCGGCCTGCGTCCCGCCGGGCGGACCGACCGGCGTCGCGTCGCCCGGCGCGACCCTGCCGCCGCCCGAGACGACCACCGTCCGGTTCGTGAGCCCGCCGGTGTGCGACCCTCCCGCTGCGCTCGCCAAGCAGTTCCTCCTCGAGGAGGGCTTCACCGACATCCAGTACGTACGCATCCCGGCCACCACCACGGAGTGGTTGACCAGCGGCGTGGCCGAGTTCAACTCCGGCGGCTACGGAAGCCTCATCGCCGCGAACGTCGATATCGGGCTGCCGATCGTCGCGCTCGCGGGCATCCACCCCGGGTGTTTCGAGCTCTTCGCCGCGCCCGGGATCTCCACGATCAAGGACCTGCGCGGCAAGACCATCGCGGTCAACGCCAAGAATGTCTCGGACCTGTTCTACTGCTACTTCTCGATCCTGCTCGCGTACATCGGCCTGGACCCGCGGACCGACGTGAACTTCATCGAGATCAAGCCTGACGTCAACGCATTGCGCGACGCGTTCGTGGATGGCCGATCCCAGGCGTTCATCGCTCCGGCGGCGTCCGGTCCTGCCCTGCGGCGGAACCCGAAGAACCCCGGGAAGGTCATCCTCGACACGACGATGGACAAGCCGTGGTCGCAGTACTACTGCTGCCAGCTCGTGGCCAACCGCGACTGGGCTCGCCGGTACCCGATCGCGACCAAGCGCGTCACCCGCGCCGTGCTCCGAGCGGCCGACCTGGTGACGAAGGATCGGCCGAGCGCGGCGCATCAGTTCGTCGCTGGCGGGTTCTTCTCGACGACTCCCGCCGCGACGGACGAGGACATCGTGAACGAAGTGATCCGCGACCTCTCGTACGACTGGCGCGAGCTCGATCCGGAGGAGACCCTGCGGTTCTTCGCGCTGCGGCTCGCCGACGCCAAGCTCATCACGATGACGTCGCAGCAGGTCATCGCCCAGGGCTCGGACTTCGCGTACATGCGCCAGCTGCGGACCGAGCTCAAGCAGTAGCGCCGCTGCAGGTACGCGAGGCGGGCGTGGCGCTGCCCCGCGGCGGCACGTACAAGCCGATCATGCGCGTTCCCGGTGCCTCGCTCTTGGAGCTGAAGCGCCAGGCGAATGGCAGCGCTGGGAGCAGGTCGAGCGATACAGCCATGCGGTCCCCCACGACGACCCGGCACACGTTGCCGGATCCGCTCGAGATACAGAAAACCGCCTTTGGACAGTTGCCTTCCACGCGCGTCAGCCGCCTTTCGTCGGCGAGCTGAAACCGCGACGACGAGCCGTTCGGCCCGTCGTCATTGCGGAATCTGGTGGGCAGAGAGGGAATCGAACCCCCCAGCCAAAGGCGGCTGATCTACAGCCAAGGCGAACCATCGCAACCATCACACCGCAAGCTTCCTAAGCATTTCCGGCATCACGGGCCAATCGAGGCGCTGATTCCGAGAAGGGTCAGCCGCCCATATTTGTCAACACGGGAGCGGGAGGCTGACCCCCCGCATCCCGACGCGATATCGCCGGGCCTCTTCCTTGAAAGATGACATGTGATGGGACCCCCTCGGCACACGCGCAATCTAGTGCGCAATACAGGAGCTCGAGGAGGTCCCGATGACAATCGTAGGTGGCTTTGACGTGCACCGAGCGCAGATCACGTTCGACTATCTGGATACCGACACGGGCGAGGTGACCCGAGGCGAGATCCGACCGGCGACGCGCAGCGTGCTGCGGACCTGGGTCGGCCGCTTCGCCGGCCGGAGCGATCTCTCCTTCGCCGTGGAGGGCTGTACCGGCTGGCGCTTCGTGGTCGAGGAGCTGGCCACCGCGGCGATCAGCCCGCATCTCGCCGAGCCGGCCGACACGGCGACGGCCCGCGGCCGCAAGAAGCGGGCGAAGACCGACCGCACCGACGCCCGCCTCCTGCGCGAGCTCCTCTGTCAACGGCGCCTGCCGGAGTCGTGGATCGCACCGTCGCACGTCCTTGAAGTGCGCACGCTGGCCCGGCTGTACGTGGCGCTGATGGACGAACGGCGCACCTGGCGGCAGCGCATCCACGCCCAGCTGTTCCATCAGGGCCTGCCGGCGCTGGGGGGCCTGCTCACCGAGGATGGCCGCCGGGCGCTGGGCGCCGCGGCGCTCTCGCCGGCGGGCCGCCAGATGGTCGACACCGCCCTCGCGGCGATCGATCAGCTGAGCGAGCTGGTCACTCCGCTGCGGGCCCAGCTGCAGACGGTGGGTCGCCATCAGCCGGGTGCCCGCTCACTCACCACGCAGTACGGCATCGGCCCGCTGTTGGCGGCGATCATCTGGGCGGAGCTGGGCGATTGCCGCCGCTTCCGCAGCTCCGACCAGGCGGTGCGCTTTTCCGGTCTCGACATCACGGTGTGGTCCTCCGACGGCAAGCGCTCGGCGGGACATCTCGCCCGCCAGGGCTCACCGATGCTGCGCTGGGCGCTGTTCGAGGCCGCGATGAGCGCGACCCACGGAACCTCCCCCGATCACGACTACTACGCCCAGACCACGGATCGCCTCGGCGGCAAGCGCCCGGCGCTGTCGGTGGCCCGCAAGCTCGTGCGCCGCTGCTATCACACCCTGCGCGAGCTGGGCGATGAGGCATGGTCCACCGTCGGCAGCTCCAGCGAGCAGCGGGCGGCCTGATCGTGCGGACCGCTGCGCGCCCGCGCCCAGATCAACTGATGTTTCGC
Source organism: Chloroflexi bacterium UBA4730 (assembly GCA_002404155.1). Lineage (GTDB taxonomy): Bacteria > Chloroflexota > Limnocylindria > P2-11E > P2-11E > UBA4735. The sequence continues at coordinate 7,415 of DHJC01000006.1, read as the reverse complement.
GGCTGGCTCCCGATAAGCCCTGTCGCCGCCGCGTGCGGCGGACGTCCCGGAAAGATTGAGCGGCCGCGGCACTTCACGGGGTTCGCCCCCATTCGTCATCACGTCGCCGGGCCCGCTTGGCCCGTGCACCCAGATAAGGTTGGGCGCCGCCACGCACGGTCCCGCAGCTACGGCTATGGAGGGATCGACATGATCTGAGCACCGGAGCCGGGTCTCGACCGCCAGCGCGCGCCGTCTCTCGCCAACGTCAAGTGATGCGTCCTTTACTGCGGGCGCTCCACCTTGACTCCGGCTGCGGTGCCGTGCGTCTGCTTCGGACGACCCCGCTCATTGTCTGTTCGAACGGACCCTTGACACGGAGGTCCCATCACAGATAAGGGCTTCGCCGATAGTCCATGCGGGTCCGCAGTGGGGGTCGTCGTTGTTGGATCAGAGCGTGCGCCTGCTTCAGCAAGTTCATCATCTCGCCCAATTCCCCCGTGCTCGGGAAGTCAGGAGAATCGACCCAAAGCGCTCACACCCCGTTCCACAAGCCGCGCCGAGTGTCGTGTATGCGCCGCGCGCCGCAGCTCGGAATTGCACCTCAGGGTCTACCGTTTCTTCGCCGGCGGGCCATTCTGGGCCACCGCGGCCTTCACGAGCGCCTTGAACGCGCGCGCGTCGACCTTCTCCCCTTCGTGGATGTCGATCGCCCGTCGCGTGTTGCCTTCCAAGCTGGAATTGAAGAGGCGCGATGGGTCTGGGGTCCTGGCCCCCCTGGCGAACGTGAGCTTCACGACCTTCGTGTACGCCTCCCCGGTGCAGACAATCCCGTGGTGCGACCAGACCGGAGTGCCCGGGCTCGACGCCTTGATCCACTTCAACTCCTCGGTCATCTCGGGGTCGGCTTCCAGGATCAGCGCCCGCATGCGGGCCAGGGTCTCCCCGCGCCATCCCCCCACGTCGCGGATCCGCTGGTCGATGAGCCGGGAAGCGGGTTTCCCGGTCGCTCGCTCACTCACTATCGCGACCTAGCGGGCGAGCGCCGCGACGTATGCGGCGAGCGCGTCCAGGGATTGCTGCGCGCCCTGAGCGGCGTAGTACTTCGCGACCTTTTCGTCGCGCTCTTCCTTGCTGCCGAAGACCAAACGCAGTGTCGCCTCGGTCGTGGCGCCGCGCTCGGCGAGCGTGAGGGCGGTCTTCACCGAGTGCGGGTCGTCCTTGCCCATCCCGTAGAGCCAGACGATGCGCTCGGGCGGCACGATCTCCTTCCACACCCAGTGGTTGGGATATGTGCTCCCATCGGGGCCCTGGATCGTCGCGTCCCACACGCCGCCCGGCTCGAAGTCGAAGGAATGCGTGGTGATCTTGCCACCCGTCGGGGCGCACCACTGACCGAGGTGCGTGGCGCTGGTGAATGCGTCGAACACGAGTCGCCGGGGGCCTTCGATGATCCGCGAGACGACGATCTCCCGGTCCGCTTCGTTGCTAGCTTCGGCTGCCATCTGCAGGCTCCTTCTGCTGAAGTTTCTTCACGTATTCGTTGAGCCGGTCGAAGTTTTCGTTCCAGTACTGCTCGAAGCCGATGACCCACTCATGCAACGGCTGGAGACCGCGGGCGTCGAGGCCGTAGAGCCGCTGCTGCCCGGACCCTCTGACGCGCACGAGTCCCACCTCTCGAAGCACGCGCAGGTGCTTCGACGTGCGGGGCTGCGTGATCCGGAGCGCGCGCGTCAGCTCGTTGACGGGACGCTCGCGCCCTTTGAGCAGGACGAGGATCCGCCGGCGCTGCGGCTCGGCGACCGCGTTGAACGCATCCGATGTGGTGGCTGCCCGTGCCATACCCGCAATATATGTCCATATCGGAATATGTCAAGAACGACTCCTACGGATCCCTTGACGCGCGGATACGCGCGCGACGATGGCGGGAAGGGCCGCCGGGGTCCTGCGCACGCGCAGCGCGCGCGGGGTGGCGGCCTTCTTGACGTCGGCGTAAGTCTTCAACCTCGCCGCGGCGAGCGTTTCGGTCGTCTCGTCAAGTTCCCCCTCGACATCAAACTCGTCGGCATCGGCCATCCCGATTCGCCTGCCGTCGGACAGACTGAACTCGTGGAGGTCCGAGGTCCCATCGCGCGAACGTCGAATCGATAGCTCTCGCCAACTGCGCGAACGAATGACTCGATCTCACCAGCAGATCCCGACCGGGCGGGTCGTCGAGTCGCTCGTCGCCATGACGGGCAAGGACGACACGCACGATCAGCCACGACTCCGGGCTGCGTGGAGTGCGTCGCGCGGTCGGGCTCCGCTTGCGGGACGTGCTCAACGACGCTTGCGGCCCCGTCGGTCCCACTCGAAGCACTCGTCGCGGGTGATCTCGAGGTCGCGGATCGTTGCGGCGACGGCCTCCGGCCAGAACGCCGTGCTCGGATGGCAATGCCGCATGACCACCTTCCCGGTGCGGTTGGTGACCTTGAGTTGCGGAGAGCCCTCGCCCCGGAGGTCAGTGCCGAAGTAGCAGAGAAGCTGACGAGCTCCCGGTAGTTGAGCTCGGGAAGTTTGGGCGTGCTAGACGGCGACGAGCGTCACGTCGCGCTCCGTGGACTGGGTGTTCCCGACGGAGTTCATCCAGTGCTTCCGGATAGGTACGGATGAGCGACAGGAGGTTCTCGATCGCTTCGTCGCGGGTCTCGCCTTGAGCGAGGGCGCGCAGGTCCGGCGCCGAGGCGATCCAACCTTTCTCGACGTGCTCGGTGATCACGGCAATCGTCATTCGTCCGCCTTTCCGCGCATCCACTCGGTGTTGCACAAGTATCTAACACGCGCAGCCGCCGACGGGCGCTCCCCCGCCCGTAGTACTGGGCAGAGTGTTTGTCCGAGAGAGTTGCCCGCACGAAAGCGCCCATGTTTCAGTTGCTCTTGGGAGGCCCGTCGTGTTCGGACCGCTGGGTGCAACTGGGCTCCGAGGCCGCGCCACTATTGCGGTTCCGGGAGGTCCCTAGCCGGGGATCGGTCCACACCAATGGGCGACTGACTAGGGGTCTTCTGCCTTTCGCGCAGTCAGCCGCCTTTTCAAAGATCGGCTGAAAACAGAACGACGAGCCTTTCGGCCCGTCGTTGCTGCGAATGCTGGTGGGCAGAGAGGGAATCGAACCCCCACAGCCAAAGGCGGCTGATTACAGTCAGCGCCGGTCATCGCGACGAGAAATCACGAGTTTGTTCGAGAGTCCTTGGATCACGACCTACGCGACTAGCCATTTCCGCGAAGGGTCAGTTGCCCATTTTGTTCAGCAGGAAGCGGGAGGCTGACCCATTCCTGATGTTTGGATTGCGGTCAGGTGCTCCGCGTCGCAGGATGTCAGGGTGGCGGCCGGTTTCGTCCCACTGACTTTGCGCCAGCCACCACGCGGCGCGATATGGGGCCCGGAGACATTGGCAATGTCTGGGCTCGAGATGTTGCGATCGAATATCGCCCGGACCTTGCCCGACGCGCCGGTCAGCAGGCTCACCGGTCTTCGCCTCTCGGAGGTTGGTCTTGGCATGGCCAGCGCCGCGATGCCGGCCAGTCTTTGGTGGCAGACGGGCGCGGGGGTGTTCTTCTCAGGGACCGTCGCGTTTGTTGCCGACCTGGCCCTGGGCTCCGCGGTGCTGACGACTGCGCCGGCAGGGATGGGGGTCGCGTCCTCTGAACTTTCCGTGAGCTTTCTGCGCGCCGCGACGATTCGGAGTCAAACCCTGATTTGCCGCGCCCGCCTAATCCACGGAACGCGGTCGCTGGGTCTCGCTGAGGCCACGATCGAAGACGGGCGAGGTCGCCTCCTCGGACACGCCACCTCGCGCTGCGTGCTCTTTCCGATGGATCCAGAGGTGGCGAGCGCGAGGCAAGCCGATGGGGAACGCACGTCGAACCTGCCGGATCCGTACCTCGCCGAGATCGAGGGCGAGGTGTACGGACAGGAGTATTGGGATACCACGCCCGGACTCGAGGCCGTGCGTCAGTTGGTGGCTGGGGAGTTCCTGCCCCCCGCCCTCCGGCTCATGGGCCTGCGCGGTCTCAATGCGAGCGAGGGCCTCGTGACAATGGCCATGCCGACTTCCGGTTGGCACGCGAACGCTCGCGGGGTGATGTACGGCGGCTCGCTCGCGTGGCTTGCGGACGCGGCGATGAACTTGACGACGCTCACGACCGTACCCGCGGCGACCGCCTTCGGCCCCCTTGACCTCAAGATCCACTTCCTTCGACCAGTGTTTCCAGGCAAAGGCGAACTCACCGCACGGGCGCGGGTGGTCCACCGCGGTCGCACGGTCGCCGTAACACATTGCGATATCTTCGATCCTGACGAGAACCTTGTTGCCCAGGCGACCGGGTCGCAGCTCATCCTGCCTGGTCGACCGTGGGACAAGCCGCTCCATGTGGCCGAAGAATTCACCGCGGATTCAGGCCGCGTACTGATCACCGTGCTCTTCACCGACATGGTCGACTCGACCGGTCACGCGAATCGCTTGGGCGACGGAGGGTGGCGCGTTCTTCTGGCGGACTATCACGCCGCGGTTCGGGAGCAACTGCAGCGGTTCCAAGGCAGGGAGGTCGATAACGCCGGGGATGGGTTCCTCGCCTCCTTCGACGGTGCGGGCCGTGCGGTTCGCTGCGCGTCGGCGATACGTGAAGCTGCTCGTGGTCTGGGGCTCGAGGTCCGCTCAGGAATCCACGCGGGTGAATGCGAGCAAAGCGCTGGCAAGCTCGTCGGCATCGCCGTGCACATCGGCGCGCGGCTGGCCGCGCTCGCGGCCCCAGGAGAGATTCTCGTCTCCAGCACCGTCAAGGATCTCGTCACCGGATCTGGGATCACGTTCGATGACCGAGGCGAACGCACCCTCAAGGGCATAGTCGGCGAGTGGCGTCTGTACGCGGCGCGACTCTGATCTCTCCTGCTCCTCGGTCTTCGGATATCCGGCGCGCACCAAGCGTGCGCAGTCCCAAAGCCGCTCGAGGCGTCGCACGAAGGCTCTTTCGTCAGCCGCGATCCGTGCGAGTCAGCCGCCCTTCGAAGATCGGGTGAAAACGACGAGCCCGTCGTCATCGCGGAATCTGTGGGCAGAGAGGGAATCGAACCCCCACAGCCAAAGGCGGCTGATCTACAGTCACCACCGGTCATCGAGTGAACAAATCGCGAGTTTCCGAGTGAATCCGTTCGCCGCGACCCTCTTGTGCCCATGTCTTCTCAGGGTCAGTTGCCCATTTTGTTCAGCACGGAGCGGGAGGCTGACCCTCCGCGAGTTAGCGTTGGTCACGTTGTGAGACGACTCGCGGTCGCTTGTTTGCTCTTGCTCGGTGGTTGTATGAATCCAGAAGTCGCTTCGCGAACTCCCCCGCCCCCCAGCACGTCGCCCGCGCTGCAGACCGGCATCGTCGATCCGCAGGCCCTGATCGACCAGGCGACACACCTGGGCTCCATCGTTCTGCGCGTAGACAGGGCCACAGCGAAACGCACCACGATGTCGGACTTCATGAAGGACGCCGGCGCTTCACGCCCGAGCGGATTTCCAGATCAGCCAATCTGGGTCGTTGCGATTCGTGGCGACATCCGCGTTGACGCGGTCATCGACGTGCCTCATGGGCAATGCGCTCTCTTCGCCTATGACGCGGCGACAGGAGACGTTCGGGCATCGCGCTCCGGGCCGGCTGCGATGTGCGACGCGTATTTCAACTGACCGTGTCTCGTTCATGGGCAGCCGAACGTGCCTGGGGGAACCTTGCGTCCGCGACAGGCGACAGATCTACAGTCAGCGCCGGTTACGACGCGACGAATAGCCGAGTTTCGGAATGAATCCGTTCGCCGCGACCCTCTTGTTCACGAGATTTCGCGGGGGGTCAGTTGCCCATTTTGTTCAGCGCGGAGCGGGAGGCTGACCACTTCCCTAACGAGATGTCTCTAACGAGATGTCTCTCAGTTCGCGTCGGGGCCGGGGCTCCGCCTCCGCCTGATGCGACGTACGACGATCTCCAAATTCGTACCGCGGGTACACGGCCAGCTAGAGCGTCAGCACGACCTCGTCGAACCCCACGCTTCACAAGGTCCGTCTCAGTGAGAGCGCAGTGCGAAGGAGGTGAGCACGACTCCGGCGACGAGGATCATCGCGGCGACGACTAGACCGAACTGCCCTCCAGACGCGAGACAGATGGTTTGACCCTCGCCCGCTGATGCGCATCGACCAGCCGTTGCCGCGAACGCCACGCTGCCCGTTGCGCCGAGCCCGATGCACAGGCCGGCAAACGCCGACCGGCGCTGGCCGACGCGCGCAGCGCCAATCGTGAGAGCTAGAAGTGCGATGAGGCCGCGTGTACCGAATTCGAGCATCGCCATCGCCGAGACAACGCCACCGGTCGCGCTGAGGAGCCACGCTGTCGTCTTCGATCTCATACCTTCGGTATCCCTATTGCCCGCGACAGTTGATCCACACGACGTTTCGGCCCGACCTCCTCGCACGCGACCACCGCACCGTGGCGAACGCGCAACGATGGCATCCCTGGACCATACCTCTCTGAATCCGTACCACCGGTACACGGGCAGCTAGAGCGTCAGCACGACCTCGTCGAGGCCCTGTAACACTCCTATGCTTTGGCGATGGACCAGGACCCCGTCAGGCGCGAGCGGTTGGGTGAGCCAGTCGGGGCGGTCGAACTGAACGACTGCCAGCTGACATTCCGTCGCCAACTCGGGAGCAACGACGTGTGGTGCGTCGCGATCGGGCCAGTCGGGACGTTCGCTTTTCGCGTGATCGAGGATGCCGCACTGCGGCACGTACAGGCAGGCCGAGCCGCGCGCGACGCTAGTCGCGATGAATCGTCGCGGCAGCGGTTTCGCGCATCGCACCACGTTCGGATCGAGGATGACTTCGTCATTGTGGTCCGAGCGTCCGGCAATCGACTTTCGTATGAGTGCCTCTTCGGCGACGGAGCAGCGTTTGGCGGTGGAGGGTCGGGGCTCCCGAGCCTGCGTCGCCCAAATCTCCTCGAACGAGCGCGATCGTGGTTGTCCGGCGCGCGAGGGGATTCGGTTCGCATGTTCCGTCGTCAGTAGTCGATCAACGAGCCGGCGACTGCAGCGACGACGCCGAATGTTCCGAGAATCATCGCGCTGACGATCACCATCCGACCGGCGTAGCCCACGAACCCACACGGGTCGCCGTTGGGAATGTTTGGTCAAAGTCGCGATGAGTCCACGCCGTCACGAGCACAAAGCCCGACCAAGCAATGCTGGCCACAAGCACCAAAGCGAAGCCTGCTATTGAATCGCCCTGGGTTCTGTAGAGACTCCGCGGCTTTGATTCACGCGACCGGCACTGCCGGCTGCTGAGCGTAGTAGAGGGCTTCGAACTCCGCGGGCGGGACATCGTTGCAGGCGCCGTGGAGCCGGCGGTGGTTCCACCAGTCGACC
>DHJC01000057.1:53824-129457 GCA_002404155.1 Chloroflexi bacterium UBA4730 | reverse complement strand
CATGCTCTCGGTCGTCGTCCCGACCTACAACGAAGCGGGCTCGGTGACGGGGCTCGCCGAGCGTCTGCATGCCGCGCTCGCCGGACGTGAGTGGGAGCTCGTGATCGTCGACGACGGCTCACCCGACGGCACGGCCAGCATCGCCGACGCGCTCGCGCCGCGCATCCCCGTCCGTGTCGTGCGCCGGGCCGGCAAGGCCGGGCTCGCGAGCGCCGTGGTCGCCGGCTTCGCGGCCGCGCGCGGCGACGTGCTGGTCGTGATGGACGCGGACCTGTCCCATCCGCCGGAGACGGTGCCCGCGCTCGCGGACGCGATCGCGCGCGGTGCGGACCTTGCGGTCGGCTCCCGCTATGCGAAGGGCGGCGGTGTCCGCGACTGGCCGCTGAAACGGCGGGTCGTCTCGCGGGTCGCGTGCCTTTTGGCCAACGTGCTCGTCCCGGTGCGCGACGCGACGAGCGGCTTCTTCGCGCTCCGCCGCTCGGTGGTCGACGGCGTGAAGCTCAACCCGATCGGCTTCAAGATCGGCTTCGAGGTCATCGCCCGCGGCCGGTACAAGACGGTCGTCGAGGTGCCCTATACCTTCCGGGACCGGGAGCTCGGCGCATCCAAGTTCGGGCGGCGCGAGATCATGCAGTACGTCGTACAGCTCGGTCAGGTCGCGCGCGACAAGCTGCTGCGGAGGATCTGATGAAGGTCGCGGACCTCGAGCTACGCCCGGCGACGCTGGACGACGCGGCCTTCGTGGCCGACGTCCAGACCGAGGTGCATCCCGACGATCCGGTGGATCCGCAGCTCCTGCGGCACTTCTGGACCCTCGTCGGCCCGGAGACGACGGTCGAGCGCTTCATCGCGTCGCTGAACGGCGCGCCCGTCGGCGTGGCCACGCGCTCGCACCAGGCCTGGGCGAAGATGCCCGAGCGGTTCGGGCGCGTCGGCATGGAGCTCGGACCGTCGGCGCGGACCGCGGCGCGTCTGGATGCCCTGGCCGGCGCGATGGAGGAGCGCTCGATCGCCGACGGCACGACGAAGGCGACGGTGTGGGCCTGGGAGCACGACGCGCTCGAGCTCGGAGTCCTCAGCGGACGCGGCTACCGCGAAGAGCGACGCCAGCGCTTCTGGGAGCTCGATCTCGTCGCGAATCGCGAGCGGATCCAGAAGATGACCGACAAGTCGCGCGCCCGGATGCGCACGGACGGCATCGAGATCCTCACGCTCGCGCGCGATACCGATCCCGACAAGTTTCACAAGCTCCAGCGGATGAGCGATGAGGCCGAGTCGGACATCCCGACGACCGTTCCGAACGTGCCGCTCGCGTTCGAGCAGTTCGTGCTCTGGTTCAAGTCACCGGGGCTGCACGAGGACCGCATCTGGATCGCGCGCGAGAGCGACGACATCGTCGGCGTCTCACAGCTCAGCTACCCCCCGGTGCGAGGCGTGGTGGCCACCGACTGGACCGGGACGGCCAGGAAGGTCCGCGGCCGCGGGGTGGCCCGCGCGCTGAAGTGCGAGACCCTGATGCAGGCGATGGTGCTCGGGGTCGACCGCGTGCGGACCGACAACGACAGCACGAACGTGCCGATCCTCCACATCAACGAGACGATGGGCTACACGCGGCGGCCCGACGGGATCCAGCTCCTGAAGGAGCTGTAGGGGCCTACGGCGGCGAGCCGTACGCCGCGGTGCCGACCTCGAACACGCGCCACCGCCCGCCCTCCAACCCGAGCTGGAAGAACTGCGAGGCCTTCGACCCCTGCGTCCAAAAGACCGGCTCGCTCGTGAAGGTCCAGGTGCCCTGGATGTAAACGCGGCCGCCGACCTCCCCAACGTTGCGCTGCGCGCGATCGGTGGTCGTCGGTAGCGTTGCCCAATTGGCGAACCCCACGTCGAGCGCGAAACAATCGAGCACCGCGTCCTCATCGGCCGAGCCGATGAGCGCCATCAGGCGGTCGATCGTGTCTTCGGGCTTCGTCGTCGAAGCGCACGCGCCGTCGCGCACGCGGTCGGAGAACGGTACCGGTGCGGTCGCGGGATCGAGCTCCCACGCGACGCGCAGCAGGTCGCCGCCGGGGAAGGTCGATGAGCTGACCCAGAGGACCCACCCGGCCTCTTGCCACTGGACGACGCGCAGCGCGGGTCCCGATGGATCGAAGAACAGCGACGACGGGAAGCTCAGAACGGCCGAGGATCGCCGCACGCGCGTGCCAAGGGCGGACTGGCCGGACGTCTGCCCGGGCCCAGCGCCACCCATCCCGAGCTCGATCGACCGACCCGCGCCGCTGTACGTGACGATGTAGCGCGGATCGGCGGCGTCGACTCTTAGATCGACCACAACGTGGTCACGATCGAGCGAGGTCGGCAGCCACGTCGGCATGGCGACGGGCGAGCCCAGCGGACGCCGAGCGCGGATCTGGGCCCAGGCGTCGCGCTCCGCGGCGGTGAGAGTGACCGTCCCGCTCGAGGTCGCGAGCGGTGACGGGGTCGGTGGCATGGTGCCCGAGTTCACCGCGGCGGCCGGCGGCGCTGCGCTGAACGAGCTGACCGCGGGTGCGGTTGCCGTCGGGCCGCACGCCGCGAGCAGGACCGCGGCAAGCGCGAGGCGGCGGCGGCTAGGCCGAGCCAAGCTCCTCGCGGAGCGCGTCGATGACGTAGGTCTGCTCCTCATCGGTCATCGTCGCGAACAGCGGGATCAGCATCGTGTGCTCCGTCGCCTCTTCGGTGACCGGCAGCGAGACCGTCCCGATGCGATCGGTGTAGGTCTTCTCGAGGTGCGAGGCCATGACCCCGCGCCGCGTCGCGACACCACGACGCAGGAGGTTCGTCATGAGCTCTTCACGGTCGAGCGTGCAGTCCTTCGTGAGGCGCAGACAGTAGCTCTGGTACGTGTGCGTCGCGTACGGAGGCGCGTACGGGATCTCGAGGCCCTTGATCTCGGGCAGCTCGCGGTTGTAGCGCTCGGCCTTCTCGATCCGGATCCGCAGCAGCTCGGGGAGCCGGCGGATCTGGACGAGCCCGATGGACGCCTGGATGTCGCTCATCCGGTAGTTGAAGCCGAGCTCGTTGTACTGCTCGATGATCACGCGGTCGGCGGTGTGCCGGTCGAGGTCGGACACGCTCATCCCGTGCGCGCGCAGCTTGCGCGCGCGGTCGGCGAGCGCGTCGTCGTCGGTCGTGATCATGCCGCCCTCGCCGGTCGTGATGACCTTGCGCGGGTGGAAGCTGAAGACGGTCTGGTGCGCGTTCGACCCGGTCCGATGTCCTTTGTAGTCGCTCCCGATGGCGGGCGCGGCGTCCTCGACCACGTCGATGCCGTGGTTCTGGGCGATCGCGTTGATCGGATCCATGTCGCAGGACAGCCCGATCTGGTCGACCGGCATGATCGCCTTCGTCTTCTTCGTGATGCGGTGCTCGATGTCGTTCGGATCGATGTTGTACGTGCGCGGGTCGATGTCCGCGAACACGACCGTCGCGCCGGTGTAGAGGATGGCGTTGGCCGACGCGATGAACGTGAACGACGGGACGATGACCTCGTCACCCGGGCCGATGCCCGCCGTCGCGAGCGCGAGGTGCAGGCCGGTCGTGCACGACGTGGTCGCCACGCCGTGCTTCGCCCCGACGTACGCCGCGACGGCCTTCTCGAACTCCGCGACCTTCGGGCCCTGGGTCACCCAGCCGCTCTTGATCGACTCGTAGGGGGCGCGGGCCTCCTCCTCGCCCAGCGACGGCTTCGTGATCGGGACATTCATCTTCTTGCGCGTCTCAACTGCCATGTTTCAGGACCTCTTTCCGCCATTCGATGAGCTTGCGCACGCCGTCCTCGAGGCTCGTCTCCGCCTTGAAGCCGAGCAATTCCGTGGCCCGCGCCGGATCGCCCACCCGGCGCGCGGGAAGCGCGGCCCGCGGCTGGGGCTTGAACTCCATCCCGACCGAGCTTCCGGTCAACCGCAGGAGGAGCGCCGCCAGGTCACGCATCTTGGTCTCGACCCCGCTGCAGACATTCACGATAGCCGCCGGACGGCCGGCCGCGCACGCGAGGAGGTTCGCCCGGACGACATCGCCGACGTACACGAAATCCACGGAGGACGAGCCGTCGCCGAAGAGGGTGAGCGGCTTGCCCGTATCGATGAGGTTCAGCCACCGGATCATCACCTCGACGAACCGCGAGCGCACGTCCATCCGCGGCCCGTAGACGTTGAAATACCGCAACGTCGTCGTCGGGAGCCCGTGCAGGCTCGCGAACGCGCGCGCGAGCTGCTCGTTCGCGACCTTCATCGAGCCGTAGAACGTCGTGCCGTTGAGCGGCTGGTCCTCGTGCATCGGGAGCGCCTCCGGCTCGCCGTACACGACCGCGCTCGACGCGAGCACCACGTGCTTCGCCTTCGCCGCGGCCGCGGCCTCGAGCACGTTGAACGTGCCGTCGACCATCACCTCGTGGCACTCGCGCGGCGCCTCCTGGCAACGGGTCCAGCGGAGCGCGGCCTGGTGGAAGACAACGTCGGCACCGTCGATCGTGGCGGCTACGGCCGCGCGGTCGCGGATGTCGAGGCGGTCGAGACGGGCTTTGCCCGTCGAGAGAGCCATGGCCAAATTCGCCGGAACGCCGCGCACGAGCGCGTCGAGCGCGACGACCTCGCGCGCGCCCGCGGCGATGGCCGCGTCGACGATGTGCGAGCCGACGTTCCCCGCGCCGCCGGTCACGACGACGCGCGCGCCCGAGAGGACCGTCACGTGACCCGGACGCGCGTCGTGACGGTGGCCCTGGTGAAGCCGCGGTCCGCGCCGCCGAGGGCCGTGGCCTCGCCCGCGATCCGCCGGTGCTCCTCGGAGTCCTCGATGCCGGCGTCGTCCGCGCCATTGATCGCGACGGTCCAGCCCGCGTCGGCCTTCGTGATGGTGACCGGCCGCCCGCGGTCGGCAAACGTCTCGACGCACCGCAGCGCGTCGGCACGATCGGTGAACAAGAATGCGTGCTCGAGCGACGATCCGGCCGGCGGCAGGCCGCTCAGCGCGGCGGCGACTGGATCGCCCGGCGCGACGGTGAACCTGTCCGGGTCCATGCCCGCCTTGCGCAGTGCCTCGGCGATCGCGGGCGAGAGCGGCGTCGTGTCGCCCGGCTGGCGCGGGACGATCCGCTGCTTCGGCGTCGTGGCGGGCTCGGGCTTGCCGAAGAGCGGCACTACGCCGGCGTGTCCGAGCGCGAGCGCAGGAACTTCGCCGGCACGCCCGCGACGATCGCAGAGGGCGCGACGTCCTGTGTCACGACCGCGCCGGCGCCGACGATCGCGCCCGGGCCGATGGTCACGCCGGGCATGAGGACCGCGTTCACGCCGATGTCGGCGCCATCGCCGACGCGCACCGGCTTGATGACGAGGTCGGTCTGGATGATCCGGACATCCGCCGGCTCGCCGGTGTGCTCGCTGCCGAGGACCTTCGCGCCCGGTCCCCAGCCGACGTACTCGCCGAGCTCCATGTCGCGGCAGTCGAAGTACGACTGCGGTCCGATCCAGGTGTGCGCGCCGATGACGCAGCGGCCATCGTGACGGCCCTGGAGGAAGGTCTGGTTGCCGATGAACACCGCGTCGCCGATCTCGAACGTGTGTGGATGCAGCACGAGCACGCCGACGCCCACCTTCACCCCATTGCCGAACGACTTGCAGATCGCGCGCAGCACGACGCGCCGCGCGCGCGCCCCCGAGGCGCTGTCCTCGTAGCACGCGGCGCTGTACCGCGCGAGGAGCTGCTCCTTGGATTCGGTCGCGCGCAGGTCGGCCGACTCCTTTAGCTCGTCGGCCGGATCGGGCTGGACCGCCTGGATGCCGTGGACCGCCTTGACGACGCGCTCGGTCACGCGCGCATGAACTCCGCGACCGCGGCGGCGACAGCGTCGACCTGGACGTCGGTGAGCTCGGCGTACATCGGGAGCGAGACGACCTCGCTTGCAAGCAGCTCGGTCACCGGGAAGTCGCCCAGGCGGTAGCCGAGGAACGCCGAGGCCTCCTGGAGGTGGATCGGCACCGGGTAGTGCACCCCGGTCCCGATGCCACGCTCGGAGAGGTACTGGCGCAGCGCGTCGCGGCGGCCGTCGGGCACGCGGATGACGTAGCAGTGGAAGACGTGCCGGCCGCCCTCGGGGATCTCGGGCGCGATGACCCCGCTGTTCTTCAGGCGATCGTTGTAGTGGCGCGCGATCGCGAGCCGGCGCGCGTTCCATTCCGGTAGCTTGCGGAGCTTGATGCGGAGGATCGCGGCCTGGATCTCGTCGAGCCGCGCGTTGTACCCGATCACCGGGTGGTAGTAGCGCGTGCTCTGGCCGTGCTCGCGCAACGATCGCAGCTCGGTCGCGAGCGCGTCGTCGTTCGTCGTGATGCTGCCGGCCTCGCCGTACGCGCCGAGGTTCTTGCTGCAGTAGAAGGAGAACGCCGAGACCCGCCCGGAGGCTCCGGCTAAGGTACCGGTGTCGAGCACGGCACCGTGGGCCTGGCACGCGTCCTCGATGATCTGGAGGCCCTTCTCCTTGGCCAGCGCGAGGAGCGGCTTCATGTCGACGGTCCGGCCGTACAGGTGGACCGGCATGATCGCCTTCGTCCGCGGCGTGATGGCCTGAGCCGCCGCGACGAGATCCATGTTGAACGTCTTCTCGTCGACGTCCACGAGGATCGGCCGCGCGCCGGAGTAGAGGATCGCCTCGACGGTCGCGAAGAACGTGTGCGACACGGTGATGACCTCGTCGCCGCTCGAGATCCCCAGTGCGCGGATCGCGAGCTGAAGCGCATCCGTGCCGCTGCCGACACCGATGGCGTGCTTCGCACCGCAGAACGCGGCGAACTCCTGATCGAATGCCGTCACGTTCGGCCCGATGGTCAGCTGCATGCCCTCGAGCACCTCGTCGATCGCGACGCGGACCTCGTCGCGAATCGTCCGGTACTGGGCCTTGAGGTCGACGAGGGGAATATCGGTCTTGGTCATCACGGTCATGTGGTTGTGGTCTCCTTCAACGCGGCCTCGATGTTCTGGCGATGACTGCGGAGGTGGATGAGCGCGGGGACCGCGAAGTAGCGCTTCAGGCCTTCCAGGCCGCCCTCACCCTGGAGGAGCTGGTCGGGAGAGAGCGCGCGGAACGCATCGATCATGCGGCTGTGCGCGACGAGCCACCGATCCCACCGATCCTTCATCGGTCGCTCGCGCCAGGTCTCGTGGGTCGTCGCGTTCAGCTCGTCGAACGGCGTGTCGATGCCAAGGAACGGCCGCGAGCCCCGCTCGTCGGGCGCGCCGCCCTCAGCGGCGATCTTCTCGGCGACCCGTCCCGCGAGCTCCTGCCACCACGCCATGTGAGTCGGCATGTCGCGCACCCGCCAGCCCGGGCCCGCGCTGAAGACCGGACGGTCCAGCTGGGCCTCGCTGAGCGAACGCAGCCACGTGTCGAGCTGATGCCACTCGCGCTCGAGCAGGCCGATCGCCGTGGTCTTCTCGTCCTCGCTGCTCACGCTTTGACCTCGCGTGTGTCGTCGAGCCACGAGTACGCGTGCGGGAAGATGCCGGCGAAGCACGCGAGCTTCGTGATTTCGTCCTTGAGCTCGATCGCCGGATTGCCCGCCCACACGCTGCGCGGTGGCACGTTCTTGCGCACCACGCTGCCGGCGCCGACGAGCGCCTCGGCGCCGATCTCGACGCCCGGCAGGATCGTGCTGTTCGCGCCGATCCGCGCACCCTTCCGGACGACGCCGCCGCGCACGCAATCGAGGTACGCGGGGCACATCGGATGCGGGTCGTCGGTGAACACGACGTGCGGCCCGAGGAAGACATCGTCCTCGATCGTCGTGAGCTCGAGGAAGCAGCCGGTGTGGACACGCACGCGCGAGCCGATCCGATTGCCGAACTCCAGCGAGGCGTGCGTGCCGATCGAGACGTCATCGCCGACGACGTTGTCCTCGCGGATCGAGGCACCCTGGCCGGTCTGGAGCCGGGCGCCGATGCGCGAGCCGGCGTAGATCGTCGTGAATGGACGGATCACCGCGCCTGGGCCGATCACCAGGGGGAGCTCGCCCTCCTGCTTACCACGCGGTGCACGACCAAGGATCGCGTACTCCCCCACGACGCAGCCGGCGCCGAGATCCACGTTCGGCCCGACGATCGCGGTCTTGTGGATGTCGAGCCCGATGCTCGTCACGCCCCACTCACGATCGGACCGGCTCCGTGAGCGCGATGCGGGCTCCCTGCGCCTTCAACGAGCGATTGGCCGCCTCGAGCACGCGCACGACGCGCACGCCGGCCTCGCCGTCGCTCCGCGGCGTCGTGCCGTCGCGCACGCATTCGATGAAGTGGCGCACCTCGAGCTGCAGCGCCTCGGTCACCGGGACGCGCGGGCTGTGGATGTCGCCGGAGCGATAGCTCCTGCGCAGCTCGTCGGCCGAGAGCTTGTCCACGCCGTGGTCGTAGATCTTCACCTTCTCGGACGAGTGGCCGTCGTCGTAGACGGCCATCTTCTTGTCCCCGATGACCGTCATCGTGCGCAGCTTGCTCGGCGCGAGCCACGACAGGTGCGCGTGGGCGATCGCACCCGACGGGAAGCCCATGGTGAGGAACACGACGTCCTCGATGTCCGACTGCACGTAGCAGGCGCCGACGCATTGGACCCAGTCGGGCTGCTCCTGGAGCCAGTAGAGGACGATGGACGCGTCGTGCGGGCCGAGGTCCCAGAGGACGTTGAAGTCGAACTGGTGCAGGCCGAGATTCACCCGCTGGCTGTCGACGTACTGCACCTTGCCGAGCTCGCCGCGCTCGATGATCCCCCGCACCGTCGTGACGGCCGGGTTGTAGACGAAGGTGTGGCCGACCATAAGCACGCGCCCGGCGCTGCGCGCGGCCGCGACGATCGCCTCCGCATCCGCGACCGTGCCCGCGAGCGGCTTCTCGACGAACACGTGCTTGCCCGCGGCGAACGCCTCTTCCGCGAGGGGCCGGTGGGTCGAGATCGGGGTCACCACGCAGATCGCGTCGATCTTCGGGTCGTTCAGGAGCTCGCGGTGATCGGTCGTCGTGCGCACCGCCGGGAAGCGCTTGTGCAGCGCGCCGAGCCGCTCGGGGTCGAGATCGGCGACGGCGACCACATCGGCGCCCGGCGCCTCGTAGAAGTTGCGGACGAGGTTCGGGCCCCAGTACCCCGCACCGATGATGCCAACCTTCAACTCGGCACCGGTCATGCGAACACGCGGTCTTCGTACGGGATGGTGCCGATGGCGTCCCGCTTCGAACGGCCGGAGGCGAAGAAATCGGCCATGGCGAGCCCCATCTCCGAGGCGATATCCATGTCAACGTACTTATACAGGCCCTGGCGACCGCCGGTGACGAGCCCGGGGAACCGCATGAGCTCGGTCATGAGCGTGTCGATCGCGCGCTCGTAGCCGACCATGTACACCGGATAGCCGAACGTCGAGCGCAGCACCACGGACTCCGCGAGCTCGGACAGCTTCATGAAGCCCTCCTGCTCGAGCTCGCGGGCGCAGATGCGTCCGAGCTCGTCGGCGTCGGCGTTCCAGATCGCGTCGTTCACGTCGCACGTGATGTCGCAGAGCAGGATCGTCTCGTCCGCTGCGCAGATCTCGGAGCCGCCGTAGTTCCGCGTCTCGGAGAGCCGGTTGAACGTCTTGTCCTGGAAGTAGATGGACTGCGCCGGCAGCGCCCCCGTCCGCTTCACCCGCAGGCCGACGATGGTGAGCGCGCGGAACCGCAGGTAGCGCGCCGCAGCCTTGGCCTCCGCTGACGCGGCGGCACCGAGGAGCTCGATGAGCGCCGGCAGCGGAGCGGTGTTCACGATCCGATCGCAGCCGAGGCGCTCCTCGGGGCCACGCTGGCCGGCGAACGGGTCCACCGTCCCCTCGGTCCCGGAGGCGAGCATGCAGAGCTGGCCGCCGCGATCCGTCGCGGGCACGGTGCGGTAGCGCACGCCGGTGACGCGATCGCCGTCGACGTCGATGCCCGTGACGAGGGTGCTCGTGCACACCCGGTTGTTCGGGGAGGCGGCGCGGATCCGCTCGGCCATGCGTTGCGAGATGAGGCCGGCGCCCTTGGGCGGGTAGAACAGCTCGATGACCAGCGGCGCGTAGCGGTGCTCCGTGCCGGTCCGCTTCGCGTAGCCCTTGCGGAGCGAGGAGACGACGACCTGCATGAGTGAGATGTGCGGGATGCGGTGCTGTGCGAACGACGCCGCGAGCTGCGACGGGGGCATGCCCCACACCTTCGCCGTGTAGGGGCCGAAGAACATCCCATAGAGCGTCCGGCCCATCGCCTGGATCACCCAGTCCTCGGCCGACACGAGCGGCTTCGGCCGCACCTTCCGGCGCACCGATTCCCAGAAGTAGTCGAGGAACGCGCGAGCCGCGATGATCGGCGACATGCTCTTCGCGATGTCGAGCGCCTCGAGCGGGTACTTGTAGTACTTGCCGCGGAATTTGATGCTCACGTTCTTCTTGCGCGCGGGGAATCCGTCGGATGCGATCTCCTTGAACAGGTCGAGCACCCGCTGATTGCGGGCGTGGTACGCGTGCGGGCCGAAGTCGAAGCCCGCGCCCGTCTTCCCTCGCAGCGTCGTGGCAAGGCCGCCCAGGAAGTGCTGGGCCTCGAGGACGGTGACCTGCTCGCCCTGCGCGGCGAGGCTCGATCCGGCGGCGAGCCCGCAGATGCCGCCGCCGATCACGACCGTGTGGGACACCCCGAAATCTTAGGTTTTCGCGACTTCGCGCGCGTCCCGATCGACGAGCGCGAGGGCCATCGCGGCGACGCCGCCGAGATACGCGTAGTACGGCTGGGTGGTCCACCGCGCGAGCAGGAGGGCGACGAGGATCACCGCGCACCCCGCGAAGGTGGCCACGCCGATGGTGGCGAGCCGCGCGCGCAGGAACACCCCGAACACCACGAGGGTCAAGAGGATCTCGGCCGCGAAGAACACCGGCAGCCAGTCGGTCACGTCGGTGTACTGCTGCAGCAGCGAGAGCAGGTTCGCGCCCCAGACGTCGGTGTGGAACGTCAGCGTCGCGAGCTGCTGCGAGAGGAACGCCCCCGGATCCCACACCAGGAACGGGACCACGAGAACGGCGATCGTCGCGAGGCTGATGAGGCCATACCGGCGCCAGTCCCGGCCGGCCACGGCGAGGTGCCGAAGCACGAGCGGCAGGATGACGATCGCGAATTGCTTGAACGCGACGGCCCAGCCGAAGAAGACCGCCGAGACGACGAACGCGATGCGGCCGGACCGGGTGTCACGATCGGCGAACACGAGGACCGCGAGCGCCAGCACGACCATGAACGCGGCCGAGACATCGTTCGATCCGTCGACCCCGCGGAACGCGCCGATCCCCCAGGTCGCGTAGAGCATCGCCGGAAGCGCGACGCGGTCCCAACCGGCGCGCAGGCCGGCGATACAGATGACGACCGTCGTGAGGATACCGGCCACGGTGTCAACGCGGGTGAGATCGCCGAACAGCACGTGCGCAGGCAGATACCAAAGGAGCTCGCCGGGTGGGTAGACGAGCGGCGAGCCCGGCGGGATAGTCGACGTGAGTGGGACGGTGTAGGGGTTCAGCCCCTGCAGGAGGTTCACGATCGCCTCCTGCGTGGCGCGCAGCACGTCGCTGCCATCGAGGAGCGGGATACGCGAGAAGCGCTCGCTCGCGCCGATGAGGATCGCGTACCAGCAGATGAACTTCCCCTGATCGCGTCCCGAGAGGCTCAGCCCGAGGAGGACGGCTCCGGCGATGAGCAGGAACACGCGATCCAGCTGCGGTGCGTTGAGATCGATCCCGCCGACGCACCAGAACAGTCCGGCGAGGATCGCGGCGTCATTGGCCCGTGAGCGCACGGAGCTTGGCCAGGTCGTCCTCGAGAGCCTTCAGTTCCTGGCCGTAGGTCGTGAAGTCGCCGTTCTTGAGCGCGGCCTGGGCCGCCGCGTAATGGTCGGATGCCGATCTCACGAGCTGCGCGACGGTCGCGGCCGCCGCAGAGCCCGACGGCGCGGGGGTCGCGCTCGGCCCACCTGATGGGCTGGGGGTCGGGCCCGGCGTCGGGCTGGGGGTCGTCGTGATCGGCGCGCTCCCGAAGAGCGCGTTCAGCGCCGAGGGGAACGAGTCGGACATCGCGATCTTGTCCTGCGTCGCGACGATGACGCGCTGCAGCTCGGGGAACTTCCCGTTGTTCGCCTGCACGAAGAGCGGCTCGACGTACAGGAACGAGTTGCCCACCGGCAGGACGATGAGGTTGCCGTAGATGACCTGCGCGCCGCCGCCGACCGTGAGGAGCGATGTCTGCTGCCGGATCGTCGCGTCGGCGGTGATCCGCGCCTCGATCTGGAGCGGCCCGAAGATCGCGCGGCTCTGCGGCAGCTTGAGGACGCGCAGCTTCCCGTAGTCCGATGGGTCGGAGAGACCCGCGACCCACGCGACCATGTTGTCGCGCTGGGTGCCGGCGGGGGTCATCGGGACGAACAGGAAGAATTCGCGCTTCGACGCGCCTGGCAGCTGCGCCGTCACGTAATACGGCTCGATCGCCTGCGCCGACGCGCCGGCGTTGAAGTTCTCGTTCGCGATCCGCCACGCGTCGTTGCGGTTGTAGAAGTTGCTCGGATCGGTCATGTGGTACGTCGCGAAGATCTGCGTCTGGATGGTGAAGAGCTGCTCCGGGTACCGCAGGTGCGCCTGGAGCGACGGCGGCATCTGGGCGATCGGCACGAACAGCTTCGGGTAGATGTTGCGGAGCGTCCGGAGGACGGGGTCCTTGTCGTCGACGACGTAGTACGTGATCGATCCGTCGTACGCGTTCGTCACGACCTTCACGCTGTTGCGGATGTAGTTGATGTCCGCCGCGTCCAGCTTCGACGTCCGGCCGCTCGCGCCCGAGCCGTAGCGCTCGCTGTACGGGTAGCTGGTACCGGTCGTGTACGCGTCGTTGATCCAGTACTGCTTGCCGTCGGCGATGACGAGGTACGGGTCGGGGTCGTAGCTGAGGAACGGCGCGATGAGCTGCTCCCGCTCGCTGATCTGACGGTGGAACAGCACGCGCGAGCTGTCCGACAGCTGCGTCGAGATCAGGAGATTGAGGTCGCCGAAGCGGAGCGCGAAGAGCAGCCGGTCCCACAGGCTCGAGACGCCGATCCCGCCGCCGCCGGAAAAGCGCGTGGTGACGTCGTGCGGCTCCTGGGCGTAGTCGAACTCGTCCTGACTGGTGCCGACGATCACGTAATCGGTCGACAGCTCGCCGTAGTAGATGCGCGGCTCGTCGATCTTCGGCTGGCCGACCGGCGGGATGTCCTGCAGCACGAAGCCCGGCCGTCCCTCGATCCCGACCGAGCCGACCGGGGTCATGACCGCGCCGAAGCCGTGGGTGTAGTAGAGGTGGCGGTTCACCCACGTCTGCGCGGCCTCGGGCAGCTGACTCGCCGCGAGCTCGCGCGCCGACAGCATGACCGGCGTCTCGTTGCCGTTGATGACGTAGCGGTCGACGTCGACGTCGTTGAACGCGTAGTACTGGCGAAGCGCCTGCAGTTGCTGATACGCCGCGAGGAGCGGGCGGTAGTCCCACAACCGCACGCTCGAGGTGTCCGCGAACTGCGTCCGGACGTCCGCCTCGACGGGATCGTTCGCGACATCGATGTCCGATTCGTCCACGTTGGTGAGCGAGTACGCCTGACGCGTCGCGTCGATATTCCGCGCGATGTACGGCCGCTCCTTGTTCAGCTGATCCGGTGTCACGACGAACCGCTCGATGAGCGCCGGGTAGAGGCCACCGATGAGGATCGAGGCGATGAGCCACAGTCCGATCGTCCCGGCGAGGACCCAGAGCGTGCGGAAGAAGGCGTTCGCGAACATGGCGACCGCCGCGAGCGCCACCACCACGCTGAGGATCTGCAGCGCCGGCAGC
Organism: Chloroflexi bacterium UBA4730; assembly: GCA_002404155.1. GTDB lineage: Bacteria > Chloroflexota > Limnocylindria > P2-11E > P2-11E > UBA4735. Next base: position 115,552 of record DHJC01000057.1, on the reverse strand, counting down.
CGCGCCGTGATGCTCGTGAAGCCGGCGCCGGTGAGGACCGTCTCGTCGCGGAACAGGAGGTCGAACTGATCCAGCACGTAGCCAGAGGCGATGAGCGCCAGGAAGATGCCGCCGAGGATCGAGAGGTGGGCGCGCGCCGGCCGCGCGAGGGCGAGCGCGTTGCGGGCGGACACCACGAGATCCGCGCCGCCGAGGGGGGCCGTCGCGACGCCGATGACCCCGCGCACGACGTACAGGGCGACGACGCCGATGGCGATGAGGATGACCGCGGCGAGCAGCCAGCCGCGCACGAACTCGAGGACCGGCAGGGTGAAGAAGTAGAAGCCGATGTCGCGGCCGAAGACCGGATCGGTCGTGCCGAACGGAACGCCGTTCAACCAGCGGAGGAGCGCGTCCCACTCGTCGCCGCCGGCAAGGCCGAAGAAGAACGCCGGGATGAGCAGCAGCGGCATGATCCGCAGGGTGAGCCTGAGCGCGCCCGCGCGCCGCGGGGCGTCCGTGTCCACGACGATGCGCGGGACCTGCGGCCGCAGCGCGAAGTACAGGTTCGGGAGCGCGATGAGGAAGAACGCGATGAGGAACACCATGAACGCCCAGAAGCCGGCGGTGTAGCGGCGGAGGAAGACGTCCTCCAGTCCGAGGCTCCGGAACCAGAGGAGATCGGTGAGGAAGCCGACGATCGGCGTGAACAGGAGGGGCACGAGGAACAGGGCGACCACCACGATCGTGATGACCGTCGTCAGCCGGTTGGCCGGCCGGCGCGGACCGCGGCCCCGGCGAAGCCCGGGGAGGTCGACGCGGGACCAGTCGATGTTCCCCCAGTCGCCGCGACCGGGGCCGTTCCTCACAGCCACACTCTAGGTGGGGGGGGCGGCCGGGCGACCGGTGACTCCGTCTAATGCCCGAACATGAGTGCATGCGAAGGAAAGGCGGTTTCGGACTCGCCGTCGGGTGTGCCGTCATGCTGGCGGCTTGCGCGGGCTCCGCAGCGCCACGGCCATCGCCGGCCGTGCCCTCGGTGGCGGTCGCATCGCCGGCGGCCGAGTCCCCAAGTCCGACGCCCTTCACCGCCGGGTCCGGCGCACCCGCACCCGTCCCGCTCCCGTCCGACGATGTGAGCGCCCCGCCCGAGCCGACCGCCGAGGCCACGCCGCTTCCGGGGACCACGCCCTTCCCCACGCCCGGTCCGACGATCACCCCGGGCAGTACGCGGGTGGTCGGCACCCTCGTCAACCCCGACGGCTCGCCCGCACAGGGCATCTGCGTCGTGCTCGAGAAGGGCATCTGCCCCATCGCCACGGACGATCAGGGCGTGTGGTTCACCGACATACCGGCCGGCCCGATCAACTGGAACTTCATCTACAAGGTCGCTGGCCAGGAGGTTGGGCGGCAGTCCCTCAGCGGCTCCGGGGGCGGGCAGCTCCGCCTGCCGCCGTTCAGGCTTCCCGGCTAGAACGTGCTCGTTTCATCGCTCACCTAGACTTCGACCAAGCAGCCCGACAAAAACCGGCGAGGGATAGCGAGCGGTCCGATGCGACGTCTTGCGGCGGCTACCGCTGCCCTCTTCTTGATCGGCAACACCTGCTCCACGCCATCCGCGAGCCCGTCGCCGAGCCTCGCCCCCATCGACGGTGGCTGGCCACCCGTCGTGAGCCACCCGATCCAGTCGAACGAGGCGCCGATCACCGGCCGGGTCCAGCACGCCAATGGGTCGCCGGCCCCGCACTACTGCGTGATCCTCACCGGGGGCCCGTGCGCCGTCACGACCGATGCGAGTGGCAACTTCACGACGAGCTTCCTGCCGGGCTTCGCGATCACGCTCGTCATCAAGGGCGCGTTCGACGGCACCGACGGACCGGTCGTCGCGACTCAGACCGTCACCGCGGGCGGCCCGCCAATCAACGTCACCGTCCCCTAGGAGTTCCGGGCGGCGACCTCGGCGAACAGATCGCGGTACTTCTCCACCACGACCGGCCACGTGTACGTGGCCTGCACGAACCGCTCGCCCGCGCGCCCGAGCCGGTCGCCGAGCCCACCATCCGCGATGAGCAGCTCGGCGATCTCCGCGAACTCCATCCACGATCGATAGGCGAGGCCGGCGCCCGCGCGGGCGGCCATCGAGGACAACACGGGCGAGCGCGCATCGACGATCACGGGACGGCCGGTGGCCCAGGCCTCGAGCGTGACCATCGAGAGCGACTCCAGGAGGCTCGGCATGACGAGCGCGGTCGCGCCGGCGAGCGCGTCGAACTTCTGCTGGTCGGAGAGGCCCCCGACGTGGCGGATGCGCGGGTCCGACGGCACGGGCATCTCCGGATCGGCGCGGCCCGCGAGCACGAGCGTCGCCGGCGACGCGCCGGTCGTGCGCTGCCAGCGCTGGAAATGGTCGAACAGGGTCCCGCAGCCCTTGCTCTCGACGATCCGCCCGAGATAGAGGAGGTACGGCCCCTCGATCCCGAACCGCGCCCGGAACCGCGACGCATCGCGCCGCGCGGGCACGTCGACCCCGACCCCGACGATGTCGCTCGGGATCCGCTCGTTCGCGAAGGTGCGATGCACGAGCCGGCGCTCCTCGACGCTGTTGAACGCGAACGCGCGCGGCGCGTGGAACAGCCGCCGGTATACGGACAGCCGCAGCGCGGGCTCGTCGTGCGCCGTCGGTACGAGGACCGCACGCTCGGGCACGAGCGGCAGGCCGTAGACCGTCGGGTAGTAGATGTACGTGAAGAACAGCACCGCGTCGAAGTCCCGGCCGTAGCGGCGAAGATGCTCGAGGAGCTCAGGCGCGACCGGGCCCTGCGCGCGGACGAACGCGTCCTCCGCCGCGAGCGGGTGGACCTTCGCGAACGCGCGGTGTTCGCGCAGCCGGAAGTCGCGCGTTCGGCCGGACTCGACCGGAAAGCGGTGGACCGGCACACCGTCAACGGCATCGATGCCCGCGGTGTAGGTGTTCTCCCAGGTCCAGTAGTCGGCCGCGGTCGTGGTCGCGACGGCGAGGTCCGCGTGCGGCCGCAGGTGTGTCACGAGCTCTCGCGCGTGCGCCTCCGCGCCGCCGCTCACCTCGCCGTAGCGCTGCACGACCACCAGGACGCTCGGCCGGTCACGCATCGACCGTCGCCTCGACCAGGCGCTCGAGCCGTTCGTCGAACGCCGCGAACGAGCACTCGCGCTGCACGTATGCGCGGCCGGCCGCCCCGTACCGATCGCGCTCGGCGCGCACGGCGTCGAGCGCCGCGCCGAACCGCGTGTCCGCGTAGCTGCGGCCGGCCCCCGCGCGCGCGGTCTGCCCCGCGGTCACGCGGTTCGCCGCGTGCACGAGCACCGGCGTCCCGTACTGCCAGGCCTCGAATAGCACGATCCCGAGGCTCTCCAGGCGCGAGGGCTGCACCAGCGCCACCGCGCCCGCGAGCGCGCCGGCCTTGTCCTCCTCGGCCACCCGGCCGAGGGCGCGGACATCGGGACGGTCGGGGATCTCCATCCGCACCGTGCCCGCGAGCACGAGCGTGGTGTCGGCGGCGCCGCTGCGCTCGCGGTGCGCGATCCACTCGACGAGCAGCTCGTCACACCCCTTGCCCTCGCTCACCTGCCCGAGATAGAGGACGTACGGCCCATCGATGCCGTGGCGCGCGCGAAAGGCGTGGACGTCGGCCGCCGGCGCGTCGCCGAGCGCGTACCCGAGGACCTCGTCGGGCACCTGCTCGTTGTGGAACCGCGCGTGGACCATCGCGCGCTCCTCGGGCGTGAGGTAGCCGATCGCGCGCGGCAGGTGGAAGAGCGCGCGGTACGGCGCGAGGCGCAGCGGGTATTCGTCGTGCGCGGTCGAGATGAGCGCCGCGCGCTCCGGGACGATCGGAAGCCCGAGCGCCGTCGGCGCGTAGATGTACGTGTAGAAGAGGATCGCGTCGTACTCGCGACCGCGGGCGTGGAGGAACTCGAGGAGCTCCGGACAGTCGGGACCCTGACGCCGGGGCCACGCGAGCTCGTCGGCGACGTCGTGCTCCTCCTCGAGGACGTGGTGCTCGAAGGCCTTGAACTCCGGATCGCGTCCGGCGGCGACGGCGAAGCGCCGCACGAGGATGCTGTCGAGAAAGTCGTCGCCCGCCGCGTAGTACGGGGCCCAGGTCCAGTAGTCGAGCGCGGTCGTCGTCGCGACCTCCACGGTGTGCCGCTGCGCGAGGCGCTGCGCGACAAGCCGGGCGTGCTGCTCGGAGCCGCCAACCACCTCCGCGCCATAGCGCTGGACGACCAGCAGCAGCCGCCGGCCGGTCACCTAGAGGCCGATGAGGTAGCGCATCGCGTTCCGCTCCGGCGAGAGGAGCCGACGGAGGACGCCGACCTGACTGGAGCACCGCGCATAGACCTCGGGCTGCCGGATCTCACGCATCGCCCGCGCGAGCTGCGCGGTATCACGCGCGACCAGGCCCGCGCCTTCGTACAGCCGGAACCCCGGCGTGTCGGAGAAGATGCATGGCAGCCCGGCCCAGATCGCCTGGGTGACCACGGCGCTTTGGAACACGTCCTCGTAGAAGAGGACCACGCAGTCCGATGCGGCGACGAACTGCCCCATCGTCTCGTACTCCGTGTTGATGACGACGTTCGGCTTCCCGGCGGCGGCGTCCTGGACCTCCTGGACGTACCCGCGCTCCCACTGGGACTCGGTCCCCGAGAGCACCAGGACCGCGTCCTCGGGGAGGGCCTCGATGACCTCGATGTAGCGCTTGCGTTTGAAGAAGAAGCCCGGCGAGACGAACACGAACGCGCCCTCGGGCAGTCCGAGCCGCGCGCGGAGCGCGCGCTTCTCCTCCGCGTTCGCCGGAAGCACGGTGTCCTCGAGCGGCATGACGACGAGCGGCACGAGGTCGCGCTTGCGCTCGTCGCGCGTGAGCAGGCCGACCCAGAAGTTCGACCGGTGCGAGTGGACGACGATGCGCGCGGGCAGCCAGCCCATGAGCGCGAGGATCGCGCGGTACGCGAGGAACCACACGCCGATGCGCAGCGCGACCGAGAGCGCACGGAGCCACTCGAGGTACCACGCGTAGCTCGGGCGGTAGTGCAGCGCGTGCGAGAGCTTCCGGTAATGATGGAACTTCTCCGGTTCGATCTCGTGCGCCGACAGCACCGCCGGGATCCCCCGTAGCCGCAGCCGCACGAGCGCCCGCACGAACGGGATGTCACTGAAGATGCCGGCCTCGTGCTCGAAGATGACCGCGTCAGTGGTCTTCGCGATGTACCGGAGCTTCGTCGCGAGATCCGCGGCGTCGAGGTGCTTCGTCCCCACGAAGGTCGCGCGATGCCCGGCGGCGCGAAGCCCGTCGCACACCGCAAGCGCGTAATGATGGATACCGGAGCGCCGCTCGCTCGACACGACCGCGACCTCGCGGCTCCGGTACGCCGGCAGCTCCCAGTCCACGAGGGCCAAGGCCTGCGCGAGCTTGTCGGCGACAGCCTCGGGCGTGAACTCCGCGAGGTGCCGGCGCCCGCGCGCGATCAGGTCCTTGCGGAGCGCCGCGTCGTGCACGGCGCGCTCGAGCGCGGCGGCCACCACGTCGGGTGCGGTGTCCGAGAGGAGGATCCCCGCGTCGCCGAGGGTGTCGGGGATCGCGCCGGCGTCGCTCGCCACAACGGGCAACCCGCTGCGCATCGCTTCGAGGAGCGGCACGCAGAAGCCCTCGTGCTCCGAGAGCGTGACCAACGCGGCCGCCCCCTGGTAGTACGCGACGAGCGCCGGCATCGGGACCGAGCCGGTGAGCGTGACAGCGCCGTCCAGGCCATGGGTCCGGATGGCGTCGCGCACCTGCGCGAGGTAGCCCTCGGACATCGCCTGCGAGCCGACGAGCCAGAGCCGTGCCGTCGGATCGCTCTCGCGGTAGCGGGCGAACGCCGCGACGACCTTGTGGACCGCCTTCTGCGGCAGGATCTGCCCGACCGCGAGGATGTCGGTCCGCTCATCCGACAGCTCGCGCAGGACATCCGGATCGGGCTCGACGTCGAACGCCGACCAGTCGACGATGATCGGGACGACCGCCGTCTTCGCGAAGCCCACGCGGAGCAGCTCCTTGCGGTTGTAGTCGCTGTCCGCGATGCCGAGCTCCGAGACCTTCGCGAACTCCGCGAGCTGCTCGCGGCCGATCTCGGAGTAGCGGCGGGCGTGCTCGTTCAGTCCTTCGAAGTACTGCGCCGGCGTGATGTTGTGGTAGATGACCGTCTTCCGATGCGGCAGCTTCGCGACGTCCCAGAGCGCGTCGTTGCCCATCGAGATGTGCACCTGGAGCGACGTGCCGTCGGTCGGGAGCTTCTCGAGATCGCGCCACGGCTGCACGAACTGACGGACCTCGGGCTTCGCCTCCGCGGCGAAGAGATCGGACCGCACCCCGCGCGACCAGTAGAGACGCTGCAGCTCGAAGCAGTCATTTCCGACGGCGTCGCCGTACGCGATCGTGGGCGCGAACTGGTGCGCGGTCTGGAGCCTCATAGCCCGAGCACCTCGCGGGTGCGCTCGGCGACCCGATCCGGGTCGAACGCCTCGAGGCGCTGCCGCCCGGCCGTGACGAGCTGCTCGCGCAGCTCGCGCCGTTCGAGGACGAGCCCGACGGCCTCGGCGGCCTGGGCGAGGTCGCGGTCCGCGAGCAGGACGCCCGCACCACCGACGGTCTCGCCGACCGCGGCCGCGTCGTAGGCGATCACCGGCACGTCGAACCGCATCGCCTCCAGCAGCGGCACGCCGAACCCCTCGTGCTCCGAGAGCGACACGAACGCGCTCGCGGACCGGAAGTAGGCGACGAGCTCGGCCGTGGACACCACGCCCGCGAACGTGACCGCGGGCTCGAGGTGCAGCGCCTTCACGAGCTCGACGAGGCGTGCGTGGTACTGCGGCTGGTCGCGGTAGCTGCCGACGAGCACGAGGCGCGCGTTCGGATCGACGCACGCGCGGTAGTACGCGAGCATCCGGATGAGGTCGTCCTGGCGCTTGTGCGGCGACACGCGGCCGACGAACAGGAGCAGCGGCCGCACCCGGTCCCAGCGCGCCATGACCGCATCGTCGGGTGGCTGGTCGTACTGGCGCCAGTCGATGAGGATCGGCACGTGGGCGGTGCGCGCGTATCCGGCCGCGTCGAGCTCGTGCTGGTTATAGGCCGAGACGCCGATCGCGAGGTCCATCGCCGGTGCGAGCTCGACGAGCTGCCGGCGGCCGAGGCGCGCGTGCGTCGCGGCGTGGGCGTTGATCCCGCGAAAGAACTCCGCGGGCGTCACGTTGTGGTAGACGAGCACCTTCCGCGCGCGAAGCTTCGCGAGCTGGGTGAAGACCTCGTTTCCCATGGAGAAGTGCAGGAGCACCAGATCGTCGGATCCGACGTCGCGGAACAGCCGGCGATACGGCAACACGTCTTGGGCGCCGGTCTTCGCCTCGATCGCGTACGCGTGGGCGTCGTGGCCCCAGCCGCGCAGCCGCTCCTGGAGGGCGAACACGTGGTTGCTCATCGCATCGCCCGGTCCGAGCACCGGATGGAACTGGTGGACGCGCGTCACGCCCGGTTCACGTTCATTTCAGGCTTGGGGCGTCCAGCCGATGACCGCATAGTCGCGATCGCCGAACAGCGTGGCGTTCAGCAGCTGCACGTTCTCGCGGATCGGTCCGGCGGGAACGTCCTCGCGGAGCCGCGTCTCGCTCGGCTCCGACGTGCGGGTCTCGACGCGCAGGTAGCCCTCGACCTCGAGATAGAACCGGAACAGCTCGGGCGGGATCGGGCGGCGATGCGACGGGTCGAGCCAGAACGTGTGCGCGCCGACGGTGAGGGTCGCGGGGTTGGGGGTGATGAACACGACGGGCGAGCCTGGCTTGAGCACGCGACGGCACTCGCGCAGCACCGCCACGAGCTCGCCCGGGAGGATGTGCTCCGCCACGTGCCGCGAGTAGAGGCCATCGAGGCTCGCGTCCTCGAGCGATCGCAGGTGCTCGAGCGCGTCACCGGTGTACGCGTCCAGACCGCGCGAGCGGACCTCGTCCGTCATCTTCGGATCGAGGTCGACGCCGTAGCCGCCGATGCCCGTGTCGCGCAGCAGCTCGAGGAACGTGCCGCGTCCGCTGCCAAGGTCGAGCACCCGTTCGCGTCGGGCGAACAGATCGACGAACGCCTCGGACTGGCGACGGATCACCGGCTCGTCGCCGGAGAACCGCGCCGCGAAGAACTTGCTCTCGACGCTCGCCGCGACCTCGTCGTCGCGCCAGCCCCGCCACTCGCGCTCCAGCCGCGCGAGCCGCTCGTCGAACTGCGGCGACGGTGCGTCGTGTAGGTCGATGACCGCGCGCGTGAGCAGCTGGTTGATGCGCTCCTGCCGGTCCGTGATCGCGGCGATCCACCAGCGCACGAGGCCGATGACGACGCGCCGGCCGATGGTGATCGGTGCGCCGACGAACCGTCGCTGGCTCGTCGCCGCGTACGTCGCTTCTTCGGCCAGGGTGTCCTGCAGGGCCGGCAGCGGATCGCCGAGCTCGTCGCTGAAGAGCGCGCGGCCGCCGGGGAGTGGCAGCTCGAGCGCGGCGCGCACGTCGTCGCTGTACGCGCCATTCGCGCGCTTGCGCTGGACCCGCTCGCGGATCTCGGCCTGGATGGCGGCGAGGTCGACCGGACGGTCGTTCACGGCCGGAGCGTACCGTCCGCGCGGCCTGGTCTCGCGTCCCTCACTCGCACTCCCAGCGGTGCGGGATCCGCGCCATCCCCATCTCCCGACCCCAGTCAGGCGGTCCGGCGATGACGCGGAAGGTGATGCCCTTCTCGAGGTAGTCGTAGTAGCGGTCCTGCGGATCGGTGATCCCGACGTCGGCGTCGAACCCGCCCGGTAGCAGGGCCAGCGACTCCATCGCGAAGCGCACCACGCCCTCGGCCTTCGGCGGCACGGCGATGCCGTCGCTCGCGGTGTTCGTGCAGTACGCCGAGATGCCGTCGTCGCGGTACATGCAGACGCCGAACACGGCGTCAGACACGAGCTGCGGATTGCGATAGGCGATCTCGATGGACGCGGGCCGGCCGGACTCGAGCACCACTCGCTCCTGCCCATCCTGATCCAGGATCCGCGCGCGCTCGATCTCGATCGTGCGGTCGCCCTTGCGACCGCCGATCTCGCCCCGCGCGGCGCGCTCGCGCTGCTCCTTCTCCCCGACCTTCTGGTGGTAGGCGTTGACCACGTCGCGCACGGACCCGGACGCGCTCACCAGCCCCTGGTCCAGCCAGATGGCACGATCGCAGAGGCGCGCGACCGCGCCGAGATCGTGCGTCACCAGGACGATCGTCTTGTTGGCTTTGCGGAACTCCGCGATGCGGGCGAAGCACTTGTGCTGGAAGTACTCGTCCCCGACCGCGAGGACCTCGTCGACGAGGAGCACGTCCGGGTCGAGGTGGATCGCGACCGAGAACCCGAGCCGCATGTACATGCCGCTCGAGTACGTCTTCACCGGCGCGTCGAAGAAGCGACCGATATCGGCGAACTCCTCGATCGCCGGCATCTGCCGCTGCATCTCCTTGCGCGAGAGCCCGAGCAGCGAACCGTTGAGATACGCGTTCTCGCGGCCGGTGAAGTCCGGGTGGAAGCCGGCACCGATCTCAAGGAGCGCGGAGACCCGGCCGTTCACCTCGAGCGTGCCCGTCGTCGGCTTCGCCGTGCCGGCGATGAGCTTGAGGAGCGTCGACTTCCCCGACCCATTCGCGCCGACGACGCCGAAGGCCTCGCCGGGCTCGATGGCGAAGGTCACGTCGCGCAGCGCCTGGACGTCCTCGGCCGGCACGAGCTGCCGGAGCGCGACCTCTTTGAACGTGCGGCGGCGCTCGCGGTGGAGGCGATAGGTCTTGGAGACGTGCTCGGCGCGGACGGCGACGCTCACTTGCGTCCCGTCAGCATGTAAAAGAAGCCGAGGACGTCCGCGACCGGCGTGCCGTCCAGCGCGCGGAAGAAGCCGGGGTACCGCCAGAGCAGCTGCTCGAAGCCCGGTCGCGTGTACGGCGGGTAGACGCCGGCCGAGACGATCCGCACGTCGCGCAGGCCGCTTTCGCGCGCGAGCCGGGCCCACGCCCGTTTTGGGAAATCGCTCTCGTAGATGCCCTTGGCGAGGTGCTCGTCGTGCGCCATCCGCGTGCGCTCGGCCCAGCGGTACAGCGAGACCTTGCGCGGCACGATGTCCGCGTAGAACAGCCCGGCCGGCCGGAGCACCCGCGCCATCTCGCGGATCACCTCACCAGGCTCGCGGAAGTGCTCGAGCAGCCCCCCGGAGAGCACGACGTCGAACGACGCGTCGGCGAACGGAAGCGCGAGGGCATCGCCGAACAACGCATCGCCCGGCAGCGCGCTGCGGCGGAGATTCTCGCGCACCGCGCGCACCGAGTACGGCGCGTAATCGAGCGCCACGAGGCGGTACGGCCGCTCCTGGCCGAGCCGGATGAGCAGCCGGCCCGACCCCGCGCCGACCTCGATGGCGTTGCCAGCGGGAGGCAGCATCGGACGCAGGTAGCGGACTTTCGTCTCATCGATGAAGTTGTAGACGTCGCGGCGCGCCGGGTCGTACAACTCGGTGTCACGGAGCGGCCGGTCCCACGCCGCGGCGTCGCCCTCGCGATAGCGGGACTCGTGCTCCTCATGCGGGTGCGCAGCGTGATCGGCGGTCAATCGGCTACGGCTTGGTCGGATTCGCCGCTGATGGCTCCTCGCGGTCCATGTCTCGGAGGTCCTCGATGCCGATCCGCGCGATGGCCTGGAAGTCCTCGTCGTTGTCGGGAATCGCCTCGTAGCCGGCGAAGTAGCGGGCCTCGCGCTCTCGGGCGGTCTCGGCAGCTGCTGACGCTGTCTTCGGGGTGCCCTTCGGTCGCTTCATGCCAAGAAGTATCGCCGCTGGGCCGCATGGGCCAGACGGAGCTGGCAACGCACTGGATCAGGTTGAGCCCTTGACCGCCGAAGACCATATCGGAGGGTGCGCTGCCCAAGATAAGATCACGAACTCGAGAGCCGCGAGCACCGCGCGGGTGCCGAAGCTCAGAGCGCGCTCTCGAAGTCGTCCTTCGCGCGGCGGAAGTACGTGAACCCGATGACGAAGACCGCCAGCGCGAACGCCGCGGACCACGCGATCAGGCCCCAATCGGGCGGCAATCCGTCGAGCAGCGCGCGCTGGAAGCCGACCACGATGCCGGTCATCGGGTTCAGCGAGAGCCCGAGCAGCTCGCGCGGCCGGTTCGCCACGAGCGAGATCGGGAACAGGATCGGCGTCAGGAAGTACCACGCCAGCAGCAGGATCCCGAGGATGTGTTCGACATCGCGATAGAACACGTTCAGTCCCGCCAGGAGGTACGCGAAGCCGAGTGCCAGGACGAGCTCGACGAACATGAGGAGTGGCAGATAGACGAGGCCTTCCGGGTGGCGCGGCCCGAAGATGACGAGGACGGCGAACAGGACAGCGAGGCTGAGCAGGAAGTTCACGAGCGCGGAGAGCACGCTCGCCGTCGGCAGCAGCTGCACCGGCAGGCGAACCTTCTTCACGATCGCGCCGTTCCCGACGATCGACGCGGCGCCGAGGATCAGCGAGTTGCTGAAGAACGTCCAGGGCAGCAGACCGACGAAGAGGAAGATCGCGAACGGCTGCTCCCCTGTCTCGGTGCGCGGACGGGTGCCGAGCACGACGCCGAAGAGCAGCCAGAAGACGCCGAGCTGCAAGAGTGGATTGAGGAAGTTCCAGGCGAACCCGAGCGCTGATCCCTTGTAGCGCGCGCGGAGCTCGCGCCACGCGAAGTCGGCGAGGAGCTCGCGACGATCGATGATGACGCGAAGGTCCGCGATCACTGGTAGGTCAGTGGCGCGGTGTCGCACGAAGGCGACCCGTTTCCACTGACCCCCTTTCAAACCGGACATGCGATTTGCCCGCATCCGGCTTACCGATGGTCTTCCCGTGCGGCATGCGCGAACACGCGACGACCGACCAGCGCGTCTCCCGCAGCGCGTCACCACTGCGGATGACGTTCGAGACCCGCCGGGATCGACGCGACGGCCGCTTGGCTGCGACGGAGAGCGTGCGCTCGAGGCGACGGACCTGTGCGCTGGACGATCGCCCAGCGGGGTGGTTGGATCCGGTGGACCGGATCATGCCCTGACCCGTACCTTCCGCGCGCGCGCGACCAAAGCAGGGGCCCTTCCCTCCGGGCGCGTTCTGTTGCACGCCCATCGACGGTACTACGACCCCCTCGGACTCCCGCTGCGCGACGCTCGATTTCGCCATCGGCTTATACGAGCGACCTTGCCCCGACCAGGGCGGCGCAGACGGGTCTCTCCTGTTCCCCACCAGACCGTGCACGCGTGCCGTCCCCCATACCCCGGGGAGCCCTGTGACGCCGTTCCCGGACGTGTACGTCGCAGACCTGGCCTTCACCGTGCCGTGCGCGGCTCGGCGCTCCCATTGTTTCTCTGTCGAGGCGGCAGGGTTCACTTGATGTTGCGGCCCGCGTGCTTGCTCCCTCCATTGAGGCTCTTGACGCCCCGCTACCGCCCATCCTCTCTCGAGCACAAGCCGGGGCCTGCTACCAGGCGTTCCGGTCCTTGCCTGGACGGGACTCACACCCGCTGGTCCGGTGGAACTTTCAGGACGCACCACGCGCGGAGTCTACTTACCGGGTCGGTGCGAGCCGCTGCGTTGGGATCAAGATGCGACCCGATCGCGAAGTCTGGGTGTACTTGGATGTGACGTAGCCAGCCTTCGAGAACTCGAGGAACCAGCTGAGGTTGCCGTCGCCAACAGGGAGGAAGACCGCCCACCGGCCGTTCGGATCGGTCCGAACCGATTGGCTGGAGCACGGCCCGAGTGACATGCAGGCGTCGGCGATTCCGCGATTGGTCGACGCATCGATGACCTGTCCGCACAGTCGGGCGAACCCCCCGGGGACGAACGCCGGGCAGCTGGCGAGCGCCGGACCAGAGCCCGTCGTACCGGCACCGGGTACGACGCTCTGGCCGTCGGTCGGGAACGCGTCCGAGGAGGGGTCGAGGGTCGGTTCGGCCGTCGGGGTCGGTTCGGCCGTCGGGTTCGGCTTCGGCTGCGGCTGCTCGAGGACGGGCACGACGGCACGCACGGCGAGCACGACGCGGCCACGGCTCTGCGCCGCGATGGGGACCGCGGCGGCGGAGGGGACGGCCGCCGGCGCACGACTGCCGCCGCCATCCTGGTCCAACGGCTGGGCGAAGAGCGCGGCGAGCGCGACCGCGACGAGCACGATGGTCGCGGCGAGCGCGAACGGGAAACGCGTTGGGCGCGGGATCGGCGCGGGCGTTCGCAACGAGACCGGGTGCAGACGGCGCGATCAGGCGTCACGGATCGCGCGGCCGACCACTTGACGTGATGCGCGCAGCGCTTCCAGATCGCGAGGGTCGAGATCGCCGGGTCCGGCGCGCAGTTGCGCTGCCGCACGCGCCGCCGCGAGCGGATCTCCACGCCGCCGCGCGTCGCGGAACGCGGCGCGGCGGATCGCGTTCAGGTCCCTAGCGGTAGACATAGATCTCGAGATCGAGCGAGGTGCCGCGGTCACCGGCGACGATGCTGTGGTACGTCTTGATCGTCGCACCGGCGAAGGCGTCGCCGGTGAGCTGGCCGGTCGCGACGCGGCTGATGTCGTCGCCGACGCTCGGGTCGGCGTTCGATGCAAAGGCGATGACGATCGCGACCTTCCGTCCCCCGGTCTGCTGCGCGACCTGTGCCTTCACCGTCGCGGCGATGCGCCGCTGCTCTTCGGCGCCCGCCGCGGCGTCGAAGCCCAGGAGTTTCGGACCGTCGATGGTGAGCGAAAGCGTCACGGGCTGCGGATCGATACCCGGCACCGCTGCCGGCGTCGCGGCGCCGACGCTGTTCGCGGCGAGGAAAATCGCGAAGAGGCCGAGGAGGATGTCCGCCCACAGCCAGCCCGCGAGCGACAGCGTGACCCCGCGGCCGATGCCGAGCATCGCTAGCGCGCCGGCGAGATGCGGCGGATGTCGCCCGCGTCGTCGGTCGGGCTCGGGAGCGCCCGCGCCGCCCGCGCGAGGTCGTCCGCCGCGACACGAAGATCGCGGACCACGGTCTGGAGATCGGTGAGCTGCTGTTCCCGTTCCATCGCGCGCTCGTAGATCCGCCGCTCCTCCGCCACCATCTCGTCGAGCACCGTATCGGCGGACGCATCGGTGAGCGACGGGCCGGCCGAGAGGCTGAGCGCGTGCCCGAGGAGGAGGCGGATCTCCGACTCGCGGAGCAGGACGCGGGTGCGGGTGCTCACGTCGCGCACGTCGGCGCGGACGTGGATCGTGAGCGACAGCACGATGAGCAGCGCGATGAGGCTCGCGTCGATGATCGCCAGCGTGCTGAAGCTCGGCGTATTGCGGATGACCTCGAGCACCGCCCACGCCGGCGACCGGTGCACGGTGATGAGCTCGGCGAGCGAGCGCGGATCGAGGCCAGAGGAGGAGGAAGGGCCGGCTGATCAGCTCCGGTCGCGCCCGAAGTAGCTGCTCGTACGCGGCACTCGCGGTGGCGAGCCCGAACCAGGTGACCGCGATCGGAGCGAGGACGACGCGCGGCGGCATACGCCTTCACTTCGTCGTAGCGGCCGTCCTTCACGGCGATGGCCAGGCGCGCGAGGAGCTCGCCCACGGCGGCATCCTGCTTCCGGACCGAACCGGCCAGGACGCCTAGCTGTTGGGCGACGGGTTCACGTGCATTCATGACACCATCATCCTGGGTCGACGGTTCGGCGGACATCTGCGCCCGTCCATGACCCCAAAGTGCCCCCACTAGGCTTTGAGACGTGCCTGCCAGACAGACGACGGTCGAGGGCCCGGCGGGCACGCTGGAGGCCTGGGAGTGGCCAGGGGCTGAGCCGCCGGCCCTCCTGCTGCACGGGATCGGGAACTATGGCCGGGTGTGGGACTTTGTAGCCGCCGCGATCGGCGGACGGCTGCGCCTGGTCGCACCGGATGCGCGCGGCCACGGGGAGAGCGTCACACCCGAGACCGGCTACGCGCCCGAGGACTTCGTCGCCGACGCGATCGCGGTGCTCGATGCGACGGGGCTCACCCGCCCCGTGGTCGTCGGTCACTCGATGGGCGGCGCGCACGCGCTGGTCCTGGCCGCGACCCATCCGGACCGCGTGGGCGCGCTCGCGCTGGTCGACGCCGGACCCGAGATCGGACGCGAGGGTGGCGATCGCGCACGGCGCCTGTCGTTCGGCCGCCCTGATCGATTCGATGACGATGCGGCTGCGCTCACGTATCTGCGCGAGACCTCACCCGGATACAGCGACGCGGTGTACGCGAATCGCATGGAGCACGTGTTCCGTCGCGAGTCTGATGGCGCATTGGTGTGGCGATCGGGCACGGACGCGCTCCTGCAGATCCTGAGCGGACCTGCCCGCAGCACCGACGCGTGGCGGGCGCTCGAGACACTGCCGATGCCGGTGCTCGTCGTGCGCGGCACGCGATCCCCGACGCTGAGCCGCGCGACGTATCAGCGGATGCTCGAGACGATCCCGCACGTCACCGGCCTGGAACTCGACGCTGGGCACAACGTGCAGCTGGATCGGCCGGCCGAGCTCGCCGACGCGATCGTTGCGCTCGCTATCAGAGGTTCTTCACGGCCGTAGGCAGCTCTTTGCGATCGATGATGCGCGCGACGTACCAGCCGGCGGCGGATCCCGTCCCGCGAAGCTCGGCGGCGGTCAGTGGGCGGCACACGATCCGATGCTCGCCAACACGCACGCGCAGCCACGGCGGCACGCCTTCGAGGGGCTTCACATCGACGTTTCGCGGAAGGGGCGCGGCCGTCAGCTTGTCGACGAGGACGGATCGGATCCGCTTGCGCGTCGGCCCGTCGAGCCGCCGAAAGTCCTTCTCCGCGCGCGGACTGACCTGAACCTGCGCCTTCACCGCTTACGAGGTTGAGTGCGCTCTGACCTTCTTGGCCGCGGACGCCGCCCGGCGGACTGGATTTCGTGCGAGGAATTCATCCAACGACATGGCGCGACCCCGACGGAGATCCGCATCCGCCGTCCGCAGGCTCGCGACGAACCCCGGGCTATGCGCAAGGACCCAGTCCTCGAGCGCGGCTTCATCGATGGGGATCATCGCCACGACCGGTCGACCGCCGCGAGTGACCAGCGCGGCTTTGCCCGACCGATGCACCGAATCGACGACGCGACTAGTGCTTCGTGCGAGCTCCCGCATGTTCACGACAGCCATCCGATCCTCCATCTGTACGTCCGTTTGTCAGACATCATATCAGGCGGGCGCGGGCCTGCTTGACGAGGCCCATGTCATCACGCATCAGGGGAGAGCGGCGTCGTCAATCGCTCGGCGGGCCGCCCGCGCCAGCGTCCGATCGAACGTCGCGAACGCGACCGGCAGTTCGGGCGCGGCGATCTCGAGCGCGTCGCAAGGTGCAGCGCGTCCATCCCCCCGCAGCAGATGATGGCTCGCGAGCTCCCCCGCCCGTGCGCTGAGGCGAAGGTCCACGCCCAGGGTCTGCACCGCGCCCCACACCTATCGAGCGAGCCGATCGCCGCCGCGGCATCAACCCGACCGGCGCGTACGCGATCACCGAACTCACCGCGTACTCGGTCGTGGCGACGAGTGCATCGATCGCGTCGCTCCCCCCTCCTCCACGACGAGCTCCACGAGGGCGCTCGTATCGGGATTGAGGATCACCCGCGGTTGCGAAGCACGATGTCGGCGAGCGTCGTGCGGCCGCCCCGGAGCTTCGGCCGCGTCCGTCGCGGAGCGAGCCGCCGCCCGGTCCAGTTCAGCCGGCCCTCGCGAATGAGCCGGGACGGGCGTTCAGGCATGTCGGGCGGCACGAGCCGCGCGACCGGCCGTCCGTGATCCGTCACCACCACCGACTCGCCCTCGGCGACCCGGCGCAGGTCGGCGCTCAACGAGGCTCACAGATCGCGGACGCCGACCTGGTCACTCATGACAGCATCTCCGCACCCTGTAGTCACTATCGGTCACGCCCAACGGTCCCCTAAGGCGACTTCGAAGGCGACGCGGTCGGGGTCGGCGATGGGCTCGCGCCCGGTGCCGGATTGCCGCTCGGCGCCGGGCTCCCCGACGGCGATGACGTCGGCGAGGGCGTCGGGAGCGGCGGGCAGCCCTGGGTCCCCTTCGCGAGCACGACGACGCGCGGCGTCGCCGCGCCGCCGCGCGCGTCGATCGTCGCGGTGTCGTGGTCCGGCGCGCACACGAGCAGCTGCGACCCGATGTCCGGATACGGGGCAGCGACGACGCTGCCGGTATCTGTGCCCGGTCCACCGACGCGGGTGTCGCCCTGGCGGATCTCGGGCTTCGGGACCGGCGAGGCCGGATCGCCGCTGTCCTTCTCGTTCACTTGGAGCGACAGCGCGAACGGATGCAGCTTCACCTCGGTCGTGGAGGTGTCGCCGGACCCGGGGTCATAGCCCCGTGACTGGATGGCGTACCTGGCGCCACGCGGGAGATGGTCAAGGACGTAGTTTCCGTTCGCGTCGGTCAGGGCGACGCGGATCCCGTAGATCGCCTGCGCGCCGGCGATCGGATCGCCACTCGACTCGTCCAGCACGCGCCCGCGCGCGGAGACGTCGTTGAACGCGCCGCCGATCAGCGTGACGCCGGCGACGAGGAGGACGAGCACGTACACGTAATTGCGATGGCGCATCGGGTAGGCCGGATGCTATTTCAATTCGCGGTGAAGGAATGCGAGGACGCGGTCCTGCCACTCCTGCGGGTGCGTGGTGAAGGCCTTCGCGTGGCCGCAGTCCTTCACCAGCCACAGCTCGGTGCCGGGATTCGCGCTCGCCGTCTTGAGGTCCACCCCGTGGTGCATCGCGATGGTGTGATCGTCCACGCACTGGATGAACAGGAACGCGCGCTCGGGGTGTGCCCGCACGACATCGACGGGCACGACCGAATCGATGTCGATGCCGTACAGGACGCGCGAGGCGAGCACGAGGCCCGGGGTAAAGAACGCCGGGAGGCCGGAGTAGTCGGGGCCGACCTCGTTCACCACCACCGGCACGGACGCGTACGCCGAGTCGACGACGATCGGCCCGATCGAGGGATCCTTGCCGACGGTCATGAGGACGCTGCCGCCGCCCATCGATTCGCCGATCGTCGCGATCCGGCCGCGCGGCTGCCCCGTCTTCTGCGCCGCGAGATCGATGGCCGCGAGGATGTCGTTCGGCTCGTACTGCCCGAGGCCCCAGCGCAGCCCGTCGCTCTGGCCGTGACCGCGCATCTCGAACAGGAGCACCGACCAGCCGTCGGCGAGGAGGAAGCGCGCGATCCGGCCGGGATCGAACTGGCTATCGATGCGGTTCTGGTCCTTGCCGTGGACCAGGACCGCGGCCTTCGTCGCCGCGACGATGCCCGGTGCGGGGAACCACCAGCCCTTCAACGTCAGGCCGTCCCGGCTCTTGAAGGACACGTCCTCGAACGTCGCCTGGACGTACGCCGGGGTCTTCTTCAGCGGATCGCGGGTGACCCGCGTCACACCGTCGGCGTATTTCCACGAGATCCCGAGGTATCCGACAACGACCAGGAGTACTAGGACCCCCAGTACCCGTAACGGCCGGCGCACGCCTGGACGATAGCGAAACCGCCCGCCAGGCCCGCATAACGGCTCGCGAGGGCCGCGCGTTCAGACCTCGTAGCAACATCCAAGGAGGGGAAATGCTCGCCAAGCTTCTCTCGCTACTGGTCCACGCGAAGTCAGGCGCGATCTCCGGCGTGCTCCTGCTCGGTGCTACCGGTGCGCTCGTCAGTGTGTCCGCCTCGAACGGCGTGACCACGATCACGATCACCGAAGCCTCCCCGAGCCCGACCACGGCGCTCACGACGACGACGCGGGCGAACACCGAGACCCCGGAGCCCCCCGAGTCGGACAGCCCGAAGCTCTCTTCTTCTACCACTTCATCCACGGCGTGCTCCGACGAGGCGAAGGCGCTCGCGCTCCAGGTCCAGCGGGTGGATAACGCGTTCAGCGGCTTCCACACGGATCTCATGCACCTGCACGGCCTGCGCGCCGCCGACGTACTCGCGAAGGCGGACGCGACGCTCAAGGCCGACCGTCAGGCCGCGGTGAAGGCGATCCACGCCACCGCGACGCAGGCCTGCGCGAAGCAGGACGACGAAGACGCGAACGACGCGACCGACACCGACACGGACGCGAACGACACCAACGACGAGAACGACACCAGCGGCGACGACAAGTCGGTCGGCGCCGCCGTGACGGGCACCACGGTGTCAGTCGTTGACGAGAACAACAACGACGAGAGCAACGACGGCGACCACGGCAAGACCACGACGGCTCCCGTCACGTTCACCGGCACCGCGTCCGCGATCGCGGACCAAGCCCTGACCGCGATGCAAACGGCGGTCGACACCGCGCAGAAGGCGACGGTCCTGACCCCGAAGCCGGCCCACACGCCCGAGCCGAAGACGAACGACAGCAAGAAGCACGACACCGAGAGCCACGACTAACTAGCCACTTCCAACTTCCCGTCCCCCCTTCGCGAGCACCGGCCCGTCCCGTCACTGGGACGGGCCGTTGCGTACTCCAGACGGCCTAGGACTACCGGCGGCTAATTCCAGGGGGCATGCTCGTTAGGCCGGTGAACACGCAAGGAGGAACGGGATGCTCGCGAAGCTGCTCGCACTGCTCGCCGCGACGAAGGGGGCCACCGTGGCTGCCGTCGTCGTGCTGGGCGCCGCCACCGTCACGGTCGGCGCGTCCTCCCCCGAGGTCCAGGACGCTGTGCGGAGCGTCGTGCACTCCGTCACCGTCCAGAGCCCGGAGATCAAGACCGATGCGAATGATTGCGGTGGTCAGCCGGCCGTCGTCGCCCAGCGCAATGCCGCAACCAAGCTCGTCGACGCGGCGTTCCAGCAGGACCACACCGCCCTCGAAGGGCTGCGGGGCAAGGGCGTGGACAACCAGGCCGCCAGCGATCTCATCAAGACGGCCGACGACCAGCTCAAGGCCCTGCGCACCAAGGCACTCAATGACGTCGCGGCGCTCACGCTCGGCCGTGAGGGCCAGACCAAGGGGAGCGACGCCACGAACCCGTCAACGTCGAGCTGCCTCTCCGGGAGCGCGGACGCCGCCGAGGCTCCGAAGGCCGAGGACAGCACGACGCCGAGCCAGGAGGGCCGCGTCACGGTGGCCGAGCGCACGACCCTCG
Organism: Chloroflexi bacterium UBA4730; assembly: GCA_002404155.1. GTDB lineage: Bacteria > Chloroflexota > Limnocylindria > P2-11E > P2-11E > UBA4735. The sequence goes on along the minus strand of DHJC01000057.1, from coordinate 95,348 downwards.
ATGCGAACATCAAGACGATCGTCGACACGGCCATCGCGGACATGGAGGCCCTCGTGACGGACGCGCAGGCCAAGGCCGGCGCGCTCCTGGCACCGGACCATGGAAAGCCGTCGGACAACCCGGCCAACAAGCCGGCCGGGAACCCCAGCGAGGATCACAAGCCGAGCAATTCGCCCAAGCCTTGACCGCGGGTCCCCCTTCGCGCAGGACGCCCCGCCGCTGAGCGGGGCGTTCGCGCGTCCCCCGATACTGCGCGGATGCGCATCGTCGACGCCTTTGGACCCGGGAAGCCGCCGGTCATCTCGTTCGAGTTCTTCCCACCCAAGACGCCCGACGCCGAGGCGCGCCTGTTCGAGACGGTCGCGCAGCTCGCGCCGCTCCGCCCGACATTCGTGTCGGTCACCTACGGCGCCGGCGGCGCGACGCGGCGGCTGACCCGCGACATCGTCGCGCGCATCAAGCGCGAGATCGGCATCGAGGCGATGGCCCACCTCACCTGCCTCGGGCACACCGCCGACGAGCTCGCCGAGATCCTCGATGCCCTCACCGCCGCCGGGATCGAGAACGTGCTCGCGCTCCGCGGCGATCCGCCGAAGGGCCAGACCACGTTCACCCCGACCCCAGGCGGCTTCGCGCATGGCGCCGAGCTCGCCGGGTTCATCCGTGGCCGCTGGGACGTGTGCATCGTGGGCGCCGGGTATCCGGAGAAGCACCTCGAGGCGCCCGACCCCGAGACCGACCTGCACCACCTGACAGAGAAGGTCGCGAACGGCGCTCAGGTCCTCATCACCCAGCTGTTCTTCGAGCCGCAGACGTACTTCGCGTTCGTCGAGCGGGCCCGCGCCGCGGGGATCGGCGTGCCGATCGTGCCGGGGATCATGCCGATCACGAACGTGTCGCAGATCGAGCGCTTCACGAGCATGTGCGGCGCGTCGATCCCGGCGTCGCTTCGCGAGCTTCTCGCCGGCGTCCGCGACGACGACGCGGCGGTGACCGCGGTGGGGATCGAATGGGCCCGCGACCAGTGCCGGGCGCTCCTCGCGGGCGGCGCGCCCGGCCTGCACTTCTACACGCTCAACCGGCATCACTCGGCGCAGGAGATCCTGGGGCTGCTGCGGGCCGAAGGGCGGGTCTGAGGACCGCCCCGAGCCCGACGAGCCCCAGGGCGATCGCGCACCAGACGACAAGCGAGAGCGGCGTCGAGCCATCCGGCTGGACGAGCGATGGGAAGAGCAGCCCGGGATCGACGCCCCAGTGCTGGTATACGTACGCCCAGAGCTGGCCTGGGTAGCCGGTGCGCTGGACGTCGACCGCAAGGTCGTAGCCGAGCTGCGGCTGGACGGTGTACAGCCCGGCGATCAGCGCGGACGGGATCGCGAGGAGCGCGATAAGGATCCACCCGACGCGGCCCCAGGCCGCGACGAGCGCCTCGATGCCCAGCGCGACGAGCACCGCGAGGAGTGGCAGCGGCGCGACCAGGTAGCGCGAGCTCGGCATTCCGTCAGCCCACCAGTACGCGATGTCCGAGATGTACGCGATGAGCAAGCCGCCGGCGATCACGAGGACCGCGATCTCGGCGCCATGGCCGCGGCGCGCCCGCCGCCACAGGGGCACCGCACCCGCGAACGCGAGGAGGTACAGGAGCGTGTGGCTGATGAGTCCGAACGTGCGGTCGAAGGCGAGGCCGGCGGCGCCGACCTGCGAGCCCGCGCTCAGGACGGTCTGCTGGTCCCGGATCAGGAAATAGCCGGCGCTCGGCATGAAGTAGCAGCCGGCCGAGCCGTCGGCGAACGGGAACATCCGGCAGTCGACGTAGGAGACGAGCAGGACGAAGACGGCGAACGGCAGTGCGCCGGCGAGGACGCGCCGGACGAGGTTCTCGCGCGGCGCGAGCGCGAACACCGCAATACAGAGGCCGATCCCGAGCGAGAGGAACCACCCGCGGGTCGTGAAGATGCCGATGAGCCCCGCGCAGGCGCTCGCGATCGCCAGGGCGCGCGGCGACGACCGCGTGCCGTGGCGAAGCACCCGCACCGCGACGACGAAGAGCAGTGCGGCGAAGAGCTCCGGCTCGATCTCGGCCGACGCGTATGTGAGGAAGGGATGCAGGAGTGCGACGAGGGCCGCCGCGATGAGCGCGACACGCGGCGCGACGCCGAGGTCGCGCTCCAGGAGGTACAGCTGCGCTACGAGGACCGCCGCCACGAGCGACACGAGCACCATCACGCCGAGCCGACCTGCGATCGCGAAGAAGGGCAGCGAGACGACAGGTAGCCCCAGGTCGCGGATCGGATAGAAACGCGAGCCCACCTGGATCGCGTGGACGTCGGTGAAGGTGTCCTCGTAGAACGACCGGTAACGCTGGCCAGCGTAGTCGTTGGCCAGGTCGAGGTCACCGTCCAGCTGCAGGCTCTGCGTGATGAGGAGGTACTGCGGCTCATCCGACTGCGTCGGCTGGACGGCGCGGTGATACGGATCGATCGACAAGAAGACAGCGAGCGCGACCGCAGCGAGCAACAGCGCGACGCGACGATCGCTCAGGCCGGGCGTCGCGAACCAGACGCTGTAGGTCGCCGCGGCGGCAGACGCCGTCACGAAGGCCACGAAGAACCAGCCGAGCCGGACGTGACTCTCGCCGGGGGCGATAAGCGCGACGGCGAGCATGACAGCGAGGACGAGGTACTGCGATGAGGCCAGCACGAGGGATCGCCGACGTGGCTCGCGTTCGAGGTGCAAGGCTGCCGCGACGAGGACCGCGGCTCCGAGCGACGCGGCCAGTGGCGTCCAACGCTCGACGATGCTCGCCTGGATCTGATCGAGCGCGCTCCATCGCGAGGCGAGCGCGATCGCCGCGGCAACGCTGACCACCGGCAACGCGAGCGGAAGTAGGCTTATCCGCCATGCGCATCGTCCCATCGCGCGCCATTGTCTATGCCTGATCCGTCGACCGTCCTGTTGATCGGGGCCAGCGGGCTAGTCGGTCGGCACCTGCAGAAAGCGCTGGCGGGCACCCGCACGGTTTCGACGTTTCACCGCAACGGAACGGAACCGGGACTCCAGCTGGACATCACCGACGATGAGGCGGTACGCCGCACGATCCGCGAGGCGAAGCCCGACGTGATCCTGCTCGCGGCCGCGGACGCGTACGTGGAGCGCTGCGAGCGCGAGCCCGAGGCGACGCGCCGGGTGAACGTCGACGCTCCGCGCGTCATCGCCGTGGAATCCAAGGCCGTCGGAGCGCTGCTCGTCGTCTTCTCGAGCGAATACGTCTTCGACGGCGCCGCGGGCCGATACGCCGAAGACGACGAGCGCCGGCCGATCAACGAGTACGGGCGGCAAAAAGTCGAGCTAGAGGACCTCGCGCTCGCGACCGGCCGCGCGCTCGTCTGCCGCACCTCCGGCGTATTCGGGCCGGACGCGCAGCGGAAGAGCTTCGTCTGCCAGCTGGTCGACCGCCTCCGTGCGGGTCACGCGTTCGACGTACCGTCGGATCAGCTCATCACCCCGACCTACGCGCCGGCGCTCGCCGACGCGGTGGCGCGTCTCGTACGGCTCGGCCAACGGGGCACCTTCCATGTCGCGGGACCCCGCATCCTGGGTCGAATGGACTTCGCGCGGCTTGTCGCCGACGCCTACGCGCTTCCCGCCGAGCTGCTGCGTCCACGCGTCACGACGGAGCTCGGCCTCCTGGCGCCGCGGCCTCTACGCTGCGGCCTCGACGTGGGCAAACTGCGACGCACGTTCGGGACCGATCTGACCGCTCCGGACGTCGCGTTGCGCGAGATGGCGCTAGCGGAGGCGGCATGAAGCTGCTGGTCACCGGTGGCGCGGGTTTCATCGGCTCGAACTTCATCCGGCAGTGGCTCGCCGACCATTCCGGAGACACGATCGTGAACTTCGACCTGCTGACATACGCAGGCGATCGCTCATCGCTCGCCGACGTCGAGCGCGACTACCCCGGCCGCTACGCGTTCGTGCGCGGTGATATCGCCGACCCGGGGGTCGTCGGCGACGCCTTCGCACGGCACCGGCCCGAGGCGGTCGTCAACTTCGCCGCCGAATCGCACAACAGCCGCGCGGTCCTCGATCCAGGCGCGTTCGTTCGCACCAACGTTCTGGGAACGCAGACGCTCCTGGACGCGGCCAAGGCCGCGGGCCTCACGCGGTTCCACCACATCTCGACGTGCGAGGTGTATGGCGACCTCGCGCTCGACAGCGCGGATTCCTTCCGCGAAGACTCGCCCTACCGGCCGCGGACGCCGTACAACGCGTCGAAAGCCGCGGCCGATCATCTCGTGCGCGCGTACGGCGAGACCTTCGGACTGCCGGTCACGATCTCGAATTGCGCGAACAACTACGGTCCGTACCAGCACCCGGAGAAGGTCATCCCGCTCTTCGCGACGAACGCGATGGACGATCTACCAGTGCCGCTGTACCGCCACAGCGAGAACCGGCGGGAGTGGATCCACGTCGAAGACCATTGCCGCGCGATCGCGCTCGTCCTGGAGCGCGGCCAGGTCGGCGAGACGTACAACATCGGAACCGGCGACGAGCGAAGCGTCGAACAGATCGCCGACGCGGTGCTCGAGGCGACCGGGAAGCCGCCCGTACTGAAGACGTACGTCGAGGACCGGCCCGGGCACGATCGTCGCTATCTGCTCGACCACTCGAAGATCCGGCGGGAGCTCGGGTGGGCGCCTCGGATCGCGTTCGCCGAAGGGCTCCGCAGCACGGTCGACTGGTACGCGGGGCATCGGGCCTGGTGGGAGCCCAAGCGCACGGCCCTCGACGGTCAGTTGGACGAACGTACGTGGAGCGCCACCCGCCGCTAGGCAGTCCAGTCGTACGGAACGCCGGGCGCGTCATACGGTGCGCGGTTCTCGTCGGGATGCGCCGCGTCGTAAACCTGATCTGGGAAATTCACGATGATCGCCGACTCGGGACTCACGGTCTTGTAGCCATGCCAGACCCCCGGAGGCACGAAGATCGCCTTCAGCTCGTCCCCGCCGCAGACATATTCGTTGACGTGACCGTAGGTGCTCGAGCCGCTGCGCCCGTCGTACAGCGGCACCTTCGCTCGCCCCTCGACGACCACGATCACGTCCGTCTGCCGATCGTGCCAGTGCCAGCCTCGGATCACGCCCGGCCGATTCACGGTGATGATCGCCTGTCCAAATCGCGTGAACTCAGGCCAATCCGCGCGAAGCAGCTCGGTCAGCGAGCCCCGGTCGTCGACGTGCCGCTGAAGCGAGCGGACCCGGACACCCGCAATCATGCGATCGGCTTGTTCGCGCCGTGTTCGGCGACAAGATTGTTGGCCCGCAACAGCATCTCGAACGACTCGCCGCAATCGGCCCAATACCCTGTGAGCTGCTCGTGGCGTAGCTCCCCGAGCTGCAGGTAGCCGTTGTTCACATCGGTGATCTCGAGCTCGCCGCGGCCGGACGGCGTGAGGGTCTTCACCATGTCGAAGACGCGCGTGTCGTAGAAGTAGACCCCGGTCGCGACGAGGTTCGACGGCGGCTCCTTCGGCTTTTCGACGATCCGGACGAGCTTGCCGGCACGCATCTCCGCGACGCCGTACGCCCCCGGATTGTCGACCTCCGCAAGAACGAGGCGGGCGCCGCGCGGGTCGGCGGTGAAGCGCTGAACTGCTCCGGCGATCGAGTACTCGAAGATGTTGTCGCCAAGGAGGACCACGACCGGCTCACCGCCGGCGAAGTACTCCGCGAGGCCGAGCGCCTCGGCGATTCCGCCGGCCTTGTCCTGGTACGCGTAGTCCAGGTGCCGCAGACCGAACCGCGAGCCGTTGCCGAGCAGCCGCAGGAATTCTCCGGCGTGATTGCCGCCGGTGACGATCATGATGCGATCCAGACCCGCACCGGCCATTTGCTCGATCGCGTAATAGATCATCGGGCGGTCGTAGACCGGCAACAGGTGCTTGTTGGTGATGCGCGTCAGCGGGTCGAGCCGCTGTCCGCTGCCGCCGGCGAGGATGATCCCTCTCATTCGCCGATGATCCGCGCGAGCGGGATGGGGTGGATGAACCGACCACCAGCCTCGAGGTAGTCGCGATACCGCGGCACGATCGCGTCAGCGTAATTCCAGGCGAGCAGCAGGATGAGCTCAGGTCGGTCATCCTTCAGTTTCGCCTCCGCGACGACCGGGATGTGCATCCCCGGCGTCAGGAGTCCCTGCTTCAGCCGCGTCGAGTCGCCGATGTACTCGACCTCCGCCGGACCGAGCCGGCAGTAGTTGAGCAGCGTGTTGCCCTTCGCCGTCGCCCCCAGCGCCGCGACGCGCGCGCCGCGGCCGCGCTCCGCGATGATGAGCTCACGCAGCGCCGTGCGTGATGCGCGGACGCGCTCGTCGAACCGGCGGTACGTCTCCGGATCGCCGAGCCCCGCGCGCTCCTCGGCCGCGAGCATTCGCGGCAGCTCCTCGGTCGGCGCGTGCCTGCCTTTGCGTCCGGCGAAGATGCGGATCGATCCGCCGTGGATCGGCAGATGCCGGACGTCGAAGAGCTCCATGCTCGCGAGGTCGAACAGCCGCGCCAGCGGCGCGATCGCGAAGTACGACAGGTGCTCGTGATAGATGGTGTCGTACTCGACGTGCTCGATGAGATCGCCGAGGTACGGGACCTCGGCCACGAACACGCCGTCGTCGGACAGCAGCGCGTCGAGCCCGCGCAGGACGTCGCCGAGGTCATCGATGTGCGCAAGCACGTTGTTGGCGATCACGGCTTTGGCCGCGCCGCGGGAGCGACGGATGGCACGCGCCACGGCCTCAGAGAAGAAGTCGTTCACGGTGGTCAGGCCAGCGGCGTTCGCCACGTCAGCGAGGTTGGTCGCCGGCTCGACGCCGACGACGATCAACCCACGGCTCTTCAGCGGGCGCAGCAGCACGCCGTCGTTGCTGCCAAGCTCGACGACGAGCGACCCACGTGGCGCGAACCGCTCCGCCACGTCAGCGGCGTATGCGTCGAAGTGCGTGAGCAACGGCGCCGAGGCGGACGAGGCGTAGAGGTAGTGCGCGAAGAGGACGTCCGGCCTGACGACGACCGTGAGCTGTACTTCACCGCACGACGCGCAGCGCGCCGCGACGAGCGGGTACGCCGGCTCGGGCTCGCGAACCTGCTCGGGTGCGATGAGGGCATTAGCAAGCGGCATCGTCCCCAGGTCGAGGAACGTCCAGAGCTCCGTGCCACCGCAGATCCGGCACGTCTCCCGCGTGACGTGATCAGGCGGCGCCGTACGTTCCTCCTATCCGGGAGCGGATCGCAGCGGCGAGGTGTGGCGGCGGTAGGTCGGCGAGACCGCGCCCGTGCGGGAGCACTACTGCTTAGGGAGACCGGGCGCGGGACTCGGCGACGGAAGCGGCGGGCAGTCCGATCCCGGCTGCTTCAGGATCTGGGTGCCCTTCGGCGGTGCGGGGGCCATGACCATGCTCCCGCTCGCGGTATCGCTGCCGATCTCCGCGGCACCGATGCGAGCATGCGCGTTCGGGACCGGGACGGCAGCATCGGCGGCGTCCTGCGTGTTCGACCGACGACGACGAGGAGCAGGGCGAACGGCCACCAGGGCGTACGACGGATCCGAGGGAGCATTGGAAAAGCCTACCGAAAAATAGGAGAGGCGGCGGCGACGCGACGCCGAGCCAGGAGGGCGCGTCATCGTGGCCGAGCGCACGACCCTCGATGCGAACATCAAGACGATCGTCGACACGGCCATCGCGGACATGGACGCCCTCGTGACGGACGCGCAGGCGAAGCCCAACTGGGCAGGCGGGCGTGCGATCGATCTTCGGACGCGGCGAATCAGGCGGTTCGGGTGACGGCGATCATGGGCTCCGGATCAAAACACCTGGAGCTCGCCTGGCTGCGTGCCAGTAGGGCGGGCCGCGCCGACACGACGACATCGCGAAGCTGCGCGCCCTCGAGTAACTGACGAATCTCCGCTCGGGTGAAGCGCTTCTCCAACGTCGTGCCGAAGCGATCGAGGCTGTCATTACGTATTGTCGCGAACGACAGATCCGCGTAGAAACTGAGCGGCAGTGGATCTGCCAGCCTCCGCAGCCCGACGGTACGCAAGAGTCGCGCGAGACGCGCCAATGGGTAGTACACCATCAAGGCCAGGGCAGTCGTCAGACCGACGAGTAGCGACTGGGGCAGCCTGGATGAGACACGGCGCACGGCATCTTGATCCGCGGTACAGCGCCCGATACGCACGCGAGCGGCCATCGAGCGCGTAGTAGAGATAGATGAGCAGGACGCCTCCGGGGCGTACAGCCCTCGCGAGGCCCTGTACTGCGTGCTCCGTCGGGCCGACGTGGCCACGGACCTTTCTTGGAGAACCCCTGAACGGCGGTCCCCCGCGGAAGGCCGAGCTTCCGGAGCATGCGGTCGCGTGTGCGGCCGCGCGTCCATTCCTTCCAGCGGCAGGCTCGTAGCCGTCGCCGCAGCCACTGGTCCAGCTCTTCGAAGACGCTCGGCGTCTCGGCCAAAGCGACGTAGCCCAGCCAGCCCACGAGGTATTCGTTGAGCCGCCGGATCCGCTCAGACATCGAGATGCTCCGGGCCCTGCGGGTGTGCTGGCGGATGACTGCGTTGACGCGCCGCAGGCTCTCCCGGTCCAGGCGCACCTTGAGATGCTCCCGGCCATGGAAGGAAACGCCGAGGAAGCCGCGCCGGGTGGCGTGGTCCACCGCGCGCTGTGCCTCGTTCAGCTGCAGCGTGAGTCGTCGTGAAAGGAACTGCCGCAGCCCGGCCATCACGCGCTCGCCCGCACGACGGCTCCGCACGTACGCGTTGCAGTCGTCGGCGTAGCGCACGAAACGATGGCCCCGCCGCCCGAGCTCTTTGTCGAGGCCGTCCAGGAGCACGGTGGCCAAGAGCGGCGAGAGCGGTCCGCCTTGCGGCGTACCCTCCATCCTCCGGACCTTCAGGCCCTCGACCATCACCCCGGCGTCGAGAGAGCGGCGGATGAGCCTCAGGATTCGTCTGTCCCCGATCCGCTTGGCGAGGCGTCCCATCAGCACGTCGTGGTTGACCCGGTCAAAGAACGACGCACGGTCGATATCCACGACGACGCTGTATCCGGCCGCGATGTGCGCCGTGGCCGCTCTCACGGCCTGGTGCGCACGCTTGCCGGGACGGACGCCGTAGCTGTGCGGTGAGAACTCGCGATCGAAGCGGGGCTCCAGCGCGTGCAGTAGGGCCTGCTGGAGGAAGCGGTCCAGTGCCGTCGGGATACCCAACGGCCGCGTGCCGCCGCTCGCCGTCGGGATGAAGACGCGGCGGACGGGGATTGGCCGATCGCTCCCATCCAGGAGTGATCGCGCGATGCGCGGCCAGTGTTCGCGCACGTACGGTCGAACGCGCATCGACCGTCGTGCCGTCGATCCCTGGAGCGTCCGCGTTTTGCTCCACGCGGCGCAGGGCCCGCTGGAGGTTCGTCCGCTCCAGCGCATCTTCCAGCCGAATGCTCGCGAGTGTCCTGACCGTGGCCTCGGTCCGCGCCGCAGACCGGCTCCACCCAGCGATGGTCGCGTGCGGCTTCACCGCTCCCGAGCCACCCTGGCCCCAGTTCAGGGGTAGCTGCGTCATCGCCGGTCCGGCGAGCTCGCCATGCTTCCGGTCGCGCCTGTCGTTCGGCCCGTCCCGGCGCGTGGACGACGATCCGCCGGTACGGTGGCCGCTGCTGACTCCTGCCGCCTCAGCCGCGTCGTGCGAGCGCGGGGTGCGAGCACCGCTCGCGTTCACGGCAGGTCTCCCCGGGTACGGACGCTGACCATCTCGCACCCAACGGCTCGGTCTATCGCCATGGCCCTTGGCAGCCGTGGGCTTCGATCTCGTTGGCGATCTCGCCCAACCATGACGACCTCCATACCGAGTTCGTGTTCCTCCGCTCGTGCGGCTTGCCTCGGGCTTCCTTCGGACCTCACCTCGCGGTGACGCCCTTGCCCCACTGGCTCGCGGTTGGGGCTGCCACCCCCGCAGAGGACTTGCACCTCCAGGTCAACGTTCATGCCGGGCGCGCCAAGAAAGAGGGGCAGCCTTGCGGCTGCCCCTCTCCAGGTCGCTACGCGATGGACTCGACGCTAGTTCAGCGTCTTATCCGGGCTGTTGACGATGTCCCACGTGTTGGCAGATGTGTCGGTGATCCCGCCGCTGTCAATGACAGTCGCTGGGATCGCGAGGCCGGCGATGGTGCCCGCCGTGACGATGGTCGGATCAGCGGTCATCGTGACCGTGATGACCTGACCGCTCGGGTACACCACACCACCGATCGTGGTGTCCGCCCCGCTGAGGGTGCAGGTGGCGTTCGTGCCGCAGGTAACGTCCGCGACCGTGCCATCCGCGTCGGTGAGGCGGATCTTGGCGCCAGTAGTTGGCGCAAGCATGACCTCGTTGAAGGCAACGGTGAACACGTCACCGGTGTCGAGGGTGGCACTCAAGCCAGCGCTGGTCTTGACACGGATGTCCTCAGAGAGCGGACGAGTCGTGTCAGCAACGAACGCGTTGAAGCTGACGGTCTGGGGGCTCGTCGCGGTGTTGCCAACGAGATCCTGGACCGGGACCAGACCTGCGGTGTAGATCACGGTGCCCGAGGTGCTGACCGCGTTCGCGAAGGTGAGGGTGATCGTCGTGCTACCGGTCAGCGAAGTCGAGCAGGTGGTGCTGGTCGGGTTCTGAGCAGCCGGCGTGCCGGTCGAGCTCGTGATGCTGAACTGTGTAAGCGTGCCGCCGGCAGTGGTGCAGCGGACCGCCTGGGTGTAGGTCAGCTTGATCGTCGTTGTCGAGGTCGCGGCCGCGGTGCTGATCGACGGCTTGGTCGTGTCGGCCGTGGCGGTCGCGGTGCGGGTCTGAGCCGACGAGGCGTTCCCAGCGGCGTCCTGGACCTTGGCCGCGCCCAGGGCGGTGAGGGTCACGCTGACGGTATCGCCGTTGTTGAATGCGGTCGCGACTGTGACGATGTAGCTCGTGACGCCATTGGTGGCGGCCGTAGCGGAATCGCAGTTAGCCAGGTTGTCGCCCGTCGCGGCGTCCGGGACGCCATTGACGGTGATGAAGTAGTCGGTTGCCGCGAACGCCGTGGCGATCACCTTGCAGACCGCCTCGGAGAACGTGAGGGTCAGGGTGTTGCCGATCGCGGTGACGCTGTTGAAGGTCGGGGCGGTGAGGTCGGCGTAGGTGTAGTCAAGCCCGTTGGAGGCGGCGCCCCCAGCGTTGTTGACCGTGACCGACACCACGCCGACGGCGTGGGCCGGCGAGGTCACCGTGATCGAGGTTGCGCCGCAGCTCGTGACGGTGCCGGCAGCGGTGCCGAACATGACCGTCGGAGTCGCCGGGGTGCACACGAAGCCCGTGCCGGCGACGGTCACCGCAGTGCCGCCAGCGCTCGTGCCGGAGTTCGGGGTCAGCGACGTGATCGTCGGAGCCGCGACGAGCGACGCGACGTCACTGTCCTGGTAGTACCCCTGCTGGTGGATCATCGACGCGGTGTTGTGCAGGGCGAGATCGCCGTTGAAGCGATACGTGCCTGCAGCGGCCGCGGCCGGGGCCGTGATGTTGTACACGAAGAATCCCGTCTGGCCCGGCCCGACGTACGTCGTCGAGGTCGTGGCGTACGCGGTCGAGGAGAGCCAGCTGCTCGCGAACGCCGCGTTCGGCGACGTCACGTTGCAGGTGAGCTTGTCCGCGAGGCAGACCGTGAGGTCGACCTGGCTCGATGAGCCAACGAGCCAGCCCGTGCTGCCCGTGTTGTTGAAGCCGACGGCGAACTGCCCTGACGCACCTGGCGCCAGGGTGAGGAACGCAGACTCGCCGAAGTAGGCCGAGTCGTAGCCCGATGCCGCCGCGGCCGGTCCGGCGGTGCCGGCGAGCAAGGTCGCGACGAGGGCCAGTGCCGTGATCGCAGTGAAGATCTTCTTTAGCATGAGGTGTCCTTCCTTTTGTTGTGGTGGTCCTGAATGAACCCTAGGTGATCGGGGGTCCGCGAGGAAACGTGCGCTACCTACCTTTGGGGGCGATCCGTGGCTGCGGCTGTCACCTCCTGCCCTTCAACGTCGGATACACACAAAACGGGCAGCTCCCGTGACATCGGGCCGCCCCATCGGATCGTCCGCTTTTTGTACCACGATCCCGAGGGGGAGGCCAGGTGAACGGGCCCCGCTCTGTTGGAAAGACGGATGAGTGGGTCGATTTGTCGCATCTTGCTATCGGGCGGCTTTCACGATGTAAAATACGCCGTCACGGGAGTCCGCCGCCCAGGCCGATCCCTGGCTATCGAACGCCAGCCCAGTCAGGGTACCGGGCCCAAGCTGCGCTCGTGCGAGATCGGCGGCGGGGCCGAATGCGACTCCGGCGGCGGTCGCGCTTGCGAACCAGAGAACGCCTGCGCCGTCAAGCTCGAGGACCTGGATCGGACCTGGCGCGAAGACCACATTCGAGTTGCCGTCGGCGCGTTGGACGATCAGCTCACCCGCATCGGTGCCAGCCCAGCGACTGCCGGCGCCATCGGTCAATAGGCTTGTGACCCGGCCGACCCGTGCGAGAGGGACCTCACTCAGCCGATGGCTGACCTCGTCGTACGTGCCGAGCACCTTCCGCACGGCATCCGCGTACGAGACCCGTCCGCCGCTATCGACGGAGATCGAGCTGATCCCAGTCGCCCCCGTGTCAACGGCCTGGGCACGCTTCGCCCGCACATCCAGCGCGATCAGGGTCCCGCCTTGGGGAGCCGCCATCCACAACCAGTCATCCGGCCCAAGCGCGAAGGAACGCGCGCTCTGGGCGAACGTGAAATCGAAGAGGTCGAAGCGCTCGAGCGTCTTGTCGTAGACGGCCACCCGACCGTGCAGCGGATCGATCGCCACCACGAGACGATCACCGACAAGAAGGTCTCCGACGGTCCAGTTCGTGGGAAGGCGCGCCGCAACGGACACCGCGGCTGTCGCTGTGTCAATGCTCGCGAGCGCCATCGTCTGGTCAACGAACCAGATGCGGGCCCCGGATCCGGCAACCCGAAGCGGTCGGTGATTACCCGGCACCTCAAGCCGGTACAGGCCAGTCCACGCCAGCTGGGCCCCCGGCGGTACCGATCCGAGCGAAGCGACTACGGGCGGCTCCGGCGACCGCTGGGCAGCGGGCGACGGTGAGGGAGCGGGAGTGGCCACCGGGGTCGGAGACGGCGCGCCCGACGGCGCACTCGCTTCGGTCGGCCGCGCCGCCGCGACATCGGTCGGACTCACCGTCGCGTACGCGACACCACCGCCACCGATGACCGCGAACCGGGCCGTCGCCGCATCGAACGTGATCTCGCTGCCAGACAGCGCGACGTCGATCGTCGACCGCACCTTGGCGTCCGGCCCGACGATCGTGATACGTCCGCCGGACCCGGCGCGGACCAGGACACCGAAGCCACCGTCCGGAAGAGCGATCACGGCGACCGGCACACCGACCATCGGAATGGACGTGGTGCCGGCATCGCCGAAGAGCATGAGCTCCGCAGCGCCATCACGCGCGGCGAGCACTGCGATGCGTCGGCCCGACACATCGAACGTCGCGGCGATGCCCGCCGGCAGCTGATCGATCGCGCGGTAGGTAGCGGCGTCCGCGACGGTCGTTGCGTCAGCGGAGAGGAGCAATGCGCGCTTGCCGGCCGGGTCGAACACCACGGATTGGGGAGCGACATCGACCGTCTTCACCGACTCGACCTGCTTGCTGGCGCTGTCGAACACCGTCACTTGACCTGCGGGCGCAGGCTCCGGCGAGCCGGACCCTGCGGTCGAGGGCGCGAGGACCGAAGACACAACGATCCGACCCTGTGGATCGACGCGCATGCTCGTCGGGGTGCCGCTGACGTCGATGCGGCCGGCCGACACGACCGTGTTGTTTGACGCATCGATCTCCGTCAACCGCTTCTGACTGCCGTCCAGCACCAGGACGGTGTTCGCCGTCACATTGAGCGCGAGGGCGCTCGGCCTGCCGCCGACGACGATCCGCGCCTGCTCGACCCTGGTCGAGGCGTCCACGGCGGCGACCTCGCCGCGCTCGGCGTCGAGCACATACAACGTGTTCGTCCTGGGATTGAAGACCGCCTGCTGCGCCGACGCGACGAGCGCGCCGTCGACGGGCAGACGGGAGAGTGCACCGGGAGGTGTGTTCAACGACGACAGCAGGACCAGGCCTGCCGCGGCCGCGGCGATCGCGATCCGCGGCATCGCCCATCCGAATCCCAGCTTGGGCCTGCGGCCGATCGGAGCATTTCCGGCGAGCGCGGCAACATGTGCGTCGGTTCGCGGTGAAGGCGTCAGCATGGGGAGCGAGCGGAGCGTCGAGTCGGTCGCGCGGAACGCAACGAGTGCCGCTCTGCACGCCGCGCAGCTCCCGAGGTGGGATGAGGCCGCCCGGCGCTCGATGAGGCTCCCCTCGCCGTCGACAAAGGACGAGATCAGCGCGCACTCGGGGTACCCCGATTGCCCGACGGCCAGACTGTTCGAGATCCGCGCGAACTCCGCGACGCGCGCGGAACAGCTGGCGCAGGCGTCGACATGCGTCTGGATCCGATGCCCCTCGGCCGGATCCAGCTCGCCGTCAACGAAGGCCGACAGCGCCTCTAGGGCAGCGTGAGAGCTAGCGTCCACTTGGACCTATGACGAACGGCCGGTCTAGTTTGTCGCGTACTCCTCGCGGAAGGCCTCTCGCGCTCTCGCGATACGGCTTCGCACGGCCGTCATGCTGCAGCCCTGGATCTCGGCGATCTCCTTGTAGCTATAGCCCTCGAGCGCATGAAGAAGGAGCGCCGCGGCGTTCTGCGGCGGCAGCGTCTTGAGGACTTTCTTGATGTGCTCGCGCTCTGGGAGCGACTGCTCGTCGCCATCCCGAGCTCGCTCGTGTCGGGTCCCCGCGATCTTCGGCAGACGGATCCAGGTAAACCGCCGGCGGCGCCGCAGCTGGTCGACCGCGGCATTGTGCGCGACGCGGTACAGCCAAGGAAGGATCCGCTGATCAGGGGGAAGACCCGGGAGCGCGGAGAGGGCTTTGGTGAACGTCTCCTGCACGATGTCGTCCGACAGCTCCGGATCGGCGGTGAACCTGAGCAGGAACGTGTAGACGCGCATCTTGTAGGCGGAGTAGATGACTTCCACCGCTCGGTGGGCATCCTCGCGCGCGAGCGCAAGGATCTGAACGTCCGATGCGATCCCGAGCGCCACAGGGACCGGTGCGCCGGCCCGCCCTTCGCTCCGGATGGCCGAAAAGGCGAGCGCACTCGGGGCCCTCACTGAACCAGCCTATTCAACCGCGCAAGCGACATCAATGCCTGCGTTCGCGTCGAAGGGCATCGGCTTCGCAGCCGATGCCCTTCGCGTTCGGTCATTGGATCGCCGGATCGCTACGGCGACGGGAAGCCGCCGTAGATCATCGCGTTGTCGCCACCTGAGATGTTGAGCTCCATGACGATCGCAGCGAGGCTGCCACCAGAAGCGGCCACCGTCACCGCGTATTGCCTGCCCTGAACGACTGACACGTTCGGGTCGACTTTCTTGGAGGCCCCAGGGAGCAGCGGAACGTTCTGGACCGTCGAAGCGCCACCGGTGAACGGGGTCCAGGTGAGCGTGGCGCTGGTCGCGCCGGTGCTCTGCAGGTAGATCGGCGTCGTCCAGCCGCCGTAGCTCGCGAGGACGTTCGGCAGGTTGTACGCGGCGGCCGGGGTCGGGCTCGCGGTGTAGCCCATCGCGGAGTCAGGGCCGATGACGTTCACCATTGCGGCGACGCTGCCGCCGTTGCCCTGCGCGGTGAAGCTGTACTCGCCGTTCCCGAGGCAGTTCGCCGCGGCCGCGCTGCAGAGCTTGGTCTGGTCGGTCGTCGCGACGCCGTTGATGAACCGCGGGTCGTAGGCCCACGACCCACCGACCGGGACCGCTACGGGGGCCATGAACGTCTGGGTCGCGCCGCCGGAGGTGAGCGGGGTGAACGTGAGGCTCGGCGTCAGGGCTGCGGTGCTGAGGTTCTGCACGACGATCGTGGAGACCCGATTGCCGTTCGCGTTCTTCACGGCATACGCGCCGTACACGGTCGCGGCGCCGGTCGAGATGCCGTTCGCGCTGTAGAAGACCGGGAGCGCGACGCCGGGGTCGTCGTTGTGGGTGTTGAGCACGACGCTCACCGGCTGGGGTGAGGTGATCGTGACGGCGTACTGCTTGCCGTCGACGAGCCCGAGCGCGCCGAGGTTCGGGTCGTCGCTGTTCGGCTCAATGAATTTGCTCTGGCCGGGCGAGATCGTGCGGCTGAAGACCTTGGTCGGCGCACTTCCATCGAAGCTCTGGTACGTCGCGGTCACGGTCGTCGATACCTGGCCGAGGTTCTGGATGATCGCCGGCGAGTGGAAGCCGTAGAAGCGGCGCACCACGTTGGGCAGATAGACGGTGGTCGCGCCGGTCGCGGCCGCGGAGTACGCGTCCGCCTCGATGGTGCCCTTGTGCTGGTTCACGACGGAGACGACGGTGTTGCCGAAGCTCCGCACGGTCACCGAGAACTGGGTGTTGTCCGGAAGATCGGTGTCGTTGTTCGGTACGTCGGCGAACGACGCCCCTGGGGCGAGGTTCGGCACGGTGCGGCGGGTCACGCAGCTCGCGTCGCTGAACCTGTAGAAGGTGACCTCGAGGTTCGTCGAGCTGGTGCCGGTGTTCTGCACGATGAACGGCGTCTGGAAGCCTGCCGGTCCGCCGAGCGTCTTGGTGACGTTCGGCAGGTAGAGCGTCCGGGTCGGCGTGCCGGCCGTCGCGGCCTGGCAGCCCGCGGCGGTGCCGGTCGGGGTCAGCGCGGCATCGACGATGACCGGGGTGTCGGAGTTCACGATGGTGTTGATCGTCTTCTGCTGGTAGGTCGGGTCCTTCTCGAACGTGAGCGGGATCGTGGACGGGCCGTTGATCCAGCTATGTGCATAGAAGCCCGCGCCGTCGGTGAAGACGCAGTTCGTGAGCGGATCGCTGCGCACGATGTGCACCGGGCCGAACCACACACAGGCATTCGCGATCGGGAGACCGGTGGCGGCGTCGGTGACGTGCCCTTGGACCGTGCCGATCAGCCCGACGGCCGCGGCGGGTGTCGGGAACGAGGCGAAGATGAGGCCGAGCGCCGCGAGTGCGGCGAAACCGAAGCGAACAAGGGTGCGCTGCATGAAGTGCCTTCCTCCTACGGGATGCGTCGCGGGAGCGTCACTAAGGATGAACGACCAGGGAGCGCGGGTGATACGCGGCCGTGACAGGAATTCTGACAGTCAGTCGATCTTGGGACAAGAAGTCGAGGGGCCGTTCGGTCACTGGACGCGCAGCCGCTCGATCTGCGGGTCGGCACCTTCGCCGGTCAGCGCCGCACCCACGAGGTACGCGTCGCCGCCGCTCACGACGAGCGCACCGAGCGCGCGCCCCGCGGCGATGCCGGGCAGCTCGCTCCAGGTGTTCGTGTGGGCGTCCCAGCGCTCGGCGTTCGCAGTCGGCGCGAAGCCGACGCGGGATGGTGAATCGGGGAGGCCGCCCACGAGCGCGACGGTCCCGTCGGGGAGCCCCGCCGCGACCGCGGCCAGGCGCGGCTCGACGAGCACGCCCGCGAAGACGAACTCGTGGAGGCGCCAGTCGTAGCGCTCGGCGGTGTTGCTCGCGCTCTTCTGGCCGCCGATCACGAGCACGTCGCCGCTCGGCAGCGTCGCGAGCGCGGAGAGGACCCGGTCGTCCTGCAGGCGCGGTCCCTCGCTCCACGAATCGGTGCGCGGGTCATAGATGACCGACGTGCGTGATGGCGCCCCGCGATCCTCGAGGCCCCCGAGCGCGAGCACGCGACCGTCGGGCAGCAGCGTCATGAGGAACTGGGTGCGCACCCGCGGCATCGGCGCGGCCGCGGTCCAGGTGTCCGTCGAGGGGTCGTAGAGCTCGGCGCTCCGGTAGATGAAGCTCCCGTTCTCGCCGCCGGCGACGAGGACCCGGCCATCGCGCAGCGCCACGGCGGCGTGGTCGCCGCGGGGCTGGTGCATCGCCGCCGCGCGCAGCCATTCGTGTGCGTCCGGCAGGTACACGTCGACGCGATCCATCGCGTGCCACTCGCCGGAGTAGTAATCGGTGCCGCCGGCGACGACGACGCGATCGCCCCAGGCGAGCGTCGCGGTGTGGTTCACCCGCCCCGGCCCGGCCGGCGGGAGGATCGTGCTCGTGCCGCGCACCGGATCGAAGAGCTCGTTCGTCGCGCGCGCGATGTCGGGGAACGCCGGGTCGACGCCGCCGGTGACGAGGAGCTCGCCGTTCGGGAGTGCGGTGACCCGCGGGTAGTTACGCGCTTCGGCGAGCGAGCCCGCGATCGTCCAGGTCGGCGTTACGGCCGCGGTCTCGGGCGCGGTCGCGCGTCCGATGAAGGCGCCCACGAGAAGCAGGAGCAGCGCGACGGGGAATCGGAGACGGGTCACTGAACGGTCAGGCTAATGCTCTCCGCGGGCACTCCCTGGCCGCTGAACCAGGACACGCCCTCCTGCACGAGATCGAACTTCAGCGCGAAGCCCCCGGGCGTCGCGGGCAGCGTGACCGTCGCGTTCACCGTGACCGACGCGCCCGGTGCGACCAGCGCGGACAGGAGCGTGCGCGAGCCGTCCCAGACGAAGACCGCGCCCGCCGGCGTGAAGAGGTGGTACGCGAGGTCGAACTGCTGGGCCGGATCCCAGGTGAGCGAGCCGGCGTTCGTGAGCGTGACCGGCACGGTGATCGTCGCGCCGCGCGGACCGAGTTCGGAGACCGGCACCGTGTACACCGCGCCGAACGTCGGCACCACGACGCGCTCGGCGACCGACGGGAACGTCGCGCCCTTGCTCGAGAACCAGGCCACGCCTTCCTGCACCACGTCGAACCGGAGCGTGTACGCGCCGGCGGCGACCGGTCCTTGGATGCGTGCGAACGCGGTGGTCGTCTGTCCCGCGCCGAGACCCGCGACGCTCGTGCGGAGGCCGTCGAAGGTGACGACGGTGCCCGCGCTATCGAGCCAGTGATAGCTGAGATTGATGTTCGATCCCCACGCGACCGTCGACGCGTTCGTGACCCGCACCGCGACGGTGGTGGTCATCCGCGTGGCCATCGCGGTCGGGATGCCGCTCGCATCGACCGCCGCGGCGTAGCTCTGGGCCGTTGACGGGCTCACCGTGACCGGTTGATCGAACGTCGGCACGTTCTTGCTCGAGAACCAGGCGACACCCTCCTGCACGAGGTCCCACTTGAGGACGTACGTGCCCGGTGCGGCGGGGAACGCGATGTTCGCTTGCACGGTCTGGCTCGCGCCGGGCGCGACGTCGGCCGCGAGGCTCGAGCGCGTGCCATCCCAGACGACGACCGTGCCCGCGCCGTCGATCCAGTGGTAGCCGAGGTGGACCGGCGTCGCGCCGGCTGCGCCCCAGATGAAGTTGCCGGTGTTGGTGAGCGCGATCGGCACCGTCGCGCCGGCGCCGGACACCGCGAGCGTCGTCACCTGCGGCTGGTACTGCGCGCCAAAGGTCTTGCCGCAACACACCGTCGCGGTCACATTCCCGGTGGCGGTGCCGCGCACGCTGAACCATGAGACGCCCTCGAGGACGAGATCGAAGCGCAGCTGGTACGTGCCGCCGTCCGGCGGCGACTGCACCTGCGCTTGGAGCGGGACGGTTTGTCCGGGCCGCAGATCCGCGGGCAGCGCCGTGCGCAGGCCTTCCCACACCACCAGCTTCCCGCTCTGGTCGTACCAGTGGTAGCTGAGGTCGACGGGCGTCGCGCCGGCCGCCGGGAAGACCCCGAGGCCGGTGTTCGTGACGGTCACCGGCACGGCCACCGTCTGCCCGATCTGCAGCTGCGGCACCGCGCCGACCGCGTATGTCGCGCGGTAGTCGGGGCCGACGCCGGTCGGGGTGGGGTCCGGCGGGATGCCCTTGTCTTTGAACCAGAACTCGTTCTGCTTGTAGAGATCGAGCTCCATCGTGTAGCTCGCCGACGCGGTCATCGGCGCGGCCACGTCGATGCCGAGCGTGACCGTCTGGCCGGCCTGGACGTCGGCCGCGAGGTTCGCGAAGTTCGCGCCGACGGTGACCCGGCCGGTCGCGTCATCGATCCAGCGGTAGCCGAGCACGACCGGGTTCACGCCCGTCGCCGCCCAGACGCGCCCGCCGTCGTTCGTGACGGTGACGCTCACCCGGATCGTCTGTCCGGAGAACCAGGTCCTCGGCACGGTGTCGCTGACCCAGTCGGCGCTCCAGTCGGCGGCGCGGAAGCTCATGTCGCGGAACGGGTTGTTATAGAGCGCGTTCCACCAGGTACCGCCGGACTGCAGATCCCAGCGGACGATGTAGTTGCCGATCACGGGCACGGTGAACGGCACGGTCGCGGTCCCGATCGCGCCGGGGGGGATGGCCGCGGCGATGACGCCCTGGCCGCCCTGGTTCACGTACGGGGCGCCCTTCAGGAGGATCTTGTACGAGACGGCGGTGCCGACGGGGATCGTGGTCACGCCGCGGTTGAGCACGGTCGTTTGGACCTGCACGACCGATCCGGGGAGGCCCGCCTTCGGCAAGTTCGGCTCGAGCGCGACCAGGTTCGTGTAGCCATTGTTCACGGCGCTCTGGGCGAGCGAGCGGATCGTCGGGAGCTGGTTCCAGAGCGCGGTGCCGGGGCACTCGGTCTGGCCGCCGTTCTGGCCGACGATGTAGTTCGAGTCGCGGTGGCCCTGGATGTTCGGCGGGTTCGAGGTGACCGGCACCCACGTGCCGTCAGTCCGCTGCTCCTGGTGGGTGAACGTGTCGGCGCCGTACGGCGCGATGCCGAACTGGGCGAACTTGATCGCAATGATGTTCGCGATCGCGCCGACCATCGCCGGCGTCGGGCTGGTCGTGGTGTACAGGCCGATGGCCGCGACGCCGAACGAGCCGTTGTTCCAACCGTAGGCGTGACCACCGATGACGTGGTCGCCACCGGCCCGGCCGGTCCAGATGTTGCCGTACTTGTCGACGAGGTAGTTGTACCCAATGTCGCCCCAGCCGCGGGTGATGGCGTGGAAGTAATAGATCGCGCGGATCGTCGCGGCGACGTTCGTTCCACCGTCGTCACCGGCGGTGTGATGCACGATCGCCTTCTGCACCCGCTTGTACTCCGGGGTCCACGTCATCAGTGACTCGTCGGCGGCCCAGTCCTGACGGGTGAGGACCTTCGACACGCCCACCGGCGCGGCGGCCGCGTAGCTGTCCCCGAGACCCGCGATCGCGCCGCGCACGTCGTTGAGCAGCGTCACGAGCGGGCCCTCGTTCAGATCGCTGACGTCCATGAAGGTGAGGCCGACGCGCGCGAGCGCGCTCGCGTCACCGCCCGGCAGCCAGGCGCGGTACTGCGCGAAGCGCGCGCCCGCGCTCACCGGCAGCGGCGCGCCGTAGTGCTCGTTGCGGCCGACGTCGTACATGTCGTCGTCGTCGGTGACCGTGGCCCAGTCGCTCCACGCCGCCGCGTCGGCCGACGTGCGCACCTCGATGGCGATCGCGTCGCCGGTGCCGGCGGGCTCGGTCCAGTGCAGGCCGATCCGATCGAAGAGCTGGTCCGCGGCGATCGCGGGCGAGGTGTACGAGAGGGTGCCGCCGCCGGTCGATCCGATCGAGAGCGACGACGCGATGCCCGCCGGCACCCCGGCATCCATCGAGAGCGTGCTCGCACCGAGGGCCGGCTGCGGGAGGGTAACCTCACGGGCGACGATATGGCCCGAGCCGCGCGGCGCGGCCGAGGCCGGCGCAGCGGTGTGCGGGAAGACCCCGAGGGTGAAGAGGGCGATCAGGGACACGAGGCGCAAACGGCGACGCATCGGCGAGTCCCCTCCTTCTTCCTCGCCACCGTCCCCACGCGCGCAACGACAGTCTGACCGACAACGGTGGCCCCGTATACGGAGAACGTGCGAGGCGGACCCCCCGTTACCGGCGAACAGAAGTACTAGGCGCGCTCAGAACGGCTGCAACCGGACCATCGTCGACTTGAGCCCGAGGTACGTTCGAAGGAACACATCCGCCGGCACCTCGACCGAGCCGGTGGTCCCCGCGAACTTGACGGACACGACATGCCCGACGTTGCCGGGTGCCTGGTTGCTCACATCGGTCGAGAGCAGCGTCCCGATATCGACGCCCTTGTAGCTGAGGATCGCGCTCCGGATCGCGGCGCTGGTGAACGTGACCGTCCAGCTCGCGTGTTTGTTCGGCGTCGGGATCTGGACCGCGAGGTCGGCGGGGTCGGGCACCGCCACGAGCCACGGGTCGCTCGGCGCGCACGTCGTGCCGTGGTTCCAGCAGCCGACGGCCACGGTGTACCCGCCGCTCGAGCTCGAGAAGTACGCGCGGATCGCGGCACCGTTGTACGTGATCACCTTGCCCGCGGTGGCGGCGACCGCGGCGATGGAGGCACTCGTCTCCACGGTCGCGCCGCCGTAGCACTGGTCGCTCTGATCGTCGCGCACGTCGTAGTCCCTCGTTGGCTGGGCGCTCGTGAATCCGTAGCTCCGCGCGGCCAGGGCCTGGGCCTTGTACGCCTCAGGATGCCAGCCGGCCGGCATCTCCTTCGGGATGACGCCCTTCACGTAATCGTCGTAGCTCACGAAGTTGACGACGCGCAGGATGTTGGCGCCGTCGTTCTTGAACTGCAGCTTCCCGTGGAAGAACTCACCCTTCTCCTGCACCGTGATCGGCTGGTTCGGGTCGGTGGGCACGACCGTCACCGGACCGGGGCCCGAATACTTGAGCGCCGGCGGGGTCGCCGACTGGTCGTAGACCTTCGCCACGCCGGTCTGCGCGGCGATCTGGTAGGTCACGTTCGCGCCCGCGACACCGACCACGGCGTTCCCGGCGGCCTCGTTCACCACGGTGAAGCCGCCCGCGGAGCGCACGTTCGCGAGCCAGGTGTTCATGAGCGGCGAGCCGCACGAAGCGGACCCCGACGACGAGGGCGATGAGAGCAGCACGCGCATCGGCCCCCGCGAGTTGGTGGTGCTGTCCACGACGGTGAGCTGCGTGCCCGGGTAGTACTTCGCGACGATCTGTTCGCCGGTGAGCGCCGGGCCCGCGGCGCCGGTGGCCCAGCCCTGCGCACCGTACTGGCTCATCCCGACCCCGTGGCCGAAGCCTTTGCCGTAGAAGGTGATGCCGGGCTGGACGCTGATGGACTCCTGAAGGCGCGGCACACCGAGCGAGCTGAACCAGGCCACCCCTTCCTGCACCAGGTCCCAGGCGATCAGGTAGCTGCCGAGCGAGCTCGGCAGCGAGACCGCGACCTGCACGACGGCGCTCTGGCCCACCGCGAGGTCGCTGGGCAGGAGGCCACGCTGACCATCCCAGGTCACGACGCCGCCGCCGCTGGTGAGGATGTGGTAGCCGAGGTGCACGGGGTTCGTGCCGGCGGCCGGCCACGCGCGCGCGCCGTAGTTGGTGACGCGCACGCTCAACAGGAGTGACGCGCCGATGGTGGCCACGCCCGGGGTGGTTGTCTGGTCGTAGCCGCCGTTGAAGCCGCTCGTCACCGCGAGCTGCGTCTGCGCGGGCGGCGATCCGATCTGGGACAGCCAGGCGACCCCTTCACGGACCGTGTCGATGACGAGGGTGTACGTCCCGATCGCCGTCGGCGCGGTGTACGCGACGTTGATCGCACGCGACTGGCCAGGGAGCAGGTCGGCGCCGATGGCGGTCCGCGCGCCGTCCCACAGCACGACGCTGCCGTTCGCCGCGAGGACGTGATACGCGAGATTCACCGGGTTCGCCCCGGTCGCGCTCCAGGCGACGTTGCCGTTGTTCGTCACGGTGACCGCGACGGTGCGTGACTCACCGAGGAGCACCGCGGTGGTCGCGGCGACGGAGTACGTTGCGGCATAGAGCGCCGGCGAGACCTGCGTCGGCACCTTCAACGGCAGCCCGCCGAGCGCGGCGAACCACGCGACGCCTTCGCGGACGAGGTCGACGGTGAGCGTGTACGCGCCGGGCGTTTTCGGCGTCGTGATCGACGCGGCGATCGACGTGCTGCTACTCGGCGCGACGTCGGCCGGGAGCGGCGTGCGCGTCCCGTCCCACACCACGACGGTGCCTGCCGGGTCGGTCCAGTGGTAGCTGAGGTCGACGAGGTTCGGGCCGGACGCGTTCCACGTCGCGACGCCGCTGTTCGAGAGCGGGATGGTGATCGTGTACGTCGTGCCGTTGAGGAGCGTCGGCAGCGAGACCGCGCCGTATGTCGCGTTGAACGCCGGCGTCGCCTGCATCGGGTAGGAGATGCTCGGGTTGAGCCACACGACGCCTTCCTTCACCAGCGCGAGCTGCAGCTGGTACCCGCCCGGCTGCGCCGGCATCGGGATGGTCGCGGTGAGCTGCCGCGCGCCGCCGCCTGGGATGTCCGAACCGAGGGGTGTGCGCGCGCCGTCCCACACCACCGGCTTACCGATCTGGTCGAGCCAGTGGTAGCTGAGGTTCACCGGATTCGCGCCAGCCGCGTTCCAGGTGTCCGTCCCGGAGTTCGTCAGCGTCACCGACAGCTGCAGCGTCGTGCCGGCGCCGGCGCTGGCCGGCGGCGCGACCTGGTAGCTCGCGAAGAGGTTGGCGCTCGGGCCGGCGAGCGCCGGAGCGGCGTTGAAGAGGATGGCGACGATCACAGCGACAACGAGACCGACCCGGGTCAACGGCACTTCCCTTCCTGAACCGAACGAGCGAGCCCCGGCTTGTACGGGTGGCGGACAAGTGTTGGCAGCCTCAACAGCCAACGGGGCTCACGGTACCAGCGTTATCGGTCGCAGGGAACCACTTCCGAACCATCGCAACCCCTCCGCCACCAGATCGATCGCCACGGCGCTCGCGCCCGCGGGCGGCGACGCGAGCGGCACGGTGATCGTGAGCGAGCCACCCGCTGGAACAGCCTGCCCGAGCGGAACACGTGGACCGTCCCAAAGGAGCACGCTGCCATCCGCGGCGAGCCAGTGCGAGCTCACGTTGATCGGCGCGGCGCCACCGGCGGTCCAGGGGACGGCGCTGGTGTTCGTGAGCGTGACCGCGATGCTCGGCGCGCTCCGCGAGACGGTCGTGGCGCTCGTCGCGACCGACGCGCGGTAATCGGGGCTCACGGTGATGCCGCCCGTGGCGGGGGTCACGCCGTCGGTCGAGAACCACGCAATGCCCTCGCGCACGAGGTCCATCCGGACGATGTAGTTCGCCGCTGCGGTTCCGAGCGGGACGGCGATGGCGACCGGGATCGTGATGCTCTGGCCCGGGGCGACGTCGTTCGGCAACAGCGCGCGCTCACCATCCCAGAGCACGAGGTGATCGCCCGCGTCGAAGACGTGCACGGCCGCGTGCACCGGATTCGCACCGCCGGCGGTCCACGTGAGCAGACCCGTGTTCGTGATGGTGACCGGCACGAGCACCCGGCTGCCGGGGAGGAACGCTGTGGTCGGAGACGCGAATGCGTAAGTGGCGCCGACGCCGGTCGTGACACTGATCGCCAAGTCGCGCGGCGCCACGCCCTGCGCCGAGAACCAGGTCACGCCCTCCTGCACCAGGTCGAGCCGCAAGGTGTACGGGCCCACCGCCGGAGGCGAGGCCACCGGGATCGCGACCACGGCGCTCTGTCCGGGCGCGATGTCGGCGGGCAGCGCCGCGCGGCTACCGTCCCACACGACCACCTGTCCGGTCGGGCCGAGCCAGTGATACGAGAGATGCACCGGCGTCGTCCCGCCCGCGGGCCACGTGACCGTGCCGGTGTTGCTGACCGTCACGGTGAACGTGTTCGGGCCGAGGACGAACGTCGACTGGGCGCTCGCGGTGGGCGCGTAGCTCGCCGCGAGACCGCTCGAGACCATGACGCTCACATTCACCATCGCGACGCCGCCGGATGAGAACCACGAGACGCCCTCGCGCACGAGGTCGAGCTCGAGCAGGTACGTGCCGGGCTTCGCGGGCGTCGGGATCGTGACCGCGACCGTCACCTTGCCGCCGACCGGGACCTCCGCGGGCAGCGCGCTGCGCTGGCCGTCCCAAACGACCGTGTTCCTCGCGAGGTCGAGCCAGTGATAGGCGAGTCGCACGGGAACCGACCCGGCGGGGCTCCACGCGAAGCTCGACGTGTTGGTCAGCGTGACCTGCCCGGTGAGCGGCGCGACGATCGTGCCTTTTGCGGGTAGGGCCGAGACGTCGTAGGAGGCGCCGTAGCGGAGGGTCGCGGTCACGGCGCGAAGGGCATTCACGCGGCCCGCGCCGAAGACCGGATCCGTCCCCGCGACGCCGAGATCGTCGGCGGCCCCTCGCAGCCGGTCAGTGAGCTGGGCGACGGTGAGTCCGGGCTCGCCACTGAGCACGAGGGCCGCGATCGCGGCGACGAGTGGGGAGGCTTGCGACGTGCCGCTGAACGCAGCGTAGTTCTGGGTGCTCTCATTCGCGCGCGAGAGCGTCGTCGGGTACGTCGGCGTGGTGCTCCAGATCGTCATCCCTGGTGCGGAGATGCCGACGTACGCGTCGATATTGCTGAAGCTGGCGTGCTGGTCACTGGTACCAGTCGCCCCGACCGCGAGACTCTCCGGATACGCGCCCGGATACTGCGGCGCGTTGATCCCCGCGCAGCGGACCGACGCGACCCCGCAGTTGCCTGCGGCCGCGACGACGAGGACATTGTGGGCGAGCGCGTAGCGGATCGCGTCGTGGAGGACGAAGAGGTCCGAGTCAGAGCCGAGCGAGACGTTGATGATGCGGGCCCCGTGATCGGTCGCCCACGTCATGCCCTGCGCGACATCGGAGAGGAGCCCCGCGCCGGTGCAGTCGAGCGCCTTGATCGGAAGGACGCGGACTCCGAACGCGGAGCCCGCGATGCCAGTGCCGTTATTCGCGTTCGCCGCGATGAGCCCGGCGACATGGGTGCCGTGGCCATTGTCGTCGAGCTCTGAGCCGGGAGCGCATGACGGATCGGGCGACGAAACGAACGTCGCGCCGGGGAGCGTCGCGCCCGTGAGATCGGGATGGTTCGCGTCGACGCCGGTGTCGACGACGGCGACGATCACGGTCGGAGATCCCCGCACGACATCCCAGGCCTTATCGACCTGCGCGGCCCGCAGTCCCCATTGCCCCACGCCGAACGACGGGTCGGTGCTGAACAGGCTGTCGTTCGGCGTGAATCCGACGGACGCGCGCGCGTCGAGCTGGACCGAGACGATCGCCGGGTCGCGTGAGAGGCGCAGCGCCGCGAACCCGCTCGCGTCGCCGGTCGCGTCGCTCGCGTCGATCGGCAGTGCGACGCGCGTCGCGTTGAGCGCGGGGAGCTCGGTATCGAAGATCGCGCCCACGCGGGCAAGCGCAGCCGCGCGATCCTCGGCGGAGGCTGAGGACGCGAACCGCACAAGCGCCCGCGGGGCGCCGGAGATCCGCGCGGGTGCCGCCGCGCTGACCGGACTGGTCGCCGAGGGCTCCATCGTTCGGGCATCGGCCGACCGGCCAAGCCCCGGGAGGAGCGCAGCGCACACGAGCCATGCGGCGGCGAGGCGCGCTACCTGTCCCATCTCACTCGGTATGACGTGAGGGTAGGTGGCGGGTTATGCCCCGCGGGTGTGGAACCGGGTGCGATCGGGACCGAACGCCGGTACTGAGCGCGCCCGGGGGCTATTGAGCGCGCCTGCGGCTATTGAGAGCGCCTGCGGCTATTTCGAAGGATCAGTGACGATGACGAGCACGTTCTCGAGCTTGCGGAGATCCACCGCCGGCGCGACGACCGCCCGCTGGTAGGCCGAAACCTCGGCCTTCGTCACGTCGACGACCGTCCCGATAACGAGGCCCTTCGGATAGAGCGAGCGCAGCTCCGTCCCCAGCCCGAGGCCGGCGGTGACGATGACGTCGCCAGGCTTCACCGGGTCGCTCTGGAGGATCCACTCCATTACAAGGGTGTCGCCGTACTGGCCGCGGACGATGCCGCTCGCCCGGTTCGTCTGCACGAGGGCCGAGACGCTCGACGCGGAGTCGGTGATGAGGAGCACCTTCGCGTAGTTCGAGCCGGCCTCGCTCACCCTGCCGACCACCCCTTGTTCGGAGAGCACGACCTCGTCGACGCGCACGCCCTGGTCGGTGCCCGCGCCGATGACGATGGTCTTCAGCACGCCGCTCGGATCGCGCGCGATGACCGGCGCGGTGACGGTCTTGTACGGGAGCGCGCGCTGCGCGGCCTCGAGCTTCGCGCCCTGCTGCGCCGCGATCGCCGCCTCCGCGAGGCGAGCGTTCTCGAGCGTGAGCCGGTCGTTCGCCGCGCGGAGGTCGGCGTTCTCGGCGCGGACGCTGTCGACCTCGCCGATGGCCTGGAAGAAGCGGCTCGTCGTCACGCCGGCCTGGGCGAGCGCACGCTGTACCGGGACGAGCACCTGGGTGCCGATTGTCGCCGCACTTTCGATGACTGACGCGGAGCGGAACACCAGGAGCAGCAGCGAGATCGCGAAGAGCAACGCGAACGGCCGCAGCACGCTGTTGGTCCGGCGCGAGCGGGTCCGCCCGAGCGCCGCCATCAGCGCGGCATGATCGCGTAGGTCTCGGTCACGAGGCTTCGCTCGTACTTCACCAGGTTCTCGAGGACCATGCCGGTCCCGCGCACGACGCACGTGAGTGGGTCATCGGCGATGTGCACGGCCATCTGGGTGGCCTCGGAGATCCGCGTGTCCATGCCGCGCAGCAGGGCCCCGCCGCCGGCGAGGTAGATGCCCTGGTCCATGATGTCGGCCACGAGCTCGGGCGGAGTCTCCTCGATGGTGTCCTTCACCGCATCGACGATCTGCTGCACCGACGGCTCGATGGCCTCCCGGATCTGGGCGCTCGTCACCTCGATGCTGCGCGGCAGACCCGTGAGGAGATCCCGGCCGCGGAAGAACGTCGACACCTCTTCGTCGAGCGGATACGCAGAGCCGATCGCGATCTTGATGTCCTCCGCGGTCCGCTCGCCCATGAGCAGGTTGAACTCGCGGCGCGCGTACGACACGATGTCCTCGTCCATCTCGTCGCCACCGATGCGGATCGATCGCGCGACGACGATGCCACCGAGGGAGGTGACCGCGACCTCGGTCGTGCCGCCCCCGATGTCCACGATCATCGAGCCGCTTGGCTCCTGGACCGGAAGACCCGCGCCGATCGCCGCGGCCATCGGCTCTTCGACGAGCCGCGCCCAGCGCGCGCCCGCGTTGATCGCCGCTTCCTGCACCGCGCGCTTCTCCACCTCGGTCACCCCCGACGGGATGCCGATGATCACCCGCGGCCGCGGGAACAGCGCGATGCGGTCATGCACCTTGTGGATGAAGTGCTTGAGCATGTACTCAGTGATGTCGAAGTCGCTGATCACGCCATCCTTCAACGGACGGATGGCCGCGATGTTCTGGGGGGTGCGGCCGAGCATCCGCTTGGCCTCGGCGCCGACCGCGAGGATGGCGCCGGTCTTCGTGTCCTTCGCGACGACCGAGGGCTCGCTGATCACGATGCCGCGCCCGCGCACGTGCACGAGCGTGTTGGCCGTGCCGAGATCGATGCCGACATCACGGGAGAAGAGCCCCCAGAGGAATTCGAACAAGATGGACGCACCCTTTCCAGAAACGCGCGAGTGGTGTGGTGAGGATAGAGCCCTGATCGCGCGCATCTTTCGCGCGAAACGCTCGCTTCCCGGCTCGGGGTGAGTGGTCGGCGAAGGCATCGGCGTGCGCCCCGGTCCTCATCGACGACATGACCCGCGAGGACATCGACGCCGTGCAGGACGTCGGACGTCCATGACCGGGTCGACTCGGACCGCAACCGGCGCCGAGATCGGTCCGACCGCGTCAGAGGCTCCGCGATCCGGACTCGGCCATGGCGCCGCGCTCCCGGAGGCTCACGTGGCGGCCCGCGCCGATGATCACGTGATCCACGACCGATACCCCAAGGAGCCGTCCGGCGGCCACGGCATCCCGAGTGGTGCGGAGGTCGTCGGCCGATGGCTCGGGGTCACCGGACGGGTGGTTGTGGCCGAGGAGGATGCCGGCGGCGTTCCGGCGGAGGGCCTCGGTGAACAGCTCGCCGATCCGGACCGAGGTGCCCGCGACGTTCCCCTGATAGAGAGGACAGACCGCGATGAGCCGCTGCTTCCGGGTGAGGAGCACGACGACGAGCGCCTCGCGGTCCCGGTGCGCGAGGTGCGGCGCCAGCGCGCGCGCCGCCGCCGCCGGCGTGTCCAGGACGTCGCCCTCGCGCTCGGCCACCAAGGCGCGCCGGCCGAGCTCCAATCCGGCGACGATGCGGGCCGCGGTCGCCTGGCCGAGGCCGAGGGCGGTCAGATCCGCACGCGCGAGGCCCCCGATGCCGCCGATCGAATGGAGGAGGGTCTCGGCCATCGCGAGCGCCGATCGTGCCTTCGTACCGGAGCCGATGACGAGCGCGAGCAGCTGCGCGTCGGAGAGGGCGGGCGGCCCGTCCCGGATCAGGCGTTCGCGGGGACGGATCGCCTCGGGCCAGTCGCGGATGGGCATCCCACTTCGGTACCGGACGCGGCTTGCCAAGCCTGAACCTCTACCGGGCAGGTACCCGCCGTACCGAACGGCGTTCGCCCGCCGGCGTGGCGAGGCGTCGCTCGAACCCATTCACCAGCTCGAAGAGGTCGGGGGCCTCGAAGACGCGATCGCGACGCCGGCTGCCGATCTCGCGCACCACACCCGCGCGCTCGAGCCGTTCCATCGCGGTACGGGCCGACTCGTAGACCACGCCAGTCAGCTCAGCCGCGGCCTTGATGTCGAGCACCGGCCGTCCGGGAAGGATGGAGATGATCTTTTCGGGCGTCGTTCCGCTGCGCTCGATACCAGCGCGTTCCCGCCAGCGTGACTGCAGCTGCGCGATCCCGTCAGCGAACGAGACTGCCTCGCGACCCGCGGTCCGCGTCGCCTGGGCGAAAACGCCGATCCAGGCGGCGATCGCGTCGGCCGTGTACTCACGGAACACGTTCAATCCACGGACGTATGCCTTCTGATCGGTCGCGAGCACGAGGCTGATCGGTGGCACGTAGGTCGGCGCGATGTCGCGTTGTCGGAGCACGACGTGGATCAGGCACCGGCCGATCCGGCCGTTGCCATCGGCAAAGGGGTGGATAGTTTCGAATTGAGAATGCACGATCGCCGCTTGGGCGATCGCAGGCACGTCATCGCGCCCTGCGAACTCACAGAGGTCCGTGATGAGATCGGGCACCCGCAGCTCGTTGGGTGGGATGAACTGCGCGTTCCGTGGCGACTCGTCGGACTCGCCGATCCAGTTCTGCCGATCGCGGAAACGGCCGCCGATGCGCTCCAGCTCGGTCCCGGCGAAGAGCTCACGGTGAAGCGCGAGGATGACGCTCGACGTCAAGGGTCGCCGCGCCGCGCCCAGCGCGATCGCGGCCTCCATCGCCCGCACATTCCCCATGACCAACTTGGCTTGCCGATCGGCATCCTCGGGCGCGAACGCCGCGCGTTCCAACCGGCGGTGGGACATTTCGAGCCCTTCGATCCGCGACGATGCGACCGCTTCCGCGCGAAGGAGCCGGCGAGCCAAGGTTTCGAGGGCCCCAAGACGTGGGGATGTCGCGTTCAGCTCGCGCACGGCGACCTCGGCGTCCGTCACCGCAGCGACGACATCGCCGGGTAACGCGAGATCGAGCTGGGCGATCCGGTCGGGAACGAAGGCGGCGTAATCGAAGCTTCGGCGGCTCGCGCGCCCGCCGAAGGCACCTTCGCGCGGGGTCCAGCGTCGCTTCTCGATGCCTGGCATTACTCTGTGTTCCTCCTGGCCTTACACAGAGTTATATCACAACTCTGTGTATCTGGAAGGACGACAGACCTACGCCATGGTGACTGGTTAGGTGGTGGAGGCCTTCTCCGCGACGGCCGGCTCGGCCTTGCCGCCGGTGTGCACGGTCCAGTCGCGCTCGTCGAAGTCCTTCGCGCAGTACGGGCAGATGTTCCACTCGGGGCGGATGAGCTTCGCGCACGACGGACAGACGCGCTTCAGGCGCGTGCGGCACGTCGGGCAGAGGATGTAGTCCTCCTGCACACGCTCGTGGCACGTTGGGCAGACGATGCGCTGCTCGGCTTCCCCGAGGAGGCTCTCCTCGGCGAGCTGCCGCTCGTAGGCCTCGCCGATCGTCTCGCGCGGCCGGACGATGAGGTAGATGAAGAGGCCGAGGACCGGCACCACCGTGACGAGCAACGTAGCGAGGACCGGAAGGATGCGGTTCTCCGTGCGGTTCTGCGCGTCGCGGTAGGTCCAGAAGATCATCGCGACGTACAGGACGAAGAGGTACAGGCCGATGAACCGCACCGCCAGCTGCACGATCGCGCTGTTCACGAAGCCGGTCCAAATTGCGCCAATATCTGGCATCGCTTACACCCCCGCGCGCGCCGGTCGGCCGCCTTCGGCCGCCACGCGCTCTCTCCAATAGTCCAGAACGTCGCGAAGCGTCGTTTCGAACGGGATCTTCGGCTCCCAGCCGGTCGCCGCCCGGAACTTCGTGGGATCGGCCCACAGGATCGGCACATCGCTCGGCCGCAGCCGCGCGGGGTCCTCCTCGGTGCGGATCTTCAGCGTCGAGGCCGCGAGGAGCACGTCGAGCATCTCGCGGATCGTGTGCGTGCGTCCGCTCCCGACGTTGTAGCTCTCACCGGGCTCGGCCTTCTCGAGCGCGAGCCAGTACGCGCGGACGATGTCCCGCACATCGGACAGGTCGCGCTTGCTGGTGAGGTCGCCGTGGTAGATGACCGGCGGGTGGAAGCCCGCCTCGATCTCGGCGATCTGCTTCGCGAAGCTGCTGTCGGCGAAGACCGGACCGCGGCGCGGGCCGGTGTGGTTGAACCCTCTCGTTACGACGATGTGAAGGCCGTACGACTTGAAGTACTGGTACGCGAGCTTGTCCTGCGCGACCTTGCTCACCGCGTACGGTGACAGCGGGCGCAGCGGGTTGGTCTCCTTCA
This sequence comes from Chloroflexi bacterium UBA4730, assembly GCA_002404155.1. Classification (GTDB taxonomy): domain Bacteria; phylum Chloroflexota; class Limnocylindria; order P2-11E; family P2-11E; genus UBA4735. The sequence continues at coordinate 62,368 of DHJC01000057.1, read as the reverse complement.
TCGGCACTTCGTCCGGATGGACGAGCCCGTACTCCTCGCTCGACCCCGCGACGTGGATACGGATCTGCTTGCCGTGCCGGCGCACGGACTCGAGGAGGTTCACCTGCGACTGGATGTTGATGTGCAGCGTGGAGGCGGGCTCGTCGAAGCTCTCCTGGACGAAGGACTGCGCTGCGAGGTGAAAGATCCGCTCCGGCTGCACGGCCGAGATCAGGTGCTCGACCGAGCCGGCGTCCGTGAGCTCGCAGTACAGGAGCGTCACCCGCCCCTTCTTCTTCTCGTCCCGGAGGGCCTGCCCGTCGCTGTAGCGTCCTTCGACGATGTCGACTTTCTGGGCGCGCCGGAGCGGCTCGAGGTTCTCCATCCGCGAACGCCACCGGAACGTGCCGTACACGGCGACGTCGGGGTGTTCGGCGAGGAGATACTCGGCAAGGTGACTTCCAGCCATGCCGGTGATGCCGGTTATAAGGACGCGCACGTCGAGCGAAGGATAGCAAGGGCCATGCCGCGGCTCGGTCGACTGCCCGGTCGGGATCCCCGCGGAAAATGAGTGTGCTCGAGGTCCGCCGCCACGCCGAGCGCGGCCTTACCACACCGCTCAGTCCGCGCGGCGAAGCGACGGCGCGCGCACTTCACGGCACGAGCTACGCGCTGGTCGTGTCGAGTCCGCTCGAACGCGCGATGCGCACCGCGGAGCTCGTCGGCGGGCGCCTTGATTCGATCGAACCCGGATTGCTCCCGGACATCGGGGGCGCCCAGGTGTTCGGATCGATGGACACGCTCGCCGAGTGGCGCGCGCTCCTGCGAACCGAACCGAAGGCGCGCGCGTTCGCGAACGAGCAGCTCGCGACGTGGGCCCGGCTTGCCGGACGGGTCCGACCGAAGGATCGCGTGCTCGCGATCTCGCACGGCGGCATCATCGAGCTACCGATCGTCGCGCTCGCCGACGAGCTCGGTGTCGCGGTGAATGGCGCATCGTTCGCGAACCTCGAGGGCGCGCAGATCACGTACGACAAGACGAAACGGACGACGCTCGAGCTGCTGCGGGTCCACCTGAGCTAGGGCAGAGCCACCTCGCAGCTCCGGAGGAGCACGCCGGCATCGTCGCGGAGCGCGTCGGTCGCGCGCACGCGCACCTGGATCGTGTCGCCGGTCTGCACCGCGGGCGCACCGAACGTCTCGCAGATGACGACCGCGGCCGTCGAGGTCATGAGCGCGATCCGGGTGTTGTTGTTCCCGGAGGCCGTCACGTCGCCGACCTGTCCGCTGATCACGAGGATCGCCTGGCCGTAGTCCGAGAAGAAGCGGTCCTCGGCCATCGCGCGCGCCGCGTCATCCGCGGTGAGGCGCAGGATCGTCATGGTCGGGCTCGGCGAGGGGGCCGTAGCCGCCGGCGCGGCGCACGCGACGATGGCCACCGCCACCGTTGCCGAGAGCACACGCCGCCACATGACGCTCAATCTAGGGTGGACCGGTGCGGCTGCTCACGGTGGGCCTGGTCCTGACGATCACGCTCGTCGCGTTCTCGTCGCTCGCGGTCGAGACGATCCTCCCCATCGTGTCCGACGAGCTCGGCGGTGTGTCGCTGTACGGCTGGGTCTTCAGCGCGTTCTTCCTCGGCAGCCTGGCGTCGGTCATCGTCGCCGGTGGCATCGCCGACGAGCGTGGCACCCTGCTTCCCTATTCGATCGGGCTCTCGCTGTTCGCGCTCGGGCTCGTGACCGCCGGTGCCGCACCGGCGATGGCCATCGTCGTCGGGGGACGCCTCGTCCAGGGCATCGGGTCGGGCGCGATCATCGCCTCGACGTACGCGAGCATCGCCCGCGGGTACACCGAGACCGAGCGGCCGCGGATGTTCGCCATCCTCTCGACCGCGTGGGTGGTGCCCTCGATCGTCGGGCCGGCCGCGGCCGCGTTCATCGCGACCGCGTTCACCTGGCGGCTCGTGTTCGTCGGCCTGCTGCCGTTCGCGGTGCTCGCCGCTGCGCTCGCGGTCCCTGCGCTTCGGGCGCTCGGCGCGCCGCCGAAGCCGGGCGAGCGCGCGAGCCGGCGCGATGCGGTGCTGGTCGCGCTGGGCGCCGGCCTCCTGCTCGCCGGCCTGGTGGCGGACACGATCCCGCTCGCGATCGCGCTGGTCATCGGCGGATGCCTGGCGGCGCTCCCGGCGCTCCGACGGGTCACGCCGGCAGGCACACTCACCGGAACGACCGGGCTCGGCGCGGCGGTCCTCGTCCGCGGCCTGCTGACGTTCGCGTTCTTCGGCACCGAGGCGTTCCTGCCCCTGATGCTGCGTGAGGCGCGCGGGCTCAGCCCGACGCTCGCGGGCCTCGTGCTCACGACGGGCGCGGTCACCTGGACCGGCGGCGCGTGGGTCCACGAGCGCCTCGCGCCGAAGCTCACCAGCCGCGCGATCATCACGACCGCCTTCGCCCTGGTCGCGCTCGGCGCGAGCGGCGTGCTCGCAGTAGTCCTCGTCCCGATCCCGGTCGAGCTTGCGTACCTCGCGTGGGCGGTGAGCGGCGGGGGCATCGGCTTCGGCTATGCCGCGATCTCGGTGCTGGTGCTGCGGCTCGCCCCCGAGGAGCGCACCGGCGCGACGGGCGCGGCGATGCAGGTGCTCGACAACCTCGGTACGGCGCTCGGGACCGGGGCCGGGGGGGCGGCTGTCGCGATCGCCGTCGGGCATGGACTGCCGGTGCAGACGGGGATCGCCGCGGCGTTCGCGGTGGCGATCGCCGGCGGACTCGTGGGGCTCGCGGTCTCGCGGCGTCTCGACGCGTCGCGGCCGTCCGTGGTCGCGTCATCCGCACCCATCTCGGCGCCGTCATTCGCCCGCGACGCCTGAACCAAAACGGCCGCTCGCCGGTCATAGAGGTGTGCGCATGCTGGTGGCCGTCGCGGTCGTGCTGTCAGCGTGCGGAGGTGGCGCGAGCGTCATCGCGTCGTCGACGCCTGCCGCGGCCACATCGACCTCGCCGAGCAGCTCGCCGACCGCAGCCGTACCTGCCGACGCCCTGCGGTTCATCGCCACGCCGTTCAAGGGACTGGCGACCGTCACGGTCCAGGAGCACCTCGCGGTCAACCTCATCACCACCAACGCCGTGATCACCTCGAACGGCGTCGACGGCGGGCTCACGCTGAACGCGGATGGGTCGCTCGCGCCTGACTCGAAGATCGTCGTCGACCTGACGCGCCTCTCGAGCGATCAGTCGCTGCGCGACAAGTGGATCGAGCTCTTCGGCATCGAGACCGGGACGTTCAAGACGGCAACGTTCGTCCTGCAAAAAGCGACGGGGCTGCCATCGCCACTCCCGGCGAACGGTCAGTGGACGTTCACCCTCGACGGGCTGCTGTCCGTGCACGGGGTGACGAAGCCCGCGACCTGGCAGGCGACCGCGACCCGCGCCGGCCGCGACCTGACCGGGGCGGCGACGACGCTCGTGCACTGGGCCGACTTCAACGTCGAGAAGCCGCAGGCGGCGGTGAGGCAGGTCGTGTCGGTCTCGGACGACATCCGGCTCGAGCTGAAGTTCGTGGGAACGCAGGCCGACTAGCTACACGGCGGCTGCAGATCTCGCGAACTGCGCCACGGCGTCGACGATCGCGAGATGCTCCGCGGCAAGCACGCGCGCGGCCAAGGACTCGGCGTCATCGCCGGGCAGGACCGGCACGCGGTGCTGGACGAGGATCTCGCCGGCATCCACCTGACCCGGGTGGGCGCGATGGACGGTGCAGCCGGTCTCGCGCACCCCCGCGGCGAGCACCGCTTCGTGCACGTTGAGCCCATTCAGGCCCGCGAAGGCGGGCAGGAGGGCCGGATGGATGTTGATGATGGGGACGTCCCCGAGCCGCGTGAAGAACTCGTCGCACAGGATCCGGTCGTAGCCCGCGAGCACCACGAGGTCGACGTCCGCGGCCACGAGCCGTGACGCCATGAGCAGCTGCGCGCCGTCGCGACCCCCGTTCGCCGCGGGCCGGAACGCTTCGGCAGGGACCCCCGCGGCCTTCGCGCGCTCGAGCGCGGGCGCGCTCGTGCGGCTCGCACCCACATACACGACGCGCGCGTCGAGCCGGCCGTCGCGGCACGCGTCGAGGAGGGCCTGGAGATTCGTGCCGCGCCCGCTCACGCAGACGCCCACGCGCAGGGTCATGCCCAGCGCACCCGAGGCATATCCGGCCGCGCGCGCTCGACCATGCCGATGCGGATGGCATCCGGCAGCGCGCGCAGCGCCGCGCGCTCGTCGGTCGCCGCGATCGCGACCACGAGGCCGATGCCCATGTTCCAGGTGTCGAAGGCCTCGTTCTCGGCGACACCGCCCCACTCCACGAGCATCCGGAAGAGCGGCGGCACGATCCAGCTGTCGCGGTCCACGACCGCACCGAGGGCGATCGGGAGCGCGCGCGGCAGGTTGCCCTCCCATCCGCCGCCGGTGAGGTGGGCGATCGATCGCACCGTCGCCGCCGCGCGCAGGGATCGCACCTCCGCGAGGTAGCAGCGGTGGGTCGCGAGCAGCGCGTCGCCGAGGGTGCCGCCGCGCAGCTCCGGCCGCGGTGCGTCGAGGACCGCGCGCTCCTCGCGCTCGTCCGCGTGCGCGCGCTTCGCGACGATCGCCCGCGCCAGGGAATACCCGTTCGTGTGGAGACCGCTCGACGGGAGACCGATGAGGACATCACCCTCGCGGACGGCCGCTGGATCGAGGATCCGATCGCGGGCGACGCCACCGACGAGGAACCCGGCGAGGTCGTACGCGCCGGGCGCGTACATCCCGGGCATCTCCGCGGTCTCGCCGCCGAGGAGCGCGCAGCCTTGCGCGCGGCACGCGTCGGCCATCGCGCCCACGACCCGGGCGAAGACTTCGGGGTCGAGCGTGGCGGTCGAGAAGTAGTCGAGGAAGAAGAGCGGCTCGGCGCCCATCGCGAGCGCGTCGTTCACGCAGTGATGGACGAGATCGGTGCCGACGCCCTCGTGCCGATCGAGGAGCCGGGCGAGCTCGAGCTTCGTGCCGACGCCGTCGGTCGTCGCGACCAGCACCGTGTCAGTACCGGTCAGCCGAAAGAGACCGCCGAACGCGCCGATGTCGCCGATGACTTCCGGCCGCTTCGTCGCCCGCACCCGGTCGCGGATCCGCGCGAGGGCGTCCTCGGCCCGCGAGATGTCCACCCCGGCCTCGCGGTATTTCACGCTCTAAGGGCCTCGAGCACGTCCTTGGTCAGCTCGAGCTGGACCGGGACGAGGTAGTCGCCGGTGAAGCACGCAGTGCAGAGCTCGCCCCGCGTCGCGCCGGTCGCGCGCATCATGCCCTCGAGCGAGAGGTAGCCGAGCGAATCTGCCCCGACGTGCTCTCGGATCGCGGTCTCGTCCATGCGCGACGCGATGAGCTCGTCGCGCTGGGCCATGTCGACGCCGAAGAAGCACTGATGGCGGATGGGCGGCGAGCACACCCGCAGATGGACCTCGCGCGCGCCATGCCGCTTCAGGAGCTGCACGATCGGGCCGCTCGTCGAGCCGCGGACGATCGAGTCGTCCACCACGACGACACGCTTGCCGTCGAGCACGTCGCGCAGGGCGTTGTACTTGAGCGCGACGCTGTGGCGGCGGAGCTCCTGCGTCGGCTGGATGAACGTGCGGCCGATGTACCGGTTCTTGATCAGGCCCTCGCGGAATGGGATGCCACTCTGGCGCGCGTATCCGACGGCAGCGGGGATCGCGCTGTCGGGCACCGGGATGACCACGTCGGCCTCCGCGGGATGCTCCTCCGCGAGGATCTCGCCCATCCGCTCGCGCGTCGCGTACACCGACCGGCCACCGAGGTCGCTCGACGCCGACGCGAGATAGACATGCTCGAACACGCAGAGGCCGGTCCGATCCGCGGCCAGGTCCGCGATCGTCACCGGCCCGCGATCGTCGATCCGCAGCACCTCGCCTGGCCGGACATCGCGGATGGTGGCCGCCCCGATGGTCTCGAGTGCCGAGTTCTCGCTCGCCACGATCCAGGCGTCGCCCTTGCGCCCGAGACAGAGCGGCCGCACGCCGAGCGGATCGCGGATCGCGTACAACGCCGTCGGCGTGAGCAGCGTGAGCGACCACGCGCCGGCGAGCGACGGCAGCGCGGCGACGATCCGCTGGTCCCAGGTCGCCCCCGGCGCCGACGCGATCGCCTGCGCGACGACCTCGGTGTCGCTCGACGTGGAGAACTGGACGCCCTCCGCGATAAGCTCGTCGCGACGCTCGCGCGCGTTGATGCAGTTGCCGTTGTGGCCGAGGGCGAGCTCGCCAAGGTGTTCGTCGCGGACGACCATCGGCTGCGCGTTCTCGATGCGCGACGATCCGGTGGTCGAGTAGCGGGTGTGGCCGATCGCGGCACGGCCGCTCAACGCACCGAGATCCGGCTCCGCGAAGACCTGGCCGACGAGGCCCATCCGGCGTACGACACGCAGGTCGCGGCCGTCGGTCGCGGCGATGCCGGCGGACTCCTGCCCGCGGTGCTGAAGGGCGTAGAGCGCGAAGAACATGAGCCGCGCGGGCTCGCTCGGATCCGCCATCGCTGGAGACCAGATGCCGCACACGCCGCACACCGCTAAGCCTCGCGGCCGAGCGCGCGGGCGAGCCCGTCGCGATGCGCGCGGGCGAGCGCCTCGACGGGCGTGCCGAGCACGGGCGCGATCTCGAGGATGTCGCCACCGATCGAGCCGAGGGTCCAGAGCGGCACGTCGTGCTCCGTCGCGATCGCACGAACGAGCAGCTCGTCCGCGGTCCGGATGACGAGCACGATGCCCGACGGCCCTTCGCCGAACAGCATCACGCGCTTGTCGATGCCGCGGACGGCCGGCAGGGTCACCCGCATCCCGACGCGATCACGGATCGCGAGCTCGGCGAGCGCGACACCGAGACCGCCCTCGCCGCGATCATGGGCCGCGCGGATCGCGCCGCGGGTGTGCGCGGCGAGCACGAAGCGCTGCAAGCGCGCCTCCAGGGCGAGGTCGATCCGAACCGTGCCCTCGACGTGGCCGCGCATCGCGGCGTACGTGGACCCCGCGAGCGAGACCTGCGCGCTCCCGGCAAGGAGCACGAGATCACCGGCATCGCCGCTGCGGGCGGGGATGTGCTTCGCCACGTCGGCGATCCCGCCGACCGCGCCGATCGTCGCCGTGGGCCAGATGTCGCTGCCGCGGGTCGCGTTGTACAGCGACACGTTCCCGGACACGACGGGCAGGCCGAGCGCTTCGCATGCAGCGCTGATGCCGGCGACCGTGCGCTCGAGCTGCCATGCGCCTTCGGGACGCTCGGGGTTGCCGAGGTTGAGGCAGTCCGTGATCGCGAGCGGCTCGGCGCCGACGCACACGAGGTTGCGCGTCGCCTCCGCGACCGCCGCCGCGGCACCGGTGAACGGGTCGAGCGACGCGACGCGCGGCTGCGCGTCCAGAGCGATGGCGATGCCGTCGGGCCGACCCTTGATCCGCATGACGGCGGCATCGGCGCCCGGCCCGACGACCGTGTCCGTGCCGACCATCTGGTCGTACGTGCGATAGAGGACCGCCCTGGAGGCGACATCCGACGAGCCGAGTAGTTGAAGCAATTCCAACCCTATTTTTTGCAAGCCTTCGGCCTGCGAATGTTCCACGCCAACCGGGGCAGCCGCTGGCGCATCACGGACGGGCTCGGCGGCCCACTCACGCACGTCATATTCGGGCGCATCGTTCGCGAGCGCCTTCGGCGGCAGCGAGGCGACGATCTCGCCGCCGCTGCGGATCTCGAGGCGCGCCGTTCCGTCTTGCTCTGGCGCGATGACCAGGCCGATGCGCACGCCGTGCAGCTCCCAGCGCGCGAACACGCGCTCGATGTCCGCCTCGCGGCCGGGTCGCGCGACAATGAGCATCCGCTCCTGCGATTCGCTCAGCATCACCTCATACGGGACCATGCCCGTCGCGCGGCGCGGGACGCGGTCGACGTCGATGCGCATCCCAACGTTGCTCTTCGCCGCGACCTCGCTCGCGGCGCAGGTGAGGCCGGCGGCACCGAGGTCCTGGATGGCCTCGACCGCGTCACGGGCGACCAGCTCGAGCGTCGCTTCGAGGAGCAGCTTCTCGAGGAACGGATTGCCGACCTGCACCGACGGACGTTTCGTGTCGTCGGCGGACCCGAGCTCGAAGCTCGCGAGCAACGACGCGCCGGCGATGCCGTCGCGGCCCGTGTCCGATCCCACGAGGTACACCGCGCTCCCCGGCTTGGCGGTCGCGGCCGAGCGCAGGTCTTTCCGCTCCACCAGACCCACGCACATGGCATTCACCAATGGGTTGTCGGCGTACCCGGGCGCGAACGTCACGTGCCCACCGACATCGGGGATCCCGACGCAGTTGCCGTAGAACGAGATGCCGCCGACGACGCCGCGGATCATCCGGCGGGTGCGTTCGAGCTCCGGCGGGCCGAAGAACAGGCCGTTGAGGACGGCGATGGGCCGCGCGCCCATCGCGAAGATGTCGCGCAGGATCCCGCCGACGCCGGTGGCCGCGCCCTGATATGGCTCGACCGCGGACGGGTGGTTG
>DHJC01000057.1:31081-53776 GCA_002404155.1 Chloroflexi bacterium UBA4730 | reverse complement strand
TGTGGCTCTCGACCTTGAACACGCAGAGCAGGCCGTCGCCGATGTCGACCGCACCGGCGTTCTCGCCGGGCCCGAGCGCGACGCGCGCGCCCGTCGTGGGCAACGTGCGGAGCAGCGTCTTGCTGTGCTTGTAGGCGCAGTGCTCGCTCCACATCGCGCCGAACATGCCCCACTCCAGGGCGTTCGGCTCGCGGGCCAGGAGCGCGCGGACCCGTTCGGCTTCGCTGTCGGTGAGACCGGCGTCGCGTGGGAGCTGGAACGTAGGCTGCGCCGTCGTCGTCCCCGAGGTCATCGGGGTGACGCTCATGAGACCGTGCCGTCTCCGAGGAAGACGTCGATCTGATCCGCGAATGCCGCGAGATCGGTGAGCCGTGTCTGCATGTGGCCGTACACCTCATCGATGTCCGTCTGCTCGCGGTCGTACGCGAGCAGGTTGCGCAGGTTCGCGAGGTGCTCCAAACGATACGCCAGCTGCCGGTCGATGATGCCGTGCGCGGCGATCGAATCGAGGATGTCGTGGTAGGCCTCGGGCTGCGGGAGCGCGAGCGCCGCGATGAGGTACGCGCCGGTGCCGAAGGTGAGCTCGACGGCCTGCTGGAGATACCACTGGGCGAGGCCGTAGAGCTTCGGATCGCCCTTGAACTTCTGCCGATCGACGCCGCGAAGGTCCTGCAGCAGGCCGACGTACTCGCGCAGCCGCAGCAGGCGCGTGCGCACGTACTCCTCGTCCACGGCGAATCGCTCGCCACGGACGCGCTCGGCGAGCGCTCTGGACTGGAGCTCGTCGTACTTCTTGAACTCGAGGTACTCCATGGTCGTGCGGGCGGCGAACTGCACGCGCCGCCGTTGATCGCGCTGGAAGAGGAGCGACCAGGTGTTGATGACCTGCGCCCGCTGGAGGAGCGACGCGTTGTTCAGGATGACGACGTCGAGATCGGCCGTTTCGAGGGCCTTCGAGAGCTCGCTCACGAAGTACACCTGGTAATCGAAGTATTCGGCGGTCTTGATCTTGTCGAGCAGGAGGAGTCCGACGTCGAGATCGCTGAAGCTGCCCGCGAGCTTCCGCCCGGACGCGCTGCCGCTCGCGTAGGCGACGTCGACCGGCGACGTCTGGAAAAGTTGCGTGAGCTGGGCCTGCTTCTCGAAAAGATCCATCTGCCTATTGAACGGACGCCGGTGCCATGACGATGTGTCGGGAGGCGGTCAATGCCTCCAGAACGCGCCGTCCGTCGGTCCCGCCGAGCAATTCCTCGCTGCAGCGCTCGGGGTGTGGCATCAGCCCGACCACGTTCCCGGCCTCATTCGCCACTCCGGCGATGTTGGCGGTACTTCCGTTCGGGTTCGATCCAGGCGTCGCGGCGCCCCGAGCGTCGGTGTACCGGAAGACCACCTGGCCGTTCGCCTCGACGCGCGCGAGCGTCAGCTCGTCGGCCACCCAGCAGCCCTCGCCGTGCGCGATCGGCATGCGGACGATCTCTCCGCGCAGACCCGCGCTGAACGGCGTGCGCTCGCGCTCGATCCGCAGGTGCACCCAGTCGCAGCGGAACTCGAGGTGCCGGTTGCGGACGAGCGCGCCGGGTAGCAGCCCGATCTCACAGAGGATCTGGAACCCGTTGCAGGACCCGAGGATCGGCATGCCCTCGGCCGCGGCGCGCCGCAGCTCCGCGGCGGCGGGCGAGATCGCCGCGATCGCGCCTGCGCGCAGGTAGTCGCCGTAGGTGAAGCCGCCGGGCACGATGGCCGCGTCGTAGCCGCGCAGATCGGCGTCGGCGTGCCAGAGGATCTCCGGCTCGGCCCCAACGAGCGACAGCGCGTGCGCGAAATCGTTCTCGCTCCAGGTGCCCGGAAAGCGCAGCACCGCGACCCTCATGCGGCGAGCCGCCGAAGCGTCGTCGTCGCTGCGGGGCCCCAGCCATCGACCCAGTCATCGGCGAGCGGGCCGCAGCGAAGGATCTCGGTCACTCCGCCGCCTCCTGGACAACCTGGACAACCTGGACAACCTGGACAACCTGGACCGCGAACTCTTCGATGACGGGGTTCGCGAGGAGCTCGTCGCCCATCTTGTTCGCGGCAGCACGCGCCGCGGATTCATCGGACGCCGCGAAGCGAACGACGATCTCCTTGCCCATCCGGACATCGGCCACATCCATCCCGAGCGAGCGCAGCGCGCCCGCGACGGCTTCGCCCTGCGGATCGCGCACCTCGGCCTTCGGCCGCACCCGGATGGTCGCCAGGTATCCGCTCACGACAGCGGACGTCCCGTGAGCTTGCGGTAGCACTCGCGATAGCGCTCGCTCGTGCCACGCACGACCTCGGCGGGAAGCGCGGGCCCGGGCGGCTCGTGGTCCCAGCCCTGCGCGTTGAGGAAGTCGCGCACGTACTGCTTGTCGTACGACGGCGGCGCGCTGCCGGGACGGTACGTCGCCGCATCCCAGTACCGCGATGAGTCAGGGGTGAGCGCCTCGTCGATCAGCGCGAGCGTCCCATTGATCAGCCCGAACTCGAACTTCGTGTCGGCGAGGATGAGGCCCTGGCCGAGCGCGTACCCGTGGGCGTGGCGAAAGAGCGCGATGGTCACGTCCTCGAGCTGCTTCGCGAGCTCGCGGCCTAGCGCCGCGGCGAGCTGGGCCCGGGAGATGTTCTCGTCGTGCCCGGTGATCGCCTTGGTCGCCGGCGTGAAGATCGGATCGTCGAGACGCGCCGACTCCTGCAGGCCCCGCGGAAGCCGCTCGCCCGCGACGGTCCCCTCCGTCTTGTATTCGGCCCACGCCGAGCCGGACAGGTAGCCGCGCGCGACGCATTCGTAATCGATGCGCTCCGCGCGCTTCACCAGGACCGATCGGCCGGCGAGCTCGCGGCGGCCGCGGAACGGCGCCGGGAACCTCGCGACGTCGGTCTCGAGGAGGTGGTTCGGCACGATCTTCGCCGTCCGCCCGAACCAGAAATTCGAGAGCTGCGTCAGGACGCGGCCCTTGTCCGGGATCGGCGTCGGCAGCACGACGTCGAAGGCCGACAGGCGATCGGACGCGACCATGACGAGCTTGTCCGGCCCGGCCTCGTACACCTCGCGGACCTTCCCGTGGCGGAAGAGCGTCGCGTTCGGGACCGCGCTCGCGGCCAGCGTCGTCATTCGGGCAGCACCCCCGCCAGCTTCGCGCGCCACGTCCTGGCCACCTCGCGGGCGACCTCCGCCGAGAGGCCGCGGTATTCCTCCGGGTGGTCGAGCACCCGCCGCTCGTCGGCGGACAGCGACGCGATCAACGACTTCAGCTCCGGATCGAGGGCGGCGAGCTCGAGCATCGGCCGGCCGCTCCGCTCGGCCTCGAGGGTGTGCCGCCGCACGGCCTCGTGCGCGTCGGTGTGGCCGTGCTTCGCGAGCAGCACGTAGAGCGCCTCGGCGATGATGCCGCCCTTCGACATCGCGACGTTCGCCTTCATCCGGTCGCGATCGATGCGGATCCCATCGATCGAGCCGCCCAAGCGGGTGGCGGCGTACGCGGTCGCGGCGATGAGCTCGCCGGAGAATCGCTGCGAGGCCGAGTTCGTGAGATCGCGCTGATGCTCGCTGATCTCGTCCAGGTACGTGGTGATGACGCGCGGCATGAAGGCCTTCCAGATGCTCTTCACGTTCTCGAACGACACCGGGTTGCGCTTCTGCGGCATCGTCGAGCTACCGACCTGCTGCGCGCCAAAGCCCTCGGCGATCTCGGCGATCTCGGTCCGCTGCAGGTGGCGCATGTCGTCGGCGAGATTTGCCATGACGCCGAGTGCGGTGACGCACGCGTGCGCGAGGTCGCTCCACGCCTCCGGCTCGACGATCTGCGTCGAGTGGCTCGCCGGCACGAGGCCGAGGTGCGCAAGGTAGCGGCGCTCGAGCGCGCGCGGATCCTTGGCCAGGAGCGCCGGCGCGTTGTACGCCCCGACCGCACCGGACAGCTTGCCGGGCAGGGCTCGTGCCGCCGTCTGAAGCAGGAGGATGCGGCCGCCGATGCGGCTCACGTATTCGGCGATCGCGAACCCGAACGTGATCGGCACCGCGTGCTGCCCGTGGGTTCGACCGGCCTGCGCCGTATCGGCCTCACCTTCGGCGAGCGCGATCAAGCGCGAGACCAGCAGGCCCAGGCGCGGGACGACGACGCGCTCGACGGCCTCCCGATACCGCCACGCATTCGCCGTGTCGACGACATCCATGGACGTCGCGCCGAGGTGCACGAAGCGCCGAGCGTCCTCCGGCACCTGCTCCCGGATCTTGTTGACGAGGGCCCGAACGTCGTGGCCGATGCGCGCCTCCTCGGCGTACACCTCGGCGGCGCCGATCCGCGCGGCCGCGGTCGCGATCGCGTCCGCCGCGGCGACGGGGGCGATGCCCTCCTCCGCGAGGGCCCGCGCGAGCGCGGCCTCGGCCTTCGCCTGCGCCTTGACCCGTCCTTCTTCGGAAAGGTATGGATGCAGCGCCGAATACAGCGCCGGGTCGCCGCCGTAGAAGCGCGAGTCGAGGGGCGAGATCGCGTCGAAGCGCGACGTGAACGTCATGGCGAGAGGATCCGTGCGGCCATCGACTGCCGCATCGTGATGAGGCGGCCGCGGAGCTGCTCGTCGGAGAGCGCGAGGATCTCGGCGGCCAGGATCGCGGCGTTCGCCGCGCCCGCCTCGCCGATCGCAACGGTGGCGACCGGAACGCCGCGCGGCATCTGCACCGTCGACAGGAGCGCGTCGAGACCACCGGCGATCGCGTTCGCCGATGCCAGCGGGACACCGATGACCGGCAGGGTTTGATGCGCCGCGACCGCGCCGGCGAGGTGCGCCGCGCCGCCGGCGGCCGCGATGACGACCTTCACGCCGCGATCAGCGAGACCGCGGGCCCACTCGCGAACCTCATCGGGTGTGCGATGCGCGGAGAGCACGCGCGTCTCGTGCTCGATGCCCAAGCCCTTGAGGGTCTCTTCGGCGATGGCCATGATCGGTCCGTCGCTCGCGCTGCCCATGACGATCGCCACCTGCGCGCTCATACCGTGACCTGCACCCGGTCCTCCGAAGCGGCGATGTCCGAACGATAGAACCTGCCCGTCCACGTGATCCGCTGCGCCGCCACGTACGCGCGATCGCGGGCATGCGCGGGCGTGTCCCCCTGCGCGACCACATGCAGCACGCGACCGCCCGCGGTGATGAACCCGCCGCTCGGCGAGCGTTGCGAGCCGGCGTGGAACGTCCACACGTCGTCGGGAAGATCGCCGATCGTGATCGGATCGCCGCGGCGCGGCAGGCTGGGATACCCCTCGGCGCAGAGCGCGACATCCACGTACGCGCGCTGGCTGAAGCGCACCGGGTGCGTGTGCGTGTACGCGGCGAGGCGGCCGTCCCCGAGGGCCTGCATGAGCGTCCCGAAGTCGCCGCCGATGCGCGGCAGGATGACCTGGGCCTCGGGATCGCCAAAGCGCGCGTTGAACTCGATGACCTTCCAGCCGTCCGCGGTCTTCATCAGTCCCGCATAGAGGACGCCGCGATACGGCGTGCCCCGCTCCGCGAGCAGCCTCGCGACGGGCGCGATCAGCCGGTCGGCGAGCGGCTGGGCCTCCTCGTCGGGCAGCACCCTCGTCGGCGAGCAGGCCCCCATGCCCCCGGTGTTCGGTCCGGTGTCGCCGTCCCCGACGCGTTTGTGATCGCGGGACGGCGGGAGCGCGACGACCGTCTCGCCGTCGACGAGCGCGTGCAGCGATGCCTCCTGGCCTGCCAGGACCTCCTCGAGCAGCACCCCACCCGAGCCGATCGCGCCGCTCGAGAGCGCCGCCTCGGCCTCCGCGCGATCGCGCGCGACGACCACGCCCTTGCCCGCCGCGAGACCGTCGGCCTTCACGACGACCGGACCATCGGTCAGGGCGTGGCGGGCCGCCTGCGTGTCGCGGAAGGTGCGGAACGCGGCGGTCGGTACCCCGGCCTCGCGGAGCGCCTCCTTCGCGAACGTCTTGCTCCACTCGAGCTGCGCGGCCTCGCGCGACGGACACACCACGGTGACACCCGTCCGGCGCAGGACGTTGCCGATGCCCGACGCAACGAGCTCGTCCGGTCCCACGATGACGAGGTCGATGAACGATGCGGCGATGTGCTGTTCCAATCGCCCGCCCTCGTCGATGGGGAAGTCGAGGGTCCGCGCGAAGAGCGACATCGCGGCGTTGCCCGGGATGACGTCGATGGTGTTGACGCTGTCGCAGCGGGCCAGCCGCCAGGCGATCGCGTACTCGCGGCCGCCGCCGCCCAGGACCAGGGTGTTCAGACCGGCGCCGGCGTGCGCGCGCCCGGGACTGCGCTTCGCGCGCTGCGCGGCGATGAGCTTGCGCATGCGGTCGCCCTCGTTGAACCACTTCACGCGCTTATTCCCATTCGATCGTCGCGGGCGGCTTCGACGAGATGTCGTAGACGACGCGGTTCACCGCGCTCACCTCGTTCACGATGCGAGCCGAGATCCGCGCGAGCACGTCATACGGGAGCCGGGCCCAGTCCGCGGTCATGAAGTCTTCGGTCGTCACCGCCCGCAGGGCGACGAGGAAGCCGTACGTCCGGTAGTCGCCCATCACGCCGACGCTCTGCACCGGCGTCAGCACGGCGAACGCCTGCGCGACCGTGCGGTAGAGGTCCGCCGCACGCAGCTCCTCGAGGAAGATCGCGTCGGCCCGCCGCAGGATGTCGAGGCGCTCCTTCGTGAGCTCGCCAATGACCCGCACCGCGAGACCCGGACCGGGGAAGGGATGGCGCCACAGAATGTCCTCGGGGATCCCGAGCTCCGCGCCGACGCGGCGGACCTCGTCCTTGAACAGCCGGCGGAGCGGCTCGACGATCTCGAGGGACATGACCTCGGGCAGGCCCCCGACGTTGTGATGGGTCTTGATCCGCGCGCTCGTCTTGCTGTCCTTCGCGCGCGACTCGATGACGTCCGGATAGATCGTCCCTTGCACGAGCAGATCGATCTGTCCGATGCGCCGGGCCTCCCCCTCGAAGCAGCGGATGAACTCTTCCCCGATGATCGTGCGCTTCCGCTCGGGGTCGGTCACGCCGGCCAGCCTCGCGAGGAACCGCGTCTCCGCGTCCACCGGCACGAGCCGCAGACGCGGCCCGAACGTCGCGATCACCTGCTCGGCCTCGCGCTCGCGGAGCATGCCGGTGTCGATGAACACGCAGGTGAGCCGGTCGCCGATGGCCCGCGCGACGAGCGCGGCGGCGACGGCCGAGTCGACCCCACCGGAGAGCGCGAGGATCGCGTGCCGATCGCCGATGACGCGCGTGAGCTCCGCGACGGACTCCTCGACGAACGCCGCGGGCGTCCAGTCGCCCTTCGCTCCGCAGACGTGGAGCACGAAGTTGCGGAGGATCTCCGCGCCGTGCGGGGTGTGCGCCACCTCGGGATGGAACTGCACGCCGAACCGCCGCGACCCGTCGCTCATCGCTGCCGCGGCCAGGCGGTCCGTGCTCGCGACCGCGTGGAAGCCGGTGGGCAGGGTGCGCACCGAGTCGCCGTGGCTCATCCACGCCCGCTCCGCCTCGCCGAGGCCGTCGAAGATGCCCGAGCGGTCCTGCACCGCGACGGTCGCCGGCCCGAACTCACGCTTGCCCTCGGCCACGACCTCGCCACCCGGGAGGACGTGGGCCATGAGGTGCATCCCGTAGCAGATGCCAAGGACGGGGAACCGGCCATCGAGGATCGCCGGGTCGATCAACGGCGCGTCAGCGTCGTACACGCTCGCGGGCCCGCCGGACAGGATCACGCCGATGACCCCGCGCGCGCTGAGCTCGGCCGCGGTGACGTCGTGGGGGAAGATCTCGCAGTACACCCGGGACTCGCGCACCCGTCGCGCGATCAGCTGCACGTACTGGCCGCCGTAATCCAGGACCGCGATGGTCTCGCGCTGCAGGCCGGAAGCGGCCCCAGATCCAACGGACCCGTTCACGGAGCTCGCGCCGGTTCGTGTCATCTCAGTACTGCGTCGCACCCGTGAACGTGAACGCCCCGAGGCGCAGGGCCGGTACGCGGTACGAGCTCACCTGGAGACCGAACTGCTCGCCCGGAACGAGGAGCGAGAGGTCCCTGCCGATCCCGAGCGTCCCACCGAGGGCGTCGTGATACGACTGGGTGAAGCGGAAGTTCTTGACCGGGTAGGCGATCTCGCCGTCCTCGATCGCGAACGTCCCGTCGCGCGTCATGCCCGTGACGATCGTGCGCAGCTGGTGGACCCAGCGCGTGTACCAGAAGCGCGTGATCAGTACGGCCCGTTTTGACTCTTTGATGAGCTCCTCGCGCGTCTTGGTCCCCGGTTCCAACCGCAAGTGCATCGGCGCGGCCGGCTGGAACGGGTTGGGTGGGAGGGCGTGGCCGGTGTTCTTCTGCCCGGTGCGATACGCGGTCTGCGAGTCGTAGACGACGGCCTTCGCCACGCCTCGCTCGATGAGCGTCAGCCGCTGGGACGGCTGGCCCTCGAGATCGAACCCGCGTGGCAAGCCTTTTGGGTCGAACGGGTCGTCGACGAGTGTGACGTCGCCGGTCACCTTCTGACCGAGCTTCCCCGTCACGAACGAACGGCCCTCCTCGACGGCGTTGCCGGTCAGCTGCGAGCCGAGGAAGGCGATGAGATCGCGGACGGCGTACGGCTCGAGCACGACCTCATACGTGCCGGGGGCTAGGTCGCGCGGCTTCTGCGCGGCCTTCGCCTTGTCCACCGCTTCGCGGGCGCAGCCGGCGATGTCGAGGGTCCTGACGTCGAGCGAGAGCCGCTGCGCGAACCCCGATCCTGCGTCCCCGAGCACGGCGAGCTCGGCGTCGCTCGTCGTCGCCGCGGAGTACGCCCAGACCCCGAGCGAGTTCGCGATCGCGAGCTCCTGCATGTTCGTCGCGACGTATCCCGCGGCACTGAGCGACGCCCCGCGAGCCGCGTCGCACAGCTGCTTCGCGGCGCGCGCGCGATCGAGCGGCGTCGCCTCGGCGGTCCGCTCGACGTACGCGCTCGGCGCGGGCACCAGGTCCCGGTCCCCGGCGAGGCCGCCGAACGTCGGGTTCTCGGGCGTGATCTTCGCGAGATCGGATGCATCGCGGGCGACGAGGCGGACACCCTCGTCGTCGAGGCGGTCGGTCGTGACCATCGCGACGCGCGTCCCGCGCACGACGCGGACCCGGAGCTCGGCCTCGCGGCTTACGACGTTCTGGTGGATCGCCGCGTTCGCGAAGCGCGTGAGCGCAGCATTGCGCGCGATGACCACCACCTCCGCCTGATCGCCGTCGACGGCTTGCAGCGCCCTGTCGCAGATCGAGCGCAGCGCGCCTTCTCCGACGGTGACCCCGCTCAATTGACGACGCCCACTCGCACGTTGCGGAAGCGCGCGGGCGCGGCGCCGTGACCGGTGTGCCCGATCTGGCCGGGCTGGCCCTTGCCGCAGTTCGGGGTGCCCCACATGACCCACTCCGACTCCGAGCAGACCGCGTCACAGCTGCCCCAGAACTCGGGGGTCATGCCGGTGTAGGTAGGGTTGCGCAGCATGGTCGTGCGCTTGCCGTTCTTGATCTCCCAGCCGAGCTGGGTGCCGAACTGGAAGTTCAACCGCTTGTCGTCGATCGACCACGAGCGATTGGTGTCCATGTAGATGCCGTCGTCCGTGTCGGCGATGAGATCCTCCAGCGTGCCGGCGCTGCCCGGCATCACCGAAACGTTCGTCATGCGGATGAGCGGGAGCCGTGACCAGCCGTCCGCGCGCATCGTTCCGTTGCTCGTCTTCCCCAGCGCTGCCGCGGTCTCGCGCGACATGAGGTAGCCGACGAAGACGCCATCCTTCACCGCCCAGCCTTCGCTCGCGGGCACGCCCTCGTCGTCATAGCCGAACGTCCCGAGGCCACCTGTACGCGTCGAGTCGATCGCGATGTTCACGTGCTCGCTGCCAAAGCGGAACGAGCCGAGGCGATCGGGCGTGAGGAACGAGGTGCCCGCGAAGGCGGCCCCGGTGCCGAGCGCGCGATCGAGCTCGATCGGATGGCCGCAGCTCTCGTGGCACTGGAGCATGAGCTGGTTCGAGCTGAGGATCACCGACGTGCGGATGTCCTGCGGGCACTGCTTCGCCGTGAGGAGCGCGACCGCCTCATCGGCGAGGCGCGGCGCGTTCTTCGCGAGCTCCCACTTGAGCGCGTACTCCCATCCGGCGGTGTTCTGACTGCGACCACCCGAGCCGGGATACGTGCGAATCTGCTGCTCGCCGTTGCCGACGGATTCGGCGGCGATCGAGGCGCCCGTCTCGTACAGCGTCTGGGCGATGTCCGCGCCCTCGCTCGAGACGAAGAGCTTCTCCTCGCGCCAGATCTCGTAGGAGGCGCGGGTCGTCCGCAAGGTGGGTTGGGCCTGCCTCATCGCCGCGTCCGCGTCCAGGAGCGGCTGGAGGCGCTCGTCGAACCGCATCGTCCACGGATCGATCTCGACCGGCGTCGTGTACGTCGCGGTCACCGGCTTCACCGGCGCGAGCCGGGCGTCCTCGCGTTTCGTGAGCGCCGACGCCCGCGCGACCTCGACCGCGAGCGCGGCGACGCGGTCGGCCTCGTCAGCGGTGAGGACCGGCGACGCGGCGAACCCCCACGCGCCGTCGGCGATCGCGCGGACCGAGAAGCCGAAGATATCGGAGCGGTCGACGTTCTGGAGATGCCCGTTCTTCACCAAGACGTCCTCGACGGCGCGCCGCACGAAACGTGCGTCGGCGTATGTCGCGCCACGGGTGCGGGCGGTGTCGAGCGCGCGATGAGCGAGGTCCCGTTCGACGGAACCGAGCATCAGGAGGTGCGGACCCGATAGTTCGGCGCGTCGACCGTGATGCGCACGTCGTGCGGGTGGGACTCGCGCAGGCCGGCACCGGAGATGCGCACGAAACGCGCGGTCGTACGGAGGTCCTCGATCGTGGCCGCGCCGGTGTATTTCATCCCCGCGCGCAGGCCCCCGACCAGCTGATGGACGAACGGCTCGAGCGCCCCGCGCGCGGGCACGCGTCCCTCGATGCCCTCCGGCACCAGCTTGCTGAACTCGGCCACATCGCCCTGGCCGTAGCGGTCGCGCGACGCCTGACGGGCCTGCATCGCGCCCATCGAGCCCATGCCGCGGTACGACTTGAAGCGGCCCTCTTCGGTCTCCACGACCTCGCCGGGCGACTCGTCGACGCCCGCGAAGAGCCCGCCGAGCATCACGGTGTGCGCGCCCGCGCCGATGGCCTTCGCGATGTCGCCGGATTCCTGGATGCCGCCGTCCGCGCAGATCGGGATGCCGGCCTTCGCCGCGGCATTGGCGCAGTCGAAGATCGCGGTGACCTGGGGCATACCCGCGCCTGCGACGACGCGGGTCGTGCAGATCGCGCCGGGTCCCACGCCCACCTTGACCCCATCGGCACCCGCCGCGATCAGGTCCTCGGTACCACCGGCCGTCACGACGTTGCCAGCCACGACCTGCACCCGGTGGCGGGCCTTGATCTTCTCGACCATGCGGATGACGCCGGCAGAGTGACCCTGGGCGATGTCGACGAAGATCACGTCGACGCCCGCCGCCACCAGCGCGCTCACGCGTTCGTCCGCATCACCGGACACGCCGACGGCGGCGCCGACGCGGACGCCGGCGGCCTTGCAGTCCTTGACCTGCTGGCTCTGCTGGTCGACCGAGAGGTTGCGGTGCAGGACGCCCATCCCGCCGAGGCGGCCGAGCGCGATGGCCATCCGCGCCTCGGTGACGGTATCCATGGCAGCGGAGAGGATCGGGATGTCGAGCGCGAGCTCGCGCGTGAGGAAGCTGCGGGTGGAGACCTGGGTGGGGAGGACCTCGCTGCGGGCCGGGATCAGGAGGACGTCGTCGAAGGCGAGGCCTTCGGTACCGAACTTGTCCTCCGGGGTCACTCCGCCGCCCTCACCCGCTCAAGTGTACCGAGCGGGACGGGCCGCTACTTGCCCTGCGTCGGCCCCGAAATGTTGCTCTGGGTCGTGTTGCCCGCCGCGTCGTGGGTCACGACGTAGAAGCAGGCCCAGCTGTTGTGACCGACGTTGATCGTCGCGGTCGTCGTGCCCGCGCCGAGGCCGCTCGACACGAGCGTGAAGCCGGTCGTTCCGCAGGCCGAGCCGCTGTTCGCCACGGCCTTGTCGTAGGTGTCGAAGGTCGCGACACCGCTTGTCGCGTCGGCGCCCTGCGTCCAGGTGAGCTTCACATCGCCGTTCGACGCGCCGACGGCAGTCGCGAGCGCGGCGGCCGACGGCGCGACAGAGTCGATCTTGATCGTCTGGGTCGTCATGCCATTCGAGTTGCCCGCGACATCGGTGGCGAAGTACGCGACCGTGTGGGTGCCCTGGCCGAGCGTCGGGATCGTCATCGGGGATGCCCCGGCGACGTTGCCGCCCGCGTCGACGTTGCGGGTCACGGTGCTGACGCCGCTGCCACCGTCGGCGCCGGTGATGACGACCGTCGGGACCGCCGTGTACCAACCCGCGCCGCAGACCCCGCCGGCGCAGGTGATCGAGGCCGTCGGGGCGGTGCGGTCGGAGATGCCGTTCTGCGCGGCGCTGTTGCCGCTGGTGAAGAAGCCCGCGCCCTGCGCGATCTTCGTCTGGATCGTGTAGCTGTACGTGCCATCGGCCGGCGGGGTGTCCGAGTACACGAGGCTGCCGGTCGTGCCGATCTGCGTGCCGTTGCGGAGGACCAGGTACGTGATCGTGTGGCCATTCGGCGCGGTCGGGGTGGCGGTCCAGGACAGGTTCACCGTGCCGGCCGAGACCGAGACGGCCGCGTTCTGCGACGCCGGCGGCTGCACGTTGACCGTGTTCAGGATCTGCCCCGGGTTCGTGGTCGTGCCGGTGAAGCTCGCGCCGGTGTTCCCGGTCGAGAAAGCGACGATCGCCGTGCTCACGAGCACGACGAAGGCGGCGGCGAAGATGCGATCCGTCCGCATCAGGCGGCCCTCGCCGTCGCGAGCGCGGCCTGCCGGAGCCAGCGCTCGTGCTCGGCCCAGATCCGCTGCGCCTCGGCGCCCTGCGCCGTCGTCATGCGGACCGGAACGAGCTTCAGCGTGGAGAGCTTCGCGCTGCGAACCGGCGCGGCTTTCGGGTCCTTGCGGAAGAAGACCATCGCCGCGCAGCTGAAGAAGATGATCGCGGCGATGAGCGTGGCACCGAGCCGCCAGATGTACTGCATCCAGGCGACCGCGTAGCCGAGACCGGGGACCGCGAGCTTCACCAGGCCCACGCGGCCCGGGAACGCGAGCGGCTCCGGGTCGGTCACCTGGTTCGCGTCGCCCTTGGTCGAGAACATCGGGCCGGACGCGCTGCCTTCGATACCGACGACGCGATGGGTCGTGGTCTGGTCGTAGTGGTCGAAGGTGATGATGTCGCCGAGACGGAGCGTGTCGGCGCTGACCGGCTCGTCGATGACGAGCGAGCCCTTGTGGATCGTCGGCTCCATCGACCCACCCGTCACGACGAACGTCGCCATGCCGAGGGTCCGGATCGCGACGAACAGGAGCGAGAGCGCGAAGAGCACGACGATGAGAGCGCTGATCGTGAGCTTGATGGCTGCGGTCATTTCGTCGTGCTCCTTTCTTTTCGATCGGGGGGTGGGGCGGTCCCTTGCGGGACCGCCCCGATGGAGAGTTAGCGGGCGGTGCCGGCGAGCTGCGTCCCCGTATAGGTGATCGTGAAGTCCTGGGTCAGCGTCTGGAAGGTGTTGTCCGCGCTTGTCGGGAGCAAGAAGTCGAACGTGAGGGTGTCGGTGCCGCCGGCGGCGACCGTCCCCGAGGCGGCGAGAGCCATGTTCTTGAGGGCGCCGGTGTAGAGCGTCGTCGCGCCGCGCGTCACGGTGACCTGTAGACCGTTCGTCGTGTCGGTCCAAAGGGCCGTCGACGCGGTCGCCGCGATCGCCCCCGTGTAGGTGAAGCCGACGTTGCCGGAGTTCGAGATGACCACTGTGCGAGTCGCGCTGTCCCCAGGGACCATGTTCGAGAGCGAGACCAGCGAGGCCGCCGCGCTCTTGTCGTTGCTCGCGGTCAGCGTCGCGGAACCGAACTGGTTCCCCGGGTTCGTGGTCGTCGCCGTGAAGCTCGCGCTCGATTTGTCCGCCGTGACGGTGAGGCCGATCAGCACGAGGGCTGAGAGGGCCATCCCGGCGAGGAGGACTACTGGCTTACGCATTGCGTTGGTTCCCTTTCTCTCCGCCTCGCCTGTTCTTTTGGGCTTATGTCGCGGGCGGTCCTGACAAAGGGAACTATCTGGTGTGGGCTTGGTCGCACCATCGCACCTGAGGGGGAGACCTGCTCCTTCGTTGGTACGACGCCTTCACGGGCGACTCATACCACCCGTCACCTGGACGGGTGACGGCTACGGGAACTCGACGGCGTCGAGGACGAGAGTCAGGTCCTGGATCAGGCCTTGAAAGCCGTTCGTGGCGCTCGCCGGGAAAGCGAAGGTGTAGCGCAGCGTCTCGCTCGTGCCAGGCGCCAGCGTCGTCGGACCCGCCACGAAACCGACGCCCGAGAGCGGCCCCGTGTACAAGATGGTGCCGCCGGTCGTGCGCACGGTGAGCTGGAGGCCGTCGGTCGCGTCGGTCCACAGCGGTGTCGAGGCCGTTTGCATCGCCGACAGCGTGTAGCGGAACGCGAGCGAGCCGCTGTTCTGCACGGTGATCGTGCGATCCATCGAGTCACCCGGCACGAGGTCCGTCAGGTCGACGATCGCGGTCGCCCCGCGGTCCGTCGCGAGGGCGACATTCGGCGCCGGAGCGGGCGACGGTGACGGGCTCATCGGAGCGGCGCTGTTCGGCGGCGACGCGGTCGGCCCGGCCGTCGCTGCCGGGGACGGCGTCGCCAAAGACGGCTGTTGAACCGCCGGCACTCCCGAGGCGGCCGGATCCACGGATGAAGACGGTGAGTTAGCCGGCTGAGGCGACGGCGTGCCCGGCCCAGGACCGGTCGGATCCGCCGGCGGAGCGAAGAACAGCGGAGCGATGTCGTGGATCGCCGCGGCCAGGCCGCCGAGCACCGGGATCGAAGGCGCCACGGGGTGATTGGTCTCGTTGTCGGGCACGAGCGCGCGGATCGCCCGCATCCCGTTGATGCCGGCAAACGACTCGTCGGCCGTGACGATGAGGGCGACGGTCAGGATGCCGGCGAGGCCCATCCCGAGGAAGAGCCAGCTCCGCCGATCGAGCAGCCCGAGGATGCGGCGGCGCTTCTTGTCATCGGGCTGCGGTTCCAGATCGCCGGGTAGATCACGACTCATGTCCGGAACGATGGCCGGTGGTCAAGGGCCCCGGAACGGACCGGCGGGTGGATTCGCTCCCCCGTAGGGGGGTCCGCGAGAGGTGCGGCCTAGCTGAGCAGCGTGGCGTTCCGTTCGGGTCCGACGCCGACCATCCCGATCGGCGCACCGACGGTCTCCTCGATCCGCTTCAAGTAGGCCCGCGCCGGGGCGGGTAGCTGCGCCTGTTCACGGATGGCGCCGATGTCCTGGCACCAGCCACGAAGCCGCTCGTAATGCGGGGTCGCTCGATCGAGCAGCTTGGTCGGCGGCATGTCGGAGGTGAGGCGGCCGTCGAGCGAATACGCCGTGCAGAACGGGATCTCCTCGTAGGAGCCGAGCATGTCGAGCTTCGTGACGGCCAGCTCGGTGAACGCGTTCAACCGCTGCGCGTGCCGGGCGGCGACCGCGTCGAACCAGCCGATGCGGCGCGGCCGGCCGGTGGTCGCCCCGTACTCTTCGGCGCGCTCGCGGAGCGCGTTCGCCTCCTCGCCCGCGAGCTCGGTCGGGAAGGGTCCCTCGCCGACCGCGGTGCTGTAGGCCTTCACCACACCGACGACGCGCGTGATGGAACGCGCTGGGATGCCCGCGCCGATGGACGCGAATCCCGCGAGCGGGTTGCTCGACGTCACGTACGGATAGATGCCCCAATCGAGGTCGCGCATCGCCCCGAGTTGGCCCTCGAGGAGGACGCGAGCGTCCGTTGCGACGGCGTGCTCGACGATCGGCAGGGTGTCGACGATGCGGTCCCCAAGGACGGCCGCGGCCTCGAGCACGCCATCCGCCACCGTGCGCGCGTCGAGCGGCGCGTCGCCGAACTTCGTGAGGATGACGTTCTTCGTCTCGAGCTCGTGGGCGACGCGGGCGCGAAAGCCCGATTCGTCACGCACCTCGTAGAGCTGGATGCCGTGCCGTGCGACCTTATCCGCGTACGCCGGGCCGACGCCCTGACCGGTCGTGCCGAGCTTCCGCCGGCCGCGCTCCCGTTCGTCGAGGCGATCGAGCGCGGTGTGCCACGGCATCAGGAGATGGGCCCGCTCCGAGATCCGGAGGTTCGCGGTCGACACGCCGCGTCCTTCGAGCATGCGGATCTCGTCGCGCAGCGTGGCGAGATCGATGACCATGCCCGTACCGAGCACGCAGGTCGCATTCGGATTGAAGATGCCGGACGGAACGAGGTGCAGCTTGAACGTGCCGAACTCGTTCACGACAGTGTGGCCGGCGTTGTTGCCGCCCTGGTAGCGGATGACGAGATCCGCCTCCTGCGCGAGGAGGTCCGTGATCTTGCCCTTGCCTTCGTCGCCCCACTGGGCCCCGACGATGGCGGTCACCGGCACGTGACGGGATGCTAGTGGAAGACGGAGCTCGCGACCTCGACCGACAGCTTCCCGAGCTCGACCAGGGTCAGCGTTCGGGCAGGCTCGTGCAGCCACCACGTGTTGGGATCCCACTGCGGGTCACGGGCGGGGTAGTTGGTGAACGTCAGCGCGCGCACGTCAGAGGACATGTCCGATGCTGATGGGGAACGCGCACGTGACCGCGATGCCGGTGAGCGAGCCGGAGAGGAGGCGGCGCATCGGGTGGGCCGAAGTCTAGGTCGAGAGCTGTGCGTCAGCGGCACCGCGACGCGTCTCGAAGCACGTGCTGCAGTAGACCGGCCGATCGGTGCGCGGCTCGAACGGGACCTGGCCCGGCTGGCCGCAGCTGCCGCACACGATGTCGTGCATGTTCTGCGCGCGCTGGGCGGCGCGCTCGGCCTTCGCGCGGTGCCGGCAATCAGGACAGCGCTGCGGCTCGTGGAGCAAGCCCTTCTGGAGGTAGAACTCCTGCTCGCCCGCGGTCCAGACGAATGCGTTCCCGCATTCGCGGCAGCTCAGCGATCGATCCGCGAAGGACATCCTTCCCGTGCTCCCGGCGAAAAAGTACTCCCGGTGCGCAAGGGGGCGAGGCGCTAGGCCGCGACCGTCCGGCGGAGGCCCTCCGCCAGCGGCACGGAGAAGCGCCAGAGCCGCTCGCGGGCCGCCTTGGACGAGTCCAGGCAGCTTCGCTGGAGCTCCCCGGCGCGCTCGGCAGCGCGGACGACGCCCTTCGGCGGACCGAGGAGTGCGGTCAGCTGCGCCACGAGGTCGTTCACCGACGTCGCGACACCGGTACCGATGTTGTACGAGCCAGTCGCGCCGCCATCCACGGCGGCAAGGATCGCGGCCACCGCGTCCGCGACGTAGAGGTAGTCCCGCTCGGCCGAACCGTCGCCGTAGATCATCAGCGGAACGCCGCGCTTCCACGCGCCGGCGAAGATCGCGATGACCCCGCCCTCGAGGTCGGTGCGCTGGCGCGGGCCGTAGATGTTGGCGAAACGGAGCGTGATCGCGGGCAGGCCCGGCGTGGAGGACGCCAGCCGTTCGGCTTCGGCTTTGTACCGGCCATACGGAGACGGCGCTTCGATCGGGCTCTCTTCCGTCGCGCACTGGGGCGTCTCGCCGTACAGCGCGCCGCCGGTGGAGATGTTCACGAATCGCGTCGCGCCGCTGAGCTGCGCGACGTCGAGCGCGTTGGACGTGCCGTTGACGATGACCCGGTGATAGAGGGCGGGTTGGGCCACTGATTCCACGACCTTGGTCTTGGCCGCCGCGTGCACCACCGCGTCGAACCGCTCGCCGGCGAGCCGGTCGCGCACGGCCTCGCGGTCGCTGATGTCCGTCACGATGAGCGGGACGCCCGGGTCGAGGTTCGCCCGATCGCCGGTCGAGAGGTCGTCGAGCGCGACGACGTCATCTCCACGAGCCCGAAGCGCATCGACGATGTGGGACCCGAAGAAGCCCGCGCCGCCGGTGACGAGTGCTCGCATCTGGGAGTTATCCCCCTTCACTGTGGACAAGAGTGTGGACGGCGCATGGAGCGCCATGGACAACTGAACGGAATCTGGGGAAGCGCCGCTCGCGACTCCGTGCACAAAATGCTCGTCCGCTCCCCCGCCGGCCCGTACGGTTCATCGCTGATGAAGCCTCTTGACACGACTCGAACAAGCGTTCTAACTGTCTAAATGACCCCGACGAACCTGGAGCAGGCGGCCGAGCGAGCCACGCCGCACGACCTCGCCGCGGAGCAACGCGTCCTCGGTGCGCTGCTCATCGACCGCGACGCCATTTTCAAGGTGGCGGACCTGCTCCGGGCCGAGGATTTCTACCAGGCGAAGCACCAGCGGGTCTACCGCGCCGCGCTGGCGTTACTCGAACGCCGCGAGCGCATCGATCCGCTCACGATGCAGGTCGAGCTTGCTCGCAACGAGGTCCTCGATCAGGTCGGGGGTGCCGTGTACCTGCGCGAGCTCGTCGCCACGACGCCGACCGCGGTCGACGTGGAGCGTCATGCCCGCGTCGTGCGCGATCGCTCGCTGCTCCGCCGGCTGCTGAACGCCGCCAAGGACATCGCCGCGGACGCCTACGACGAGCCGGCCGACGTGACGCTCGCGCTCGACCGGGCCGAGCAGCGGATCTTCAGCCTCCGCGACGACGCGATCAATGCCCAGCTCCGGCACATCCAGGTCGCGCTGATGCAGAACTACGACCACATCACCGAGCGGATGGAGCACCCGTTCGAGGTGAGCGGTATCCCGTCGGGCTTCCGCGAGATCGACGCATACACCGAGGGCTTCACCCGCGGCGACCTCGTGATCCTCGCCGCGCGTCCGTCGGTCGGCAAGACGAGCCTCGGTCTCGCGATCGCCCATCACTTGGCGAAGCGAGGGACGGGCGTCCTCATTTTCTCGCTCGAGATGGATACGAAGCAGATCGTCGCGCGGTTCCTCGGTCTCAACTCGCGCACCGATCTCCTGGCACTCCGCACCGGCAACATCCGCGACACCGAAGCAGCGAGCGCGCTGGCCGGCCTGCCAATCCTCATCGACGACACGCCCGGCATCTCGATCATGGAGCTGCGCACGAAGGCGCGGCGCGCGATCGCGCAGGCGCCGGGTGGGCTCGGCATCATCCTCGTCGACTACGTGCAACTCATCCGCACCGGCGAGCATGAGGAGAATCGGGTGCAGGAGCTCGCGACGATCACACGCAACCTGAAGTCGCTCGCCCGGGAGCTCGACGTCACGATCGTCGCGCTGTCCCAGCTCTCGCGCGCCGCAGGTGATGCGGGCAACGAGCCGAAGCTCTCGACGCTGCGGGAATCGGGCAGTTTGGAGCAGGATTCAGACGTCGTCCTGATGCTCTGGAAGGACAAGGACGAGACGCCGCCGGGTGCGCCAAGGCTGATCCGCGGCAGCATCGCGAAGAACCGCAACGGCCCGACCGGCCGCTTCGAGCTGTACTTCGAAGCCGAACAGGCGCGCTTCTTCTCGCGGAGCGACGACGAGGGCATGCCGGTATGACGCTCGACGTCGCGCGCAACGCGCCGAAGCTCCCGCCGGAGAATCCGGAGGCCGAGGCCTCATTGCTCGGCGCGGTCCTCATCGACCACTCGCTATACGCGCCGTTCGTGCGTGGCCGCATCGCGCCGCCCGACCTCTCTCGCGACAACCACCAGCTGGTGCTCGGCGCGATGGAGCGCGTCGCCGCGCGAGGCGACCAGATCTCGTTCGAGACCGTGCAGCAGGAGCTTGCGGCCACGAACGAGCTCGCTGCGATCGGCGGGCCGCAGTTCCTCGTCGGGCTCATGCAGAACGTACCGACCGTCGCGCACGCCGAGACGTACGCGACGATCGTCGCGCGGACCGCGCAGCTGCGGAAGCTCATCGGCGCGGCGAACGAGATCGCGCGGCTCGCGCTGGTGCGCGAAGACGCAGCGGGCGCGGTCGAGGACGCCCAACGGCTCCTCTTCTCGGTGAGCGAGGCATCGCTCCATCGCGACATCGTGTCGCTCGACGTCGCGCTGAACCGCTACATCACCCAGATCGAGGAGCGTGGCGATGAGGCGCAGGCCGGTGTGCCCACCGGTCTGAAGACGCTCGACGCGAAGACCGGCGGGCTGCAGCCCTCGGACCTCATCCTCGTCGCCGGACGGCCGGGCCTGGGCAAGACGAGCCTGGCGCTCTGCTTCATCGAGCACGCCGCGCTGCGCGCCGGGAAGACCTGCGCGATCTTCTCGCTCGAGATGAGCGAGCTGCAGCTCGTGCAACGACTCATCTCGATGACCGCGGAGATCGATGGCAACCGGATCCGGCGGGGCCGGCTGTCGCTGCCCGAGCTGCAGGCCATCAGCGACGCATCGGCTCGGCTGCAGCAGGCCCAGATCTACGTCGAGGAGTCGAGCCGGCTGACGGTGACCGACATCCTCGCGAAATCGCGGCGGCTGCAGGCCGAGCGTGGCAAGCTCGACCTCATCGTCATCGACTACCTGCAGCTCATCGAAGGTGCCGCCGGAGATGAGCAGAACCGGGTGCAGGAGGTCGGGCACATCTCGCGGGCCCTGAAGGCGATCGCCCGCGAGCTCGAGGTGCCAGTGGTCGCCCTGTCGCAGCTGTCGCGGCAGATCGAGACCCGCGGCACCGAGCCGACGCTCTCGGACCTTCGTGACAGCGGCGCGTTGGAGGCGGATGCAGACCTGGTGATGTTCCTGTGGCAGAAGGATCAGCAGGATCGCAAGGACGGCGTCGTGCGCCTCAAGCTCGCGAAGCACCGGAACGGCCCGACCGCCGACATCGATCTGCACTTCGAGGCCGAGCTCACGAGATTCCGCGATCTCGGAGAAACGCGCGAGGGCGGCTAAGCCGGCTCGATCGCGACCGTCACCTGGGCGCGGACGTCGGTGAGCAGGCGGACCTCGACTTGGTGGATGCCGAGCGCGCGGAGCGGCTCGGCGTGGATCTTTCGCGGATCGACGTCGATGCGGTGTTCCTTCTTGAGCGCATCCGCGATCTCCTTGGTGGTGACGGAGCCAAAGGTCTTCCCCTGATCGCCGGCCTTCAGCTTGAAGATGAGCGTGACCCCCGAGAGCTTCGTCGCGAGCGTCTCGGCGTCGGCGTGCCCGCGGTCCTGCTTCGCCTGCGCGCTTGCCCGCTCCTGCGCGACGCGCTTCAGCTCGCCGGCACTCGCCTCGATGGCGAGGCCCTTGGGGAGGAGGAAGTTCTGCGCGTAGCCGTCGGCGACCTCTTTCACGTCGCCGGGGCGGCCGAGCCCGCGGACCTCCTGCTTCAGGACGACGCGCATGGCCGGCTCTGGCTACGCGGTCGGGACGGTCGGCGACTCCGGCAGGGCGTTCTCCTGCTCGGACTTGCGGAGCTCCATCTCCCACGCGAGGACGGAGGCCGCGACGGCGAGGACACCCATCACCGCCAGCGCGCCGATGATCGCGAGCATCGCCTCGATGACCCCGAAGAAACCGCCGCCGTTGTCGCGGTCGCCCATACCGATTGCCCCCTTCTTGCTGTTGTCCAATCTACCGCTCGTCACAGCGGCTCGCTGAGCAACTTCCGCGCCTCGATCGACGCTACGCCGGACGAACCTCCCCCTCGGGGAAATGAGTGCGGATCGCGGCCACCGCCGCGCCAACGCCGGCGTCGTGATCCGGCGTCCAGAAGGTGATCTGGTAGCGGGCCCGGCCATTCGCGACGCGGCGCAGCTCGACCGTGGCCACCGGGTCGCGCGCAATCGCGCTGACCGAGGCGAGGGCCTCCTTCACCGCATCGGCGACGAGCTCGCTTCCGCTATCGAGCGTGAGGAACACGACGCCGCGGCGCAGCGGGAACCGCGTCAGATTCACGACGGGCTTCGTCATGAAGTCCCCGTTCGGCACGATCACCTGGCGCCCATCGGCCGTGCGGAGCTGGGTCGTGCGGAACGAGATCTCCTCGACGAGGCCGGTATACCCCGAGACGTCGATCGTGTCGCCGATCCGGAACGGCCGCTCCACGAGGACCCAGATGCCGGCGAAGAAATTGCGCAGGATGTCCTGCAGCGAGAGGCCGATGACGATCCCCACGACGCTGAACGACGTGAGAATCCAGCCGAACGCGCCCTGGGTGTAGATCGCCAGCACGATCAGCACGCCGAGGACGATCACGCCCAGCTGGGCGAGGTTGCCGAGGAGGATCGTCGCGTTGCCGTGCGCGCGATGCCGAGTGAGGTGGCGCATCGTGGTCGCCCGGACGGCCCGCGCGATCACAATCGAAATGACCACGACGACGGCCGCCCACAGCGTGCGGATCGCGTAGTCGAGCAGCGTGTCGCGAACGGTGACCGGATCCATCCCTGCCGGATGCTATGGACCCGGCGACGACGGCCCTTCCGAGCTCGCCTGTGGGCCTGGTATTGACAAGCGAACATCCGTTCGGTTACCGTCCGGGCCATGACCAAACAAGACCAGCAGCGGGCCGAGCGGATCCTCGACTACATTCGCGAGACCATCGACGAGCGGGGCTACCCGCCGAGCGTCCGCGAGATCGCCGAGGCCGTCGGCCTCGCGTCCAC
>DHJC01000057.1:0-30894 GCA_002404155.1 Chloroflexi bacterium UBA4730 | reverse complement strand
GCCCGGGACGTGAAGATCCAGGGCAAAGTCATCGGGGTCATCCGCCGGCTCTCCTAGCCTTCGCTCGTGGCCGACCGCCGTCTGACCGACCGTGAGCTGAACCGCGCGCTCCTCGCGCGCCAGCTGCTCTTGAAGCGCGCCGCGCTCTCCCCGGTCACGGCGATCGAGCGGCTCGCCGGCCTGCAAGCGCAATGGTCACCCGCCCCCTATGTGGGGCTGTGGTCGCGGCTCGCGACGTTCACGATCGCGGATCTCGAAGGCGCCCTCGCCGATCGCGCCGTCGTGAAGGCGACCCTCATGCGGGGCACGCTCCACCTGGTCAGCGCGAAGGATTACCCGGCGCTGTCCGTCGCGACGACACGGTCGCGGCCCGAACGCTGGGCGCCGGCTGCGCGCCGCTTGGCTGACGCGGACACCATCCACCGCGCCACCATCAAGCATGCGCGCACCGCCCGGACGCGCGAGGCCCTCGCCGACTTCCTGGTGACCCAGGGCGTGACGGCCGAGCTGTCACGTCCGATGCTGTGGTGGCTCATCGCGTCGCACGGCTCGCTCGTCCATGTGCCCCCGAGCGGGACCTGGACCCATCGGAAGGCCGGTGATCTCATCGCGGCGGATGCCTGGATCCGCGCGGCGCACGAGCCCACGCTCGACGCGGCTCTTCGGCTCGCCGTGCAGCGGCATCTCGCGGCCTTCGGTCCGGCGACCGTGGACGACATCTCGTCGTGGAGCTCGATCCGCACGCCCGCGATCAGGGTCGCGCTCGAGGAGCTCGGCCCGACGATCCGCACGTTCGTCGACGAACGCGGGCGCCGGCTCTACGACCTGACGGGTGCGCCGCTCCCACCGGCCGACACGGCCGCCCCGGTGCGGTATCTCCCCAAGTGGGACAGCACGCTCCTCGCCTACGCGGCACCAGAACGCGTCCGCATCCTCTCCGAAGCGCACCGGAAGACGGTCATCGCGAAGAACGGCGACGTGGCCCAGACCATCCTCGTCGATGGGATGGTCGCGGGGACGTGGAGCGCGACGGTCAAGATAGGGGAAGCGACGATCGCCGTGACTCCGTTCGGGCGGCTCGCGAAGCCCGATCGCGCGGCCCTGATCGAGGAAGGCGAGCGGCTCGCGACCTTCGTGGGAGGGACGGCGACGTCGCACGGCGTCACGATCGCGTGATCGAACGCACGATCCTGCACTGCGATCTCGACGCGTTCTATGCGTCGGTCGAGCAGCGCGACCATCCGGAATACCGCGGGAAGCCGGTCATCGTCGGCGGCGGCCCGAATGAGCGCGGCGTGGTGAGTGCCGCGTCGTACGAAGCCCGGAAATTCGGGGTGCACTCGGCGATGCCGCTCCGCCAGGCCGGGAAGCTCTGCCCCCACGGGATCTTCGTGCCTGGCAGCTTCGCGGCCTACGAGGCGGCGTCCGACGCGGTCATGGCCCTCTTCGCCGAACGCACGCCCCTCGTCGAACCGATCTCGCTCGACGAGGCGTTCCTCGACATCACCGGGACCGCGCACCTGTTCGGCGGCCCCGAGGCCTGCGGCCGCGATCTGAAGCGCGCGGTCCGCGAGCAGGTCGGCCTGGTCATCTCGGTCGGTCTGGCCCCCAACAAGCTCTGCGCCAAGGTCGCGTCCGATCTCCGCAAGCCCGACGGCTTCGTCGTGGTGCCACGCGGCGGCGAGGCGGCGTTCCTCGCGCCGCTGCCGCTGAAACGGCTGTGGGGCGTCGGACCGAAGACGCAGCAGGTCCTCGAGGATCTCGGCATGCGGACGATCGGTGACCTCGCGAACGCGGATCTGGCGTTGCTCGAGGCGAAGCTGGGCGAGCACGGATCCACCATCGCCGCGCGCGCCAACGGGATCGACGACGACCGCGAGGTCGTGGCCGATCCCGGCGATCCGAAATCGATCGGCCATGCCCATACGTTCGACCGCGACACACTCGACCGGGCGCAGATCGAGTCGACGCTCCTCCGCCTTTCCGAGGGCGTGGGGACCCGGCTACGCAAGCACGAGCTTCGCGGTCGCACGATCACGCTGCAGCTCCGCGTCGCGCCGTTCGAGACGCGCACGCGACAGCGCACGCTCACCGAGCCGACCTCCGACGATCTGAAGATCTACGAGACCGCGCGCGTGCTGCTGCGCGAGGCGCTCGCAGCCGACCGCGACGCGGGCCGGGTGAGCCCCGTGCGCCTGGTCGGCGTCACGGCAAGCGGTCTCGTCGGCGGAGAGCAGCTCGATCTCTTCACCGGCGCCCGCGTGTCGCGGCTGAACGCCGCCCTCGACGCGGTGCGCGCGAAGTTCGGCGATGCGGCACTCGACCGCGCAAGCGCGCGCGACGCCGGGGGTCGTCGACGCTTTTCCGACCGCCGCCCTCGGTGAAATCTGTGGACGGACTGTGGACGACGAGCGTGTCCCGCTGTGGACGAGGGTGTGGACGCGTTCGTGGACAAAGAGCCTTGTCGCTCGTCAAGGTGGTGCCGATGATGCGCAAGTCGCGTCGACGGAGGGGCACTCGAAGGGTGACGGAGGAGCGGATCGCTGCGCTCGCGATCGAGTTCATCGCGTTCTGCTACCAACGCCGCGCGGTCGGATGGCCCCAGCTCTATGACGAGA
Organism: Chloroflexi bacterium UBA4730; assembly: GCA_002404155.1. Lineage (GTDB taxonomy): Bacteria > Chloroflexota > Limnocylindria > P2-11E > P2-11E > UBA4735. Next base: position 28,276 of record DHJC01000057.1, on the reverse strand, counting down.
TGTGCTACGTGGCCGGGAATCGCCTGTACAAGGGTCTCGGCTACGAGGAGCTGAAGGAAGCCGGACTCGACTTCACGCTGTCGGGTCTCGCCCGGACGAGCCGCGTCACGGCCGAGGTCACCCGATCGATCCGTCGCGAGGCGGCACTGGCGAGCTAGCCCGCGTCAACGTTGGCCACACCGGCAGGGGCGGCGAGTGAAAGGAAGCGCACTCGCCGCCTCTTTATCTATCCGACGGCCGAAGGTGGCAGAATGGGACCTGCACAGGGGAGTCCGGGTGCGAAAAAGCCCGTATTTCCAGCACGGTCCCGTGGTGCAGCGGCCTAGCATACGTCCCTGTCAAGGACGAGATCGCCGGTTCGAATCCGGTCGGGACCGCCAGTGTGGACTCGGGCAGCGAATAGCGGCGCCAGCTCGGGCTTCGGCCGGACGGCGACCGGCGACCCATCCCGGATCTTCACCGCTTCGAACATCGTCGAAAGCAATTGCTTCTTCCGCTCCGGTCGTGATCGGTCCCAGGCTGTCGCGAAGTCCTGCGCCACCTTGATGGCTGAGAGCGTCCTGCGCTCGTCTGGGGCCGTCTGGGCTGAGGCAAGCTGCGCTTGATGTTTCTGTAGTTCCTCGCGGTAGTCGGCGTCCCCTATGCCGCCGTACACGAAGGCGTCGGTCAGACGCTTGATCGCGAGACGGACTTTCGTCTCGCTCGCCGTGCCCCGCGTCCGTTCCAGACGCGCCCGAACGATGGCGGCGACGCGGATGCGTTCCGCTGGCGACAGGACGACGGCAGAGCGGAGCCACACTGCGAACCGGCGCTCGATCTCCGAAGCCGCCACGGATGGCTGTGAGCACCCGGCGTGCTGACTCGCTGACCGGCACCGCATCCGTTGCTTGCCCGATGCGGTGAAGCGCGCGCCGCACGCGGCGCAGAACGCGACGGCCGTGAGCGGGTAGACGCGGTAGTCGGCGCCTTGGCGCGGTGACCGCGTGCGACCATGCCGAACCTCCTGGACCCTCTCGAACAGGTCGAGCGTGATGAAGCCCGAGAACGCCGCCTTGCGCAGCTCCTTGCCTCCGCGCTTGCGCCGATAGCCGACGAATCCAGCGTTCAAGGGATTCGCGAGCACGTTGCGCCACCACTCGTCGGTCAGGCGCCGTCCCAGCGGAGTGCGGTGGCCCTCCCGTTCGCTCCACTTGCTCAAATCACCAAAGCCGACACGACCCGTCGAGTACTGCCGCGCCCCTTCGAGGACAATCGCCGACAGTTCCGGATGAGGGACGATGCCGGAAGCGTCGCGGAAGAACGTCTCGGGCAGCCTGCCCAGTGGCTCTCCCTGCTGGTGCTTCTCTCGGAGCCCCACGCTGACCCACCAGCCAATCGTGTCGCTCGTGAACTCATCGACGGCTTCAATCATTCGCTCAGCGAACTTGCCCTCGGGTCGACCGACGTCGAAGGGAGCGTTCGTCGCGATGACCTCGACCCCGCGGCGGCGCAGCTCCTCCTTGTACTTGCGAGACACGACCGCGTTCCGAGAGAACCGGCTCGTGTGGAGCACGATCACGGCGGCGATCGTTCCGGACCTCGCGAGCGCGAGCATGTCTTGGAAGGCCACGCGATCCTCGCGACGCCCGCTGAGGAGATCGAGGAAGACGTTCTCCCAGGGCACCGACAACTGACGTCGTGTCGCCTCTTCGAGCGTTCCCTTTAACTGCGCTGCGGGCGAGAACCCCTCGGCCTGCTGCTGCCGTGACTCGCGCATATAGACAGCGGCTCGCCGCCATTCCGCGCGGGTCGGCAAACCGGCGCTATGTGCCTCCCACATGGCTTTCAGGTCGTCCCACATCTCCTGCAACTGTTGCGGCGACAGCGCTGTCATTTGTTCCTCTTGCGCCGCTCAGGCTGCGTCCGGCGAAAGCGATTCAGTTCGGCCACTGTGATAAACCAACGACCGGCGATCTTCTCTCCACGAAGCCGCGGCTTCTTCTCCTTCAGCCACCGGCGGAGTAACTCCGGGTGCCGATCGAGTTCGGCTGCGGCCTGTTCGACCGTCCGTACGCCCTTCATCTAGTTTGATTATACCCATTTGTGGCTCTTCGCGCTCTGCCTCGGTTGCCTCGATGGCGATGTCCGCCAGAAGTTCCAGGAAGGCACCGAGGGCGCCTTTCGGTCCCCTCGCTCCTGCTTGAAGGGACGGCGAGCGTGAACCACACCACGCGTCGGCCTTGGCGCTCATCACAGTCGCCCGCGGGGATCGCCCGCGCCAGCGACCGGGTTCGCGTGAGAGCGCGAGTCGCGAGATTCCGGGCACCCACCGACACCGGCGCGGTTCCCGTCGCGCTGTTGGTCACGATCACCGGTCTTGCGGTCCGTGACGCGCTCGCCGAGGCCGCGAGCCGCGCGAGGCCGCCAGGACCGGGATCGGCCTCTGGCGGCCCGCTTTGCGCTCATGGCTTAGACCGGGACCTCGCTCTGACTCGCAGCCTCGTCGGGGTCAAAGTCGACCAACGCCTTGTCCCAAGGATGCGTGTGACGGCTGAACGGCGGCTCCAGGCCTGGGCTGTCACGTTCGAAGAGAATGTGGTCGATCATCTCCTCGAGTTTTGGCAGCACGCGCCGGACATCGCGGGGGTCGGCGTCATACGGCACCTGGATCCGCACGATGTCGCCGCAGTTGCGGAGCTCAAAGACACACGAGGAGCCGAAGATCGCGTCACCATCCTCGTCGTCGTCGCCGCTCCGGCAGGGCACGAGTCGGCCATCGACGTGCTCTGCCATGAAGGCGTCGGCCTGGATGAAATGGTGGACTGGCTTCCGCGCGTATTCCTCCAGCAGTTCGTCCCTCGTCGCTTTGCGGGCGTGCTCCGCCAGCAGCTCGTCCCGCTGCTTCTCAGCAACATCGGCTCGGGCCCCCAAGTCCTTGACGCGTTCATCCAAATCGCGATGCTCCACGCCCTTAGCCGGCTCGGTCATCTCTTTGTCTCCTCTCGCGGTTTTGCAAGTGCGCAGACCTCATTCGATGGGCACAAGCGACGCTCGCCGCACACGCAGGGTCATTCGACTTCTCCGGCGCCGCGCGAAGGGGCGAGGCGACCCAGCAGGCGGCGCGCGTTTCGCAGGTCGGCTTTGAGTTGGTCGCAGTGCGCCCCGTTGACGTGCATGCCGGCCTCCTCGAGCACCTCGTACAGCTGGGTGATCACTCCCTCCAGCGACGGCACCGTGACGCTGGGCATCCCGAACGACTCGGGTAGCTCCGTGAAGTCGGTCCAATCCCAGCCGTTCGCGCGGTGCCCTCCGTCCATCATGTCGAGCAGTTCCTGGGTAATGGGTGAGTTGACTTTCGGGACGTTCACGTTCGGTTCCGCCTCCTATTGGTCATCACGTGGGCCTGACGGTCTGCGGCGCGCGCTCGATGGAGTCGCCCCGTGAACGGACTCGACGCAGCATCGGGGTTCCCATGGAAGGCCGACACGCCGAGTCCCGCCGACAGCGACGCGGTCCCGGTCGTCCGTCCGGCACGTTCGAAATCCATCCTGCGTCGGCGATGACGCTCGCGGGCGGTAGGCACGCGCTCGCGGCTGCGGCGGCGGCTCACGCCGTACGCTCTGGGATGACGGTGTGCCGGGGGCGGTCCCGCGTTAACGGGAACCGCCCCCTCGCAGCGCGGCACTACGCTGGGATTTCGTCGACCGCGGCGGCCGATGGACCGACGAACCGAAGGTCCGTCGGTGCCGCCGCCTTGATGCGGATCGCGTCAACCATCTCGCTCTTGAACTGAACCGGGGTGACGAAGAGCCGGACGCGCTTGCCGATCCAGTCCTCGCTTAGGTCGGAGCCGCAGATCTTGGCGAGCGCCCTGAGGTTCGTCGTGTTGAGCACGAGCCCGCGCTCGTGCTCTTTGAAGTACAGGACCCACTTGGTGCGCGGCTCGCCGTCGCTCCTTAGCTCTTCGGGGCGGACATCGGCAATGGTCAGGTCGAGCTCACCGTCGTTGCCGTCCTCTGCGATATCGGAGACCTTCAGGAAGTTCGAGGGGATCATCTTGCTAATGCTTGGCATTGCATTGCCTTTCTTTCGCTGTTCTCGTTGTGGCGCGGGGCCGCGCTCACGCCATCGGCGGCCCCCGGGGCTGCGGATGGCAGCGACCGCAGAGCGGCTCGCCGCCGGCCAGCCACAGCTCGCCGCTGCCGCACAGTTCCTGGGTAACGCGTAGCTTGCCGTTCGGGACGTTCACGTTCCGTTCCGGCCCCTGTTGGTCATCAAGTGGCCTGACGATCGGCGGCCCGCGTGGAGAGTTCGAGCGCCGCCCTGAGCATCCCGTCGTCGACCGCCTCGGCGATGACGCGGGCTCGGTCCGCTTCGAGCGCGGTCCGCACGTCGCGGTGCGCCATCCAGAAGGCCGCCCGCGTTGAGAACCCTTCGCTGAGGGCGAACTTGATCGTCTGCTCACACCAGCGCCGGTAGGCCCGCGGCCAGCTCGCGATCTCGTCCTGTGCCTCATCTTGGAGCGCGTCGAGGAGCGCTCCGCGGCTTTCGCGGATGCTCGCGACGGTCGCAGGCGGGGTCGTCGCCGGGAGGCGCAGCCGACCACCCTCGGTCACGGTGACCGCGATGCCCTGCGCGCGCAGCTCGTCGAGGATGCTCATAGTTCGATCCAGCCGGCGTCGTCGGGTTCGCTCGGTGCCATGGGATCTCTGAGGGTGGACAACAATGGCCTGGTCCCAGGACCAGCTAGGACCAGCCCCGGGTCGGCCTGCTCATCGCCGGCCTGGTCCGGGTTGGTCCTAGGACCGGGCCGCTGTGGGTCGGTAGCTGTTCGCAGCCGGATGCCGGCGTAGCGGTACTGCCGGCTGCCGTCATCGCGGGGCCGGACCCTCTTCACCCCGGGCACGACCGCGCGCAAGTTCTTCCCAAAGGTGGTCGCGCTGCCGGGTCGCTCCCGGCCCTGCTCGTCGGACCACGATCGCCACGCCTTGTAGAGGACGTCGACGTCAACCTCGTGCTCGGCCCCGCGCACGCAGTTGTCCCGCACGAACGCCGAAGTCGGGGAGACCGTGTCCAGCAGCGTGACGATCGCGTCACGGGCGCTGGCCGGTTCGGTGAACCGGTCCTGTGACCGGAGCCGGTCGAGCCCGTCCAGGGACCAGTTCAAGATCCCCGGCAACTCGGCGAGTAGCTCGCCGGCCAGCTGGTGGTTCTCATGACCGAGCCAGCTCCTGGTGAGCGTCAGGATCACGAATCGGGTGGCGATCGCGCCGGAGGCGTCCCCGAAGGCTGGCAGCTCGTTGCTGAAGATCATGAAGCGGCTATCGAGCTTGCCGAACCAGTGGTCCTTGTACTTGCGGTCGATCGTCAGCGAATCCTCGCCCGAGATCGAGAGCAGCCGTTCGACCACGACGTTGGCGTTGGCGGTGCCGAGCCGGGCGTCGGCAACGATGGCGAGGCTCTTGCCGACGAGGGGCTGGAGACCGAAGTTCGTGGACAGCGACGCCAGGGTCGGACCGCAGGTGTTGGCATCACCGACCAACGCCTTGAGGACCCGGCCGATGGTGCCCTTGCCCGACCGGAACGGTCCGAGCATGAACAGAATCTTGTGCATCCGCGTGTCGCCGGAGATGACGTAGCCGAACCACTGCTGCAACGCCGCGCGCGCGTCGGGGTCGTCGGGCCAGAGGTCGCTGAGGAACGCGAGCCAGCGCTTGGGCGTAGCGGCGTTGGGGTCGTATGGGAACGGGACGGCCACGGTGTTGAACAGCCGCGGCGTGTGCTCGCGCAGCTCGCGAGTGGAGATGTGCAGTAAGCCGTTGCCGACCGAGACCAGCTCCCTGGCGGCGGGGTCATCATCTCGACGGGCGATCCACGACGGCGTCGCCGTGTCTTGCGGCGTGTGGATGATCGCGGCCAGGGCGGCGGACAGATCGGCGACCTTGTACCGGTTCGGTGCCCACGGCCTTATCTTCGGGTTGGTGCTCTCGATGTCCATGTAGCTGGCGTCGCGCAGCAGGTGGTAGAGCTCGGCGCGGACCGTCGGATCCTCCACCTCCGCCCAGCGGCCACTGCTCCACCCGTAGAAGCTCCCTCGCCACCAGCGCAGGGTGGGCACGAGGGCGGGGTCCATGTGGTGATCGTCGATGACCTTGGCAGCGACGAGCATCGGCTGACGAGGCGAGGGCATCAGCGTCAGGTCGTGCTCCGCCTCATCGAGCGGATCTGCCGCACGCGGATGCGTCGCCGACGACTGTGTCTTGCCACGGTCGGGTTCGCCGGCGGGTTCGAACCGCGCGCGCAGATCGCGCCACGCCCACGAACACGAGTCGTGGTGACAGCCGGCCGCGATCGCGCCGCTACCGAACTGAACGATGAATGCCGCGCCATCGTGGTGGTCGCACATTGGCGACTCGTCGAAAATCCACTTGCGGCCGTCGCGCCACGACAGCGGGCCGCGCGTGTCCGAGATCACCGTCGCGATGAACGAGTCGAGGTCGAAGGTCGTCGCGCCGGTGTGCCGCTGGGTGCGGGGCTGCTCGGGGACGAGCGCGGCGACCGCAGTGAGCTGCTCGACCAAGACGGGGTGCAGCGCAGCGCTTGACTCCGGCCCGGCGAGGATTCGGGCGATGCGGTGCGGACGATCAGGGACGTTGTCACCCTTCACGTTCAGGGTCCCCGGGAGTCGGCAGATCCGCGCGGCGTTGAAGACCTTCAAGTCGACCTTGACGACCTCGTCGCTGAAGCGGAAATCGAACGCCTGGATCACGCGCTCGATCAGCCTGCGGGTCTCGTCGTCGTTCGGCAGGTCGATCGGGAAGCGCAAGTCCGCGCCGTTCCCGCTGTCGATGATTACCGGCTCCGGCCACCCGGACTCCACCGCCCACCGCGCGGCAGCACGGGCGCGCGCCAGTGCGGCATCGTGCTCCGCGTCGGTGGACGAGATCTCAGCGGGCCGGTCGGGATCGAAGTCGACGTACAGCGAGCGGCGCCGGGGCACGTCGTGGTCCGCGGTCGTGGCCTTCGCGTAGTCGGTGAGCCGGTTCGTCGACCGCGCGAGCAGCGCAGGATTGACCGGGTTCAGGGTGACGTAGACAGCGTGCCGGCCGGACCACTCCGCCGCGCTGCGGAGGAGGGTCTCGGGGTCGTCGAAGTAGCCGCGGACCGTGCGGCCCGGACGGACGAGCACCCGCAGCTCGAAGACGCTGCCCGGCGACATGAACCGGTCGGCCCAGCGGCGGACCTCGCTCGGGACAAACCGCTCGGTCGGGGGGAGCATCATCGACCGACCGACAGTCCTGAGGCCGCCAGCCCGGACGGGCGGCGACAGCGGCAATATCCGACGCAGCCGTACGTATTCACGAAGATGATGCAGCCAGTGCCGCTGAAGGGCGTCCGCAGCCCAGCCGGACCGCCGCTGTGCAGGAGCAGCGAGTGGGAGCAGTCGGAGCAGTGCGGTCCGTCTAGGAGTTCGATCCGGACGGTTTCGTCCGCGCGCTGGGCCGCAATCGCCAGCGCGTCGCTCGACACCGTGACGCGGAGGACATCGCGCCCGTGCAGCTGCGCCCCCGCGGACGAGTTGCGCCGCACGTCGCTGCCCGTCGGCGCCAACACCGCGGGCTCGCTCTTCATCTCCCGGCCGCTCTCCCAGCCGCAGATTTCGAACGTCGGGGCGTTGCCGCGCACGAGCACGTAGCGGTCATCGTCCGGATCGGCGTCGTAGATGACGAGCCGGTCGCTGGTGCTCCACCGGATGTGGGTATCGGTGGCGATGCGCGCGGTGCCGTCGGCGTGCAGGTCTTCGGGGGCCCAGTCGAGCTCGAACCACCGCGTGAAGGCCCGCTCGGCGCCGACTTGCTCGAAGACCTCGTCAGTGGCCGTGACCCAGGCTCGGGCCGCGAGCGCGGCGTCCGTTGCCAGACGCTGAGCGCGCGCCTGCGCGACCCGTCTCGATTCCTCGATCTCCGGCCCGGTGAGCGTTACCGCAATGCCGCCAAACGGTCCGATCACTGCGGGGTCGTCGGTGTTCAAGCGGTAGCGCCGGACTGCCGATCGGCGTGCCGGCGGAGCGCGTCGACATACGCGTCGAGATCTTCGATCGCGACCAGGCGGCGGCGGCCGATCCGGACGCTTCTGAGCTCGCCGGCCATGACCTTTGGATACAGCGTCGCGCGGGCGACCCCGAGGCGGTTCGCGCAATCCTCGACCGTCAGCAATCGCTTCTCATCTGTCACGAAGGTCTCCTTATCCGTCGTCGCAACCTCGTAAAACGTCATCCAGAACGGTACAGTTGGACGACGCCGTACACGGGCGAATCCGCGACATGAAGGGACAGGTACGCGCCAAGTGACGACAGCAGCGACACGGCGACGTCGGCGGGACCTCCCTGGCGATGTCGAGGACGAGGTCCGGAAGCTCGCCCTTGGTGACTGGAGCCCGCCTCAAATCCACTTGGAGGTCAAGAGGCGCTTCCCGAAGGCTCTACTGCCGAGCCTTCGAACGGTTCAGCGCATGGTGAAAGAGATGACGCCGAGCGGCCCGGATGAACCTTGGGATTTCCGCGAAGCGTCGTCCGAGACCGGCCCCGCGATCATGGCGGTCATCCGCGAGGTAATCGATCGCACCGAGGGCCGCGAGAGCACTGTCTCCAAGGCCACGGCCGCCTGGGTCGGGCACATCAGCCGCGTTGCACCGGACCTGCATCCCTGGAGCAAGTACGTCCTCTCCAGGAACCTCGTGCTCGCCGAGCAACCGGAGCCGCCTGCGCATCTCGCGGATGAGTGGCCTGCTGCTGTGAGCGCGTTTCTCGCCTTTGCACCGTGGCGAAGCCGATCAAATCGCGAGCGCTACGAACGCGCTGCTAGACACGGGGACCTGCCCGGGCTGTATGAGATCTCCGTCGGAGACGACGGCCTCATCGAGTCGATTCTCTCCGTCCTTCCGGCGCCGGCCAGCGCGCAGCGGGAGAAGCCGCACGGCCGCCTCAGAAACGCACAGCGAAGCGCCCAACGCGGGCAGATCGTCTGAATCCTGGGGAAGGAAGGCGCCAATGAGGCAACAGGTGCGACCACCGGATGGCCTCGCTTGCCGTCGTTGATTTGGGTCGGCAGAACGGTAGGCGCAGACGACGCTCCGTTTGCGCAAGCAGACTCAGCTGGGTCCTGGAGCCGTCGTGACCCCGGGACGCGTTGAGTTCAGCAATCGCCAGTGGCGCCCACGAAACGCCGACCGGAGCACAGGCACGGGCGGCGCCCGCTCTCTATGACGTGGGAGGTGAACGGCTTTCGTACTCAATGAGTGCCCGGAACGCTCCCGAGGCGTGACCTGGGCCGCGCTCAGCCACTCTCGCCGCCGCCCGGCACTCACTGAGCCGTCTCGTAGCGAGAGCGCCGCAGAAGTCGTCCTGGGCGGCTAACGCCTCCCGCGCAGGTTACGTCGCCGCGAAGGACGCTTCGATCATGTGGACGAGATGGCGATGACTATCGACTGCGGCGCAGGATTCGCCATGTCAGCGGCAGAGTGAACCATCTCGCGGGGTCGACGAGCGGCCATGAGGACCGCTACGTCGGATCGAGCCCGCGCGGCGGGATCCAGTTCGGATCGATCAGATCCCCCAGCGGGCTGACGCGTCGGTGCGGCACACCGTGGAAGATGGCGCCGGTGAATCCGCCCGACGACCGGCGGCTGAGCGACTCGGGACGTACCGCCTCGACGATCATCCGCGCGATCGCGAGGTCGTCGTGCGCGCCCTGCGGCGCGCCGACGGAGCCGTCCTTCAGGTAGACCAGCGAGAGCAGTTCCGAAAGCACGCGCTGGTCCCGGAAACACTCCGGGTGGTCCGCGATCAGCCGCTCCAGCGCCGACTCCATCAGCGGCTTGGTGACCGAGGTCGTGGGCCAACCGGGTCGCGGCAACGTCTTCTGGCTCGCCTGGTCGTAGTCGCGGTAGGCGTAGAGGCGGTCTCGGCGATACGCCGGCACGCCTTCGCCACCGAGGAGCAGGCGCTGGAGGACCGCGCTCCCGGTGTTGTTCCGCTCGACGGCGACCACGGCGGGCCTCGCCGCCGTGTAGCGGCAGCCGAGCGCCGCGAGCTTGTCGGCGAACACATGGAACGGCCACTTGCCCCAGAGCACCGCCACCTCGGCGCCGCTCGCGTCATCCACCAGCACCGCCGCGTCGAAGTCGCCGCCGGGCAGGCCCTCGGCCACGTCGGCCGCGATCGTGTAAGTGTGGCCCTCCTCGGGCTCCTCGTAGATGGTCAAGGCGCCGCCGTCCTCGACGCGCAGCGGTTTCGGCGCGGCCGCCTTCGCGACGAGGAGCGCCGAAATATCGAACCGCGTCCGACCGCTCCTGAGGAACGCCCCTTCGTCCGTCGAGGGGTCTTCGGCTTCTACCCTCTCCTTCAGAATCTTGGCCTTGTCGCGGCGCCAGCGCAGCTGGTCGTCGTCCAGCTTGTCGAAGGGCGGCTGCTGCTCCTCGGTAGTGCGCACGAGCGGCGCTTCTCCGGCCAGCTGCGGCTGGCGGTACTCGGGCAACGCCCACCAAGGGAGGAAGATGGCGCGAAAGGTGTTCTGGCCATCTCGCGCTTGGCGGTAGAAGTTATGCCAGTAGGTCTCAGCGCCGTTCGCCGTGCTCTCGAACACAACGAGGCCCTCGCCGTTGGGAACGGCCTCAGTAATACCGGTGACGATGCTCTCGGGGTCCGGGTAGAAGGCGATCTCAGACAGCAGCACGAGATGGATGGTGTCACCGCGGCCGAACTTCCTGGCGCCTGCCTTGCCGACATAAATTGAACTGTTCAGTTCTGGAAAGACCATCTCGTTTCGGCTGTTGTGCGAAAGTTTCGGCTTCTCGTCGGGCGGGAGGTTGTCGTACATGAACTTGAGGACGCGGAGCTTGCGGTGGGCCTCCATCGCCTCACGGTCAACGATGACGGCGGTGGTGTTCGGCCGGTGGCAGACCTCCTCTAGGAACGTCGCCAACACGAGGGTCGAGACACCCTCCTGGCGAGCCTTGTGAACAACGCAGCGGACACCCGTGAATCCCAGTTCCTTCCACATTGACCAGATGCGTTGCTGTGGGACGTTGAAGATGAGCGGCACGCGCTCGCGCTTCTTGTTTCGAATGACGACCCGCGACTCAATCCAGGCGCGGCGGTCGCGGCCGTCGCGCTCGCGCTTCGCCAGGCGTCGCTCGGCTTCGGAGAGGAAGACGTCCCAGGTGACCTGTAGCGGCGAGGGCGGCGCCGCCAGCGCGACCTCCATCAGTGCGCCACGCCCGCGGTCACGCTCTTGATGTCCACCTGTCGGAGCCCGGCCTGGATCCGCTCCAGCTGCTCGGGCGTGACCGCAGCCACGACGACGTCGAGGACGAGGTTGATCGCCTGGCGGGCCAGCGGCTCGTCGAAGCGGATGTGGATAGTCTTGCCCTTGGTGACCTCCAGGTGCGCTCGGATGGCGCCGGCCAGCGCGTTCAGCTCCGCCGTGCCGCTCGACCCGGCCGCGACTGCGCGCGCGTACTGGACCTTCGCGAGCGCCACCTGCTCGGCGAGCGTGTACTGCTCCGCCATGAACTCCTCGTACTTCACCTGCTCCCGCGGACTGAGGACGATGGGATAGCCGCTGCGACCGCCGTGCTTGAAGGACGGATGGTCGCGGCCGACGGGACTTGCGCCACCGTGGAGTCTGCAGCGGCTCCGGCGCGGCTCCGGGAACCGCTTGCAATAGACACCTGGCTTGCCGCGCAGGCGCGCGCCGCAGCGGCCGTCGATGGCCACGATCTTCTGCTCGATGTTCGCGATGGCGGTGGCGAAAGCAGGCTTGCGCGCGGGCTCGACCCGCTCCAGGTCCGCGAACAGGCTGCGCTTCAGGACGCGCAGTGCCTCGCCCGCAGCCACTCGCTGGTCAGCGGCGTCGTCCACAGTGAGCCGCTCCGCCAGCCAGGAAGCGACCTGGGCGGCGTCGAGGCTCAGCTCGGCGGCGATGCGTTCCGGAGCGATGCCACGGATGAACAGCGCCCAGACGCGGTCCTGGCGCTCCTGGGTGTCGCTCGGCACGCTGACTCCATAGGCTCTCGTCGGTTTTGGCTGGCTGTCGCGTGCTGTTGGCTGGTGCTCGTCGCTCACATACAAACCGTAAGCCGACGCGTCCATAGCGCCTATGGCCCCCCGCATCGGATTGAGCGCAACGGTCGCCGCCCGAGCGCTCGATGTCGAGCAGGAGGTCTCGAAGCAGCGGCATGTCCCACTCGCCCGCTGAGGGCGGACGAGTTCTAGTTTCGGTTGCGCCTCTGGGGGATCGGTGGGCGCGTCGCCAATCCTCTGAGGCGGAGCACTACCGGGAAGCGCTCGCCTACCTTGCCGAAAGGCTGCAGGTGATCGTGGTTCTAAATCGTCGTCAGCGATGACGACAGCTGAGACATCGCATCACGTCTTCTCTAGCGCTCGTCTTGCCGTGACGTGAAGGGCACAGAAACCAGCATTTGACACTCGGGGCACACGCCCGTTCCATCGCCCAGCAGCTGCGGGTCAGAACGCAGCTTATGTTGTTCATCCGGGAGCGCGTGGACATACACCACCGGCGAATCGCTGATGCGGATGAGAGCGCCCTCCGCGTTGTGGAGCTCGAACCGCTTCGCGGCGCGCTGCGCACGCACGGCACTGCCGATGCTGGGGCAGATCCACGGGCCGAACCATCGACGAGGCCGGCTAAGGAGCCGGCCTCAAGTTCACATCCAGCCATTCGTCACGAAAATTAGGCAATCGATGCGTCAAACAGGCGGTTAAAAGGGCTCACTTTTCGTTAGTCTCAGTGCTTCACAAGTGCGCGCTCCAGGCGCCGCTCGCTTGCTTGGTTAAGGGAGATACGTGGGAAGCGTCGGCGCAGCGCTCTTGGGAGCAGGTCCATTCCTAGCAGCGCTGCTCTTCGCCGCTCTCATCAGCACCACGCTGACGCCGCTGATTGCGCGCTACGCAAGATGGCGCGGTCTCGTGGTTCAACCCCGGGCAGACCGGTGGCATCGGAAACCGACCCCGATCCTCGGCGGGGTCGCGATGACGTTCGCGGTGTTGCTGGTGCTCGCCGTCGCCTTACCCCACACGCCCGCATTCGCTGTCTTGATCCTCTGTATCGGTGGCGCATCGGCCCTCGGCCTTCTCGACGACATCCGGGGGCTCGCCCCGACGACAAAGCTCGCGGGGCAGGTGATCATCGCGTCGCTCCTCGTCGCCGGCGGCATCCGTGTCGAGCTGGTGACCTTTGAACCAGCCGCGTTCGTCCTGACGATCGGGTGGATCGTCGCGCTGATGAACGCGGTCAACCTCATCGACAACATGGACGGTCTCGCCGCCGGTATCGCGGTCATAGCTGGCGTTGCGCTGGGAGTGACAGCGCTGCCAACGAACCCCCCGGCTGCGATCCTCGCCGGAACGACCGCCGGCGCGGCGCTCGGGTTCCTGGTGCACAACTTCAACCCGGCAAAGGTCTTCATGGGCGACGCGGGCAGCATGCTTCTTGGGTTCCTTCTCGCGACCGCGGCCCTCCTCGGGACCACTACCGCGACGACGAATGTGGCGATCGCGGTATTCGCGCCTCTGGCCGTGCTGGCCCTGCCGATCTTCGACACCGCACTCGTGAGCGCGTCTCGGCGGCTCGCCGGATTGCCCATCAGCCGCGGCGGTCGAGATCACGTTTCGCACCGCCTTGTTGCCCTCGGTCTTACCGAGCGCAGCAGCGTCCTCCTGCTCTATGCCCTCGCAGCCATACTCGCGACGCTCGCCATCGCCGCTGAATTCGCCGCGGGCCCCTTTCTTCCGCTGCTCGTGCTCGCGGGGATTGGGCTCGCGCTCTTCGGTGTGTTCCTCTCTGAAGTCAATCCGTACGGCGGAGAAGTCCGGCGCGTCCAGGGAAATGCTGTCGCGCGGGCGATCTACCGATACGGCCGGTTCGGCAGCGAGATCCTTCTCGATGTCACCCTCCTCACCGTCGCCTACTACAGCGCATATCTCCTCCGATTCGAGGACCAGCCTTCTGTCGGTTGGTTGACTGCCTTTGGATGGTCGCTGCCGATCCTTGTCAGCTTCCAGTTGGCTGCGCTCGTCGTCTTTCGCGTCTACCGCACGCTGTGGCGGTACATCGGCGTCGGCGACGCACTCGGGGTCCTTCGGGCACTGGCGGTCGCGAACATCCTCGGATTCCTCGCAATCGCACTGGTTGACTCCTCGGGAGCTCCGTCGGGTGCGGTCTTCATCGTGGACTGGCTCGTGGCCAGTCTCCTCGTCGTCGGCGCGCGCTCCGTGCTCGTCTGGCTCAGGCAGTGGTTCGCCCGACGGCCACGCCAAGGCGAACGCAGGGTGATCATCATCGGTGCCTCGGACATCGGTGAGCTGGCGCATCGCCTCCTCGGCCATCAGGAGGGGACGTCTTACCGCACGATCGGCTTCCTCGATGACGACCCCGGCAAGCACTACCGCCAGATCGGCGGCGTCCCCGTGCTTGGCGCCACGACGGAGCTCGAGTCAATCGCGCGACGCCTCAAGCCGGACCTGATCCTTGACACCGGGGCCGGTTCACCCGGCAAAGTCCGCGACACCTGCCACGAGCTCGATATCGAATGGCGCCCGTTCGCGATTCCCGCGCTGGCGACTCTCGAGAGCAAGGCGCCGGCCCCCGAGGCTGCCCCGGTGCGCCCGCTTGCTGACGCAGCGAGGCAGCCACGATGAGCGAGCCGATCCTCGTGACCGGGGGCGCTGGGTTCATCGGGTCACATCTCGTCGACCGCCTCCTCGCTGACGGAGGCAGCGTGACCATCCTGGACGATTTCTCGACGGGTCACGAGGCCAATGTGAGCGCCCACCCGTCCACGGCGCCCTTGCGCGTCGTCAGAGGGAGTGTCACCGACGAAAGGCTCGTCGATACGTTGGTGGCGGAGCACCCACTCGTGTTCCACCTGGCAGCGGCGGTGGGGGTCGCGCACATCATGAGCGATCCCGTCGCCTCACTCCACACCAACGTGCGGGGCACCGAAAACGTTCTGGCGGCCGCGCACCGTTATGGGAGTCGGGTCGTGCTCGCGTCGACCTCAGAGATCTACGGACGAAGCACCGAGGTCCCGTTCAAGGAAACCGCGAATCGAGTTCTCGGACCGACGTGGATCCATCGCTGGTCGTACTCGACGTCAAAAGCCGTCGACGAACATCTCGCGTTCGCCTACGCGGAGCAGGGACTGCGCGTCTCGATCGTTCGTTACTTCAACTCCTACGGTCCACGGATCGACGAGCGCGGCTACGGCAGCGTGATCGCGCGGTTCGTGACCCAGGCGCTCTCCGGCGAACCGATCACGGTCCACGGCGATGGTCAACAGACGCGCTGCTTTACGTACGTGACGGACACCGTCGAAGGAACAGTGCTCGCGGCTCGTCGCAAAGAGGCTCTCGGGAACGTCTTCAACATCGGTAGTGCGGAGGAGGTAACCATCCGGGACCTGGCGGAGCGGATCCGCCGAATGCTCGGTTCAGCCTCGCAGCTCACGCTCGTGCCATACGAAGCGGCCTACCCGACGGGCTTCCAGGACACGCCCCGGCGAGTTCCCGATCTTGGTCGCGCACGCGACGTCCTGGGCTATTCGCCGACCGTGAGCCTCGATGCGGGTCTTGCGTTGACGCTTGCGTGGTGCCGCGCTCACTACGCGGCCGCCGGAGAGCGCCGATGACCGCGCTAACCGAGCATGCGGCGATGCTCCGTGAACGCATCATCAACAAGCAGGCGCAGATCGCCGTCATCGGATGCGGATACGTCGGCCTTCCGCTCGCCGTCCGTCTCGCGGAGACCGGTTTCCGCGTCGCCGGCATCGACCTCGATGAGCAGCGCGTCCGAACACTGCGCGATGGGAGGAGCCCGATCATGGACGTCTCCCAGGAGCGCCTTGAGGAGCAGCTCGAGTCGGGCCGCTTCAGGGCATCGTCCGACTACGACGAACTGCGCGAGGCCGACGTCATCTTCGTGACGGTCCCGACGCCATTCGATCGGGCGAAGCAGCCTGATCTGCGCTTCGTCGTCGCGGCGGCCGAGGGTATCGCGTCGCGGCTGCGCACGCGGCAGCTCGTGATCCTGGAGAGCACGACATTCCCGGGGACGACTGACGAGGTCATGCGACCGATCCTCGAGCGAGGAGGCCTGAAGGCAGGGGCGGATTTCTATCTGGCCTTCTCGCCGGAACGGATCGACCCAGGCAATCGCGAGTTCGGGATCCATAACACGCCGAAGGTCGTCGGCGGGGTCGACGAACAGAGCGCGGAGCTTGCCGGGCTCGTCCTCGAGCAGATCGTCGAGTCGGGCAAAATCCATTTGGTGTCCTCTGCCCGAGTGGCCGAGATGACGAAGCTCTTGGAGAACACCTTCCGGGCGGTGAACATCGCGTTGGTGAACGAGCTCGCGATGCTCTGCGACCGAATGGACATCAACGTTTGGGAGGTCATCGAAGCTGCCGCGACCAAACCCTATGGTTTCATGCCCTTCTACCCCGGCCCCGGAGTCGGCGGTCACTGCATCCCGGTAGACCCGTATTACCTAGCATGGAAGGCTCGTGAATTCGATTTTCAGACGAGGTTCATCGAGCTAGCGGCCGAGACGAACCAGACCATGCCGTTCTTTGCCGTAACCAGGATCCGGCGCCTGCTAAACCACGCGGGCAGTTCGGTTCACGGGGCCCAGATTCTGGTCCTTGGCGCCGCCTTCAAGAAGGACATCGACGATCCGCGAAACTCCCCGGCCGTGCGCGTCATGGAGATCCTCCGCAGTGAGGGTGCACATGTCCAATACCACGATGCCCTAGTACCGGAGGTGACCCTCGCCGACACCCTGTTCGCCAAGAATGGTCTCGGCACCCGGATGCGGTCGGTCGACTTGAACCCGAACGTCGTCGCTGGCGCCGACTGCGTCGTCATCCTGGTCGGCCATTCGCGGGTGGACTACGACATGGTGCTCGCGAAGGCGCGCCTTGTCTTCGACTGCGTGAACGTGACCTCTGGGCGCCAGGGCCGAGCGGTGGTCGAGCGGCTCTGATCGACCAGCAGAGCGTCGGTACCGGATGAAGCCACCAACCCACCTAGTTACGGGCGGGGCGGGATTCATCGGCAGCAATCTTGTCCGCAGGCTCGTGGAAACCGGAGCCGGTGTCCGCGTTGTCGACGATCTCTCGACCGGCAAGCGTGAGAATCTGGCGGGCCTGTCGGGCGTGGAGATCGTTCAGGGTGACCTGTGCGAGATGCCGTTGAAGGGCGTCCTCGAAGGAATCGATGTCATCTTTCACCTCGCAGCGGTTCCCTCAGTTCCACGTTCGGTAGCGGACCCAATGCGAAGTCATGCGGCTTCAGCAACGGCGACGTTGCGGCTGCTGGAGGCGGCGCGCGACGCCGAAGTACGTCGCTTCATCACCTCCTCTTCGTCGTCGGTCTATGGCGACGCCGCGGAATTGCCCGTGTCGGAGGCAGCGCCAACAAGCCCGCGGTCCCCGTACGCGGTCGGCAAACTCGCCGCGGAGGGGTACACGCGTGTATTCGCCTCCCTCTTCGGGATGAGCACGGTGAGCCTCCGCTATTTCAATGTCTTCGGGCCTCGACAGGACCCTGATTCGCAGTACGCCGCGGTGATCCCTCGCTTTATCGGCGCCTATCTGCGGCGGGAGCGGCCGACCGTTTTCGGAGACGGGCGCCAGTCACGGGATTTCACATTTGTGGACAACGTCGTGGAGGCAAACCTCCTGGCGGCGCGTGCTCTGAGGCTGGATGGCGAATCGATCAACGTCGCGAGCGGCGAACCTTACTCGCTACTGGACGTACTCGCGGAGCTCCAACTGCTCTTCGGGACGCGCTTGGAGCCGGTCTTTGAGCCGGACCGCCCCGGCGATATTCGGCACTCGCACGCGAACATCGGCCGCGCACGAGAGCTTCTGGGCTATGAACCGCGGGTTGGGTTTCGTGAGGGCCTTCGCCGGACCGCTGAATGGTTCAAGAGCACGCCAGCCCGCAGCCGATGAGACGCATTCGGATCCTGCGTGTGATCACCAGGATGAATATCGGCGGTCCGGCCATCCAGGCCGGGCTCCTCACAGCGATGCTCGATCCAGCGCGCTTTGAGACGCTGCTCGTGGCCGGGGCCGAAGGTTCCCGCGAAGGAAACATCCTGAGCTTGGGTCGGCTGCCCTCCACCGTGCGGCCGCTACTGGTCCCGGAGCTCGGGCGGCGCATCGCACCCGCCGACGATCTGCGGGCTCTCTGGAAGGTGACAGCCATCGCGCGCGCCTACCGACCGGACATCGTCCATACGCATCTGGCCAAAGCCGGTTTCGTCGGGCGGATCGCTGGGAGACTGGCCGGAGCGCAGGCGATCGTGCACACGTATCACGGGTCAGTGTTCCACGGCTACTTCGGTCGACCCGAGAGCGCCCTCTATCTCGGCGTTGAGCGCGCGCTTGCTCATGTCACATCGCGGATCGTCGCCATCACGCCACAGGGGAGCGAGGAACTCGCGCGGCTCCGTGTTGCGCCGGCTGCCAAGATCGTTGAAATCCCGCTTGGGCTCGATCTCGCCCCGTTCCGGGACGCCCCTGATCGTCTCGCCGCGCGATCGCTCTTGGGCATTTCTCCCGATGAGCCCCTCGTTGGCCTCGTAGCGAGGCTCGTCCCAATCAAAGACGTCCTCACCTTCCTCAAAGCGATGGCGTTAGTTATCGCAGACATCCCCCAGCTCGCGGTAATGATCGTTGGCGATGGCGAAGAGCGTGCCAGGCTAGAGGCCGCCGCCGTCCAGATCGGGCTTGGCACGCGTTGCCGTTTTCTTGGCTGGCGTGCGGACCTGCCGGTGCTGTACGCCGCCATGGATGTTCTGGCTCTGTCTTCGATCAACGAGGGCGCGCCGGTCAGCGTTATCGAGGCTATGGCGACGGGACGGCCGGTGGTGGCCACCGCCGTCGGTGGTGTGCCGGATGTCGTACTCGATGGGCGCACCGGTTTTCTGGTTCCACCGCGCGATCCGAAGGCCCTGTCAGCAGCGGTATCCGCGATCCTTTGCGATCGCCAGGTCGCTGACTCATTCGGCAAGGAGGGACGAAGGAACGCGCTGGCACGCTTCGACGCTCCGCGGTTGGTAGCAGACATCGAGCGTCTCTACGCATCGCTCGCCGCGTCGGATACGCGCGGACCGTCCGAGAATGTCGCCAGACTCTGATTCCATTGCAATGAGGCACGACGCCGCTGCCGGCCCTGGCGCGGGCGCTAGCGGCCGCGAACGACGCCTCGTTGCCATGCTCACGTCGCTACTGAGTCGGGCGACGCCGCTGCTTGCAATCGCGTGGATCGTCTCCCTTCCCGTCCCATACCTCCTTGGTTGGGGAAACATCGCAACCGTCACGATCCCGGCGCTCTCTTTGCTACTCGCTCTGGGACTCGCACGGACAGAGTCGCATGGTGACCGCAGGATGTTCGTGTCTCTCTTCCTTGTCGGCTATCTTCTCCGATTCGGCGCTGTCGTCTTGATTGCTGGCGCCACCGGCCACCCGCCACTGGGTCCCGATTCGACCACATACCTACGCGAGAGCCAATTACTCGCGGGGAATCACCTGGTTACCGATACAGCCCCCTACGCCTACAACGGCTTCGGGACATTCGACGTGGCGCACTACTACCTCTTCGCTCTCTTCATCATGGTGTTCGGGTCCGACCTCGTGGGTCTTCAGCTGCTAAACAGCGCGCTCGCGGCGTTGGTCGCTCCGTTGATGTTCGGCTGGTGCCGCCGCGTCGCGGGACGGTACGCCGTATTCGTCGGCGTGGTGCTTGCGGTACATCCTTCACTGATCGTTCTGGCGAGCATTGATCTGCTCAAGGACCCCTCTGTCATGTTCTTCGCGGCGCTCGCGCTGTGGGCGGTGAGTCGATTTGAGGAGCGCCGGATTGGCGTGACTGCCGCGGCGTTCTTCGCCATCGCGATCGCGGGCCTGACCTATCTGCGAATGGACCGGTTTTACCTCGTGGCCTACGCGGAGTTGGCTGTCCTGATTTCCGGTGTGCTCTTTCTGCGGCACGCGCTCTCAAAGCGCGAAGTGATCGCGCGCAGCTTACCCATCGTCCTGCTCTTCGTCGTGGTCGAAGCCGGTCCGTTCGCGGTGGGGTGGCCACCGTCTCCTGTGCTTGTGTATCAAGACATCGAGAATATCCTCAGAAATCAACCCGGGCTGTTGGGCCTAAGTCGGGACACTCTGCGGAATTCGTCGACAGTTGAGACACCGAGTTCTACGGCGATCCCATTTGAGTCGCACACCGCGCAGGTGGTCGGGGCGCAGGCAGTCGTGACGGTTGAGGGGCGTTCGGCCGGTTCTGGCAGGGCGTTGGCCGCGTTCAACATGCCAAGCCCAGCCTCTTCGACCGACAGCACGATGGTCCGAACCTACGATCCCGTAATGGCCGAGGCCGCTGCTGGCCAGACGGCGACTCCTTCGCCCTCGCCTACCCCGGAGCGGCTCCCGGAACGCTTAGGGTCGAGCTGGATGGCGAGAATTGTCGTTGTTCTGGCCGATTCGTTCCGTCGTCTCTTTGGCCCGTATGTCTGGGTCCCTCCGGAGCGCTGGGACCTTGACTGGATTCTGCGCAGCGACCTTCCGTTGTATCCGGGCATGGTTGTCTGGTACGCAGGCCTACCGCTCTTCGCTATCGGCGTAGGAGTGACCGTTATCCGGGCGGTGCGCGGATTAGAACGACGGGCATCGCTTGTGACCCTTGCGATCTTCCTACTCTTCTATTTCCTCCAGTACCTCGTGCTCGACCTGTCCTATCGCCAACGTGACACGATGCTGCCCTTCCTTGCGGTCTTCGGACTGATGGGTCTCTACCGTCTTCTACGATCCCGCCGGTTTCTGGCGGTCTACCGGTTGTACTGGGTGGTCCTCTTGCTCATCGCCGTAGGACACTCTGTGGTCCGAGCGGCGCTGGGTGGTGCTTGACGTCCCGGCGTCGGGATTCGCAGAGTCTCCCTTCCGCCAGTGCCGCAATTCCTGCGAGTCTCTGGCCCAAGCCAATGCGCCATGCTCGCAATGTTCACCTTCACCAACAAGTACTCTGGCAGGTACTTATTCACGTCAACGTCGAGGCTGGAATCGACGAAGTCAGCAGCGTCTGAGCAGCGATAAGCGGGTCAAGATCAATGCGGAGTACCGGTGAGTACAAAGCTGACATCCAACGTAAGGCCGTTCGGATCCCTAGCGGGACGCCCATCGTTGAGGAGGGGCGTTCGATCCCTTCACTGCGGGTGCGGTCGTGTCCGGCCAACCAGCAAAGCGCAAGAACCGTGGGGCCAGTCGTCTCAGTCAGGGACGCGACCGGCTCGGCCCAGCGAGAGCGTGTCCAGAGGCACGCCATGACGACACGGTGGCGCCAGTACATCGAAAAAGGCGTCCGCGATGCCGGCGGCCCGGTCGCTTTTGGCCTACAGCAATGGGCATTCTTGTTCCCGATCTACGTGACCATTTCGCAGGTCCTAGCCAAGGGCGGCCGGATCCTCGACGTTGGCTGTGGCGCGGGCATCTTTACCGCGCTGATCGCCCATCATGGCTACGACGCCGTCGGCGTTGACGAGGATCCGGATATCGTGAGCTTCGCTCAAGACATGGTGAACTACTTCCGTTCTCCAGCGCGGATAGAACAGGCCTCCGCTTTCGACCTCTCCGCGTACCACGGCTCGTTCGGCCTCGCTTACTCGCTCGGTGTAGTCGAACACTTCGACCGAAAAGTGACGATTCAACTCATTCAGGAGCAGGCGCGCTGTGCGAATTTGGTGCTCGTCGCCGTTCCGACTCGCTACACGCGATATGCAGGAGAGGTCACCGACGAACGCCTGTACACCAGGCGTCAGGTGGAGCAGATGGTCAGCGAGGCGGGCCTTTCTGTTCGGCGGTCATATGTGTACGGCGAGGTGCCGACCGCCCTTGCGAAGAACCTCGAGAGATTTCTGCCAAGGGCTGCGTACACACGACTCAAGAACGCGTTTAGTTATGGGATGGGCATCGTCGTGCTCGGCAGTCGTTGACTCGTCGCCTGCATATTTTCTATCTCATCGGAACACTCGATATCGGCGGAGCGGAAGGACAGCTCGTGCAGTTGTTGAAGGGACTCGACCGCGATCGCTTCTCGGCCACCGTATGTTGCCTCACGTCGGCAGCCGGGCCGTACGCCGACGACATCCGGCAGCTCGGTATCGATGTCTACTCAATCGGATTCCAAGGCCTGCGCATCTTTCGCTATCCACACCGCGTGGCGGGACAGCTGTTCCGGCTTGCGCGTTTGATCCGACGTGAGCGCCCCGACATTGTTCATGGGTATCTGTTTTGGGCCTATGTGCTTGGTACCTTTGCCGCACGGGCAGCCCGAGTCCCAAGGGTCGTTTCGAGCCGACGGAGTCTAGGCAACTTCAAAGCCGGAAAGCTCCACTACTTGCTACTCGAAAGATTGAGTAACGCCATGACCTCGCTCGTCATTGCGAACTCGCGCGCCGTGCGGGCTGACGCGATGCGCCAGGAGAAGCTACCGCCGCGGAAAGTGATCGTGATCTACAACGGTGTAGACAGCTCTCAGTTCCGCGCGACCGCCCCAGCCGCGCTCGTCGAAGACCTTCAGCTGCAAGACGCGGAGCCCGTCGTCACCGTGGTCGCAAACTTCATCGATTACAAGGGCCATGGCTTCTTTTTCGACGCATGGAGACGCGTCGCGGCGACAGTTCCGTCTGCTGTGGCAATCCTCGTTGGTGACGGACCGGAACGCGCGAAATGGGAGGGGCGGATCATGGCGGATGCTCTCGGGTCGTCGGTCCGTTTTGTGGGGTCGCGGCGAGATATTCCCGCGATCCTCGCGCTCACCGACATCGTGGTGCACCCGTCCCTCGAGGAAGGGTTCTCGAACGCGATCCTCGAGGCGATGGCGGCCGGGCGGCCGGTCGTCGCGACCGCCGTAGGGGGAAATACGGAAGCTATTCAAGATGGAAGAACCGGAATCCTCGTACCGGCGCGCGATTCCGAGGCACTTGCGGCGGCGATCTTGATTCTTGCGCGTGAGCCCGGACGCGCCCGAGAAATGGGCTCGGCCGGACGAGAGAGGGTCGCGCGTCACTTTTCGGTCGAGCAGATGGTTAGGTCTTACGAGAGCGTGTACGAACGCCTTCTTGCGGGAACGCCGATGGTAGCGACGGGCGAGGATAGCGCTTGATGCAAGAGTTCCACGAGACGAGCGGCGAATGGGTCGAAGAACTTGATCAACTGCGCAGTCGATATCCGTCGCTGGTCGCCTTCGCCCATGAGTGGTGGCACTACAACGCGCCATTCTTCGAGAATCTCCGCGCGACGGTCTCGCCGCCAGCCCGCATTCTTGAGGTCGGCACTGGCACCGGCGCACTGTCGATCCTGCTCGCCGCATACGGCTACGACGTGGTGGCAATCGATAAGGAGCCGACGATCGTAGAGTCAGCTAAAGCGCTTGCCGCATACTTCCAGGTCAACTGCCAATTCGAGATCGGGGACGGCTTCGATCTGAGCCGCTACGCGAATCAATTTGACCTCGCGTTCTCAGGTGGTGTGCTCGAGCACTTCGCAGCCGCCGAATCGATCGCTCTCCTGCGGCAGCAGGCCGTCGTCGCGCGACGCGTCATGGCAATCATTCCGACCTGGCACGCGCTTCGAAACGACCCCATCACCGAGCAGACGCATGCGCGACGAATCTGGCGGCCCGAGCTCGAGCAGCTCTTCCGCGATGCGGGCCTACGCGTCGTGCGCCGGTTCGGTTACGGAATACCAGGCGGAGGGTTCGAGCCGATCTATCGGCTCGTCCTGCCCGGAGCGGTGCAATGGTTTCTACAGAATCGGCTCTCGTATGCGGCGACACTCGGCTGCATCGGCGAGCGGGATGGGCAGTGAACGAGGATCGCCGACGAGGACAAGCGTCGGTTGCTGTCGTTGCCGCGCAGACGCTCGGCCTGAAACTCGCGCTCGTCGTGATCGCGACAATCGCGACGATCGTCGTCTCTCGCATTCTTGGACCGGAAGGACGCGGAATCTACTACATACCCGTCGTCGCGGCTGCGACCATCGTGGCCTTCGGGAAGCTCGGTCTAGAGCAGGCGAACGTGTATCTGTACGGCTCGCAGTCAATCTCCGCCGACCGCCTCGGGGCCCAGAGCACCCTTGTTACTGTCGTCGCGGGGAGCGGCGGCATCATCGCCATGTTCCTCCTTCCGAGTTTGCTACCGGCCGTCTTTGGCGATGTACCCCCGGTCCTCTTGCTCCTCGGCGCGTTGGCGATCCCGCTCTCACTGCACACGCAATTCATCTCGGGTCTTCAGAACCTTGTAGGTCAGGTAACCCTTCAGTTCCGTGCCGCGATCGCTGGTGGTCTCGTGCAGCTCGCGGCACTGCTGGTGCTGGCGTTCACCGGGCTGGTGACGGTCGCGGCTGTAATGGCGCTAAACCTCTTGGGTGGCCTCGTCACGTGGCTGTGGACCCTTCGGACGTCGGTGGTACCGCCGTACTCCGTTCGCTGGGACCCGGGCCTCATCCGTCAAACGGTCGGTCATTCGCTCGTGCTGCACGCCGGCCTTGTGCTGTTCTTCTTACATCTTCGCGTGGACACCTTCATGGTCAAAGCGATAAACGGGCCTGGCGCTGTTGGGATCTATTCCCTCTCGGTCGTCGTCGCTGAGACGGTCCTTCTGGCTACGGATTCCGTCTCGATTGCCCTGCTTCCGCGACAGGTCGGCGTGGCAATTCGGGACTCCGCTCAAGTCGCGCTGCGGGCGGCGCGTATCAACGCCTACCTTGCGTTGGCCTTTGGGGTTGCCTTAGTGGCGACCGGATGGATCGCGATCCCACTACTCTTCGGGGTAGAGTTCACGGCCGCATATCCTCCACTCGTCGCACTCGCGCCGGGCATCGTCTTCATCAGCATGCAGCGCGTATGCGGACCTCCGGTTCTTCGCGCGGGCACACCTTGGCTCCTCACGGGTATCTACGCTGTCTCGCTTGCGGCAAACATTTCCCTAAATCTCGTGTGGATTCCTCAGTTCGGTGCAGTCGGCGCGAGCATGGCGTCCAGCATTTCATATGGCCTGGCCGCCGCCCTGTTCCTCGGGTGGACATCCGTATTGGCGGGCTCCACCGCGGCCCTGAGGCCATCGCGATCTGACGCGGCACTCGTCCTGGTAGCGATCACTTTGGCGTCTCGCCTGGCGCGTAGAAAGCCGTTGGCGGCATCCGAGCGTTGACAAGTGAGTCGGAAGTTGGGAATCGCGGGGCGCGCCGGCCAGGCGCTCCGGTCCTCCAGTGTCCAGACTGCGGCGCGGTGCTCGCGACCGTCGCAGACGGCGCCTACCGCTGCGTCGCGAGCGGCCACGACTTCCCCGTCGTCCGGGGCGTCGCGAGGTTCGTGGGTCGGTCCTCGTACGCCAGCTCGTTCGGCTTCCAGTGGGCTCGGTTCGCCCGCGTACAACTCGATTCCGCGAACGGCACGACGCGGAGCCGAGACACGTTCACAACGAAGACAGGGTGGTCGCTCGACGAGCTCCGTGGCGAACGCGTGCTGGACGCGGGCTGCGGGATGGGCCGGTTCACCGAGATCTGTTGCGACGCGGGAGCGGACGTTCACGCGATCGACCTCAGCAACGCAGTCGAGGTCGCGGCCAACAACCTCCGGGAACGCCCGAACGCACACTTCTACCAAGCCGACATCCTCCGCCTGCCATTCGCGGACGAGTCATTCGATCGGGTGTTCAAGCATTGGAGTGCTTCATCACACGCCGGACACCAAGGCGGCGTTTCAGCAGCTCGCGAGACTGGTCCGGCCCGGCGGACAGTTCGCGGTTTGGGTCTACGGCACCGATCTGAAGGCGTCCGGAAGCGAGCTACTGAGGCCGCTGACATCCCGGCTCCCCCGGCAGTTCATGCTGCAAGCGTCGCGGATCGCGATCCCGATGTACTACATACACAAGATCCCGCTCATCGGTCGGGCGACCTCGGTCATGCTGCCGACCAGCCTCGAGGCTGACCCGACGTGGCGATGGCTCGATACGTTCGACTGGTATACGCCGCGATTTCAATGGAAGCATGCGGTGACTGAGGTCGTCTCGTGGTTCGAGGACGCCGGCTTCTCAGGGCTTCGCATTGGGGAATTCCCGGTCTCGGTGAGCGGCCGGAAGCCGACTCGAGTCGCCTGACGATGTGCGGCATCGTCGGGCGCGTCAACTTTCGGAGCCAAAGACCCGTAGATCGCGGGATCCTCGATCGGATGAATAGGCTCATCGCGCACCGCGGTCCTGATGATGAGGGCGTCTACTTGAGCGGTCACGTTGGCCTAGGGAACCGGCGACTAGCCGTCGTCGACCTAACCCCCGCCGGTCACCAGCCGATGTCCAGCGACGCCGGTCAGACGTGGATCACCTACAACGGAGAAATCTACAACTTCCCCGAGCTGCGACGGCAGCTTGAGGCGCGCGGACACCGCTTTCACTCCCACACGGACACCGAAGTGATCCTCGCCGCCTATCGCGAGTTCGATGTGGAGTGCCTTCAACACCTTCGCGGCATGTTCGCTTTCGCTATCTGGGATGGTCCGAAAGAGCGCCTGTTCCTGGCCCGCGATCGAGTCGGTAAGAAACCGCTGCACTATCTACTCGACGCGGATGGAATCGCCTTCGCGTCTGAGCCGAAGGCATTTCTCGCCGACCCCGCATTTGTACCCCGACCTGATCTTGCGGCGATCTCCCTCTACTTGACGTTGCAGTACGTCCCAAGTCCGGCCAGCGCGTTCGCAGGAGTCGCCAAGTTACCCCCGGCCCATTACCTCCTCGTGGAGAACGGCAACGTCCGTGAACATCGTTACTGGCGACTCCGGTACAAGGACAAACTCGCCATCTCAGAGGACGAGGCGTGCGATGCGATCCTTTCCCGCCTACGCGAGGCTGTCCGTATGAGACTCATAAGCGACGTTCCCCTCGGAGCCTTTCTGAGTGGCGGGATCGACTCCAGCACTGTCGTGGCGCTCATGTCGCAGCTTGGCGGACGCGTCAAGACCTTCTCGATTGGTTTCGAGCAGAAGGAATACGACGAGCTGCGCTACGCCCGGCTGGTGGCCGAGCGGTTTGGGACCGAACATCACGAATTTGTCGTGCGCCCCAGCGCCGCCGATATCTTTCCTGAGCTCGTATGGCACTACAACGAGCCGTACGCGGATTCCTCCGCCATACCCAGCTATTACCTTGCGAAGCTCACGCGCGAACACGTGACCGTTGCGCTGAATGGCGACGGAGGCGATGAGGATTTCGCTGGATATGACCGGTACGCGGCAAGTGTTTTCGCCGCTCAGATCGATCGGATACCGCGCTCGCTCCGCGTTGCTGCCGCTCGCGCGGCAAACGTGCTTTCTGGAGGCGGGAACCCTAAGAGCATGCGCGCGCGTGGTCGGCGATTCCTAAGCGGTCTCGCAGAAACCAGGGTTGAACGGTATGCGCGGTGGGTCAGCCATTTCTCAGCGCCCTTGAAGGACGAGCTCTGTACGCCTGAATTCACACGGGAGGCCGGTGACGACAATGCCAGTTCGGTCATTGGGGACGCCTACGCGGCGTCCGACGCGAACGACCTTGTCGACGCCACGCTTGACGTTGACGTCAACACCTATCTGCCGGAGGACCTCCTGGTCAAAATGGATATCGCCACGATGGCGAACAGCCTAGAGGCGAGGTCCCCGTTCCTTGACCATGAGTTCATGGAGTTTTGCGCAGCATTACCGGCCGGATTCAAACTGAGGGGGACTGTGAAGAAGCGGATCCTAAAGCGGGCGGTGCGCGGACTGCTGCCCGACGAGGTAATTGATCGGCCGAAAATGGGGTTTGGTGTGCCAATAGATCACTGGCTCCGCCAGGAGCTTCGACCCTTGGCCGAAGAAGTACTCCTCGACACGACGGCGCGACAGCGCGGTTACTTCCACCACGACGTCGTGGCCCGACTGCTCGACGAACACGTTCGCGGGGTAGGAGCCTGGCAGTACCAGATCTGGAACCTTTTGATGCTGGAACTCTGGCACCGAATGTTCATTGATCAGCGAACCTATGCCGATCCGGTCGTACACGCATTCGTCCTAACTAGCGGTGAGCGAACAGGGCCGCTGGCGCAGCCGACCTCCCACCCTACTACCGCCGATCCGCAAACTTGAGCTCCGACGCGGACGAGGCGGAGCCTGCACGGCTCGTCTTGTCAACGGCGGTCGAAAAGTGAC
>DHJC01000054.1:35512-73539 GCA_002404155.1 Chloroflexi bacterium UBA4730 | reverse complement strand
CCGCTTTTTCCTCAGCCCCCTAGGCGCCGCGGGCATCCTCGGATCCATTCTTGGCGCGCTCATCGTCCTGTTCGTGTGGCGCCGGATGCGCTCGGCCGCGACCGTCCCCTAGCGCTCCGCGGGTTCGCTGGCGCGCGCTGCGGTCGCCGCGGCGCGTGCCAAGCCGTCAGTGGTTGCGGAATTGGCGGAAGTGGCGCGCGCTGCGGCGCACCTTGGTGCCCTCCTTCGGGATGATGCTGATCGAGCCGTCCTCCTCCAGGACCGCTGCCGTCACGTCGGCAAGGTCGGCGATGCCGTGCTGGCGCGCGGCCATCTCAAGCTCCTCGATGTCGATCCGCTCCTTGTCCAGGGCCGCCTTGAGCGGTTTGCCGTCGCGAAGGAGCAGCGTCGGCTCGCTCGCGACGAGGCGGCGGAAGAATGGCACGCGGCTGCCCCAGCGCCCGACCGCGATGTTGACGACCGTGAGCGTCGCCGCAGCGATCATCCCGCCGATGAGCGAGTTGTCCCCGCCGGTCATCGCGTTCTGCACGGAGTTGGCGATCACGAGGATCACGACCAGATCGAACGGCGTCATCTGCCCGAGCTCGCGCTTACCGGCGACGCGCAGGAGGACGAGCACGGTGAAATAGACGACGAAGGTCCGCAGCAGGATCTCGTACCACGGGACGCTCATCGCGAACACGTTCACGGCGTCTCTCCGCGCGCCAGGGCCTGGAGGTAGCGGATGATGGACCAGCGGTCGTCGTCGGAGAGCCGCGGCTTCCCGGTCGCGGGGTCGACGTCCTGCCACGCGGGCATCGCCGTCCCGGGGATGCCGGTCGAGATCCAGTAGAAGAGCTCGCCCGGCGCGTGCTGCGGGACGTGCAGCTGCAGGTTCACCGGACGCGGCACGAGGGTGAACGCCGCCGGTCCATCGCCCCTCCCGACGACGCCATGGCACACCACGCACGTGGCCTGATATAGGGCCTTGCCCTTCGCCACGCTGGCGGCGTTGTCCGGCGTCGGGTTCTGCGCGAATCGCGCCGTGAACGGGACCGCCGGGGTGGGGATGTTGGGGGCGATCGTGTACCCGATGATCAGCGACACGATCGCGAGGCCGACCAGGATCCCCGCGGAGATCGCCGTTCGGCGGTACTCCTGGCCGCGGCGCCAGCGGAGGATCGCGAGTCCGCCGAAGAGCACGATCCCGACCGCGAGGGCCAGGGCGATCTGTTCAAGGCCCTGGCGGCTGATCGGGAACGTCATGCTTCCTTGTCACCGCGGCCTTCGGCCGCGTCCGGCGCGGCCGCTGCCTTCTTCTTTTTCTTTTCCTTGCGCGACGACCACCAGTACAGGCCGCCGAAGATCGAGAGCGGGAGGACGATCTCGATGAGGAACTCATCGACGAACGTTCCATGCAGCAGGATCACCGGCTCATGGTGACACGGCGAACGTGTAGTCCGCGGTCTCCGCCGGGCTGCCGATCTGGATCCGCATCGTCCATTTGCCCTGCGCCAGCGCCGGGATGTCGATCCGATACCGGCCGGAGCCTTGCTCGATCGCGATGAACGGGTCGCCCGTGACAGGCTGGCCGTCCTTCGCGGCGGTCGCGCCGGTGATCGTGCGACCGATCGCCGGCTGACCGTTCTCGAGGACGATGACGCTGAGCTGAATGGGCGCACCTGCGATCGGCAGGCTCGGGTCGGGGAAGACCACGAGGCTGAACGACTTCGTGGTGAGCGCGACGGCGGTCGCACCCTGGCCGCCCTGCTGGCTGATCGGCACGGTGAACAGCGCCGAAACGTCGTCCTTGCCGGGTAGCCGGATGATCGCCTGCACCTTCCACGTGCCGTACATCGCCGTCGGGCTCCCGACCGCGACGTACTCGCCCGGTGCACGCTCGTCCGCGACGAGCTCGGTCTCACCCATATCGTGCTCGACCATCGTGAAGCGCAGCGCGACCTTCTCCGCGACCGTCACCGGCGTCAGGCCTTGGTGCACGCGGAGCACGAAGCGGTTCCGTCCGGGGATCGACGTCGGCACGACGAGCTCGACCCGATAGCCGGCCACGTGCTGGGTCTGGTCGAATGCCGCGCCGCTCGGCTGGGCCGGCGGCGCGAGCGCGGTGAGCACGCCGGCCGCGACGAACACACCGGCGAGCAGCGCCGCCTCGATGATCGTGCCGCGGATCAGCCCCGCGCGCTCGGCGCGCGGGCCATGGCGAAGGAGGTTGAACGACGCGACCGCGACGATGACGACCAGCAGCACGATCTTCGCGAGGAGCGCGATGCCGTACGGCGTCTCGATCAGGTCCTGGATGAGGACCAGGCGGTCGAACGCCTGCAGGACGCCCGCGGTGGCCAGGAGCCCGACCGACGTGAGGGCCACGAGCGAAAAGCGCCAGACGGTCGCACGAAGCGTTGCACCGTTGCGATCACCGGTCAGTAGGTAGATCCAGAGGAGCGAGACGACCCCGCCGCTCCACGCCGAGATCGACAGGACGTGGATCAGGTCGAGGGCCATGTCCTTCACGTTTCCGAGCGCCGTCGCGTGCGACACGAGCGTCGCGGTCAACGCGGCGACGATCCCCGCGACCACGACGACGTAGCGGCGCGTGCGGCCGGAGAGCTGCGGCGCGAGCGCGGCGATGACGGCGAGGCCGGTCAGGAGGCGAAGGCTGAGGAGCAGCGCCAGGCGCGGCGGCAGGTGGTCGCCCTCGGCGAGGACCAGCGCCGCGGAGCCGAGGGAGGTCGCAGCACCCCCGAGCATCAGGAGCCGGCGCTCGCGGCGCGTCTCGCTCGGTCCGTCGGCGGCGTGGACAACGAGCCCGAAGAGCGCGCAACCGAGGGCCAGCGCGATGCCGGCATAGGAGAGGGAACGGCCTGCGACCTCGAGCGGTGACGGCGGTGGCGATGCGTTCGGGATGTCGGGAAGCGCGGGCAGCGGTCCGTTGCCGACCACGAACGCATAGCTGCCCCTGGTCTCGTGGCCGTCGACCGCGGAGACCGTCGTCCACGCGACCGTGTAGCCGCCGTCGCCGATCGCTTTCAGCCCGACCTTCAGCCCGTTCGACTCGTCGGACGCGGTCGTGTCACCCAGATCCCAGCGGGTGCCCTGCTCGTCGAGCACCTGGATCTGGCTGCCCTTCGGATCGGGTGGCTCGCTGAACGCGACGCGGACCTCGGTCGGCGCCTTCACCAGCCGCGCGTCGGCGGCCGGATTCGACTTGACGTAGTTGGCATGGGCGGATGCCGGGGTCGCGACGGCCGCGGCACCCGCGATGGCGAGCGCTGCGGCCCAGGCCAGCACGCGGAGCCGCGTCAACGGCGCCTGAGCGCGGGAACGAAGGACGCGACAGCGACGACGAGCGCGAGCGCGCCCAGCGCGATCGCGATCGTGAGCTTCGTGTTGGCGTCCGCCAGCTGCGCCGCGAGGTCGGACGCCGACGGGACCTGGTCAGGGAACTCCAGCGACGCGATGTCGGTCGCCGGGTCGAACCGGTTCGGGCCGGACTCGAACCGTTCGTCGATCTTGGTCGTGCCGGCGGTGCCGCTGATGTGGAAGGTGTAGTCGCCGACCCGGGTGGGTACGAACCCGCTCGTGTAATGGCCGGGCTGATCGCCGTCCGGCACGAGCGTGAGGCTGCGGGTCTTGGCCCCCCCGCCGGTGATGACCGCGGCGGCCAGGGTCTTCTCGAGCCCTTCGACGGGCGTGTCGCCCGCGGTCTCGGTCACCGTGAGATCGAGCCCGTTCGACTGACTGATGACCGCCGGCTCGGTGACCCAGCCGACGACGAACGTGTACGGCCCGACGGTGCGGCGCTCGTGCGCCGCAGCCGGGCTCGCGAAGATGCCGACTGACACCACCACGACGGCGATGGCCGCCGCGATGGACTGGGACCGCCGCATGTGACCCTCCTGGTCTTTCTCGAACTACCCGGAGAACAGGAGGGAGGCGCGCGGTGGGCCGAGCGGCGCGCCGAGCCGCCACTGCGGAGCCCGGAGGCGGACCGCCTGGAGCACCGCGATCGCGCGGCGCGTCGGGCGGGGAAGCTTCGGAACGATGAGCGCAAGGGTCGCCAGGACCAGCGCGCCAAGCTCGATCTGGCCGGGCAGCTCGAGGGTCCAGCCCGGGCCGGCGGGCTGGTGGGTCAGCATCTTCAGGCGCAGGAGGAACAGCGGGTACCGGTAGGCCGCGAGCAGGTGGTCATGGTATCGCGGTGTTCCGGGGGGGTCGATGTGTGGCGGCACGGCGAGGCCCGACGCCGCCAGGGCGCTGCTCCCGGCGGCAAGCGCGAACACGAGCGCGCAGAGCCAGCGCATCACTGAGAGGGTACGTCGCGGCAGCGCCGGCAGATTCCCACGATCGCCGAATGCGCCAGATCCGGCTCGAACCGGTAGAGCTCTCGAAGCCGACGAGCCATCGCCTCCAGGGCGGGTGGGCGCACCTCGGTCTCGCCGCCGCAGGAGCGGCAGACGAGATGGCCGTGCGGGTGACTGTCCGCGCGATGCCAGCGCGTGACGCGATCGTCGAGATGGGTATGGGTGACGTACCCGAGCTCTTCGAGCGCCTCGAGGTTCCGGTACACGGTCGATGGCCCGATCCGCGGGTACTTCGCCCGCACCCGGCGGGCGATGTCCTCAGCGGTGACGTGATGGCGGGCCCGCTGCACCGCGTCGAGCACCAGCTGCCGCTGCAGCGTGAGCCGCTTGCCGCTCGCGTGGATCGCATCGGCCAGCGTCATGACGCAAGGGTGACCCAATCGCGAACGTATCGCAACAGCACCTTATTGCGACGCTTCGCGATAGGCTCGCGCCCAGTGGACCTCGGGATCCTCGGCCTGCTCGCGGGAATGGCGGTGCTGGGTTTCCGGCATGGCTTCGATTGGGACCACATCGCCGCGATCACCGACATCACCAGCACCACGACGGCATCGCATGCGGATGAGGATGTCCCGGCCATCGCGCCCATGCCGCCGCACGCGCATGAGGTCGGGCCGGCCGAGCACGGTCATTCGCACACGGACGCCGGCGCGTTCCACGTCCTCACGGAGTCGCGCTTCGCGCACGAGCAGCGGCACGCGATCGGCCTCGCGAGCCTCTACGCCCTGGGTCACGCCAGCGTCGTCCTCGTGCTGGGCATCCTCGCCCTCGTCGTCGGCGCGGTGCTCCCGGGATGGGTCGACCCGGTGCTCGAGCGCGTCGTGGGCGTCACGCTCGTGCTGCTCGGCATCTGGGTCCTCATCTCGGTGGTGCAGTACGTACGCGGGAGCGGCGAGTTCCGGATGCGGAGCCGCTGGATGCTCGTCTTCGACGGCGTGCGCTACGCCTGGGACCGGCTGCAGGCGCGGATCCACGGCCACCAGCACGAACCCATCGCGCACGCCTCGCAGTACGGTCCGAAGACCGCGTTCGGCGTCGGGATGATCCACGGCGTCGGTGCGGAGACCGGCTCGCAAGCATTGCTCCTCGCGGGCATCGCCGGCGTCACGGGCGCGCAGGGGATCGTCATCCTCGCCGCGTTCATCGTCGGGCTGCTGATCAGCAACACGCTGGTGGCGGTCACGAGCGCGACCGGGTTCATCGGGGCGCAGCGCCTGCGGACCCTCTACGTGATCGTCGGCGCGGTCGCCGGCGTGTCGAGCCTGGTCATCGGACTGTTCTTCATCGCCGGGCTCGGGACGGCGTTGCCCGATCTGCAGGAGCTGCTGTTCGGCCCACGCGGCTGAGCGGGCGCCCATACTCGCCGGAGTGCTCACCGCGGCCGGATTCGTCGCGCTCGGGATCGGCATCGGGACCTTCGGCACGCTCATCGGCGCGGGCGGCGGCTTCATCCTTCTTCCGGTCCTCGCACTCCTCTTCCCGCACGAGCCCACCGGCACGCTGACGGCGACGTCGCTCGCCGTCGTCGCGGCCAACGCGACGAGCGGCGCGATCGCGTACGGCCGCCAGCGGCGCATCGACCTGCGCTCCGGCCTGGCGTTCGCCGTCGCGACGTTGCCCGGCAGCGTTGCCGGCGCGCTCCTCGCACGCGCGATCCCGCGCGGGCCGTTCGACACGGCGTTCGCCGCGGTGCTCCTCGCGCTCGCGGTGCTCGTCATCCGGACCCGTCCCGATGAGGGTCCGCCCGCGCCCGAAGGGCGCGCGTGGGGCCGGATCCCCCGTGAGCTCGTCGATGCGCAAGGGACCGTGCATCGCTATCACGTGGAGCTGCCGCTAGGCATCGCGATCTCGTTCGTCGTCGGGTTCGCCTCGAGCCTTCTCGGGATCGGCGGCGGATTCATCCACGTGCCCGTGCTCATCGCGGTGCTCGGCTTCCCGGTCCACATCGCGACCGCGACATCGCACTTCGTCCTCGCGATCATGGCGACGGTGGGCACGATCACGCACATCGCGGCCGGGGATCTGGTGGACGTGTGGCCGCGGGCCGTCTACCTCGCGGCCGGAGCCGTCGTGGGTGCGCAGATCGGAGCGCGCCTGTCCACCCGGGTACGTGGCGCCATCATCGTGCGCCTCCTCGCGGCGGCCTTGGTGATCGTTGCGCTGCGGCTTGCGGCCCAAGGCCTGCTGGGGATCTAGCGATGCGCTGGATCGCCGTTCTCGTCGCGGCGTTCGTGCTCGGAGCCTGCGGCGACTGGAACACCGGACAGGCCTCGAGCGTCATCGATGCGCACGTCGTACGCGTCGTGTCGCAGAGTACGCGGGCGGCGGGGCAGCCGGGCCTTCCGGGTCAGCCGTTCCAGACGGTCGAGATCCAGCTCGACGGCAGCCTGTACCGCGGCGATCACGTGACCCTCGAGTGGGGCGGTCGCGTCGCCCTTAACTCCAATGGCCTGCTGCGACCCGGCGATCACGTCCTCGTGTCGCAGCACCGTGGCGACAACGACACGCGCGAGTACGCCATCGAGGACGTGGTGCGCCTCCCATCACTCCTCCCATTCGTCGTCGTCCTCGTCGTCGCGCTCGTCGCGGTCGCGCGCTGGAAGGGCCTCGCTTCGCTCGCCGGGCTGGCCGGCAGCGTCGCGGTCTTCCTCCTCGCGATCGTCCCCGCGGTGCAGCGCGGCGAGGACCCGCTCATCGCGACGCTGGCCGGCGCGCTCGCCGTGCTCGTCGTCGCCGTCTTCGTGGTCCACGGGTTCAACCGCAAGAGCGTGGCGGCCCTGGTGGGTACTACCGCCTGTCTGCTCATCGTCGTGGCGCTCGCGGCGCTGACCTTGTCGGTCGCTCACATCACCGGCCTTGGCTCCGAGGAGGCGGTGTTCCTCGCCGTCGGCTCGGCGGGTCGCATCGACCTCCACCGCCTCGTGCTCGCGGGCATCGTCGTGGGCTCGCTCGGCGCACTCGTCGACATGGGGATCGGCCAGGCCTCGGCGACGTTCGAGCTCGCCGCGGCGCACGACGAGATGCGCGGGCCGCGCCTCTACGCGAGCGCGTTGAATGTCGGTCGCGATCACATCGGCTCGCTCGTCAATACGCTCGCGCTCGCGTACTTCGGCGGTGCGATGCCGCTCATCGTGCTGCTCTCGCTGGGGAACGTCCCGCTCTCCCTCTCCGCGAACAGCGAGACCATCGTCGGCTCGATCATCGCGGTCCTCGTCGCGAGCATCGGGCTCGTGCTCTGTGTCCCGATCACGACCGCCGTCGCGGTGGTGCTCGCCGATCGGAGACGTCCCGCGGTCTAGCGGAGCTCGCGCGAACGACTAGGGCCGTTTTCGGCGGCAGCGTCGGCACAGCCCGTAGAAGTCGAGGGCGGCGTGGTCGACCTGGAACTCGTGGCGCCGGCCGACGGACGACAGCAGCGGCGCGACGACGGTCTCGTCGAGGTCCAGAACGCGCTGGCAGCGCGTGCATACGAGGTGGTGGTGATGCTCGGCGTCGCACGCGATGTACGCGGAGACGTGCCCGTCGCGCTCGAACCGGCTGGCCATCCCGTCCTGGACCTGCGCCTCGAGCGCGCGGTATACCGTGGCCCGTCCGAGCGTCGGATGGCTCGTCTTGATCCGCTCGTAGAGCTCCTGCGCGCTGAGCGCGCGCTTCGCGGACGCGAGGGCCTCGGCGACGAGCACGCGCTGCCGGGTCAGCCGCCGACCCCGCGAGCTCATGCGCTCCGGGATCTCCGTGGCCTTCACCGCGCAAGGATAGCTGTTTGACACTCGGTCTCAGGTTCCCTAGGTTGAGACCCAATCTCATGAGAGCCGCTGGATGACCGTCTTCGCAGTCGTCGCCGCGACGTTCGTCTCAACGCTCGTGGGCGGACTGGTCGCCTTACGCAGCACCAAGCAGCTCGGGCTGATCATCGCGTTGGGCGCCGGTGTCCGCATCGGCGCGGCGTTCTTCGACCTGGCGCCCGAGTCGGCGCGCGCGATCGGCTCACTGGACGACGCGATGCTGTTCGCCGGCATCGGCTTCCTGGCGTTCTACCTCCTCGAGCGCATCACCCTGTTGCACGTCGGACACGAGGCCGGCCACCCGGTCGAGCGTCACGAGCAGGTCGGCGCGCTCGGCGCCGGCGGCATGTCCGTCCACAGCTTTCTGGACGGTGTCGCGGTGGGCGCGTCGTTCCACGCGAGCGTGGAGCTGGGGATCATCGTCGCGACCGTCGTCGTCCTGCACGACTTCTCTGACGGCATCGCCACGGTCAGCGTGCTCCTCGCGAACGACGCGACACGCGCGACGGCCTTCCGCTGGCTGCTGATCGACGCCGGTGCGCCGGTCATCGGCGCGGTGGTCGCGCTGTTCCTCACGATCGAGGGCCCGGTCCTCGGCGCGATCCTTGGGCTGTTCGTCGGGTTCTTCCTCTACGTCGGTGCAGCCGAGCTCCTGCCGGAGGCGCATCGCAAGGGCCGGGGGGACCAGGTCATGGCCGGGACGGTCGCGGGCGCGGCATTCATCTTCGCCGTCACCCGGCTGGTCAGCGGCATTTAGCCCGGCGGAGACCCCTTTTCCTCATCCGTTTGGCGGATGTGCGAGAAGGGTCCAGCAGGTCAGGATTGTCATATGCCAGCGATCATCCGATCCAACATCGTGATCGGCACCCTGTTCTGGCTCCTGGTCGTCGTGCTTGTCGGCGCCGTCGACCTCTCGACCGGACCCGACTACGGCTTCGGCTTCTTCTACCTCCTCGCGGTCGTGCCGGCGGCGTGGCTCCTCGGCCGCTGGCCGGGGATGGCGGTCGCCCTCGCATCCGGCTTCGCGTGGTTCTTCGCCGACATCATCGAGCGCCGTGCGGGCGCGATCGGACCCATCGCCTGGAACGCGTCGAGCCGCTTGCTTCTCTTCCTCCTAGCCGCCTGGCTGGTGGACATGGTCCGTCGCGAGCGCGAGCGGTTGCGGACGCTCGATCGCGAGCGCTCACATTTCATGCGCGTGGTCGAGCACGAGCTCGCCGGTCCAGGTCGCGATCTCGCCGACGGCCTGCGGGCACTGCAGGGCGCTGGTGGCGCGACCGCGAGCGAGCTGCAGCCGTTGGTCGACCGAGCGCAGGACCTCGAGTTCCTCAGCCGCGACTTCGTGTCGCTCGGTCAGCTCCAGTCGGGCGAGCTCTGGATGCAGCACCGCCCGGTCGACCTGGGCGCCCTCGTGGAAGAAGTGCGCACCCGTCCGAGCGAGAAGGGTCCGCGCATCCCGATCACGCTGTCGTCTGGCAGCTTCGTTGTGGAGGGCGACGAGGCCCGGTTACGTCAGGCGATCGGCGGGCTCATTGATGAGGCCCGCACCACCGCGAAGACGTCCGACGTGAGCATCGACCTCCGCCGCGATGGCGGCTACGCGAAGCTCACGGTCACCGGCGGGATCGGCCCATTCCTGCCGACGCCGGCTGAGGACCGCGGCGGGATCGGCGTCGAGCTCGCTCGGATGATCATCCTCGGTCATCACGGCCGTCTCGACCATCGTCGAGAGGCGGCGTCCAAGGCGGTCCGTTTCATCGTCGAGCTGCCCCTTCGATAGCCTCACGCCGCATCGATTGGCCCCGGACGCGAGAAACACGCGAGAAACATGGTGGTTGCGCACCTATACTCATCATCAGCAAGCCATCCCTGAAGGAGCCCCCGTGGCCGACGCGATCACCCCCGACATGACCATCGCCTCCGTTACCGAACGCTGGCCGGACACCGCCCGGATCTTCGCGCGCTACGGGCTCGGCTGCGCGTCGTGCGCGATCAGCAAGAGCGAAACGGTGCTGCAGGGCGCGACCGGTCACGGCGGCGGGCGGGTGAACGTGGACGAGCTGCTCCGCGATCTCAACGTCTTCGCCGCGACGGGCAAGCTCCCGAGCGGCCTTCCGGAAGCCACGGCTGTCGCGTCCGGCGGCGGTATGCGGGTGAAGGGCATGGCCGAGCAGAAGGGCATCAAGCAGGTCATCGCGGTGATGTCGGGCAAGGGCGGCGTGGGGAAGTCGCTCGTCGCCGGCCTGCTCGCCGTCGGGCTGAAGCGGCGCGGGTTCACGGTCGGCGTGCTCGACGGCGACATCACCGGCCCGAGCATCCCGCGGATGTTCGGCGTTCGCGAGAAGCCGGGCGTGGCCGGACCGAACACGCTCAAGCCCTCGGTCTCGCGCGGCGGCATCCCCATCATGTCGATGAACCTCCTGCTCCCCGGCGAGGAGGAGGCCGTCATCTGGCGCGGGCCGATGGTGTCCGGCGCGATCCGTCAGTTCTTCAGCGACGTCGCGTGGGGCGAGCTCGACTACCTGATCGTCGATCTGCCACCGGGAACGAGCGACGCGCCCCTCACGGTCATGCAAGCCCTGCCGATCGCGGGCGTCGTGCTCGTGACAACGCCACAGGCGCTCGCAACGATGGTCGTCACGAAGGCGGTGCGTCTGGTCAAGCAGCTCGGCGGCGACATCCTCGGCATCGTCGAGAACATGGCCTACGTGGCGATGCCGGACGGCTCCCGCAACGAGGTGTTCGGCCCGTCGCAGGGATTGAAGCTCGTCATCGCGGCGAACGCGCCGCTCATCGCGCGCATCCCGATCGACCCGGAGATCGCGCGGCTCTGCGATGCCGGCGGCATCGAGCAGTACGTCGCGCCTGAATTCGAGGAGCTCTTGGCGAACTTCCTCTCGGTCGCGCAGAAGACACCGCAGCCGGTCTAGCGCGCGGGCGTGATCCTCGCCGCTGAGGCTGGATCGAGGGGCCGGAGCGGCGTGCCCAGGCCGATTGCGATCGTCGCTCCAACGGCAACGGCGGTCCCGACGAGCGCGCTCGGGATCACGATATCCGGGTCGAGGCCTGGAGGTCGATGAGGATCCATGACGCGATCGCTGCCAGGCGCGCCGCGATCCGAGCGTTACCGAGACCGATCCACACGAGGACCGGCAGGACGAGGACCGCATACGGGTAGAAGACGAACGCCGAGACGTAGGGTGCGGCGGCGAGCGCCGCGGAGAATCCGAGCGCGGGAGCGAGCCGTCGCCCTTGCACGAGCGAGCCCACCACCACGAGCGCGACGAGCGTCGCGCCGACCAGTAGCGCGCGTCCCGCGCCGGTGCGCAGCAGATCCGGTACGACGTTGTATGGGCGCGTCTCCGGTCCTGACGCGAGCTGGTGGGTCAGCCGGATCCAGTCGAGCCAGGCAGTGCCGAGCAACGGCCAGCTGACCAGAACGACGGCCGCGAGCAGTGCCGCGGAACGGCGAGGAGCTTCAGTCCCATCGCGAGGGCGAGCGCCGCTGATCCTCGCCACCGCGTCCGCGCGCGCCAGTTGAGCAGCGCGAGCGCCAGCGTGACGAGGGTCAGATTGCCGTTCGCAAGCTCCCACTGGAGCGGAAACGCCCCGATGCACATGGCGACCGCGAGCGGCCGCCGCGCAGGCGCGACCGCCGTGGCGATCATGGCCGCAACCACGAGCGCCGTCAGCGTGATGCCCCAGATCGTGCTTGCGACGGGCAGGGACACAAGCAGCGTCGGCGTGAACAGGAGCGCCACCGGCGGTGGATACAGATACAGGGTTCACCTTGCCAAGACGGTAGCCACCATCGATTAGCTGCGGGTAGAGCGGGGCGCCGTCGCGCAGACGGCGGGCCGCCTCGACGTACGCGGAGAGGTCATAGCTCGCGTAGTTCCTCCGGATGCCGCGCTCGGCGATGAGCACCGTGATGGCTGCCAACGCGAGGGCGCGCCTGCGGCGAGGCCGACGATGACCAGCCACCCCCCGTCGTGGGGCAGCCACCCGCGTCGCAGGCCGGTACGCCCCGCGATCACGCGCGCCGCTCGAAGACGAAGAGGTTGTTGAGCCCGAGCTGAAAGCGGCGGTGCGCGAGAAGACGAAAGCCGGCCGGCTCGAAGATGCCGGGTGTCTGCGCCGTCGCGAATCCGTGGTGCTCTTCGAGCGACATCCCCTCGGCGAGCCGCAGCACTTGCAGGAGCTCCACAATCCGGTCAACGGCGGGCTCCGGGACGGTCGCGATGAGCCTTCCGCCGTCGCGGAGCAGCCGCGCCGCCGCCCCGCCCACGGCCGCGTACGAGGAGTCCGGCAGATGCTCGATGACCGCGAGCATCGTGATCGCGTCGAAGCGCTCGTCGGGCGTGTCAGCCGGGAACAGGCCGCGTACGAGCCGCACGCCCTCCCTTGTGCGCGTCGTCGCCGCGTCGGGATCGATGCCGACACCACCGGCGATCCGGTCGCGCAAGACATCGAACAGCGCGCCGTCGGCACACCCGACATCGAGCACCCGTGCGCCCGATGGGATCCACGGTGCGGCCACGGAGATGCGCCAACGTTGAAGGAAGCGGTCCAGCGCTTTCAATCCATTCGATCGACCCCACGGGAACAGGGAGGCGTCATGTCGTCTGAGTTGCGCCGGGCAGTGACTGACGAGCCAAGACCTCGACCGCGCCGAGCCAGATGGCCGAGAGGATCAGGCCCTGAGCATGCGTGTACGGAAAATGGTCCAGCAGCACGAACGGCAGGTATGCGCCGAGCACCGCCAGCGCCACCCAGCTCCGACGGGCATGCCACGCCATCAGCGCGATGACGGCACTGCAGAGGACCGCCGACTGAACGCCGCCCTCGATGAGCATCAAGATCGGGACAGGGTGCGTCGGCTGCAGGAGCTCGACGCTGCCGGGCCGTTCTCTCTCACGTTGCTCGAGCGCGATGCCGATGCCCGTGAGCGGAGCGCTCGCGAAAAGATCGAGGCCCTCGCGAACGAGGACGTCACGGCCATTCAGCTCCAGGCCCTTGCCCGATTGAGTGATCCAGCCGTCGAGCGTGAGGAGAGCCGGTATCCCGGCGCCGAGGAGCAGGACGGCGACCGCGAGCGCGTGCGTGCGCGGCCGCGCGCGGCCGCCGATCGCGAGCTGCGCAGCGGCCAGGACGAGGCCCCCAAGGGCGGCGCGGGAGTACGTGAGTCCGACCGGCACGACGGCGACCGCGGCTGCCGCGAACCACCAATGCCCCCGGCGGTCCGACCGCAGCCCTTGCCCGATCAGCACCACCGCGGCCAATAGGGCCAGCGCCGCAAGGATGTACTGCTGGTACATCGTGCCGCGAGGCGCGACCTGCGACCCGACATCGGGTCAGCGGATCGGCGAACTCCCCGAAGCTCGGCAACCCCAGCGGCCTGCGCGTCATTACCTGCGCGACAGCCAGGCCGGTCTGCGAGATCGCTGCGGCTCCGAACGCGGCGACCGCGAGTCGCCACGCTCCGCGGTTGCTGAGCCATACGAGCGCGATGGCGAGCGCGAGCGCCGCGCCGATACGAATGACTATCTGCGCGCCTTGCGGCGACGGGTGCACGACGACCGCGATCGAGAGGGTGGCGATGAGGCCGAGCGCCAAGATCACTTCAGTACTCGGTCGTGGGCGCGTCGCGACAGCGCGCATGATCACCGCACCGACCGCGACCGCGAGTGGAACGTCCGCGAGCAATACCAGCACGTGGTAGTAGAAGAGCGGCCCGCTCGCCAGCATCGCGAGGACCACGGAGAACGTGAATAGCGCGCACGTCAGGATCGCTCCGATGATGAGGAATCTGTCAGCGCGCGCGGTCATGCGACGCTTCCGAGGATCCGCAGCGCGCGCCAGACTCCGAGAAGCGCCGTCAGGCGCACGCCCACGCCGATGATCAGCGCGCCGAACAAGATTGCTGCCACACCGTCGCTCGGGGGCCACTGCACCAACGTGAGCGGGTACACCGTCGCGAACACGATGACGTCGCCCGCAGTGAGGAGGGCGAAGAGCCGGCCGCTGAGCGGCAGCAACACGAAGAGTGGCAGGAGCCAGAGCGAGTACTGCGGCGAGTAGAGGCGGCTCCAGATGAGCGTCGTGACCACCGCGAGCCCGAACGGTACTGCGGGATCCGCCGCCCGGGCGAGCGGCAGGACGGCGACGAGGTAGGTGGCCGCGAGCCCGACGAGGGTGATCGACACGACGATCTCCTGTGACTGCGTGACGCCTGCCGCATCAAGCACGCGGGTCAGCAGACCCCACGGCGAGTCGAAGTTCGCGTCGATGCCGACGAGGTAGTAGAGCGGGCCCGTCGCTCCCGACCGTCCGGCCAGCGTCGCAGCGGCGTACCCGATCGCGATGATCCCGGCGCCAACGAGCGCGACGCGCGCCGGCCGCGCCGCGCGCGCGAGGAGGATGGGCGCGGCCGCGATGGGGAAGAGCTTGCTCAGCGTGCCGAGCGCGAGGAACGACGCGGCGCCGGCGTCACGGCGCGCGCGGGCCGCGATGAGCGCGGCGCTCAGCAACGCGACCGCGAGGAGGTCGAAGTTCGCCGCGCCGAGAAGCAGCAGCTGCGGCGCGAGGGCGAACCGCCACGCCGCGGCGCGAGCGCTCGCGGCGCCCGCCAGCGTCCACGCCGTCGTCGCCGCGAGGAGCGCCTGCAGCGCGCCCCAGAGCGTCACGAACACGACGGGGCTGTCGCTCGCGCGGCTGAAGATGCCGCTTACGAGGGCCACGAGCGGCGGGTACTCGAACGGCGTGTCGACGTAGGGAAGGTGATGGCCGCTCAGCCCGCGCACGTACACGAGCAGGACATCGCTCCACACGAATGGCCGCAGCGCCTCGGGCAGCATCCCTGCGGCGAGGAGGATCCGCGGGATCGCGCCCGTCGCCGTGACGGCCGCAGCTATGAGGGCGACGGCGAGACGCACCGGCGCGAGCATACGGGGGCTTTAGGCTCCCGCGTGATGCAGCGAGTCGCGGCGCTCGTCGCGCGCGCCGCGACGGCGCGCGCCGCCCTGTGGGTCCTCGTCGCGAGCACGATCGCCAACGTCTTCGGGTACGGCTATCAGGTCCTCATGGCCCGATTGCTGCGACCGGACGACTACGCGATCCTCACCGCGCTCTTCGGCATCCTGATCCTCGAGTCGCTCGCCGCACAGGTGATCCAGTCCGCGACCGCGCGCCTCGCGGCGCAGTACAGGGCAACAGACGAGGCGGCGGCGCTCCACGTCTTCGTGCGCCGGTGGACCACGCGCGTGCTCGTCGGCGCGAGCATCCCGGCCGTGCTCGTCGTCGCCGCGTCACCTGTCATCGGGCCCGCGCTCGCGCTGCCGACCGGGTCGGTGGCGCTGCTGGGCGTGGCCCTCTGGCTCGCAGCGCCATTCACCTTCACCGGCGGTCTCCTCCAGGGTCTCGGGTACTTCGGCTGGTTCGGGTGGTATTTCATCGTGCAGGCCGTCGCGCGGCTGGTGATCGGCGTGCTCCTGGTCGAGGCCGGCGCGGGGGTGGGGGGCGCGTTCGTCGGCGCCGTCGCGGCGCTCGCGGCCGGACTCCTGTTGTCGCTCGTCCCGCTCGTTCCGCTGTTCCGTTCGGCGCGCGGCGCGGTGCACGAGATCGAGCTCGGTCCGGCCGAGACGCGGTTCTTCCTGCTCGCCGCGGTGATCATGCTGGCCTACGCCGCGCTCACGAACGTGGACGCGGTCGCGAGCCGTGCACTCCTGCCAGCCGCGGATGCGGGCGCCTACGCAGGCGCGATCACCATGGCCAAGGTCGTGCTCTTCGCGCCGATCGCGGTCGGGTTCATCCTGCTCGAGCGCACCGCGCGGGCGCAGGCCCGCGGCGAGGACACCGATCGTCCGTTGTTCCTCGCGCTTGCGTTCGTGCTGGTGACGAGCGGTGCGGTCACCGTCGCGTATCTCGCGGCGCCGGCGTTCTTCACCGCGATCGTGGTCGGGGCGCAGTACCCGCTCACGGCGACGCTCATCGGTCCGTACGCGGTCGCCGCGCTGCTCAACGCGCTCCTGTCGCTCTGGATCGCCCACTTCATCGGCCGCGGCGAGATGCGCTTCGGCGTGCTCCTTGCGCTCGCCGTCGCCGCCGAGGTCG
Source organism: Chloroflexi bacterium UBA4730 (assembly GCA_002404155.1). GTDB lineage: Bacteria > Chloroflexota > Limnocylindria > P2-11E > P2-11E > UBA4735. Next base: position 57,281 of record DHJC01000054.1, on the reverse strand, counting down.
CGCTCATCCTCCTAACACCACACGATCCGGCGACGCTCGTCCGCGTCGTGCTCGGCGTGGCCGGGGGCGCCCAGCTCGCGGCGCTCGCGACCTACTGGTGGGAGCGCAGCCGGCGCGTGAGCGAAGCTGCGGCCTGACAGCCTCTCACGATCAGCGGCGGCGACGGGGCCCGAGGATGCTGAAGAAGAAGCTCGACAGGATGGTCTGCGATCCGAGCGCGAGCGCCGTGGCCGAGACGATCACGATCCGCATCGTCGGCGACGAGGGGTCGAGCGCGCCGAAGCTCGTCGAGTCCCACGTCGCGAGGGCCCACACGGAGCTACCGCTGCCTGCGAGCAGCAGCAGCGCCCCGAGTGCGAGGCCGACCTCGAGCGTGACGACACGAAAGACACGGTTCAGCCGCGGATCCTGCGGGAGCAGACCTTCGTTGATCGCGAAGATCTTCGTGAATAGGGCGAAGAGGATCGTCTGGAATCCGATGATGACCGCCGTTGCCGCGTAGTCCAGGCTGTGGACGCGCGGTGTCGGGAGGAGCAGTTCCCCGGCGATCGTGCCACCGAGCAGAAGCAGACCGCCCGGGTAGCGGAACAGCCACCGCGGGCTATCGACGGGCCACGCTCAGGTTCGTGGTCGTCGCAATCGCGCTCGCCGCGTTCACATTTTCGCTCCGCAGGACGGACGTCAGCGACGCCGTCGATCGCGTGTCCGTCGCGGTGACCATGAGTCTCCTCGCGGTGCCGTACCTCTCGGTGCGCCCTGCATGAGCCCGTGGCCCCGCCGGGCGATATCCGCAACGCTCTCGAGCTGCCGGTCACCGCCGCGCTACTCGCGATCGCGCTGCGGCGGCCACCCAAGGCAGTGCGAGTCGCTGACGCCGGCTGAACTCTCCACGACATCGGTCGTCACGTGCGCGGTCGTGTCACTTCGACGCTAGGGTTCCCTCGTGCAGGCCCAAAGCCGTGCCGACCTCGCTTACGTCGCGGGACTCATTCTCGGGGGGCTGTTCATCGTGATGCTCGGGGGACTCCAGCGACGCATCGAGCTCGTCCATAGCAACGACTTTTCAGGTGTTTGGGCCGGTGCTCGAGCCGTCGTGCTGGGGATCGATCCGTACGATCCGGCGCGTTGGCGCGACGCGACGATCGGGTTCGGAAGCCAGGCCCCGGATACGGCCGTCTATGGCTACTTCCCGTGGGTCCTCCTCGTGCTCGCGCCCTTTGGCCTCCTCTCCGTCGAGACCGCGGGTGGCTCTGGATGTTCCTCGGCGTAGCAGTCGCGGCCATCGCGCTGCGATCGTTGCTGGGCGCGTATCTACCGGGTCGCGCGTTCGAACACGGGCTCTTCGGACTGGCGCTCCTGGTCACGCCGCCCGGCTTCCATGCGCAGATCCTCGGGCAGTGGGCCTTCCTTTTTCTCGGCGCGGTCGCCGCGGGCGTGCTGGCGCTCCGCGCCGATCGTCCGGTTCGTGCCGGCGTGCTCAGCCTCGCGTTCCTGTTGAAGCCGCAGCTCTTCGTGTTCACGGCGATCCGCTTCTTCACCCACCGTCGCATCGCGCCGGTCGGGTTAGCAGCTGGGGCCGCTGTCATCGGGTTGTCGACCGCGCTCTTTCCGCACTGGATCACGGCCTGGCTCACCGATGTCGGCCCGGTCCGGATCGTGCGGAGCGCCTCGGTACTGGTGGCCTTGGGCGACATCTTCGGTCCCGTGGGCGTCACGGCCGGATACGCGCTGATCCTCGCGGGTGCATTCGTCGCCACGCGCTTCGGCGTGCGGGGCGACGCATCGCTCGCGGTCTGGCTCGCGCTGTCGTCCGCAGGCGCGATCTAGACCTGGTCGTACGACGACCTGCTCCTGCTCGTGCCGATCGTGATCGCGGCGAGCGTGCTCTTGGCGCGGCTTGGTGCGGCGCCGTCCCGGAGGTTCATGATCGCCGCAGTCGGCGGCCTGTTCGTGCTGTCGCCGCTCTTCTACGCGCTCGCGGTCGCCGGCCATCGCGAAAGCTTCACCGCCGCCATCCCGGTGCTCCTGTTCATCGCGATCGTCGCGCGCCTTTGGCCGTACCGGAAGATGACGTGAGCGACGCCTCCCGTCCCGGGTCGGACGCGATCGCGCGTGCGGGGATCATCCTGACGGCGACCGGTGTCGTGTCCGCAGCGACCGTCCGCCACGCGATCGACGAGGGTGGCGACCTGGTGCTCGCGTACGCATTCGTCCTGTACCTCGCGCTGATGCTCATCGCGGTGCCGCGCCGCCAGCACCGGTACGCGCCGCCGCTCGCGTTCTTCGCGTTCGGGGCGATGTACCTGAGCGCGGCGGCCGACGAGGGGGCCGACGTTCTAGGCATGGCTCTGTACGTCAGCGCAGCCACGTTTGCCTACCTCGTCACGCCGCAGCTCTATCGGCCGCTGACCGTCGCCGCGTTCGCGCTGTGGACGCCCGCGATCCGATTCTTCGGACCCGATCCGACCTTCGGCGAATACCCGAGTGGCGTCGCGATCGCCTCGGTCCTCGCGCTCTTCTTCCTCGTTGCCGTGCTCGTGGACCGTGCGACGATCGATATCGAGGAGCGGGTCCGCCGCATCGGGCTCGGTCTGCTGGGGGTGGCGTGCGTCGCGCGTGTTACCGAGCGGCACGACCTGGTGTCCGCACCCGGCATCATCGCGCCGGACGACATCTGGGCGCTCATCGTCGTCGCCGTGCTCGCGCTCCTCGTGGTCGTGCCGCTGCACCGGCTGACCCGCGACGCCCTGGCAACGGGCGCGGCGCTCGGCGCGTACGTCCTCGTCGGCGCCTTCGTGATCGTCGGCAAGCAGTATCACGTCGATGCTGTCGCACTCGTGCACCGGGCGACCGAACTGTTCCTCGCTGGGCACGACCCGTATCGCGATCTCCAGGCCGCCGAGGCGCTGCGACACTTCGGTCTCGATCCCGCGCTCCAGACGCACCTCGAGGACGGGTCCGGGCTCCAGACGTTCAATTACCCCGCGCTCTCGTTCCTGGTGCCTGCCCCGTTCGTCGCGCTTGGTCTCGCCGACCTCCGGCCCTTGTACCTCGCGGAGGTCGTCGGCCTCGTGCTCGTGCTCGTGCGGCAGGCACGCGTTCCGTGGCGGCCGCTCGTCGCGGCCGCCGTAGTCGGCAACGCCGTCATCTGGCGGCAGAACGTCGTCGCTGGCGTCGATCCCCTCTGGGCGGTCCTCGCGATCCTCGCCTTCGTCTTTTTCCGCAAGCGGTGGGCCTCGCCGATCCTGCTCGGCCTTGCGTGCGCGGCCCGCCAGCCGGCCTGGTTCTTCGCGCCGTTCTACGTGCTGCTAGCGTGGAAGCGCGAGGGTCGCGGCCCGGCCCTCCGCCGCACGGGGATCGCCGCGCTCGCTGCGCTCCTGCCGAACCTCCCGTTCCTCCTCTGGTCCCCGGGCGACTTCATCGAGGGGATCTCCGCACCGATGCTCGGCGCGCTCCAGCCGTACGGTGTCGGGCTGATCCGCTTCGCGCTGGATGGCGTGCTCCCGCTCCTGCCGCGCGGCGTGTACGGGATCCTTTCGCTCCTCGCGATGGTCGGCCTATTGACCATGCTGTGGCGTCGTTGGCGGCGGCTCCCGCTGGGTACGCTCGTGTTCCCGAGCCTCGTCCTCTGGTTTGCCTGGCGGTCACTCCAGAACTATTTCGGCTTCGCCGGAGTGCTCGCGCTCTCTGGGGACGAAGCCCTTCTCGGCGACGACGAGGAGCTGCGCGGTGACGCTGGCCCGGCGGCGGACGATCGCGAGCGCCCGCGCGGCATCGACGAGCCCACCGCGACCGGCTGAGCCGATGACCGCGCGCCGCACGAGGCGCACCCGTGCGAGCGCGGTGCCCGGACGCGAGCGCTGCCCGGACGCGAGCGCTGCCCGGCGGCCCCCAGGAGGAGCGCGCAGACGCCGCTCACTTGCGGCGTCGCCATCGAAGTCCCGCTTATCCGCACGTAGCGCGGCGGCATGACGCACGGATCCGCGGCCAGGACGCCGGCGCGCGCGCTCGTGATGCCGGTCCCGTACGCGCTGCCGCCCCCGCGTCACCCGCCGCCGATGGCGAGAAGATCGGGCTTGCGATACCGAACGCCTGGGACCGGACCCCGGGAGCTGTAGAACGCGACCGCGCCGGTCTTGTCCGCGGCGCCGACGGCGAGGGCGCCGCGCGCGTCGCCAGGCGAGCTGATCGTGCCGCGGTCGGGCGCCCGCGTTGCCCGCGGCGACGCACACGACCGCCCCGGTGCCGCCGACGATCCCCGCGACGTGGGTGCCGTGCCCGACGTCGTCGCGCTCACCGGCGCCGCTGAAGTCCGCGTGCGTCGCGATCCGGCCGAGGAGATCGGGGTGGGTGGCGTCGACCCCCATGTCGACGATCGCGACGCGAACGCTGGAGCCTTGAAGCGTGCCGCCCCAGAGCGGCGGGACGTGTAGCAACGGCACGCTCTCGTCGAGCAGCAGCTGCACCGGGAGGCGGCGGCCGTGCGGGGATCCCCGCCGCCCCCAGCGCCGCGGCAAGGCCGGCTTCTTGATCGGTCGGCACGTCGATGACCACGACGCCCGCGCGCCGATGGGTCCGCCGGACCGTCGCGCCGAACCGCCGCAGGAGATCCGGCGGGACGCCCGCGTCGGCCGCATTCGCGGCAGCGCGCTCGGGATCAGCGGCTGGCAGGACCGAGCTGGCGATCGCTTGGGGTGGCTCGACGTTGAGTCGGGTCGTCAGCGCGGTGGCGCCGCCTTGCGGTCCGGGCGACTCTTCCCGAAGCATAGCAATTAGATATTGACGCCACGGTCAAGACACCGGAAATGGCCGAAAACGTTACCGTTCCACGGATGCCGATCGCTCCAGAGCTCCTCGAGATCCTTGCCTGTCCGGTCGACCACGCCGCCGTCACCGACGAGACGACCCATCTGGTCTGCAGCTCGTGCGGCCGCCGCTATCCGATCCGGGATGGCATCCCCGTGATGCTGGTGGACGACGCGGAGCCGCCCGCCGGGGAGCGCCCGATCAGCTGACGCGGTCGCGCGGGACGGTGATCCGGACGGTGGTGCCCTCGCCCGGCTTGCTCGCGACCTTGCAGACGCCGCCGAGCAGGCCGATGCGCTCGCGCATGTGAAGCAGCCCGAAGTGCCCCGCTGTCGCGGAGGCCTCGCCCCATTGCTCGCTGGCGAAACCCTGGCCGTCGTCCGCGATGACGATCTCCAGGTACGCGTCGTCCTGGCGGAGCTTGACCGTCACCTTGTGTGCGCCGGCGTGCCGTTTCGCGTTGAGCAGCGCTTCGACGGTCGCGCGGTAAAGCGCGGCCTCGGCATCGGCCCGGACCGGCCCGATGTCGCCGATGTCCTCCTCGATCTCCCAACCGGCCTCGGCTGCGACCTCCGTGGCGACGGACGAGATCGCGCCCGCGAGGCCGAGGTCCTCGAGCGTCCCTGGCCGGACGCTGCCGATGATCGCGCGGGTCTCCTGGATCGCCTTGCGTAGGAAGTCGGTCGCGCGTTTGACATCGGCCTCAGTCTTTCCGGGGTTCTGCAGGATCCCGTACGCCGACACGATGACCGGCGCGAGGCCGTCGTGGAGCTCGCGCGCGATGTGCCGCCGCGATTCCTCTTCCTGCGATAGCGCCTGGCCGGTGAAGAGCTGCAGGTCGGCGTAGAGCCCCGCGCGCTCGATCGCGAACGCGGCCTGGTACGCGAGGATGCGGAGGAAGCCGACCTGCGACTCCGTCGGCTCGGCGCCGCGGTTCACGTTGAGCACCCCGAGAGCCTTCGCGCCCACGAGCAACGGAAGCACGATGGCGTACGGGACGTTCTTGGTGTACGTGTGCGGCAGCTCCGGCCCGGCCGGGCCTTTCAACACGATCGGTTGGCGCCGCTCCATCGCACGCCACGAGATCGCCGGGCCCGCCGCCACCTTCGTGCCGACGAGCTGAGCGCCCTTCGCCGCGCGCACCACGAGCGCGTCGCTCGCGCGGTCGTACACCATGAGCGAGGCCGAGTCGTACCCGATGTCACCGGCCGCTTCGAGGATGAGCGCGAAGAGATCGTCGTCGTTCGTGGTCGCGCCCACGCGCCACGTCGCGCGCTCCAGACCGCGCAGGAGATCCTGATCGGACACTGACCGCGGCAATTGTGACGGAGTACCAAGAGCGCTTCGGCGGCGGCGTCGACCGGCTCGTCGACAGGTCGCACGCTTGGCGGAGCCGGTGGCTAGGCGGTCATGCCTTCGACGAGTCCGTTGCGGACGGCGTAGATCGCGGCCTGCGTGCGGTCCGAGACCCCGAGCTTCTCGAGGATCGCGGCCACGTGGCTCTTGACGGTCTCTGGCGAGAGGACGAGCCGCTCCGCGATCTCGCGGTTGCTCATCCCTTCGGCCACGAGCGACAGGATCTCGCGCTCTCGCTTCGTCAGGTTGCGCGCCGCGGCAGGCACCGGGCCCTGCGGCTTCATCTCGCTCAGCATGCCCTTGAGCATCTGCGACTCGATGAACGCCCCGCCGGTCGCGACCTGCCGGATCGCGTCGATCAGCTCCTCGCGCGAGACGTCCTTCAGCAAGTACCCCGCGGCCCCGGCGCGTACGGCCTCGCGGAGATACGCCGGATTCTCGTGCATGGTGAGCATCACGACCGCGGTGCGCGGCCGCTCCTCCTTGATCTTCTTCGTGGCCTCGAGCCCATCCATGTCCGGCATCCGCACGTCCATGAGGATCACGTCCGGCAGCTCGCGACGTGCGTACTCCACGGCTTCGCGTCCGGTCCGGGCCTCCCCGACGATCTGCAGGTCATCGGCCTTCGCGAGCATCGCGGCGATGCCCTGACGCACGAGCTCGTGATCGTCGACGAGCAACACTCGAATGGCCACTGCCGAGGCATTCTAGGGATACGTTGCGCTCGGGTGGTCCGCGCGCGCATCGACGAGTGCGCGACCGCCACCAAATGCGGGCGCAGGAAGGCAGCGGGCCCTGCGTTCAATCTGCGGTCAGCGGTTGACCTGGGGTGATTGGCCCATCCGGTTGGGCGATGCGCGATGCTGGACCACTCCTGCTATTAGGGCGTGAGCCAGCGCGGGGAGGCGAGATGCGGCACGACCGGGCGAGCAGCGGCCGGCCAAGCGAGCTTGGCGCGGCCCGAGCGACGTGACCCAGGCCGAACGCGGCCTCGCCGCACTCCATCTCGGGGCGCGCGTGGCGCTCGCGATCGCGGCACTCGTCTTCGTCGGCATCGCCTACCAGACGGACGCCGTCGATCCGGACATCGCGTCGCGTGCGTTTGCCGTCGGCGTGGCGCTCGCGATCGCCGCGGCCATCGAGGTGCTCGTGTCCCGCCGCGCGCGCCGCCAGGCCGCGGCGACGGCGGGAACCGTCGCGGAGTTCTTCGCCTTCGCACTCGCTGTCGCGCTGTTCTCGCGCTACAACGCGCTCGCGCCTGCGGTCCTCTTCTGGCCGATCGCATTCGGCGCGGTCACCCTGCGGCTGGCGTACCTGTTGTACCTCGCCGCGATGGGCACCGCGATCGTCGTCGAGAACGGCGTGCTGGGGCGGAGCGCGGACGTCACGAACGTGGTCGGCGGTGCTGCCTGGGGCGGCCTCTACTTCAGCTCCGCGTTGCTCGCCGGATCGTTCGGTGCCCAGTACCGCCGGTTCCAGCGGCAGACCGAAGCCGCCTATGCATCCATCGCGACGATCACCGCAGCGACGTCCTACTCCGAGCTCGCTCGGAACCTCTTCGCGTACGCCGAACGGGCGCTCGACCTGCCGCAGGATGCGCCGGCGGCGCTACTGCTTGACGACCGGGGGATCGGGACACTGAGCGCGGTCGAGGTGAACGCGATCGATCCTGAGCAGCGGGCCCGGTTCCGCGCGTCTGGCGAGGCGGTCGAGACGCTACGCGGGATCGCCGGCGCCGAGGGTGCCTTCGTCAAGGGTGGGGCCATCCCGGCCTCGACCAGCGTGCCCGAGGCGCTGCGGAACGGCACGCCGTTCGTCCTTCCGCTGCGCGACGCACGGCGGCTCGTCGGCTTCGCCATCTTCGCCTCGACGCGGCGCCGGCGCGTCACCTCCGAGCGCCGGGCCGAGCTCGCGCGGGTCGCGGATCAGGTCGCGACAACCGCGGTGCGCATCCGAGGCGGGCGCGCGCTCGAGGCCCAGCGGCTCGCCCTCGCCGGCGTGCTCGAGGCGCACAGCTCCGAGCGGGCGGAGATGCAGGTCGCGACCTGGCTCGCCCGCACCGCTCGCGACATCGCGACCGCCCACGACGTCGCGGTGCTGCAGGACCGTCCCGACGGGCGGTGCCGGGCGCTCTACGCGATCGGTCTCTCCGTCATCGAGGTCGAGCATGGGTGTACGCCGCTGGTCGAAGAGGTCCGCCGTCGCGGCGTCGCCGTGGTCGTCACCGACGGCGCGCGCGAGCGGCGCATCCAGCTCCCGCCGTTCCTCAAGACCGGCGCGACCGCCGTCCTCCCGGTGCGCGGCCAGGGGACCTACCTGGTCGTGCACGAGCCGCAACGCGAAGGTCTCTCCTCGGGGAACCTCCAGCTCCTGGTCGAGCTCTGCGACCAGGCCGCCACGCTGCTGGCAAGCGCATCCGCCGCGCCCGCCGCGCGGGAGCCCGCCCCGGCCGTGGAACGGCGGCTGGCTGCGGTCGCGACCCACACCGGCGCGCCGAGCCGGGTCGAGCGTGACTCGCGCGCCCGCATCGTCGACGCATTCCGGCTGGCCGTCGAGGGCAACCAGCCCGCCCTCGCCGGGTCCGGCGAGCGCGTCGCCGGGATCGCGAGCGCCATCGCCGAGCAGCTCGGCGTGGCCGCGGACGCTCGCGACGACATCTACCTGGCCGCCCTTTTGCGCGACGTCGGGGAGCTCGGCATCGATCGGCGGGTGCTCGACACCCCCGGCGGGCTCACCGACCAGCAGCGGGAGATCGTCCGGCGTCACCCGCTGCTCGGAGAGTCGATCCTCGCGGCCCTCGGGTTCCTCGGGAACGCGTCGCGCATCGTCCGTGCGCATCACGAGCGCTGGGAAGGGACCGGGTATCCCGACCAGCTCGCCGGGCCGGTGATCCCGTTCGGTGCCCGGATCCTCGGCGTCGCGGACGCGTTCGTCGCGATGACGAGCGAACGCCCGTACCGTGCCGCGCTGCGGCCGGCCGAGGCCCTCGGATCGCTCCTGCTGGCCCGCGAGAGGGCGTTCGACCCCGCGGTCGTGGACGCATTCGTCGCCCTGAGCGGCTCCGGCGAGCTCGGTGTCAGCGAGGTACCGGTGCGGTGACGCGCGCGCTCTACCGTCCGCCGCCCTCCATTTTGTTGCCTGCGTTGTGTACGCTTGCTCTCACGAACGGTCGCGGCGCGCGACGCGCGTTCACCGAGACCACGCGCGAGCCTGTTTCCGGACGGGCAGGCTCGCGATGCGTAGAGGAGTGCACCGTTGGCTGACGCTGGCCGGCCGCAAGATAGCACGCCGCTCGCCGCCGATGACATGATCGGCTCGCTCGCCACGCGCGTACGCGAGTTATCGCTGCGGGTCGCGCAGCTGCAAGGCGAGCTCGAGGCGGCCCGCCGGCGCATCGCGGTCTACGAGGACTTCGACGCCCAGGTCGAGGATTCGCTGTCCACCGCGCTACGCGCGGCGACTCAGATCCGCGAGCGGGCGCGCGTGAGCGCGGAGGCGATCGCCGAAGAGGCGCGCTCGCAACCGCCGGCGCCCGCCGCCGAGATGGACGCGCTGCGGATCGAGCGCGACGCCCTCCGCCGCGCGATCGAGGAGGCGTCGTCGAGGAGCCCCTCGCGGACTCCGGCACCGGTGGTCGCGACGTTCCCGATGTCCGAGATGCGCACGGCCGCGACCGAAGCGCTCCGCGGCGTGTTCAAGGAGCTCGTCGACGAGATCCGTGCGACGGCGCCGCCCGCGGCGCCGGTGCACCAGGTCAGCGCGGCGCAGGCGGTTCCGATGCCTCAGCCGGCCACCTCGCCGTCTTCGCTCGTCCCACCCTCGATCCCGGACGTGCCAGCGGCGCAACGGCCGGCTTCGGCACCGCCCCCGCCTGCGCCCGCTGCCCCGACCCCCGCTCCGGCGCCGCAGCCGACGTTCGCACCGCCGGCCCCGGCTCCCGAGCCCACCTGGGTCGCACCGTCGCGACCGACGGTCGTGCCGCAACCGGAGCGGTCCGCGCTGGTCGAAGATGTCGATGTCGCGCCCGCCGCGGCAGCTCCTACGGCGCAGGCGGCTCCCGCGTCGCAGGCTGCTCCGGCACCTGTCGCCGTGCCGGCACCCCAGCCGGCCCCGCAGTGGTTCCCGCCGGCGGTCGAGGCTGTCGGCGAGGTCCAAGTGGTCCTGTCGCCGATCTCGTCGTTCCCGCGTTTGGTCGAGCTCGAGCGCCGGCTGCAAGGCATGCCGGTCGTGCGGACGGTGTACGCGCGCGACTTCCGCAACGGCGCGGCGACGCTCGCGATCGGGCTTCGGCATCCGATGACGGTGGATGAGTTCGCGGCCGCCGTCACCAAGCTCGACTATCCCCGGCTGCGGATCGTTTCCACGTCGGGGTACGTGCTCGAGCTGAGGATCGATACCGAAGCGTCGTCGATCGCGTAGCGCCCGATCGCGGCGAGAGATGAGATGAGCGTTCGGCCCGACGCGGACTTCTGGTCCGCGCGGATGGCGTTCCTCGGCAAGCTGGCCCGCGCGGACGCGATCGCCGTGGTCCTCGAGGTGGCGAGCGAGGGCTACGTCACGTACGCGGGCGATAACCTTCCCGCTGACCCCGGCTGGAACGGCGCGGTCGCCGGTCCGTTGATCCGCAGCACGCTCGAGTCACGCCGGCCTGGGCAAGCAAGCGTCGTGCTGCCGCTTGGTGACGGGCGCGCCGCGTCGAGCATCTTCGTCGTGCCGATCGTGTGGAACGAACAGGTGGTGGGCGCGCTCGCGGCCCTGCGGGCAAGCGGCGGCTTCGACGATCGCGACGCCGCGGAGGTGGCTCGCCTGGCCGATCTTGTCGGCCTCGAGCTCGCGGAGGCGAGCGCGCTCCGCCGCGTGCAATCGCAGCAGAGCGAGCTCGAGTCGCGGCTCCGCACCCGGGAGAAGCTCGCCGACATCGCGCGGACCGCGCGCGATCCCGACCAGTTGCTCGAACGCGCGACGGCGCAGCTCGCGGAGCTGTTCGGTGCGGACGGCGTGTCGATCATGCTGGCCGACGACGCGGGGCAGCTCTCCGTCCGCTCGTCGATCGGACTCACCGAGGCGGCGAAGCAGGACAAGAAGAAGGTCGGCGAGGGCATCTCCGGCCACGTCGCGAAGACGGGGCAGCCGCTCCTGCTCACGGGTCAGGTGAGGGACCAGCGTTTCACCGGCAACGATCCATCGATCGGTGAGTCGATCGTCGCGCCGCTACGCGCGGACGACCGGACCATCGGCGTGGTCAGCATCAAGCACACGACGACGGCGAGGGACCGTTTCAACCAATCGTCGGTCGAATCGCTCCAGCAGGCCGCGAGCGAGATCGCCGCGTCGTTCGTCGCGGCGGAGGCGATGCGCCGGACCGAGGATGACCGCAAGCAGGCGCTCGTGCTCTACGAGCTCTCGCGGCTCGCGACGATGGGCAACGATCCGCAGGAGGATCTCGACACCGCCGCGGCGATGATCGGAGGCATGCTGGCCAACGACGTCGTCGGCGTCTGGGCGCTCGAGACGAACGGCGGTCTCCGCCTGCGCGCCGCGCATGGTTATCCGGAGCCCCATCCGACGGTCATCCCCCTCGTGGGCATCGGGCCGGCGATGACGATGGCGCTCCGCCAGCAGCAGCTCGCCACGGCTCGATACCCCTCCGGCGACGAGCGGAGGCCCGAGTGGGCTCCGCTGCAGGCGTCCGTCTTCGTGCTCGCGCCGATCGGCTCGCACGGCAACTATCTCGGTGCGCTCGTGCTCGGCCGCAACACGGGTGCGTTCGTGGACGCCGAGATCGATTTCGCGACGACGCTCGGCGAGTACCTCTCGGGTCAGATGCAGAAGACGGCGGCCGGTGATTCTCAGGTGGAGATCGCGGCGCGCGAGCGCCGCAAGATCGCGCAAGAGATCCACGACGGCATTGCCCAAGAGCTCACCGGCGTCGTCCTGACGCTCGAGGCCTGCCAGCGCGCGTTGGACCGTGATCCGGCGGCCCTGGCACCGAGCCTCGCGAAGGCGGCTCGGGAGGCGCGCGCGACCCTCGCCGAGGTGCGTCAGTACATGGCCGCACTACGCGCGAAGGAGGGCGGCGAGATGAACCTGCCGGCCACCGTCGCTCGCCTCGTCGACGAGGTGGGCCGCCAGACCGGCCTGCGCGTCGAGATGGAGGAACAGGGGACCGAACGCGAGCTCGAGCCGCCCCTGGAGCGCGCGGTCATGCGGATCGTCGGCGAGTCGTTGCGCAACGTCGCGCAGCATGCGCACGCGAGCCGGGCGAAGCTTCGCCTTACCTACGGACAGAACGACATCACGGTCATCGTCGAGGACGACGGCGCCGGCTTCGACACCGCCCCGACCATGGCCGGCGCGGCCGAGACCGGGCATTTCGGTCTCGCCGGGATGCGCGAGCGAGCCGAGAGCATCGGCGGCACGCTGACGGTCCTGAGCCAGCCTGGCAGCGGCACCGTGGTCACGGCGACGTTGCCCTATCTATTCGCGGAGGATCCGATCCGCGCGTTGAAGGAACCGCCGCCTATCGTCGAGGACATCGAGCCCGCCATCGAACGGAGCGGGATCATCTCGAGGCTCTTAGGCCGCTGATAGCGCTAGCTAGCTGAGGACGAATCGCCAGATGAAGAGCGCGAGCGCGCCGACGAACGCGATCGCGATGATCACGGCAACGATCATCCCGAGTGCCCCACGCACATCGTTGCGCACGCGCACGATCCCGAGCGAGCGATCGATCGCGGCGACCAGTCGCGCCGGAGGGGCGTCCTTCGGCAGCCAGCCGCGTGCACCGGGGACGCGCTCGGCGAGACGCTGACCACTCTCCGCGTCGCCCGACAGGATGTACGAGGGGATCGCCAGCTTGACCGCGTGCCCTTCGAGGAGCACTCCGTCCACAAGCGCGGCGTCGGCCGGCCAGCTTTCCGCCGCGCTTGCCGCGTCGGTAAGGCTTGCGACACGCCGCAGGTCGTAGAGGTCCTCGAGTCGCAGCACAGTCTCGATGCCAGCGCCGATGGCCGGATGCGGCGTAACGATGAGGATCCTCGGGCGAGTGATGGCCCGATTATTCGCCATCGCCCGCGTCGGGGACATCACAGTCCTGTTGAACACCCCCGGCAGCGGGTAGCCGCGGGCCCCCGAATGGGGCTCAATGTCCTGTGAAACCGCCACGCGACCGCGGGCGGGGGTGAAGGGATGCGATGACCGTCGAGCGCGAGGGTGAATTCTGGCCGACCCGCGTCGCGATGCTCGCCGAGCTTGCGCATGCCGACGCGCTCGCCATCGTCCTGCGGCCTCGCGATGAATCGTTCGTGACGTACGCCGCGCACAACGTCAGCCCCGAATCGTCATGGCGTGGCGGCGCGCAGACCGCGCTCCTCACCTCGGCGCTCGGCGGCGGTCCCGGCGACGGCGCTGTGAACGTGCCGCTCCTGGACGGTCACGTCGCAACGGCGATGCGCGCGCTGCCCGTCGCCTGGCGCGAGCATCGGATCGGCGCGCTGGCGGCGTTTCGGGTGAGCGGCCCGTTCAGTGACGAGGAATCCACCAACCTCGCGCGCCTTGCGGCCCTCGTCGCGCTCGAGCTGGTGGAAGAGAACACGTTCTGGCGGATCCAGCGCGCGGCCGCCGAGCTCGAAGCGCGGACCAAGGCGTCGAGCGAGCTGCAGGAGATCGTGCGCGCGGAGCGTGACCCCGACACCCTCCTCGAACGCGCGACGAGCGGCCTCGCGCGGGTGTTCGGCGCGGATGGTGTGTCGATCATGCTCGTTGAGAACGGGGTGCTCTCGATCCGGAGCTCGGTGGGCCTGCCCGATGCGGCCAAGGGCGATCGCAAGCGCATCGGTGAGGGCATCTCGGGATTCGTCGCGAAGACCGGACAACCGCTTCTCCTGCGCGGCCCGGTCACCGGCGACGAGCGATTCAGCGGCAACGATCCCTCGATCGGTGACGCGCTCGTCGCGCCCTTGCGCAACGGGGATCACATTATCGGCGTCAGCAGCGTGAAGCGCCGCGAGTCGAGCGAGCACTACGACGCGGCCGACCTCGACGCGCTCTGCGCGATCGGCGTGGACATCGCGGCGACGCTGTCGTTCGTCGGTGCGGTCGCGCGTGCGGAAGAGGATCGCAAGCAGGCGATCGCGCTCTATGAGCTGTCGCGACTGGGGACGCTCGGGGCCGAGCCGCAGCAGGAGCTCGAGACGGCCGTCGCGATGCTCGGCGACGTCATGCACCACGATGTCGTTGGGCTGTGGGTGCTCGCGGCCGATGGGTCCGCTGAGCGCCGAGCGTTCCGCGGCTACGACCCGGCGGCGCCGTGTGTCATCCCCGTCGCGGCAATGGCTGGGCCGTTCGGCGAGGCGTTCGAGCGGCAGCATCGGGTGCGCGCGCGCTGCGCGATCGATGATCCGGTGCCGCCCACCTGGGCGGCTGCGCCGGCGACGGACTACGTCATCGCACCGGTGAGCGCGCAGGGCAAGACGATCGGGTTGCTCGTGCTCGGCCGCGCGGGCGCGCCGTACACCGCAGCCGAGGCCGACTTTGCGGCGACCGCAGCCGAGTACCTCTTCGAGATCGTCCGCTCGACGGACGCGGCGTCCGCCGATGAAGAGGCGACCGCCGGCGAGCGGAAGCGCATCGCGCAGGAGCTGCACGACGGCCTGGCCCAAGAGCTCACCGGGGTCGTGCTGAGCCTCGAGGGCGCCCAGCGGGCGTTCCAGCGCAACCCCCAGGTGCTCGGCCAGCAGCTCGCGAAGGCGACCCATGATGCGCGAGCGACCCTCGCGGACGTGCGGCAGTACATGGGCGCGCTGCGGCAGAGCGGCCCCGGCGATCTCGGCCGGCCCACGACCGTCGCGCGGGTCATCGACGATCTCAAACGGCAGACCGGGCTCGCAGTCGATATGGAAGAGCGGGGGAGCGAACGCGAGCTCGATGCCGACCTGCAGCGCGTGGTGATCCGCATCGTTGGCGAGGCGCTCCGGAACGTCGCGCAGCACGCCGACGCGCGGCGCGCGACGGTCACGCTCAGCTACAGCGACACTGACGTCGTGATGACGGTCGCGGACGACGGCGCCGGCTTCGACGTGCCGTCGACGGCCGCGAGCGCGGAGGCGAACGGCCACTTCGGGCTCGTGGGCATGCGAGAGCGGGCGGAGGCCGTCGGCGGCCGGCTCGTGGTGACGAGCGCGCCGCATGGCGGCACGACCATCGAGGCGACGATCCCATATGAGCGTTCGCGTGCGACGGTCGGAGTGCTTCGCGCCGAGCTGCTCGCCGACGACGCGTCGCCTCCGACGCGGCCCGGCATCCTCGCACGGCTCTTCGGCCGATGACCGACACGCGACAGATCCGCATCCTCATCGCGGACGACCACGCGGTCGTGCGCAGCGGTCTGCACTCGATCCTCGAGATGGAAAGCGATCTCGTCGTGGTGGGTGAAGCGAGCGACGGACATCAGGCACTCGCGCTCGCGCAGGAGATGCTGCCCGATATCGTGCTTATGGACATCAAGATGGGTGACTGGGACGGGGTGACCGCGACGCGCCGCATCCGGAACTCCGTGCCCTCGACGCGCGTCATCGTGCTCACGAACCACGATCAGGACGAGCTGGTGTTCAGCTCGATCCGCGCGGGCGCATCCGGATACCTGTTGAAGGAAGTGACCGCGGCCCAACTTGCGAACTCGATCCGCACCGTCGCCGACGGCTTCTCGCTCATCTACCCATCCATCGCGGCGCGGGTCCTCGACGAGTTTGGGCGGCTACGCAGCGCGCCGCTGAACGGCGCCCGCAGCGGCCAAGACGACGAGGGCTACCACGACCTGACCGCACGCGAGCGCGAGGTCCTGCAGCTTGTCGCACACGGCCGCTCGAACAAGGAGATCGCCAGCGAGCTGAAGATCAGCGAGCGGACGGTCAAGACCCATGTCTCGAACATCTTCGGGAAGCTCGAGCTCACCGACCGGACGCAGGTCGCGCTGTACGCCCACAAGCGAGGTTTGGCCGACATCGAGTCCTAGAAACCCAGTGAAACCCCGCTGAAACGGCTCTAAACGAAGCAATTTCTCGTTCGGCTCCGCCTTTCGGGGGATGCGGAAACGGGCCGATACGAGGTCTCCCACCGCCGGGTGAGGTGCGGGGTCAGACCAGACCCTAGCGTCAGCTCCGTGGTGAGAAAGAAGCGCAATGGCCGGTCAGAGGACCTCGACGCCCCCATTGACCTTGCCTCCCGCATCGGCATGCCGGCGCGCTCCGCGCCGGCCCCGGTCGCTCCGGAGACGGCCCGCCGGGTTGATGGACCGATCGAGTCCGACCGTCCGCAGCGCGGTCGCCCGCTCATGATCGGCGCCGACGAGCCGCCGCCGGCACCTGCGATCGAAACGCCTGAGCCGGAGCGAACAGCTCTCGCGGTACGGCCGATGGTGATCAGGCTCCAGGAGGCCTTCGCCGCCGAGCCGCTCGCCAGCGAGCCCACCGCCGCGCCGATCCTCGTGACCCGCGAGGCGCCCGCGGCCGGCGAGATGGACCTCGTCGTGATGCCCCTGGCGACGCCGGACGACTGGCACCACTTCGAGCTCGCCCTCCGCCGGGTACCGGGCGTCGGTGCGCTCCGCATCGAGTACTACCGCGCCGGGATCCTGAAGCTGCGCCTGCGGTGGTCGGGACCGCGGCGGTTCGCCGACGCGGTCGCGAACGTGCCCGGGTATCGCGTCGGGATCCTCGGCGAGGATCGCAGCACCGTCCAGATCCGCGTCGTGAGGGCTTAGGGTCTCATTCGGCCGAGCGTGGCAGCCGGGCTCCGTCGCCCGGTCGTCACTGCATGAGCGCCGGGATGAAGCCGTGGAACGTGAGGCCAGGATCGTCTCTGATCGTGAAGTTCGCGTTCTGGGTATTCACCTCTTTCGCGACGATCTGGCTGAGGTTCACGCTCGAGCGCGTGCCGTTGCCGCTCAGCGTGGCGTTGGGTGCGTAGATCGAGCCCGTCGTCGTGATCGAACCGCCGCCGCCGATGTCAATTTCCTGCGTACACACGGAGTCCTGCCAGATCAGCATGCCCTGGTAGTCGCCGCTGGTCGGCGCGGACAGCGTCGTGTCGCTGCCGCCCTCGATCTTCAACGGCTGGCTCGCGCAGGTGCCGCCGGTCGCTGGGTAGCTCGAGCTGGTGAAGAAGAAGAACACGCCGCCGTCGGCCGTCGGAGGGTTGCAGGTACTGCCGGTGCAGGCCGCTGCGCGCGAGCCGCCGAGGTCGAGGCTGCCGCCGGCGAAGATGTAGGTCCCCGGCGCGAACACGTAGGTGCAGTTGTTGGAGAAGCTGGTCGTGTAGATGCCCGGCTGGTTGATCGACGGGGGGCACGCCGGGCTGTAGGGCAGCAGCTCGTTGATCAATGGCTTGGAAATGCCGGCGAACGGATCTCGGATGACCGGTTTTCCGGTGTTGAGCGCCGGCCACGAGCCTTGGACGCCGCCGACGACATCGGTTTCGTAGCCGGGCTCAAGCTTGACGATCCCCCCGTTCTGGGCCGCCTGGGCCGCGCATGAGTTCACCTGGATGCTGCCGCCGTGGACGTCGAGCGAACCGTTCGACGAAAGCTCGGTCGCGCCGGTGTCGCAGGCTTGATTGAGAGCGATCACGGCATAGCCACTGTTGGATGGCTTGCTACACCCGACCGCCGACGCGGCCACCCTCGTGAAGCTCTCGGCCTGCGGTACGAGCGTGGTGAGGACCGGCGTCGAGATGGTGACCTCCACGCAAGTCACGTCGTCGGCGAATTCGCCTGATTTCGGCACCTGCGCGGAGACGGTCGTGCCGGCTGAGGGCGTGTTCGTCCCGTACCCATTCAGCGCGGCATCGGCGCGCGCGGCTGCTTGAGCCTGCGCCGAGGAGCCGCTCTGGTACAGAACGACGGCACCGGCGAACGCCCCGGCATCGGCGGCCTCTTGAGCGGTGCGACGGCCGTTGTACAGCTGGCCGGTGTCGATCGCCAGACCCACGGCGAAGAGCAGGGCCATGAGCACGATGCCGATGAGCACGATCGCCTGACCGCCTTCGTCCTGAGCAGCGCGTCGTAGATGCATCATCGTTGGATCACCAGCATCGAACCTCCTCGGAGTGTGACGGTGAGCGCGCCATTCAACAGGTACTGCGACGGCAGCGGCACGAACGGCGCGGTCGCGTCGACCGATACCCGGCTGTTCCGGTCGTTCTTCCCGTCCGGGTAGCCCAGGATCACGGTGATGTTCGGCACGCCAATGGCGTTGCGGGTGACGACATCGGTGACGGCCGCGTTCGCGCACGAGGACGCCCCCGGGCCCGGGCTCGGGCACGAGATGGCAGGGGAACCGTTCGAGCCGTGCACGATCGCGTAGCGCGTCCCCTCGCGGGCTGCGAACGCGAGGGTGTTCTCCTGAGAGACGGCGCGCGCGAGATCCAGGATTCCCAGGATGACCAGCAACAGCACCGGCAGTACGAGGGCGAATTCGACCAGCGCCTGGCCGCCCTCAGCGCGGCGTGCGATCTTCATTAGTATCGCCGGAACCGCGTGGAGCGATCGAAATTGAAGGTCTGGGGTACCCCAGGCCAGGGGATCAGCGTCGAGAACGCGTAGCGCACCCGGACGCGCGCGTAGCACGGCGTGGCGATGGTGGAGAGCCCGGCCTTGGACGTGTCCAGCGCGCCCACGCAGGGTGTCGTGCCGTTCGCCTGCGCGAACACGAGGGTGATGGTCGGGTTGGTCAACGTCAGCGTCAGGCCGGGCGTGCGTTCCATCTCCTGCCGGGCGTGCGCCTCCGCCTCCACGCTCGTGGGATCCGCATCGAGCGCAGTTCCTTCCGCTGCCGCGCGCGCGCCGTTTTGGACCGCGAGCTGGACGGCATACGCCCGCGCCATGTCGGTCCCGCCAAGCAGTCCGAAGACGAGGAGCGGGAGCGCGAGCGCGAGCTCGACCATGGACTGGCCGACCTCCGACGCCACCCACCGTCCGGCTGTACGCAACTTGAACACCTCCCCGACTGACGCCGAACTGTAGGTAGCAGGCATGCGGCCGCGCGTAGGAAAGTGGTCCTGCTCCGCGTCACACTTTCGGGGGGTGAGCGTCAGACGCGCCCAGAAAGACGCTGCCTTCTGGCTGAGCATCACTGGAATAACGCCGAGTCCAGGTAGCAAGACACGCACCACGGGTAGGAGGTTCGTACCGGTCCACCCCCCGGATGCCGGATGAAACTGTCGATTGTCCGCCCAGACCTGAGCGCCTTGCCGGCCGGACCGGCGCGATCCGACCGGTCGTCGGAACCCCCTAGACTGACCTCATGAAACAGTCTTCCGGCTCGCTCGAGCAGCGGGCCTCCCGGGTCCTTTCGCCGGTCCTCGGCCACTACACCTGGCTCGAGGTCGACCGCGGGGAGGGGAGCTGGCTGATCACCCGCGACGGCCGTAGGGTCCTCGACCTCACCTGCGGCATCGCGGTCACGCCGGTCGGCCACGCGCACCCGCGCGTCGTCGCCGCGATTCAGACCCAGGCCGCGAAGCTCGCGCACATCTGTGCCGGCGTTGCCGCGTACGAGCCGAATGTCGCGCTCGCGGAAGCGCTCACGGCCATCACGCCGCGCGGCCTGGACATGGTGTTCTTCGGCAACTCCGGTGCGGAGGCGGTCGAGGCATCGATCAAGATCGCGCGCCAGACGACCGGTCGCGAGTCGCTCATCGTCTTCCGCGGCGGCTTCCATGGGCGCACGGTGGGTGCGGCCTCGCTCACGACCTCGAAGTCGCTCTACCGCAAGGGCTACGGCGCGCTCCTCCCCGAGGTGCATGTGGCGCCGTACCCGTACCCGCTCGACTGCCCGATCACGCCCGCGCATGACGCGGAGACCT
Source organism: Chloroflexi bacterium UBA4730 (assembly GCA_002404155.1). Lineage (GTDB taxonomy): Bacteria > Chloroflexota > Limnocylindria > P2-11E > P2-11E > UBA4735. The sequence continues at coordinate 37,259 of DHJC01000054.1, read as the reverse complement.
GCGGCCAGCATTCGCTCGCCGTCATCGAGCAGATGCTCGAGCACGACGTGCCCGCCGAGCAGGTCGCGGCGATCCTCATCGAGCCGGTGCTCGGCGAGGGCGGCTACGTCGCGGCACCCACGTCCTTCCTCCAGGGCCTCCGCGACCTCGCGACTCGGATCGGCGCGCTCCTTGTGTTCGACGAGGTGCAGACCGGCTTTGGCCGCACCGGTGCCTGGTTCGCGGCGCAGCGCTTCGGGGTCACGCCCGATGTGATGACGCTGGCGAAAGCGCTTGGCGGCGGGATGCCCCTCGGCGCGGTGGTGGCCCCCCGCGCGATCCACGAACGCTGGAAGACGTCGACCCACGGGTCGACGTTCGGCGGGAACCCGGTGTCGTGCGCCTCCGGCCTCGCGACGCTCAACGTGTTGAAGGACGAGGGCCTGGTCGAACGAGCGAATCTCGTCGGCAAGATCATCGTCGAAGAGCTCGCGCCACTGCGGCACGACCCGCGCGTGCGCGAGATTCGCACGACCGGCGCGATGGCGGCGATCGAATTCGCGGACAAGACCGCGTCCAAGGCCGCGATCCACGGCGCGCTCGAGCGAGACGTGCTCCTCATCACCTGCGGCTCGCACGATCAGGTGGTCCGGTTCATCCCGGCTCTCAACATCTCCGAGGACGACCTTCGCGGCGGTGTTCGGGGGTTCGTCCAGGCTGCCCAGACCGATGCGGTCGGAGCGCCCGCCTAGCTTCCAGGCCCCGTCTGCGCCCGATTTCGCCAGAAGTCGGCGGCCCTCGAAGTCGGTGTGAAATCGTGTCCTTTCCGCTCTTGACAAGGCCTACCCGCCGGAGCATCGTTCGCCCCCTGCGGCCACTAGATGTTGTGCCGACGGTACCCATCGGGACGACATCTAGTAGCCGCAGCGACTTGAGGAGGAGAGAATTGGCCATGTCGCACGCTTCCGCGCATGCCACCGCGCAGCCGGATCGTCTCCTTCTATTGCTCCTCCGTCCGACCAGTTCTCAGACCGCTCACCCCACTTCTTACTCGGAGCCCTGAAATGGCCATTGCCGAGCTACCGCCGCAGTCCGCCCACCGCGACCCCCAGCCCTCGGGGCTCCGCTTCGAGCGCTACTTCACGCACGACGGCACGCATCCGTACGACAAGATCCAGTGGGAACTCCGTGATGCGGTGATCCCCGGTGACGGGGGCAACGTCTTCGAGCAGAAGGGCGTCGAGGTGCCGTCGTTCTGGTCGATGACCGCCACGAACGTCGTCGCGTCGAAGTACTTCCGCGGCAAGCTCGGTACCCCGGCCCGCGAGACGAGCGTGCGCCAGATGGTCGACCGGGTCATCGACACGATCACCCGGTGGGGCGTCGAGAAGGGCTACTTCGCCGGCGGCGATGACGCCGCGATCTTCTCCGATGAGCTCAAGTACCTGATGGTCCACCAGCACGCGTCGTTCAACTCGCCGGTCTGGTTCAACATCGGTGTGCCCGGCGCGCGCGCACAAGCGGCCGCGTGCTTCATCCTCTCCGTCGAGGACTCGATGGACTCCATCCTCGACTGGTTCAAGACCGAAGGCGTCATCTTCAAGGGCGGCTCCGGATCGGGCATCAACGTCTCGACGATCCGCTCGAGCAAGGAGCACCTCTCCGGCGGCGGGCTCGCTTCCGGGCCCCTGTCGTTCATGCGGGCCGCCGACTCCGTCGCGGGCTCGATCAAGTCCGGTGGTACGACGCGGCGCGCGGCGAAGATGGT
>DHJC01000054.1:0-35402 GCA_002404155.1 Chloroflexi bacterium UBA4730 | reverse complement strand
CGCGCGGCGAAGATGGTCGTGCTCAACAGCGACCACCCGGACGTGCGCGAGTTCATCTGGTGCAAGGCGAAGGAAGAGCAGAAGGCCTGGGCGCTCGGCGAGCAGGGCTACGACATGGGCCTGAACGGCGAGGCCTGGCAGTCCATCCAGTTCCAGAACGCCAACAACTCGGTGCGGGCCACCGACGACTTCATGCGCGCCGCCATCTCGGAGGAGGACTGGGACCTCAAGGCGGTGAGCTCCGGCGAGACCCTCGAGACCATCAAGGCCCGCCAGCTCCTGCGCGAGCTCTCCGAGGCTGCGTGGGCCTGCGGCGATCCGGGCATGCAGTTCGACACGACGATCAACGACTGGCACACCCGCCCGGCGAGCGGGCGCATCAATGGATCAAATCCGTGCTTCCCCGGGGACGCGCGCGTGCACACGACCGTCGGCCTCCTTCCGATCGCCGATCTGTTCGAGCGCACGAAGGCAGGCGAGGACATCGCCGTCTACACGCACCAAGCGACCGCGCCGGTCGCGGCAGATGGCGTCGTCTCGTCATTGCCGCTCGCGGTGATGCAGAACGGGATCTCACGCATCGTGCGCCTCCGGTTCTCGAACGGCGCGGACCTGCGCTGCACCCCGAACCACCGCATCTGGACGAAGCGCGGGTGGGTCGAGGCGCAGGCCCTGACCACGGATGACGAGGTCCTGCTCAACGACAGCCCGACGCCGGCCGAAGAGGCGTCATGGAGGCTTCCGGTCAAGGTCGAGCGGTTGGCGGTCTCGCGGAAGCGCAACGGTACCGCGACGGTCTATCGCGAGCTGCCGGACCGCTGGTCCGAGGGGCTCGCGGAGCTGACCGGGCACCTGATCGGGGACGGCTCGCTGACCGAGGACACCACCGCCTGGGTCTACGGCCAGGAGGACATCGGCGATGGCTTGCTCGCGTCCCACGAGGGCCTCCTCACCGAGCTCGTTGGAGGAGTCACGCGCATCCAGATGGACAATGACACCGACCAGCTCCGCGTCGGCAGCGAAGCGGTACGCGAGCTCTTCCGCGGGATCGGCGTGACGTCCGATCGGTCGCCGAGCAAGCACGTCCCAGCCGCGGTATTCACCGCTCCGGTGGATGTCCAGGCCGCATTCCTCCGCGGCCTCTATGGCGCGGATGGCTGCATATCGCGAGTCGAGGACCGCAAGGCCAATCGTTACGTCGGCCTCGGCAGTCACAGCGAGCGACTCCTGAAGGACGTTCAGCGGCTGCTTAGCGCATTCGGCATCCGTGGCCGCATCTACCGCGTCACGCCGAACGACACAGCGAGCTTCTCCTATGTCCGGAAGGACGGCACTGCGGTCACCTACGTCGGCTCGGACGGATTCGACCTGCGCATCACCGGCACGGACATCGAACGCTTCGAGGCGTCGATCGGGTTCTCCTCGCCCCGCAAGCAGGCGGCGCTCGCGCGCCTGCTCGGCGACTGCGAGCGTTACCGGACGAAGGCCTACACGCATCTAGAGACTCGTGAGGATGATGGACAGGCTGTCGTCTACAACCTGAACGAGCCGCTGCACCATTCGTACCTGGTCGACGGTTTCGTCGTGGCCAACTGCAGCGAGTACATGAGCCTGGACGACACCGCCTGCAACCTCGCGAGCCTGAACCTCATGCGGTTCCGGCGCGAGGACGGCGAGTTCGACAGCGAGCGGTTCACCCGTGCCATCGACCTCGTGTTCACGGCGCAGGAGATCCTCGTTGGCTCGACCGAGTACCCGACCGCGAAGATCACCCTGAACGCGCACGCGAACCGCGAGCTTGGGATGGGCTACGCCAACCTGGGCGCCCTGCTCATGGACCGCGGCCTGGCGTACGACTCCGATGAGGGTCGGGGGTACGCGGCCGCGATCACCGCGCTCATGACCGGCGAGTCGTACGCGCAGTCAGCGCGCCTAGCCGGTGTCGTCGGTCCTTACGACAACTACGCGAAGAACCAGGTCGGCCACGACCGGGTCATGGAGATGCACCGCCTGCACGCGTACCGGATCCGTGAGGAGATCGTCCCCTCCGACCTGCTCGGCACGGCGCGCCAGGCCTGGGATGACGCGGTCGCCATCGGCAAGCTGAACGGCTTCCGCAACGCCCAAGCGAGCGTGCTCGCCCCCACCGGGACGATCAGCTTCATGATGGATTGCGACACGACGGGCGTTGAGCCGGACATCGCGCTCGTGAAGTACAAGAAGCTCGTCGGCGGCGGGATGCTGAAGCTCGTCAACCAGACCGTCCCTTCCGCCCTGTCGAAGCTCGGCTACACCGAGAGTCAGGTCAGCGCGATCACCGCCCACATCGAGTCCACCGGGACGATCGAGGGTGCGCCCGAGCTCGCGGAGCGGCACCTCGCGATCTTCGACTGCGCGTTCAAGCCGCAGAACGGCACACGGACGATCTCGCACCTGGGCCACATCAAGATGATGGGCTCGGTCCAGCCGTTCATCTCCGGTGCGATCTCGAAGTGCGTGATCGCGGATACGTTGCTTTCGACGGCCCAAGGGCTCGTTCGCATCGGCGACCTGTACTCGGGACAGGACCCGAACAGCTTCCGCAGCATCGATCTGAACCTTGTCTCACTCGATGGAATGCGCGCGAGCGATGCTTTCTACTACGGAGGTCCTCGCGAGGTCATGGAGGTCCGACTGCGATCAGGCCATCGGGTGACCGGAACGCCCAACCACCGTCTGCTCATCGCAGACATGGACGAGGGTCTGGTTTGGCGTCGTCTCGATGAGTTGAAGCCGGGGGACCATGTCGCCACTCAGTACGGCGAGGACGTTTGGGCGAGCGTACCCGCGTCATTGTCCAGCTTCCAGCCATCCGAGGCGCACGGTTCGCAAAAGTCCGTCCGGGTCCCTTCCGCGATGACCGATGATCTGGCCTTCTTCCTCGGCGCATACGCCGCGGAGGGGCATGTGACTCGCTCCAACTGGACGATCCACATCTCCAACGCCAATGAGGAGGTCATCGCACGGCTCGTCGCCCTGAGCGAGAGTGTCTTCGGTGTATCGGCGCGCGTAGCTCGGGAGCCTGATCGCTGCCCGTGTGTGGAGTTGTCATCCAAGACGTTGATCGAGTTGTTCACGTTCCTCGGGTGTGGCGAACGTGCCTCGAACAAGCGAATCCCTGGTGTTGTCCTTAGATCCCCTCGCTCCGGGGTGCTCGCCTTCCTCAGTGGACTGAGCCTGGACAGCTACCTGCCATCCGACGTGGCGAAGTGGGCCATCTGCCTGGACTCGTCCTCAATGCTTGATGAACTCCAAGCGGTACTCACCAATTTGGGCGTCGTGCACAGCCGTATCACCAAGTACAACGCCAAATACGACAAGTCCTTCGACGAGGTGTACGCGTCTGGGCAGCACGCGCAGGCATTCGTCAAGATGCTCGCGTTCCCGGAGGCTCACAAGCGGTCGCGCGCAGCCGAGATCGCAGCCGCCGAGTTCGGTGAGAGCACCGCGGATGTCGTCCCGGGAGCGAGTGGACGCGATCTCTATGACCTCCTCCCGAAGGGCCGGAGTGGGCGCTCGGGTCGTGGAACAGGCGTGGCTCGCCGGTTTAGCTACCTAAAGGACACCCGCACTGCCTTGGTCAGTCGTGCGTCGATCGAGCGGATCGCTGCCCTTCCAGGCGTCGAACTGCCCGCGGAACTGGCCGTTGTCCTCGAACGGAATCTTCACTTCAGCCCGATCGTTCGGGTCCAAGTCGCTGGTGTGCAAGAGGTCTTTGACGTCTCGGTGCCGGTCACCCATGCGTTCGTCGGCAATGGGATCGTGAATCACAACACGGTCAATCTCCCCGAGACCGCGACCGTCGAGGACGTGATGGACGCGTACGTTGAAGCATGGAAGCACGGTGTGAAGGCGATCGCCATCTACCGCGACGGCAGCAAGAAGGTCCAGCCGGTCTCGACCGGCAAGGAGACCTCCAACCCGAAGAAGGGGGCCGCCGCCGCGGTGACCGAGACGGTCGTCGTGGCGCGCCCCCGCCGCCGGCTGCACGACACCCGCGCCTCGCTCACCCACAAGTTCACGATCGAGGGGCACGAGGGGTACATCACCGTTGGCCTGTTCGAGGACAACACGCCAGGCGAGCTCTTCGTCACCATGGCGAAGGAAGGCTCGACGCTGTCCGGCATGATGGACGCCTTCGCCACGAGCATCTCGCTGTCGCTCCAGTACGGCGTCCCGCTCGCGCACCTTGTCGAGAAATTCGCGCACATGCGGTTCGAGCCATCAGGCTGGACCGGTAACTCCGAGCTCGGCTTCGCGAAGTCGATCGTCGACTACGTCTTTCGCTGGATCGGCTACCGCTTCCTCTCGGCCGACGACAAGCTCGCCCTCGGGCTGGTCCGCACGAGCGAGATCGTCGATCCGGCGCCGCAGCTCGAGCTCCTCAGCAAGGCCGTCTCGATGGCCATGCCGACCGCCTCGACCCAAGACCCGACCCGGACGGAGCCGGCGCGCTCGAACAGCACCACTCCGCGTCGCATGAATTCCACTCCCGACGCACCGCCCTGCCCGCGCTGCGGCTGGCTGACCGTTCGCAACGGCACCTGCCACAAGTGCGAGAACTGTGGCGACACCACGGGGTGCAGCTAGCACCCCCTCACTGAGTCAGGCCCTGGCCGGCCCGCCCGTCGGCCAGTACGCCTTTCGGCCCGGCGGTTCCTGCTCCCCTGGACCGCCGGGCCGTTCTTTATCAATCCGCTCGTCGCGTCGGCGTTCGCCTCCGCGCCTCGCCGAACCGTTCAAGGCTGGTGGTCGCTCGCTCCTGAGGCGCCTGTCAGCCGCGATCACCGCGCGTTTAGACCTCGCGCGCGTGGCCAACTCACTTCCCGCTCCCAGGTCGTACCCCGCCGAACGCGCTCGACACTTCCCAGCAGTCGGCGCACGCGCGAGCTCCGCCGCGGGCGTCTCGAAGTGCTGCGGCGTGCCGGTCATTTGTCTCGCCTGAAGCTCGCGTTTTGTATCACTCGGGTAACGGTCCAGACGGCCGGTCGGTCGTAAGGCTGGCGGTACGACTTATGCCATCCGTAAGGGTGACGCGCGATACGGGAACCGCCCGCATGATCGATGCGTCGATATGCGAGCGCTGTCCCGCTCGGCGCAACGAGTGGACCACGCATCGCAATGGAGGCGTCACCGTGGCGGTCATCGCGAAGCGCGTCGGGACCTCTGCGGCGGCCGGCGTCCGTTGGCGGCGCCTCCTGGTCCCGCTGCTCGCGGTGCTCGCGCTCTGCCTCCTCGCCTTCGGCGTGGATGCGGCGTTCGCCGATCGTGCACTGCCGCGGGTGAGCGTCGCGGGCGTCGAGGTCGGCACCCTGCCGGCATCCGAGCTGCGTGAACGCCTGGCGCAAGAAGTTGCGCGGCCGTGGGCCGCCGCGAGCGTCGTCGTCCGCGGTCCCGAGGGGCTCAGCTGGACCAGCACGAATGGGGCGCTCGGGATCGAGCCTGACATCGACGGTGCGGTGACCGATGCGCTCGCGTACGGACACACCGGCTCGGCTCCGCAGCGGCTCGCCGCGTGGGTGAACGCCCTGCGGGGCCACGCGAACCTGCCGTTCGAGATGCGCGCCGACAACGCGACTGTTGACGGGTGGGCCGACTCGATCTCCGCGGCGATCGATCGGCCGGTGGTGGACGGATCGCTCGTCGCGACGTACCGCGGCCTCGACGTGATCCCGTCGGTCATCGGACGCGAGACCGACCTCGTCGCGCTTCGCGGCGCGCTCGTGGCGCCTGGCACGCTCGGCGATCGCTCGGTCGAGCTCCGGGTCCACGAGACCTACCCGTCGATCGATGCACATGCGCTCCGTGACGCGGCGGCGAAGGCGACCGCCGCGACAACGGCACTCCTGATCACGGCGGGCGACAGCACCGTGAGCGAGGACGCCGCTGGGCTCGCGACACTGCTCGTCATCGAGAAGGGCGTGGCCGCCCCGGGCGAGCTCGACGCGATCCCGACCGGCGCGACAGTGCCGGCGGTCCGCTACGCGTATCACGTGCGGCTCGACGAGACGCGCGTCGCGCAGTGGGTCGGCGGTCTCGCGGCCCTGCTGGATCACCCGGCCAAGAACGCGACGTACGCCGTCCAGCCCGACGGGACGCTCGTCGTCGTGCCGGCCGTCGACGGGGTCAAGATCGATCAGCCCCGGCTCGTCACAGACGTGCTGCAGCGCCTGTTCACGCCCGTGACCGCACCGCGGGAGATCGCGCCGTCGTTCGTCGTCGACACGCCGGTGTTCACGACCGATCAGGCGACGCAGTACGCGCCACAGATGACCCAGGTCGCGACCTTCACGACGACGTACCCGGCGAGCGCCGCGCGCCACACGAACATCACGACCGGCGCGTTGCAGTTCAACGACCTGGTCCTCGCGCCCGGCGAGTCGTTCAGCTTCTGGAACCTGCTCGGGCCGGTCACGGTCGAGCGGGGGTACACGTTCGCGGGGGCGATCATCGACGGCAGGTCCGACGAGAACGTCATCGGTGGTGGGCTCTGCCAGGTCTCGACGACACTCTTCAACGCGGTCGCGCATGCCGGCTACGAGATCCTCGAGCGGCACGCCCACGGCTACTACATCGACCGCTACCCGCTCGGCTTCGACGCCGCGGTCTTCGAGCCGGGAGTCGACTTCCAGTGGAAGAACGACACCCAATACCCCGTCCTCATCAAGGCCTACCCGTACGCTGCCGCGCTAAGCTTCGATCTCATCAGTGTCCCGACCGGCCGGCGCGTCGTGATCGGCGACCCGGTGCAATGGAACTTCAAGAACCCGGCGCCCGACCAGCCGGCCGACCCCGCGTACCTGCCGGGCGCGGTCGTCCAGGGCCGCGACGTTGCGCGCAGTTGGACCGTCTGGGAGGGGGACACGGTCATCCACGACCAAACGTTCATCAGTCACTACGTGCCCGTCTGGGGTGGCCCGGTCCGCTAACTGCCGTCCCGGCACCCGTTTTTGGCGTATTTCATCCCTCCTCCAGGCGGCGTAGCGGAGCGGCCAGCCGGGCCGTTAGTAGGTCTGGTGAGCGGACGTGGCCGACGGACCGATTTCACGGAGAACCTGGAGGCGGTGGCCCGCGGGGTGCGGCGCCTCGAGGAGATCCGCGACCCGATCCTGCGGGAAGCCGTCGCCGTGGCCCTCCGCCTCCGCGAGCGCGAGTTCCGTGTCGATCCCGTCAGCCGGATCCGGATGCGGAACACCGTCCTCGCGGCGCTGGCACCGGCCAGGCCGACGGCGGCCGAACGCGCGTATGGCATCTTCGCCATCATCGGCATGCCCGCCCCGATGCTCGTACGGGCGCTCGTCATCGTCGTCCTCATCGCCGGCCTGCTCGGCGGCGCGACCGTGGCAAGTGCGGACTCGCTCCCCGACGAGCCGCTCTATGCGTTCAAGCTGGCGGGCGAGCAGCTCCGGCTCGCGATCGCGGTGAGCGCCGAGGATCGCGCGTGCGTCGAGATGTCCATCGCGGAGCACCGCCTCGATGAGGCCGAGCGTCTTGCGAGCAGCGGCCGCGAGGACGATGCGATCATCGCCACGGCCGATTACGGAAGCTCGCTGGCCGACGCCGCCGCCGATCTCGCGAGCGTCGAGACGAGCGATCCCGGGACCGCCGCGCTCGTCAGCCAGCTGCAGACGTCGATCACCCTGAGCCAGCAGCGGGTCGCGGACACCGCGACGAGGCTTGCCGCGGATCCGCGCACCGCGTCGACCGCGGAGGTACTCGCGACGGTCAGCGCGACGGCCGCACCGAGCACGGTGTCGCCGGCGACGCGCATCGCCGATCAGGCCGTGGCCATCACCGCGAAGCTCTGGTCCGTCGCCGACGATCGCGCGAACCTTGCCGACCCCGAGCGCACCGACGCCGATACCGCTACCTCGAGCCCACGGCCGATCGGAAGCGCGTCGGCCCGGCCGAGCGCACGAGGGTCCGCACCGGCGACGGATCGAACGACTGCGACCCCCACGGTCCGCACGGCGCAGACCGCACCCGCGAATGTGAGCGCCGCGCGTCAGTCCGCGGAGCGGGCCAAGGAAGCGGCGCAACGGGCGCTCCGGGCCGCCGAGAAGGCGAAGCGCGCGACATTCCGGACCCCGAGCCCCAGCCCGACCCGTCGCTGAACCAGGATGCGCCGCGGCGCGTGATGGCATCGCCGCTGCCCACGCGCCACCTCGTCCTCTTCACGGCTCGACGAGCGCGCGCCGGATGAGATCGAGCGCGGCGAGTGTCGCGCGCCGGCGCCCCTCGCTCGCCGAGCGGTAGCGCACCGTCAGGCGCCGCGCGTCTCGTTCGGGGGTGCGGACCAGGAGCGACGTCTCGGCCGCGCCGGACGGCGCGATGCAGATCACGTCAGCGCCGAGCTGGGTGGCCCACGTCTCGAGCGACCGGTCGTCCGCTCCGGGGAGCACGACTGCACCCGCGAGCCACGCGGCGCTGCCTTCGGTCTCGGTCAGGGCGCGCGCGATCTCCCCGCCGGTGACGGCCTCGGCGATCGCGAGCCGCCAGCCTCGGTCGGTCAACGCGCGCCCGACGACGCTGCCCAGCGTGTCGTCATCCGCGCCCCATACGTGCTGCCCGATCCGCTCGCGGATCGTGCGATCCATCCGCTCGATGCGGCGCATGACGCTCGGCGCGTCCGCGCCCTTGTCGGTGATCCGCACGTGGACGCCGTCGTTCTTCGCATACGTGGCGACCGTCGGTGCGGTCGAACGCACGAGCTCGTCGAGGGCCTCCTCGACGCTCGACTCGCCGATCCCGAGGAGCTTCAGCGTCCGTGAGCGGAGGACGCTGCCTTCGCCGAGGGTCGGCTCGACCTCCACCTCCCACATCCGCGTCATCTCGCGCGGCACGCCGGGCATCGCGATGATCCGCGCCGACCCGCGACGCACGTCCCACCCGGGCGCGGTCCCGAGCGGATTCGGCAGCGCTCGCGCGGACGGGATGAGCCACGCTTGCTTCCGGTTCCGGTCCGGCATCGGCCCGCCGCGTCCGGCGAACCAAGCCTCGAGCGCGGCCTCGAGGACGGGATCGACCGCAGGCGTTTCGCCAAGCGCTGCGGCGATCGCCTCGCGGGTGAGGTCATCCTCCGTCGGCCCGAGGCCGCCGGTGCACACGACCAGATCGCTCCGCTCCGCCGCGCGGCGCACGGTCTCCGTCGCCCGCGCGAGGTTGTCGCCGACCGTGGACATGTACAGGAGATCGATGCCCTGATTCGCGAGCCGACCGGCCAAATAGGCGGAATTCGTGTCCACGATCTGGCCCAGCAGGAGCTCTGTGCCGATGGAGAGCAGCTCGGCGCGCACTTGGTCATCCCCTCTGCGCGCCTGGCACGCGGCTTGCACCCCAGCCAGGCGAACGAATAAGACTTCCCAACCCTTCCCTTCCTCACCACGAAGCCCCGCCCCTGTGGCGGGGTTTTGTGGCTTTCGGGCGTCGAATAGGGTGGGGGGTACGATACCCGCCGCCTTGGGAGGGGTGCGTTCCCCTAAGGCGTCGCGTCGAGATCCGCGCGTGGAGGTGACCGGTGGCTACCGGATATTGCGTGAAGTGCAAGGCCTCGCGGGAGATCAAGGACGCGAAGCAGATCACGATGAAGAACGGTCGGCCCGCGACCCAGGGCATGTGCCCGGTGTGCGGGACGAAGATCTTCAAGATCGGCGCGTCGTAACGATCGGGACGTAGCGCCCGAGCGCTCGCCGAGCGGACCAACATCGCCGCGGTGGATAACCGCGGCGATGCCGCCTTCGGTACCCTTAGTCCGCGGGCCAGTAGCTCAGCGGTAGAGGAGGGGACTCTTAATCACCCGGCTCGCTTCCGACGCCGAGTACGCGAGGTCTCCGAGTTTCCTCAGCAAATTTACGAGGGCGGGCGCGCTCCATCGTCACCCTCGTCGGCAATCACCCGGTCACCCGTGCCGCTCTACGCAGAACGCGCGCGACGGACGCTGGGGTTCTTCTGGCTCTCCGGGCTACCCGCGCTCCGCTTCCCGGTGACCCGGACCTACGACCCAGGCGAGATTGCGCGGCTGATCAAGGCGACGATTTCGGAGATGTCCGGCCCGTAGGGGTTCGGCGCGTGGTCTGAAGAACCATGTGTCGCCGGTTCAACTCCGGCCCTCGGCATAGACGCAAACGCGCCAGAACTTTGATGACCGGTCCCGCACTGGCCATGCTCACGGACCGCGTAACCATTGGCCTTCAGAGGTAGGTTGGGAGATAGGCTGGGTGCGTGCTCGACGCGACCCGGCAACCATCGGCGACAAGCGCGGATCGGTTTGATGTGTTGGTTCGGGCTGTGCCCTTGGCTGTCGTTCTCCTTCCAGCGGTTGGGATCCTGGCGCGGGTCATTGAGTTCTCTGGCGATCCCGCGATACCGCTGCTTGACATGGCCGCTGCACGTTCAAGTTTCTCGCGGACCAGAGGAATGCCATCAGGAGCAGGAGGATGCCCGCCGGGACGAACGCTCCAAAGCTCTCCGACTGACGCGCGGGTGCCACGACCTGGAAGAGCACCCAGCCACCAGCGACGAGCACGAGCGTCCCCGCGAACATGAGCCAGAACGCGGCTCGTCGTGAACGGCGCATGACGGCGCTCGCACCAATGACCAACGGTACAAGCAGCTGCAAGTGGTCGTACGAGCGCGAATAGATAGCGAACGTCAACGAGACGGCGAGCCAGAGCGCGAACGAGGCGTCTTCGTCCGAAAACTTCCATACGAACCCAACCGCAACCAACAGGAGCACGAGGCTAGTGAGCGGGCCCGCTGCACCGATCAAATCAAATAGGGCCGCGGGCAAGGTCGTCACGCGCGGCTCGGCACTCCGTGCGGCGGGGACGGATACCATCCACTCCACCCACGGATTGAGGCCGCCGTAGAGGGACATGGCGCCGAGACCAACGATCGCGACGACGAATCCAAGCAAAAACCGCGGCCGACATGGATCGCTGACCCGGCGGGCAACGCCGAGGAGGCCGAGGACGGCGAGCTGCGGCTTTACCAAGAGCAGGGCAGCCGCCGCGCCAGCGCGGCCTTGACCGGCCCCACGCAGGCCGACCGCTACCGCCGACCACGCGCCTATCAGCCAAAACGACCACTGTCCGCCGACAAATGTGAGGACCGCCGACTGCGAACCGAGTGCGAGAAATCCGACGAGCACATGGGCCGACGGCATTGCGGGCATGTAGGTGTGCAGCAGGGCTCGGAGCCCAACGACGGTGGCGAGAAGGCCGCCAACGGTCCACAGGGCCGCGGCAGATGACAGCGGCAGAAGAGCGAACGGAAGGAGAAACGCTGTGACGTAGGGCGGATACGTGAACACATCTCGGTCGGGCACCTGGGTGCCGAGGCGGAGCGTGGCGTCACGGAACGCGACGCCGTCATAGACATCGCGACCCTCGAGGACGGTCCGGGCGCCGGCCCAGAATCCGGAAAAGTCACTTCCCAGGACTTCGTCGCTGCGTTTGTCGATCGCACCGACCCCCACCAGAAGTAACGCCCCGAACAGGAGACCTACGAGAAGCGGTAGCTCGCGGCGGATGGCCGGCGACCGCACGAATGCATTCAAACGGCCCATACGTGCGATTCTGCGGTCGCGTACGTCTCCTGTCACCGACCTGGCCTGGTGAGTCAGGTTCGCTTTTTCGCGGGCACGGCGCAAGGTGGCGGAAATGTCTGGGAAGCAGCGATCCGGCGTACGTCGCGTGTGGCATGCCCTCCCTCGCGCGGGACCGGATCAAAAGCGAACTTTGGCGGTCCGCCGCAAACGGCCGTTCCTCGCGCACCACGACGACCGCTCGGTCACGATCTTCGCCGAGTGGCTGGTCCAGGCGAAGATCCTCTCTGTCAACCCGCTCGCGGCGTGAAAGTCTCACCGCAGCCCAACACGCGACGCAAGCCGTTCAAGGACGTCGACGTCCCGCTCATCATGCGCACGGCCGAGCAGTCGGGGTGCGGCGAGCGTGACGTCGCGATCGTCGTGCTCGCACTTGCGACGGGCCTTCGCCTGAACGAGCTCCGCAGCATCCAGTGGCCCGATGACTTCGACATCCGCCGCGGCTTCGTCTACGTCCGCGATCGCGCGGCGAAGACCGAGGCCGCGGTCCGCACGGTCCCCGTCGATCCGAAGGCGATCGTCTTCGTCGAGTCGTACGTCGCCGACCACCGACCATCCCAGCAGCCGGGTCCGCTGTTCCTCAACCGCCACGGCGAGCCCCTCACGTACTACGGCTTCTCCGCGATCTTCCGCCGGCTCCGCGCACACCTGCCTGCGGAGGTCGACTTCAAGATCCACCGCACACGGAACACCGCGATCACGAACTGGCTCCGCGCGGGGACGGATCTCTACACGACCATGCATCTGGCCGGGCACAAGAACCCGAAGGTCACCGAGCGGTACGCCGGGCGGCTCACCGATGATGAGCTCGCCAAGATGGCGCGGCCGGCGTTCTCGATGATCTACGGCAAGAAGGCGGTGTAGTCACCCCATGAACATCACCCGGTCTCGGAAGACAGTCACCCGGCTCACTATCATGAGAAAAACCAACAAAATCAGTCGGGCCAGTAGCTCAGCGGTAGAGCAGGGGACTCTTAATCCCTTGGTCGTGGGTTCGAATCCCTCCTGGCTCACCGTGTCATGTCAAGACATCGGAGACAGATGTCTCAAGACATCGTAGACAGCGTTCACGCCGACTGCCGCTGGTAGTCGCGATTCGGATCGAGCGTCAAGTGACCTAGCAGGTCGCCGTCCTCTGCCGTGACCACGCGGATGTCGCGATCGGCGATGAGCATCACCACCGCGCGATTCCGATGCCGTGCGCCTATCCCGATGTGGTGCAGCTTGGAGTCGTAGCGCAGGGTCAGCGAGCCATGCCCGTCGTCCTTGTCGTAGCGGACCCGGAAGTGGGTCGCAGGCGCAGCGGAGGGTCGGGCCTTGAGCTTCGCGTCGTAGATCTCCTGCGGCGTCCGTCGGCCGAGTGCGCGGTGCGGCCGCTGGGTGTTGTAGTGAGCCGCGAAGCGGTCGACATGAGCCTGCAGCGCTTCGAGCGACGTTGCGGCGGGCTGCTTGGCCAGGTACTTCTTCTGGGCCTGGTGGAACCGCTCGACCTTGCCGCAGGTCTGGGGGTGGTACGGGTGGGAATGCTTGAGCCGCACGCCCAGGCGCTCGAGCTCGGTCTGCAGCACCGCTTTGCCGCCGCGGTGCTCGGCGGTGAAGATGCAGCCGTTGTCGGTCAGCACCGCCGCGGGCGTGCCGTGACGCATCCGTGCTGCCTGGAAGATCCGGCCCACGTCCACCGCGGTGGTCACCGGGAGGGCGATCGAGATCCCTCCCCGCTCCCCCGCGACGAGGATATCGACGCCATCGGCCACGCTCGTCGACGAGTCTCAAAAACGACGTGGAATCACACCTAGGGCAACGGAAACCTCGCCTTCGCGCGCTGAGCTGCGAATCGAGCGGCGTCCGCAATAGTGACGCCTTCACCGAAGGTCGCCCACCGATGGCCGGCCAGCGCCATGCCGGCGCAGCAATACACCCACTCGGCGTCGAGGATCGAGACGGTCGAAGTCGTGATCTTCGCCTCGCTGAAATGTATGAGGTGTTCCTCGGCGATGCAGACACGTCGAATGAGACTGTTTCCGACCGGAATAGTCCTGCCCTCCGTGGGCGGAATAGTGCGCTCACCCTTTCTAACTTCGCGGTCCGAAGTGCGCCGCCGACCTGAACACTAGCGAACCTAGGCAGCGGCCTCTCGAAGACGTCGGATGCGAACCCGTGCGACAGCGTCGCTGAACACGCCCCGGATGGCGCCTTCGTCCGTGCTCGCGTCGACGTATCCGACCGCGCCGAGGGTGAGCGCTCGGGATGCGTACCGAGGCCCCAGTCCCATCGCGAGCACGATCGTCATGAACCGTTGCATCAGCGGTCGGGATAACTCGATGTCCTCAGGGCTGTAGGCAGTCACAACGACCATCTGGCGGCGGCCGAGCTGGTCAAGGTCAGCCGGGACGCTCGTCCGCCAGAGGCTGTGGCCGAGGTCGATCGAGCGCAGCAGATCGAAGCCACGCCCTTCAGCGTCGATCAATGGGATGCTCCCGTCGTCCGCGACCTGGGGCGAGCTGGCCATCAGCGGCGCCTCAGCTGACTTCCGTCCGAACCTCATCCGCCAACACCGCTCTTCAGCAGTTTCGCGTCGTCGTCCCGTTCGATCGTGGCCGGCCGCCCCAGCCACTCGCGGACCGTCGCGAGCGTCCGGCCCCCGGTCGCGCGCCAGTCGTGTCCCTCGGCCGCGCCCGCAGGGCAATAGGCCGAGCTACCGGCGTACCCGATCACTGGGTCGGCGACATCTTCCGGTATTTGGTGCGCTTGGCTGGCACAGAGGTGTTCGATAATGGCGCTCACAGCGGCATTGAACCTTGGGCACGCCCGCGCTTGGTCACTCGCCCAGGGGAGGCCGTTCGACGAGCCCGGCGCCCTAACTCGAGCGCGAAATCCGCGTTAGCCACTCCGGCCCGATCGAAGGGAACAAGAGGGGCGGCCCAAACGGGCCGCCCCAATTCGTCTTAGCAGCCGAAGGTCAGCGCTATTGGCAGCCCGACTGAATGCCCTGCGTTGTCTGCCGATTCGTGTTGGCGCCTGGAGGGCAGTTCGCGCTCATGCCGAGCAGCGACGAAGTTCCGCCGTTGGTGTAGTTGCCATTCGCCCCGGGGAACCCGAAGCCCGTCGAGTCGACCGTACCGGGCGGCGCGAAGCCCCACGCGTCGAGCGGCACGCCGATGCTGGGAAGCCAGACCCAGTTCCCCTTGATGACCGGACCCGGACCGGTTGGCGCCGGCGCGGCACGGCTGAGGTTGGAGCACGAGTCGGCAAACGCGACCTGCGCGGAGATCGCGAATGACACGAGGACGGCCGTCCTCGTCGAGCGGCTCGAGGCCGAGACGGCCGAGGCCCGGCGTCACGGCGACGCCTTCTGCGTCATCCTGTGCGACGTCGACGGTCTGAAGGCGGTGAATGACACGGCCGGCCATCTCGTCGGCGACTCGGTGCTCCGCTCGGTCGGCACGACCCTTCGCACGACCGCGCGAGCCGAGGACGTGGTGGCCCGCTTCGGCGGTGACGAGTTCGTGCTGCTCCTCGCTCGCACCGGGATCGACGCGGCGCGCGCCCTCGTGACGCGCTCGAGCCACGAGCTCCCCGAGCAGACCTACAGGTGGGGCGGCATGCCACACACGCTGCCCCGCGTTTCGTTCGGGATCGCCGCGTTCCCGGACGACGGCCTGCTCGCGGATTAGCTCATCGCGAAAGCGGACGAGCGCATGTACGCCGACAAGGCTCGCGCGCGGGGTCGGCTCAGCTAAAGTTCCCTCATCAGCTGAGGGAGGTAACGGGTCGGATGCCCGCGACAAGCAAATGCCCCGAGTGCGACGGCAACGTCTCCGTGGGTGCCGACGCCGTGAAGGGCGAGATCGTTTCGTGCCCGGACTGCGGCGCGGAGCTCGAGGTGACCGCCACCGCGCCGCTCGCGCTCGCGTTGGCACCGGAGGCCGAAGAAGACTGGGGTGAGTAACCGCACCGTCGGTGTGCTCCTCTCGCGGGTACGCGTTGAGGAGAAGCTCCTCCTCGAAGAGCTCGAGCGGCGTGGCGTCGCCACGAAAGTCATCGACGACCGCGAGCTCGTCCTTGCGCTCGAGAAGAAGCCGGAGCTGGGCGTCGACGTGGTCCTCGAGCGCTGCATCCAGCATTCGCGCGCGCTGTACGCCCTCTCGGTGCTCGAGATGTGGGGCATCCCGACCGTGAATACGTTCGAGGTCGCCGACGTCTGTGGGAACAAGCTCCTCACCACGATGCGGCTCATCCGCGACGGCGTGCCGTCACCGCGGACGCGTCTCGCGTTCACGCCCGAGGCCGCCCTCGCCGCGGTCGAGGAGCTCGGCTACCCGGCCGTGCTGAAGCCGCTCGTCGGCTCGTGGGGTCGCCTCCTCTCGAAGGTGAACGATCGCGACGCCGCGGAGTCCATCCTCGAGCACAAGGACGTCCTCGGCACGTACATCCACTCCATCTATTACATCCAGGAGTACGTGTCGAAGCCCGGCCGGGACATCCGCGCGTTCGTCGTCGGCGACGAGACCATCGGCGCGATCTACCGCTACTCCGACCACTGGATCACGAACACGGCGCGCGGCGGCAAGGCGACGAAATGCGAGGTCACTCCTGAGCTCGACGACCTCTGCGTCCGCGCCGCGAAGGCCGTGGGTGGAGGCGTCGTCGCGATCGACGTCTTCGAGGGCCAGGAAGGGCTCCTCGTGAACGAGGTGAATTACACGATGGAGTTCCGCAACTCCATCGACACGACCGGCGTGAACATCCCCGGTCGGGTCGTCGACTACGCCCTCAAAGTCGCCGAACGCTGATGAAGGTCGGCGTCATCGGCGCCGGTGGCTACGCCGGCGGTGAGCTCCTGCGGCTGCTCGCCGGCCACCCCGAGGTCGGCGACATCGTCGCGGGCAGCGAGTCCCTGGCAGGGAAGCCGGTCACGGTCGCCCATCCGAACCTCCGGAAACGCTCGTCGCTCCACTTCGTGCGCTACGACGAGGTCACCGGGTGCGACGTCCTGTTCCTGTCGCTGCCCAACGGCGCGCACCGGCTCACGGAGCTCCGGTCGCGCGGAACGCTCGTCATCGATCTGTCGTCGGATCATCGGCTGCGTGACGCGGCGCGCTACCGCGAGTGGTACGACGGCGACCATCCGCATCCGGAGCTGCTCGGCGCGGCGGTGTACGGGATCCCGGAGCTCCATCGTGACGAGATCCGGACGGCGAAGCTCGTCACCGGCGCGGGCTGCAACGCGACGGCCACGCTCCTGGCCCTCCTGCCGCTCGCGCGTGCGGGCCTCATCGATCCGTCGCGGCCGGTCGTCGTGGAGTGCAAGGTCGGCTCGAGCGAGGGCGGGCGCGAGCCCGGCGAGGGCTCCCATCACCCCGAACGGTCCGGCGTGGTGCGCTCGTTCAAGCCCGTCGGCCACCGCCACACTGCGGAGGTCGAGCAGGAGCTGGGCGTGCGCGTGCAGCTCTCGGTCACCGCGGTCGAGCTCGTGCGCGGCGTGCTGGCCACCGCGCACGTGCCGGTGACGTCGCCGGTCGACGACAAAGCCTGCTGGCGCGCCTTCCGCGACACGTATGCGAACGAGCCCTTCGTCCGGATCGTGAAGGAGCGGACCGGCATCTTCCGCAACCCCGAGCCGAAGCTCCTCGCGGGTTCGAACTTCGCGGACGTCGGCTTCGCCTTAGACCCGCGTGGCGATCGCGTCGTGGCTCTCTGCGCCATCGACAACCTCATGAAGGGCGCGGCCGGCAACGGCGTGCAGGCGATGAACGTCGCGTGCGGCTTCGCCGAGACCGCGGGGCTCGAGTTCCCCGGATTGCATCCATGACCCTCCGCGCCGTCATCAAGGCCGGCGGATCGGCCGGGGTGGACCGCGACAGCGTCGCCGATCTCGTCGCCGACGTCGCGCGATCGGACGAGATCGTGCTCGTCCACGGGGCCTCCGCGGAGACCGATGCGCTGCAGGAGCGGTTCGGTCATCCGGTCGAGACCATCATCTCGCCGTCGGGCCACCAGAGCCGACGGACCGACCGCCGTACGCTCGAGCTCTTTGCGATGGCCGCCCTCGGGATCGAGAACTTCCACTACGTCGAGAAGCTCCAGGCGCGAGGCGTCGACGCGATCGGCCTGTCCGGTCTCTCGGGCCGGCTCCTTGTCGCGGAGCGGAAGGTCGTGCGCGCGGTGAAGGACGGGAAGACCGTCATCCTCCGCGACGACTTCACCGGCACGGTGAAGGCCGTGAATGTGCCCCTCCTGCGCCAACTCATGGCCCCCAGCCGCGTGCCGGTCATCGCGCCGCTCGCGCTCTCGATGGAGAACGAAGCGGTGAACGTCGACGGCGATCGGGTCGCGGCGCGTATCGCCGTGGCGATCGAGGCGGACGCGCTGCTGATCCTCACGAACGTGGCGGGTCTGCTGCGCGACGTGAACGACCCGGCGTCGCTCGTGGCGGAGACGACGCTGGATGAGGCGGAGGGACTCGCCCAGGGCCGGATGAAGAAGAAGATCCTTGCCGCGCGCGAGGCGATCGAGGGCGGCGTCGGCGAGGTCGTGATCCGCAAGGCCACGGGTGACCCGCGCGTGCGTACGGTCATCCACGCATGAGCGACGTCATTCCGCGCGAGACCGCGCATACGTCCGGGCTGTACCAGAAGCGCGACCTCGCACTCGTGCGCGGCGACGGCGCGCTCGTGTGGGACGACACCGGTCACCAGTACATCGATTGCGTCGGCGGGCAGGGCTCGGGGAACCTGGGTCACGGGAACACCGCGGTGGCGGACGCGCTCGCGAAACAGGCTCGCACGCTGTCGTTCTGCACCGAGCTCTTCTACAACGACCGGCGCGCCGAGCTGTACGACCG
The DNA here is from genome assembly GCA_002404155.1 of Chloroflexi bacterium UBA4730. Classification (GTDB taxonomy): domain Bacteria; phylum Chloroflexota; class Limnocylindria; order P2-11E; family P2-11E; genus UBA4735. Next base: position 16,914 of record DHJC01000054.1, on the reverse strand, counting down.
GCTTGCCTGGATCCTGCCGGCCGCGCTCGATCGCATCTTTCTGTGCAACAGCGGTACCGAGGCGGTCGAGGGGGCCCTGAAGTTCGCGCGGCTCGCAACGAAGCGGACCAAGGTCGTCGCGACGATGCGGGGGTTCCACGGCAAGACGATGGGCGCGCTCTCGGCGACGTGGGGCCCGGAATACCGCGAGCTCTTCGGCCCGCTCCTCGAAGGCTTCAGCCACATCCCGTTCAACAAGACGGAGGCCCTCGAGGAAGCGCTCACGGAGGAGACATCCGCGTTCATCGTCGAGCTCGTGCAGGGCGAGGGAGGCGTACGCCCGGCCACTCACGAGTTCATCGCCGAGGCCGCGCGACTCTGCCGCGCGCGGGGCGTGCTTCTCATCGTCGACGAGGTGCAGACCGGCTTCGGGCGCACCGGCACGATGTTCGCGATCGAGCAGTTCGGCATCGTGCCCGACGTCCTCTGCCTCGCGAAATCCATCGCCGGCGGCGTGCCGATGGGCGCGATCGCGTTCTCGCGGGCGCTCGGGGAGCTGCCCAAGCGCTCGCACTCGACGACCTTCGGCGGCAACCCACTCGCGTGCGCCGCGGCGGTCGCTGCGATCGACGAGCACCTTCGCCTCGGGCTCGCTCGCAACGCGGCGGAGCGTGGGACGCAGCTGCACGACGGCCTCGTTTCGATCGGGTCGCCGAAGGTGCGTGAGGTCCGCGGCCTGGGCCTCATCCAGGGGATCGAGCTCAAGGAGAACGCCGGGCCGACGCTCAAAGGGCTCCAGGAGCATGGCGTGCTCGCGCTCGGCGCGGGCCCGACCGTCGTGCGCTACCTCCCGCCGCTCCTCATCAGCGCCGCGCAGATCGACGCGGTCATCGACGCCACCCGGCGGGCACTCGCGTCGTGAAGGAGCGAGGTCCGGGTTCCCCGGGCCGCGCGAGAACCACCAGCCCTGAGGACGCAGCGAGACCGGAGGTCGAGCTGCTTGACCGAGACGTGGCCCTGGTCGGTGGGCTCGTCGCGATCCCCTCGGTGTCGCGGCAGGAGCACGACGCGGTCGAGTGGCTCGTCGCGCGGATGCGCGAGCGCGGATTCACGGCGTCGATCGATGACGCGGGGAACGCCGTCGGCGAGATCGGCGACGGGCCGGTCCACGTCGTCCTCCTCGGCCATATCGACACCGTCCCGGGCGAGATCCCGGTACGGGTGGAGGACGGCGAGCTCGTCGGCCGCGGCGCTGTCGACGCCAAAGGCCCGCTCGCCGCATTTGTCGCCGCAGCGACGCAGCGGATCGACGGTCTGAAAGTTACGGTCGTGGGCGCGGTTGAGGAAGAATCGCCGACGAGCAGGGGTGCCCGCTTTCGCGCGACACTGCCCGCGCCGGATTGGTGCGTCATCGGGGAGCCGTCGGGCTGGGATAGCGTGACCGTCGGGTACAAGGGCCGGCTCGTCCTCGGCGTGACGCTGGTGCGCGAGGCCCGGCACGGCGCCTCGCCGGGACCGACGGTGTCCGAAGAGGCGCTTGCCCTCTGGACGCGGATCAAGGACGCCGCGGTCGCGCGCACCGCGGAGGCGCGGGCCGTCGCGCGGCTCGACTGCCGGCTCGAAGGCATGCATGCGGCGGCCGGGGATGGGCTGACCGAGCGCGCGGAGCTGCGGGTCGGCTACCGCATCCCTCCGGGCATCGGGACCGCCGAGCTGGAGGCAGCTGCGCGGGACATCGCCGACGATCACGACGGCGACGCCGAAGCCACGGTCGAGCGCATCGCGTCGGAAGAACCAGCACGCACCGCGCGCACGACCCCCGTCGCGACGGCGTTCGCGCGCGCGATCAGTGCCGTCGGCGGTCAGACCACGTTCAAGGAGAAGAGCGGTACGAGCGACATGAACGTGCTGCTCCCGGCGTGGCGCTGCCCGATGGTCGCGTACGGGCCGGGCGACGCGCGCTACGACCACACGCCCATCGAGCGCCTGTCGCTGGCCGATTACGGACGTTCGATCGCGGTCCTTCGTGACGTGCTCCGCAGGGCTGCCAGCCGCTAGCATGATTGCGTCCCGAGGGCCTCCGGCCGAGGCGTGCGGGCGAAGGGGGAGGCGGTGCGCTGCTACCAGGTGAACAGCATCGGCCCGATCGAGAGTCCGAACCCCGCGCCCGCTCCGGAACGGCCCATCACGGCCGCCGCCGTCGCGGGCTACCACTAGTGGTGCACGGCTCGTGATCGACGACAAGGTGGCGTTCGTGCTCATGAAGCTGAGCCACCTTGCGGTCCAGCGCGATCGGGAAGCGTACCTGCGCGGGCTCATCGACCTTTGCGCCCACGCGACCGACGCCGAACGCTGCACGGTGTACTTCGTCGATCGGGCGAAGAAGGAGCTCTGGTCGCGTGTCGCCGCGCGGACCGCCATCGAGATCCGCCTGCCGCTCGGTGCCGGCATCGCGGGCCAAGCCGCCCTGACCGGCGAGACGATCAACGTGCCAGACGCGTACGCGGACCCGCGCTTCGATCGCAACGTCGACCTGCGCAGCGGCTACCGCACCCTCAACATGCTCGTCGTCCCGGTGACGGATACGACCGGGCGGGCCGTGATCGGCGTGCTCCAGGTGCTGAACAAGCGGAGCGGCCCGTTCGAACGGCGCGACCAGATGCTGCTCGAGCGGATCGCCGAGAGTGTGGGCCCGGTGCTCGCGCAGATCCCGCAGGAGCAGGCCTTGTGAGCCGGCAGCCGTTCGACCGCCGCATCTCTGAACGCCGGAGCGCGGAGCGCATGGACCATCGAGGCTTCGAGAGCGAGGACCGCCGCGCCGCCGAGCGCCGCCGCGGCGCCGGTCGTCGTGATCTCGACACGCTGCTCGACGTCACCCGCCGGCTCATGACCGTGACCGACCTCGATGCACTGCTGCGGCTCATCGCGGACTCGACGGTGTCGATGGTCGGTGCCGAGCGCGCGACGATCTACATCGTCGACCAGGAGCGGCAGGAGTTCTGGTCACGGGTGGCGATTGGCACGGGCGTCGGCGAGATCCGCTTCCCGCTCGGCGTGGGCATCGCCGGGACCGTGGCGCAGACCGGCGAGACCATCAGCATCCCCGACGCGTACGTCGATCCCCGCTTCAATTCGGAGAGCGACAGGCGCACCGGGTTCCACACGCGCAACCTGCTCACACTGGCGATGACCGGGCACGACGGCGCTGTCATCGGCGTGTTCCAAGCGATCAACAAGAAGGACGGCGAGTTCACCGTGGAGGACGAGGTGACCCTCGGTTCGCTCGCCTCGTCGGCGGCGGTGGCCGTCGAGAATGCGCAGCTCGTGAACGCCCAGAAGCGCTTGTGGCTCTCGCTCATCGAGACGCTCGCAACGACGGTCGACGCGCGCGATCAGCAGACGGCCGGGCACAGCAAGCGCGTCACCCGCTACGCGGCGGTCATCGGTACGGAGCTTGAGCTCTCGGATGAGGATCTCGAGCGGCTGCAGGCCGGAGCCCTGCTCCACGACTACGGCAAGATCGCCGTCCGCGACCGTTTTCTGCAGAAGCCAGGCAAGCTGGACGACGCGGAGTTCGCGTATATGAAGGCCCACGCCGAGAAGACCGCGGAGTTCCTCAGCTACCTCGTCTTCCCGCCCGACATGCGTGAGGTCCCCGAGATCGCGGCGCAGCACCACGAGCGCATGGACGGCAAGGGGTATCCGAAGGGCCTGAGCGGGGACGCGATCCTGCTTGGGGCGCGCATCGTCGCGGCCGCGGATGTCTTCGACGCACTGACCGCGCCGCGCTATTACAAGCCGGCGTACTCGCTCGAGAAGACGATCGAGATCATGGATGGCATGGCCGGCGCGCATCTCGATCCCAGGGTGATGGCCGCGGTGCACCGCGCGCTTCCGGAGCTCGAGCGGACCATCGACGAGCTGAGACCCACGTGGCCGAAGCCTGGCGACGCGGGGATGGGCAGTCTCGCCGAGGCCGCGAGCGGCCTCTCCGAGCGCGACCAGACGATAGACGCGGCCGCCGCACCGGCGGCGAGCAGGTGAAGATCCGCTTCTGGGGGACGCGCGGCTCGATCCCGACGCCCGGTCACCGCACGGTGCGGTACGGCGGCAACACCGCGTGTGTTGAGGTGCGTGACGCGAGCGATCACCTGCTCATCCTCGATGCTGGGACCGGGCTCCGAGAGCTCGGCCTCACGCTGAACGGCACGTCGCCGCTCACCGTCGATCTCTTCCTCTCGCACCTGCACTGGGATCACATCCAGGGCATCCCGTTCTTCCGTCCGGCGTTCGACCCGAAGAGCACGCTGCGTCTGTACGGTCCGACGCAGCATCGCCCGCTCAGGGAGCTGCTCGGTCTGGGGATGGACGATCCGTTCTTCCCGGTGGACCTGGACGGCTTGCCGGTGCAGCTCGAGGTGCATGAGGTCGCGAGCGGCTCGAAGCGGACGGTCGGTCCCTATCAGGTGACCGCAGCGAAGATCTTCCATCCGGCGCCGGCGCTCGCATATCGCATCGAGGCGGATGGGAGATCGATCGTCTACGCGACCGACACCGAAGACCCGTTCAGCGGAGAGCCGAACCCCGTCGTCGACCTCGCGAAGAACGTGGACACGCTGATCCACGACGGCCAGTTCCTCGACACCGACTTCAAGCCCGGGTGGGGCCACTCGACCGTCGCGACGGCGCTCGACGTCGCGGCGCGGGCGCATGCGAAACGGCTGATCCTGTACCACCACGACCCTGATCGGAGCGATGACGCGCTCGATCGCATCGGCGTCGAAGCGCAGGCGACGGCCGACACGAACGGTGGCGGCCTCGAGGTGATCGTGGCCCGCGAGGGCATGGAGATCACGATCTAGGCGGTCGCCGTCTGCGAGCTCGCTGATGCCCAAGGCTTCGGCAGTTCCGCGCGGCCTCAGTTCAACGGCGCGGAGGACGGCCGGTCAGGGCGGGGTCGATCGTTGCGCGGTCCGGTCGGCGGATGCCCATCGAGCTGCGAGGCGACGAGCCCGTACAGACCCTCGAGATCGAACGGCTTCTTGAGGTGTCCATCCGCGCCGAGCTGCCGCGCGATGCTCGCGAGGTCTCCGGCAGCGCTCATCACGACGATCGCGGCGGGCACCGCGGCGGCCCGGCGGTACTGCTGCACGAAGGACCAGCCGTCCATGATCGGCATCCGCAGATCCAAGAGGATGAGCGCGGGCTCGTGGATCTTCACCAGGTCGAGGGCGGCGGCCCCGTGCGGGGCGGACGCGACCGCGTAGTCCTCACGAAGCGCCTCGCGGATCGTGTCGCAAAGCGCTTCGTCGTCGTCGATCACCAGGACCCGTGGGCGCGCGGCGCGATCGCTGTCGCCGGATCCGCGGAATTGCTTCAGCGCGTCCTCGCCTTGCCCTTGGCTGCCGGGGGCGCCGGAGCCTTCGGCGATGTCGGCGCGCTTTTCGCCGGGTCGGACGCCTGCTGGCGCGGCGTGAACCGCATCGCCTCAAGGAGGGGCAGGCCATCGCTGGGTCTCCAGTCGTGACCCGTGCCGTCCCCACCGCGGGCGCAAAAGGCCCAGGCGCCTTCGTGGATCGTGAGCGCCGAGTCGCTGCGACCATCGGCATGGGCCTTCGCCACGCACACGAACTTCACGAGCTTCATCGGATCTCCGCTCAAACCATCCGCCTCCCCCCTCATGACGAACCCGTCATGACGAGCCCTCGTGGCAGGGTACGCCGCGCCGCGGCGCTTGTCTGTTCGGGACCCGAGAGACAATCCGGGCGACGGCGACGCCGGCACGGGCCTCCTTCAATGGATGGCCCGGCCTGGGACGGGTATTCACAGAGGTGACGGTTGCCCAGCCGGTGCTCGGTATCGGAACCCGCGATCGATGACCGCGACGCCGACCGTCTCACCGCAGCAGCCGCACCTCCGCGGAACGGTGCGTGACGATGGTCAGAGTGAGCGGGTCCGATAGACACGACACCAGCGATCTGTGCATCGTCGGGGAGGTGGCCGGCGGCGGCACAGGCTGGGCTCGCGGCAAGACGGCAGCGTCTGATCAGCGGATAGCGCCCGCGGCCGCCGCACACGTCGGTCTGACGTACCAGCGTCGGACGCCCCTGGAGCTATGCACGTGGCCCGCCGTATCCGGCCGGCCGACCTCGTACGAATGGACGGCCGCGATGGCGTACGCAGTAGGCCTCATTGCGACCGACGGCTGCCTCACCGAGAGGGCGCGCGATCGCGTTCGTTAGCCAAGATGCGCGACTCGTCGGAACGCTGCTGGGCTGTCTCGGTCGCGAGCCGAAATTCCGCATCGATCGAACGAGGCTGGGTCGGGAGGTCTATCGGTTCCAGGTCAAGGATGCCGTCCTCTCTCGGTGGCTCGAAGGCGCGGGCTTGACTCCGCGGAAGAGCCTGACGTTAGGGGCGATCCAGGTGCCAGAAGCCCTCCTCGCGCACGTCGTCCGTGGCCTTCTTGACCGCGACGGCAGCACCATCGACAAGGTCTGGCGAGCGGACACATCCCGTCGGTCGGACTACTGCTACAAATGGTTTCGAGCGCAGTTCGTATCGGCGAGCCGCGATCACATCGACTGGCTTCATGCGAGGGCCGCTCGGAGCTTGGTCTGCGAGGATGGGTCGGAACACGAGTGACGTCGGGGCGCCATCCGAGCCACAAGTTGGTGTTTGGCAAGCACGACTCGATCCAGCTTCTTGCCTGGGTGTATGCAGACCGCGAGGCATCCTGTTTGCTCCGGAAACGCGCGATATGGGACGACGACCCAAGCCGGCATGAGCATCTGCTCCGGTCTCGCTCGTTAACATCGTGACGTCGGGCCCGAGTGGTGAAGTTCGGTAGACACGTCGGCCCTAGGAGCCGATGAGGGAAACCTCGTGTGGGTTCGAGTCCCACCTCGGGCACAGCGCTCAGCCGCCGGTCGCGGTCCGGGCCTTCTCCGCGAGCTCGGCATCGAGCGCACGCAGTCGCACGGCCTCCGTGCGGCGCTCGTGCAGTCCACGCATCGCGCCGATCCGCTTCGCGATCGACCGAGCGTCACCGCCGAACGCACCGAGCGCGCGGACGGCCTTCTCGCACTGATTGGTGTGTTCCGCGATGTGCGATGCGAAGCGGTGCAGCCGGTGCCGCACGTCCACCTCCGCCCCGCCCCAGAACGTCGGCCGCGCGAGCGCGGTCTCGTCCAGCGCCGCGAGCTTCGCGTCGGTCGCGACCCGCTGTTCGGCGAATCGCTCGATGATCGCCGCGGTGCCACCTGCGGTGTGCGACGGATCGGGCTTCGGCCGCCGCTCCTCCGGCATCTTCACCGGCTCGGCCGTGGATCGGCCGGCGGAGTACAGACACTGCTCGCGATACGAGCGCTCGACCTCGATGGCGTGCGCGAGCGTCTCGCGCAGCGACCAGTCTCCCGGCGCCGGTGCCCGATCGAGCAGCGCGTCAGGGAGGCCGGCCAGCAGACCCCGGAGCTCGCCGAACGCGCTCTGCGCGAGTGACAGGATCTGCGCCACCTCGGTCGGCGCGGGTGGCGCGTCGATGACGGCACGCTGCTCCTGCTCGAGCGCGTGATACAGCGCGTACCCGAGATCCATCCGCGTGCCGCGCAAGGTCCACTCCCGCTGGAGCTCAGCGTCGGAGAGCGGGGCGAGGCGGCTCAGGGACTCGTCGAAGCTCAGGATCGGATGCGCGCCTCGACGCCGGATAGCGCTTCGATGACCTTGATGATCGCAAGGTTCCCCTCGCGTCCGCCGCCGTCGCGCTGCAGCGCGTTGTACAACGCGTGTGCGAGCGAGGTGCCGGGCAGCGAGATGTGCGCGGAGAAGGCCGCGTCCAGGACGTTCCGCAGGTCCTTCTGCTGGTGATCGACCATGAAGCCCGGCTTGAAGTCACCGGCGAGCATCTTCGGCGCGTAGTTCTGCATTGCCCACGAGCTGCCCGCGCCGCCGGCGATCACCTGCCGCGTCCGCTCGAGGTCGATGCCCATCGCCGCGGCGAAGACGAGCGCCTCGGACACGCCCAGGTTGTTGATCGCCACGGCGATCTGATTCGCGAGCTTGCAGGCTTGACCCGCGCCATGGCCGCCGATATGGACGATCGTCTTGCCCAGTGCCTCGAGCAGCGGGCGCGCCCGCTCGACGTCAGCCTCATCGCCGCCGACCATGATCGAGAGGCGGGCCTCGATCGCGCCGATCTCGCCGCCCGAGACGGGCGCGTCGAGCGTCTTGAACCCCTTCTCCGCAGCGCGCTCGGCGAACGCGCGGGTCGCCACCGGCGAGATGCTGCTCATGTCGATGACCAGCAGCCGGTCGTGCGCACCATCGGCGATGCCATCTGGACCGAAGGTGACCGTCTCGACCTCAGGCGAGCTCGTCACCATCGTCACGACGATGTCCGAGCGCTGCGCGACCTCACGCGGCGTCTTCACCACTGCGGCCCCAGCGGTCGCCAGCGCGTCAGCCTTCGTGAGCGTCCGGTTCGTCACGGTGATCGGGAAGCCGGCCTTCAGGGCGTTCCGGGCCATCGGCTGGCCCATGATCCCGAGGCCGACGAAGCCGATGCGCGGCTGCTTAGTTGGGCCGGTCACCGTTCGGCTTCGGTTCGTCCGTCTCGAGGTAGACCGTGCGAACGCTCTCGTCAGTGGCCACCAGGTACGTATCCTGGTCGGTCTCGCCGACATTTACCGATGCGAGCAGACGCTCGTCGGTGACGTGCAGGAAGCGGCTGGAGCGCTCGAGCTCGTTCGCGATGGCTTCGGCGAGCGACGGCTCCTCGAAGCTGTCTTTGACCAGACCTTTTGCCTTCTTGACCATGCGGAAGAACTCCTCGGGCGTGAACCGGTCCTCGTGGGAGAGGAGGACGGCGGTGCCGAGCTCGTCCTCGCCTTCGTGGATCTCGTAAAAGTACATTGGGGCTTCGCAGCATACGGCGGGGCCGTAAACTTGATGTCTCCCATGACGACAGAACAGCCGCCGAACATCGTGCGGCCGGGCCCGGCTTCGCCGGCCCCGGCCGAGCCCCATTCAACGGACGCGCCCGCGCGTTCGTTCACCCACACCATCGAGCGCAAGCCCGGCTCCATCGTCTTGATGAACGTCGAGGTCGACGCCGACCGGTTCGAGCGCGCAAGCGAGCGGGCGTTCCAGAAGCACGTGCAGCACGCGAAGATCCCGGGCTTCCGGCCAGGGAAGGCGCCGCGCGCTCTCTACGAGCGCACCTACGGGGCCGAGCACCTGTGGGAGGACGCGGCGGCAGACGTCGTGGACGAGACCTTCAAGGAGATCGCGGACCTCGAGCGCATCGAGTGGCTCGACCGGCCCGAGGTCGAAGTGACCCAGCTCGAGCCGGGCAAACCGCTGAAGTACGCCGCCACCGTGACGGTCCGTCCGGACGTCACGCTCGGTGACCACCGTGCGGCGGGCGTGACCGTGCAGCCGACGCCCATAACCGACGAGCAGGTCGAGCAGACGATCGCGGGGATGCGCGAGCATCACGCCGAGCTGAAGCCGGTCGAGCGGGCGGCGGAGAAGAACGACGTGCTCACGATCGACCTCGACGTCACGCTCGACGGCAAGCCGATGCCGCCCATGGGTCGGAACGCGCACCTCGAGCTCGGCCGCGATTACGCGATCCCAGGACTCGCCGACGCGCTCGTCGGGACGAAAGCCGGCGATGAGACGCAATTCGAGCTCGCGTTCCCTGAGGACTACGCCGATGAGGACCTGCGCGCCAAGACGGGCGCGTTCACGGCGAAGGTGTCGCAGGTCGCGGAGAAGATCCTGCCGCCGCTCGACGACGACTTCGCGAAGACCGTTGGCGTCGCCACTCTCGCCGAGCTCGACAAGGCCGTGCGCGGCGAGCTCGCCCACGCCGCGTTCCACGAGGCGCGCGACGACGCGGCCGAGAAGCTGCTCGCGCACTTGCTCGCCAGCTCGACCGTCGAGGTCCCCGAGATCCTCGTGGCGGACGAGCTCGACCATCTCATCGCGGACCTCAAAGCCCGGGTCAAAGAGCGGGGCCTGAGCTGGGAGCAGTTCCTGCTGCAGGCCCGCAAGACCGAGGACGAGATCCGCGCGGACTGGCGGGCGACCGCCGAGCGTCGCGCGAAGTCACTGCTCGTTCTCGACGCGGTCGCGAAGCAGGAGAACGTCACGATCTCCTCGACCGAGCTCGCGCAGGAGGTCGCCCTGACGCCTCTCGCGCAGCAGGATCCGAACGCGCTGCGCAACCCGGCGGTCCTCGGGGCGCTCGCGCGTTCGATGCGGAACCGCAAGCTCGTCGACAAGCTCATCGGCCTCGACACGCCCGATGCCGAGCGCGAGCTCATCGTCGCCGCCGGCGGTCCCGAGGACGTCGACCTGCCGCATCAGGAGCCGGCGGGCGAGCAGGCGATCATCGTGCCTCCGGTGCAGGCGCCGGTCCCGGAGAAGACGCTCGAGGGGCGTGAAGCGATCCGGGCCCTGCTCAAGGAGCAGTCGGGCCCGTAGCATTCCGCGCCAGTGACGGCACTGCAGCTGATCCAGGACCTCACCAACGTGCTGTTCGTTTCCATCTTCGTCCTCACCGCGGTCGCCGCGTACCGTCGCCGGACCCGCATCGCTCTCGACACCGCGGTCCTCTTCGGCGCGCTCGCCGTCGTGGTGCTCGAGGGTCCGGCCCTGCAGCTGCTGGGGATCCAAACGAGCGCCGCGAGCTCCGCCACCGCGTCGATCCTCGTCATGGCGTTGCCGTGCCTCATGCTGTCGTTGCTTGCGGACTTCACGAACGTCCCGCTGCTGGTCCGCGCGATCGCGCTGGGCGGGCTGATCGCCGCGGCCATCGTCATCATCACGAGCGGAACGCCGCTCGATCCGATCGCGGCGCTGTTCCTCGTTGCATATTTCGGCATCGCCGCTTTGTATGTCGCCTTCGGGTTCGTCCGGCTCGCGCGGCGGTCATCCGGCGTGACGAAGCGCCGCACGCAGGCGGTCGCCGCCGGCACGGGCCTGCTCGGCCTCGCGATCCTCGTCGTCGCCGCCAGCACGGTCGCGCCGGGCGCGGCGGCGTTCGTCTCCGGGGCCACCCAGCTGCTCGCCCTCCTCGCCGCGGTCTCCTGGCTGCTGGGCTTCGCTCCGCCAGCCCGGCTCCGGCGCTACTGGCAGGAGCCCGAGCTGCGCGCCTTCCTCGAGCGCGCGAGCACGCTCCCGCGCCTTCCGAGCACGGACGCGATCCTGCGCGAGCTCGAGCGCGGGGCCGGCGACTCGTTCGGCGCGCGCGCGGCCATCGGCCTCTACGACGCGAACACCGGGTCGCTCTGCTTCGACAACGGCCACGGCGCGCTGCCGCCCGAGGTGCCGGAGCACAGCCGGTTCCTGGCTTCGCGCGTCTTCGCCTCGCAGCACGCCGAGTTCTTCCCCGACGCCGCCTTGGCCCACCCCGAGCACGCGACCGCGTATCGCGCCGCGCAGGTCGGCCCGGTCCTCGTCGCCCCGATCACCGCGGGACAGCGCCGGATCGGCGTTCTCGAATTGTTTGCGGCGCACCAGCCGGTGTTCTCGGGTGACGATCTCGCCCTCGCGCAGCTCCTCGCCGACCAGGCCGCCGTCATCCTCGAGAGCCGTGCGCTCATCGACGAAGCCGCGAGGGTCCAGGCCCTCGAGGAGGCGGCGAAGTTGAAGGAGGACTTTGTATCCGCGGCGGCCCACGACCTCAAAACGCCGCTCACCACGCTCCTCGGCCAGGCCCAGATCCTGGAGCTCCGGTTCGCGCGTGACCCGGCCCTCGCGCAGCATCAGCCGGCGATCGGGCGGATCGCGCGCGAAGCGCGCCGGCTGTCCGCGCTCGTCGAGGACCTGCTGGACGCGTCGCGTGTTGAGGAGGGGAAGCTCGAGGTGCGTCGCGAGCCGGCCGACGTCGCGGCGGTGGTCAAGCTGGTGGCCGAGCGCAACCGCCCCGGGAAGGAGCGCATCGTCGTCGACGCGCGCGAGCGCCTGACCGGCAGCGTCGACCGCCGGCGCATCGAGCAGCTCGTGGACAACCTCGTTGAGAACGGACTGAAGTACAGCGGCGAGGACAGTGCAGTTGAAGTGCGGGCCTGGCGTGACGACGGCGAGATCCACGTCACCGTGCGCGATCATGGGATCGGCATCCCGGCCACGGACCTGCCGCACGTCTTCGAACGGTTCCACCGCGCGGCCAACGTCGACGCGCGGCGCTACGCAGGCATCGGGCTGGGTCTGTACATTTGCCTCGGAATCGCGCAAGAGCACGGCGGACGTATCTGGGTGGAAAGCACGGTGGGCCAGGGCAGCACGTTCCACGTCGCGCTGCCTGGTGCCGGAGAAGGAAAGCCGAATTGATGCCGGCGCTCGAACGTATCGCCCTCTCACCCGACCTGCCTGGCCCGCCGCAGGGCGACGCCCGCGCCCGGCCCCAGGCCGACGGATCCGCCGCCGCTCGCGCCCCCATCCTCGTCGTCGACGACGATCCCGAGATTCTCGCGATGCTCCGCGATTTCCTCGAAAGCGAAGGCCTCATCGTGCGTACGGCCTCGAATGGCGCGGAAGCGCTCGAGACGCTCGATGAGCTGGTGCCGTCGATCATCCTCTTGGACATGCGCATGCCGGTCCTCGACGGGTGGGGGTTCGCGGAGCAGCTACGCGCGCGCCAGCTGACCTACCCGATCGTCGTCATGACCGCCGCGGAGAGCGCGAGCCGCTGGGCCGAGGAGATCGGCGCGAACGGCTACATCGCCAAGCCGTTCGACGTGAACGAGCTGCTCCAGACCATCGAGCGCCACCGCCAGCGGGACAACCGACAGAACTAACTGTACTTCCTAGCGGTCCGTCCAAATCGAGGCCCCGACGAGGGTGCTGCGTGGCCCGGCGTCGCGGTGGGCTCGCCGCTTCGGTCGGGTCGGCCCGGCACCCGCCAGGCGAGCGCCACGCCACCCGGGTCCGTCGGCGGTGTTCCCGGAGGCGTTCCCGTAGGCGTTCCTCTACGGGAACGGCGAATCATCGCACCTGCTCAGTGAAACCGCCGATTCCCGGGCCGACATATGTACGTACGGGCCTGTTCGGACGTGCACACCAGACGCGGTGGCCGCAGCCCAGCCCACTGGCTCCGGGGTCGGGCGGTGACGGACCTCTCGGAGGAGTTCGCCAGCTCAGCTCCCCAGGTACTTCCGGAACCATTCGATCGTCGCGACCCAGGCGTCCTGGGCCTGCGCCGGTCCGTAGCGGGTCGGCCCATTCGTGTCGTTGTGGAACGCGTGCCCGACGCCCGGCTCGACCTTCTCCGCGTACGGCGCCCCGCTTTTCTTGAGCTGCGCCTCCGCGTCCGGCCAGCTCGCGGCGATCCGGGTGTCCTGCTCGGCGTAGATGGCGAGCACGGCCGTCTTGGTCGTCGCGAGTCCCGCCGCGTTCGAGGGCAGCGGTCCGTAGAACGGGACCGCCGCGGCCAGCGGCGCGCCGGCGTTCACGAGGTTCCAGGTCGTGCCGCCGCCGAAGCAGAACCCCACGGCTCCGACCTTCACCGGCGCATACCCGTCACCGCCCTTGCCTGGACGTACGCGATCGCCGTGATCAGGTCCGCGTTCATCTGCTCGACAGTGGTGTTCGCGAGTGCGCCGGTCCCCGCCGCCCAGCGTGTCCGCGCCGCCCTGGCGCGACAGCAGGTCGATCCCGAAGCCCATGTAGCCCGCGGTCGCGACACGCCGGATGACGTCCCGGAGTGATCGGTGAGCCCGGTGTTCTCGTGCATCACGAGCACGCCGTGGCCCGTCGGCAGGGCCGGATACGCCTCGTATCCGATGAGCGTCGCCGTACCGTCACCGGATGGGATGGTCACCGCGTCGGCCTGCCGGAGGCGCGGGTCACCCGGCTTCACGGTCGTCGGGTCGGTCGTCGCCGTCGAGGGCGGCGTCGCGTACGCGACGTTCGGCTGTGGCGATGGGGGCTTGGGTGTCGGCACGCTCGTCGCCGCGGTGCCGCTCCCGAGTGGGCGCGGCTGATCGGGGTTGCAGCCGAGCGCGGTGAGGGCCGCGAGCGACGCCGCCGCGCCGCCGGCGATGTACCCGACCCGCTTCAGGAGCTCGCGCCGCGAGATGCGACCTTCGGTGTAGTCCTCGAAATGTTCCTCGAAATGTTCCTCGATGACGTAGCGCTGCAGGTCGGTCCACTGCTGGTTCAGCGATCCAACTCCCCGCCGCGCAACGCCCGCGCTCTTCGCTCGTTCAACGCTCGTGCACCTCGGCGGATCGCGAGAGCCACGACCGCACCCGCGCGCGCATCTGCGCGACGGCAAATGGCTTCGTGATGTAGTCGGTCACGCCTTCAGCGAAGGCCGCCTCGATGTCGCGGTCGCTGGTGCGGGCCGTGAGCATGACGATCGGCACGTCATGCAGCCGTGCCTCCTTGCGCAGCTGCCGCGCGGCGGCGAGCCCATCAAGCCGCGGCATCTGGACGTCCAGGAGGATGAGGTCGAATCCGTCGCTCCGCGCGAGCTCGACGGCCATGACCCCATCGACGGCCGTGATCACCTGGTACCCGTCGCCGCTGAGTACCGTGTCGAGGACCTGGAGGATCGCGGGATCGTCGTCGGCGACGAGGATCCGTGCCCGGGTCTGGATCCTCGGCGCGTGCGGACCCTCGGCCTCGGTCGCGTCGTCGGACGCGCGCTCCCAAAGGACGATCTCGTCGCCCTCGGCCGCGGCGATCACGTCCATATCGCCGGCCTGGGCGCGCGCGGCGCGCGCGAGCGCGTCCACGCCCGCGTCGTCGCGGTTCGGGTCGTGGTGGAACAGCACGAGCCGCTTCGCGTTCGCGACTCGGGCCATGTCGACGGCGTACTCGATGGTGCTATGACCCCAGCCGGCCTTCGCCGGGTAGTCGCCCGCGTGGTACTGCGAGTCGTGGATGACGATGTCTGCGTCGCGCAGGAACGCGGCGTGGCGCTGGTCGCCGGCGTGGAGCAGATCGGCCTCATCGAAGGTCTCGTTGGCATGTCCGGGTCGCCACGTCGCGCCCTCGTGGGCCTCGTGGTCGGTCGCGTAGACGAGCGTGCCGCCGCCCGTGGTCACCCGGTAGCCAAGGGTCGGCGCGGTGTGATTCATGAATTGCGTGCGGATGCGCAGCGACCCGATGCCGAACTCGCCTTCGCCGAGCTCGACGATCTCGACCTGCGCAGGCAGCTGGTCCATCGGCACCGGGAAATACGCGTAATCCATCTGCCCGCCGAGCGCCGACGGGAACGACCGGTCGATGCCCGCCGGGCCGTACACCGTCAGGTGGGAGCCGGGGACGAACGCGGGCAGGAAGAAGGGCAGGCCCTGGATATGGTCGACGTGGGTGTGGCTGATGAAGAGGTGCGCGCGCACCGGACCTCCGCGGGCCAGCGCGATGCCGAGCTTCCGCGCGCCGGTGCCGCAGTCGAAGATGAGGAGCGTCCCGTCGTCCGCCCGCGCTTCGACGCACGGCGTGTTCCCTCCGTAGCGGGCGGTCTCTGGACCAGGCGCGGCGATGGACCCGCGCACGCCCCAGAAGCGGATCCGCATCAGCGCTTCACCGGCGCGGCGAGGGCGATCTGCGTGGCGAGGTCGCGTATGACCACGGCGCCCGCGTTCTGGGGTGAGGTCATGACGAGCGGATGGGTGATGTCCTCGCGCGGGAGCGCCCCGGCGCCGTACTGCGCGAGGTTCCGGATCGTCTCCGCCGTCTCCTCGTACTGCATGAGCGTCGCGACGGCCGACACCGGCAGAGGGCCCTTGATGCCGTCGAGGAACGCCGTCGCGACCTCGCCGGGGGAGAGCGGACCAGAGAGGCCGGCCGAGAGCCGGCCGACTGACGCCAGCTCCTCCCGGCCGCGCTCCGCCTGCGCTCGCGCAGCCTCGAGACGGGCGGCGAAGCGCCACGCCGCGAGCCCCCCGGCGACGCTGAGGGCGACGACCAGGACGAGGACCTCGGCGCCTTCGCCGCGCGACTGCGCGCCGGCCAAGGCGAGGTACACGGTCACCGCGTAGATCACTGGGACGCCCACGAAGAACGAGCGGAGCCGCATCGTCAGGAATGCTAGACGGCTACCGTCTCGCCACCCGGTCCCGCCGATATCCGTTGGTACACTCGGACGTAGCCATGTCGAGGAGGGCCACAGCGTTGCAGAACAATCTCGTGCCCATGGTGGTCGAGCAGTCCGGTCGTGGCGAGCGGGCCTACGACATCTTCTCGCGCCTGCTGAAGGACCGGATCATCTTCATCACCGACATGATCGAAGACAACATGGCCAACCTCATCATCGCCCAGCTGCTGTTCCTGGACTCCGAGGACCCCGAGAAGGACATCCACGTGTACATCAACTCGGGCGGAGGCGTGGTGACGGCGGGCCTCGCGATCTACGACACCATGCAGTACCTGCGCTCGCCCATCAACACCGTGTGCATCGGACAGGCGGCCTCGATGGGCGCCGTACTCCTTGCCGCGGGCGCGCCGGGCAAGCGCTTCGCGCTCCCGAACTCGCGGATCATGATCCACCAGGGCTCCGGCGGATTCCGCGGGAACACCCCGGACGTGATGATCCAGGTGAAGGAGCTCGAGACCCTCGTCGACAAGCTCACGAAGATCATCGCGTTCCACACCGGCCAGCCCGCCGACAAAGTGAAGCACGACTCTGAGCGCGACCGCTTCATGAGCGCCGAAGAGGCGAAGACCTATGGCCTCATCGACGACGTGTACGTCGGCAAGGCCAACGACGCCGTGCTGCCAAAGGCCGAAGAGGCCGCGACCCCGACCGTCATCAGCGAGCCGGTGCGGGTCCGCTAAGTGACGACCGCCGCCAAAGGAGGCAAGCCCTACCGCTGCTCCTTCTGCGGGAAGTCCCAGGACCAGGTCCGCAAGCTCATCGCCGGCCAGGCCGTCTACATCTGCGACGAGTGCATCACCCTGTGCCGCGAGATCGTCGAC
>DHJC01000071.1 GCA_002404155.1 Chloroflexi bacterium UBA4730 | reverse complement strand
GAAGTCCGTCCGGCCATCCGGCGCAGCACGCAGGCGTCCCACGTTTCGTTGTCGATCAGCGGCGGATACGCGGTCGCGTCAAAGAGCTTGCCGTCTGACCGTCGCAAGACTCCCCTGAAGCGCTCGTTGCTCAAGATCCCCTTGACCTTGTCGCTCTCCCACTTGTTGCAGAACGAGGTGCTCGTGGGCTGATCAAACGTGCTCGGGGTGCGAGCACGACGCGAAAGGTCCGCCCCAGTGCAACCTCGAGCCGGGCGGGCAGGACTGGTGGGCTGCTGAATCGGTTGGCGCCGATTCGGGCAGCGGCGAGGACCGCGACCTTCTTTCTCAAGGTGCTTCCGATGCTTCCGTCGCGTCCCGTCGATTGGGTCACGGCGACGCCAGTGATCGAGAAGGTGCGGTACCCCACACAAGTTGGCGAGGTGCAGGGCGATCTCTACCGGCCGCCAGGCCCGGGCCCGCATCCTGGAATCGTGGTGTGCCTCGGGTCGTCCCGTTCGAGGTCGATCATCCGCAGGTACCGATCCTTGGAAGGGCCCTGGCTCGTTCCGGCTTCGCAGCGCTCCTGTACTGGTCGCCTGCCATGCGGAACTTCCGCCTCGAGCCCGAGGGCGTCGAGGATATTGCCCTCGCCTACCAGTGGCTGATCGAACGACCGTACGTGGATCCCAGCCGAAGCGGCCTGCTCGGCACGTGCGTTGGTGGTTCCTTCGCGCTGATGGCCGCGGCGAGCCCGCTCGTTCGGGACCGCGTCGCCTTCGTCGCCGCTTGGGCGGCGTACTCATCGATGTGGACGTTCGCGCAGGACATCGCCAGTGCGACGCATGCCACGGGAGGATCACGCGAGCCGTGGCAGGTCGATCCGCTCACGCGCAAGGTCTACGTCCACTCGATGACAGGGATGCTGGAGACATCCGAGGCCGAGCGCCTGCGGGCCGCCTTCGCCGAACCGACCGGTACGGTCGACATCGCGGCTTTGTCCGAGGACGGCCGCGCGATCTATCCCCTCCTCGCCGCCCTTGACGCGGACGGCGCCCAAGCGGCGCTGGAGCGATTGCCAGCGACGCTGCGACAGCGCCTGGATGCTCTCTCGCCGGTCGGGTACCTCAAGGACATTCGCGCACCGCTCATCGTTCTCGCCCACGATCGCGATGATGCTGTCATCCCGCTCGATGAATCGAGGCAGATGTGGTCCGCTCTGGCCGGGCGCTCGGGCGCGCACTACACGGAGCTCGGCGTGTTCCAGCACATGGACCCCACCAAACAACGGGGCTCGCCGCTGGTCTTGGTCCGCGAGCTCGCCAAGTTCTATCTTCTCGTGTACCCGGTGTACCGACAGGCCGTGAACAGCTGACCTGAGATCGCGTCGGAGGTCACGACACCTTCGCCACGTCCTTCGCTGAGTCCGCCGGCGCCACATGCCGGGCGGGGCTGTGTCACGCTGCTGAGAGGAGTCGTCCCCTTCACGAGGGCGAGTGTGCGGTTTGTGCGTAGCGGGTTCGATTCCGGTCGGGACCGCCGCATCGCACTGCGTCTACAACCCTGGCGGCCAGGAGCGGTGCGATGTCCTTCTTCGGGCGGACGCTCGAGATCCAACCGTCCGCGACGACGATCTCATCGAAGGCGTACGCCACGAGCTTCTGCCGTTGCTCGAGTGTCGCCGCATCCCACGCCGCGGCCATGCTGGTAGCAACGCGCACCGCGTCTAGCGCAACCTGCTTGGTGGGACGCTGCTCAGCTTGGGCAAGCTTCGTCTTGAGGACGCGGACTCGTTGGTCGAACTCTTCCTCATCGATGATCTCGGCATCGAGCTGCTTGCCGACGGAGCGGAGCTGCCTGCGTAGCTTCTCCGCTTCGTTCTGATCCACCTTACGCCCCAGATCCATATCGATGATCTCGACGACGAGCTTCTCGAGCTTCGGCGTCACCCGAAAGACCTCCTTGATCCACTCGCCGAGCTGGGTCTCCAGCGTTTCCTTCTTCACGCTGGGCTCCGTGCAGCCGCCGTGCAGCCGGGAGCTGCGGCAGCGCATCCAACAGCTCTGCGTGCATCCGACTAACTAGGGTTAGCAGGCCGACGGCCAGTCGGTTCGGCGCTCACCGCGGTGAAATGTGACCCTCTACAGCCACCTGATGTTCCCCACAATATTCGCGCCCTTCGTTCGTCTACAACCGTAGATGGCGTACGCGACGAGGAGCGAGTGGCACTCGAAAAGGATCAGCGGCTCACCGAAGTGGTCGAGCGTGAGCGGTCCCGGCTGCGCAACTTCATTCGCCGGCGCGTGGCCGATCCGCGCGATACCGAGGACATCCTTCAGGAAGTCTTCTACGAGCTGGTGAAAGCGAATCACCTGCTGATGCCGATCGACCACGTCACCGGTTGGTTGTTTCGCATCGCACGCAACCGCATCACCGATCTCTTCCGAAAGAAGCAACCGGAGAGCTTCAGCGACAACTCGGCCGTGGATGAGGACGACGAGCTGTGGCAGTTCGAAGACCTGCTGCCGTCGCCGGATGCCGGACCGGAGGCGCTGTTCGCCCGGAGCCTGCTGCTCGACGAGCTGGAGCTGGCGATCAACGAGCTGCCGGAGGAACAGCGCGCCGCGTTCGTCGGGCACGAGCTCGAAGGGCGCAGCTTCAAAGAGATGGCCGCGGATACCGGCGTCAGCGTGAATACGTTGCTCTCGCGCAAGCGGTACGCGGTACTTCATCTGCGCCGGCGCTTGCGACGCACGTACGACGAATTTGCGACCGCGTGAAGAGCCGAAAAATGAGAAAGGAAACGAACATGAACAAGAGACGGGTGATGCAACTCGCTGCGCTGGTAATCCCTGTGTTCGTTGCATTCGTCGCTGTCGGCGGCCTAGTGGTGCAGCAGTTGTGGAATTGGCTGCTGCCACCGATCTCGGGCTGGCATGAGGTCACCTACTGGGAAGCACTTGGGATTCTGGCGTTGTCCCGGATCCTCTTTGGCGGTCTCGCAGGCTTCCCTCGCCCCAACTACCGCCGGAGCACGGCCGAGCGCTGGGAGCGCCTGACACCGGAGGAGCGGGAGCGATTCCGTCAAGGCACACGCGGTGTTCGCACTGCGACCAGCGAAGGCCACCAGCCGTGAAGGCGATCGTCCAGGATCGGTACGGCTCAGCAGATGTTCTTGAGCTGCGTGAGATCGACAAGCCGCTCGTCACGGACGACCGCGTGCTTGTCAAGGTCCGCGCGGCGTCGGTCAACGCCTCCGACTGGCACCTCTTGGGAGGTGGGCCAGTCCTCGCGCGGATGATCTTCGGGCTGGGAGTGCGCCGACCCCGGAATCGGGTTCCTGGTGGGGACCTGGCCGGGCAGGTCGAGGCGATCGGCAAGAACGTGACGCGATTCAAGCCGGGGGATGAAGTGTTCGGCTCAGGGCGTGGGGCGTTCGCGGAGTACACAACATGCTCCGACCGCTTCTTGGTTCCGAAGCCCCGCCAGGTCTCGTTCGAGCAGGCCGCTGCCGTGGCCGTCGCGGGCTGCACCGCTCTGCAGAGTCTGCGTGACAAGGGCCAGGTGAAGCCGGGGCAGCGGGTCCTGATATGCGGCGCCGGCGGCGGCGTGGGCACGTTCGCAGTGCAGATCGCCAAGGCCCTCGGCGCGCACGTCACCGCGATCACAGGCCCGAAGACGCTGGCGCTTGTCCGCGCGCTCGGTCCCGATGAGGTCGTCGACTACACGCAGGGCGACTTCACCCGCAGTGGGGAGCGGTACGACGTGCTCATCGACACGCCGCGAACCGTTCACTCAGGGACCTCCAGCGCGTGCTGACACCGGGCGGGACGCTTGTGCTAGTCGGCGCGGCCAAGGGCCGTGGGCTCGCACCCTTGACACGACCGCTCATGGCGTTCGCGCTGTCCCGCTTCATCAGCCAGCGTGTCGTGGTGTTCATCGCCCAGGTGCGTCAAGCGGATCTCGTGGTCCTCAAGGAGCTGATCGAGGCCGAGACGCTGCGCCCGGTGATCGATCGGCAGTACCCGTTGAGTGAGGTCCCCGACGCCCTTCGATACCTGGGAAGCGGTCAGGCTCAGGCCAAGGTCGTCATCAACGTGAGCCCGGTGTGATTGAGAAAGGAAGCTTGACTAGATGAAGGACGCAAAGGTCGATGCGAAAACTGCGAAGGTGGCTGGCCTCCTGTACATACTGGCCGGCCTCACCGGCGCGTTTGGCATCGTGGTGGTCCCACGCCTTTTGATCGTGCGAGGAGACGTGGCGGCTACGGCGAACCGCATTCTCGGTTCTGAGTCGCTCTTTCGCCTTGGGCTCGCGGCCGAGCTGACCAGCGCCGTGGGCCTGATCTTCCTGGTCCGAGCGCTGCATCGCTTGTTCAAGGAGACAGACGAGCGTCTGGCCTCGTTGATGGTGACCTTCATCTTGGCCTCTGTTCCGATCTCGTTCATGAATGCTCTGAACGGGGTCGCTGCCCTTGGTCTGTTGAGTAGTCCCGATGGCCCATCAGCGTTCGACGAGCATCAGGTCAATGCCCTTGCGGCAGCGTCCCTCGCTTCGCACAGCCAAGGTTTCGTCATCAATGGGTTCTTCTGGGGGCTTTGGCTGCTTCCGCTCGGGGTTCTGGTGATGAGGTCGGGCTTCGCGCCACGCGCGCTGGGCCTAATGGTGATCGTTGCTGGTGTCGCGTATGTGATCAACAGTTCTTCGTCGTTGCTCGGACTACCGTACCGGGAGTTCACTTCGACCGGCGCCACCATACTTGAGGGACTCGGAGAAGTGTCGATGGTCGTCTGGCTCTTGACGACTGGTGCGAAGAGCGCGACCGTTCGATGAGGCAAGTCGATCGGCAGTGAGACGCCGCCCACGACCGGCGAAAGCCGCATGAACATCTGACTCACTGTTAGGTCACCACCGTGTGCAGCGGCCGTGTTCGTGGACGCACTTGTGATAGCACCCGACTCCATCATCTCTGAGATCATCGCCAAGCTCCTCGGCACAGATCCCGCCCGATGACGCGTTCCCCGGTGCCCTGATCCGAGAGAGTCGCGCGGCGCCCGAGAACGGTGACACCTGCGCAACCTGTCGGCTAGACGCGAGGAGGCTTCGCCCTCGGCGACGAGGCGGCGCCCAAGGACTGGAGGGCAGGCAGCACCAGGCCTTCAATCCCCAGAATCGGCAGGCCGAAGAGCTGGAGTGCGATGCCGCGGTCTGAACCCCGGTCCGGCGGGCGATCTTCGCTCCTTCTAACCCGCCAGCCGGAGCCACCCGCGCTCGTCCCGGACCAGCCGAGTAGTTTCAACATTGGGGACATAGAGTCCCGTCTTCCGCTCTGAAGCCTGGGGATAGGGATCAAGGCGCTTTGAAACCGGCCACCTGCCCATAGGGTGAATGTCAACCGACGGCGCATCGCGAGCTCGCGATGGGAGCCACCCACGGATGCTCATCGCGCCACGCTCGATCCCGCTAATTCGAACGGCCGGATTCGTACACTCGTCGCATGCCTGAGGAGCGGAAGCTCGTTTCAGTCCTGTTTGCCGATACCGTCGGGTCGACTGCGCTCGGCGCGGAGCACGACCCCGAGCTCGTTCGAGCGACCATGGCCCGGTATTTCGAGCGGATGCGGGCGATCGCCGAGCGGCACGGTGGCACCGTGGAGAAGTTCATCGGCGACGCGGTCATGGTCGTCTTCGGCGTGCCGCGCGTGCACGACGATGACGCCGAGCGCGCGGTGCGGGCTGGCCTCGCGATGCGGGACGAGCTCGCCGAGCTGAATCGTGAACTCGCGGTCGAGCTCGCTGCGCGAGTGGGCATCAACAGCGGCGAGGCCGTCGCCGACCCGGGCGCAGCCGGGCAGTTCCTGGTCACCGGCGACGTGGTGAACATGGCGGCGCGGCTCCAGCAGGGGGCCGATGTCGGTGAGGTCGTCGTCGGCGGGCTCACCGAGCAGCTCACCCGGGTCGCGATCGAGTACCGGCCGCACGAGCCGATCGTGGCGAAAGGGAAGGCGACCCCGCTCCGCGCCTTCACCGCGGTGCGCGCGAAGAGCGCGATCCCCGATCAGGCCCGCGGCCTGCCGGCGATGCGCGCGGCGCTTGTTGGCCGAGACCGCGAGCTGAAGTTGCTCCTCGACACGATCGAACGGGCCAAGGCCGAGCGCGCGGTCCACGTCTTCACCCTCCTCGGCGAGCCAGGGGTCGGGAAGTCACGGCTCGTTGGCGAGTGCCTCGCCCGGCTCCGGGACGAGCCGGTGATCCTCCGCGGTCGCTGCTTGCCCTACGGCGCGGGGATCACCTACTGGCCGCTCATCGAGATCCTCCGCGCCCAAGCCAAGGTCGCCGGCTCGGACGACCGGGCGAGCGCACTGGCGAACCTGGATGCCCACCTCGCGACGGTCCTCGGGACCTCGGCGGACGTTCAGCCGGTCCGCGCGCGCCTGCTCGTCCTGCTGGGCCTCGAGTCGCCCGCGGTCGCGTTCCCCGACGTTGCGCCAGGGCGGGTCCACGCAGAGATCGGCTGGGCCCTGCGCCGCTACCTCAAGGCGCTCACCGCGACGCGGCCCGCGGTCATCGTCATCGACGATCTGCAGTGGGCCGAGCCGGCGCTCATCGAGGTCATCGACGGGATCCTCGACCGGATGCGCGGCGTGCCACTTGCGTTGATCTGCGTCGCGCGACCGGAACTGGCCGAAACGCACCCCCGCTGGGCGGTCGGGCGGACGAACGCGAGCACCATCACGCTCGAAGGCCTCGACGCTGCCGAGACGACAACGCTCATCTCGCGACTCCTCGACATCGACGATCTCCCCGCCGCCCTCCGGACGCAGATCGCGACCCGGTCCGAGGGAAACCCGCTGTTCTGTGAAGAGTTCTTGCGAATGCTCATCGAGGATGGCCGGGTGGTGAATGCAGGCGGCCGCTGGCGGGCGACGCCAGCGGCGGCCACGGTGGCCATCCCTGAGACGATCGTCGCGCTCCTGGCGGCGAGCATCGACCGGCTCGGTGCGGAGGAGAAACACGCGCTCCAGCTCGCGAGCATCATCGGCGAGCGCTTCGATCTGGCTGAGGTCGCGGCGCTCGCTGAGGACGCGAGCCCGGCCGCGCTCGACGCCCTCGAGCGCAAGGGCCTGATCCTCGAGGATCGCGAGGTCGGCGGGGCCGGCGCGATGCGGTTCAAGCATCTGCTCGTCCGCGAGGTGGCATACGGATCGCTCGCCAAGGCCGATCGGGCCCCCCTCCATGAACGCTTCGCGCAGGCGCTCGAAGCGGAAGCAGGAGATCGCCGCGGCGAGTTCGCGGAGATCCTCGCGCATCACACGGAACAGGCTTTCACGCTCAGCGCGGAGCTTCGCCTGTCCCGCGACGTGCTGGTACCCCGCGCCGCGCGCGCTGCGACGGCGGCCCTCGCGCTCGCCGAGCGGGCGGAGTTCCGAGGCGACATCGCCCTCATGGAGCGCTTTCTCGCCGTGGCGGAGCGGGCCGCGTCGATCGCTGACGATCCTGGCCTCAACGAGCGCGGCGCGTTCTTGCGCATCCGCGCACTCCTGCTGGCCGGGCGCTTCGATGACGCTCGACCAACGGCCACCGCCGCCCTCGCCGCGGCGCGCGAGAGCGGAGACATCGGCCGCGCAGCGCGCATCGCACAAGCCCTCGCGTATGCCGAGATGTGGGGCGGCGCTCTCAGCGACATCCGGCCCGCGATCGACACCGCGCGTGAGCTCAGCGAGGCCGCGGGGGACGCCGCGGGCGTCATCGAGATGGATGCGCTGGACCTGGAGTACTTCTGGGGCTCGGGCAATTTCTCGGCGTTCGTCGACGGTGGCGTGGCGCTGATCGAGCGCGCGCGGGCAATCGGCGAGAGCCAAGCAGCGCAGATCATGAAGCGCGTCATGGCCGCGGCCCGCTATCTGGGCGAGCTCGACTTGGCGGACCGCTACGCCGCGGAGGCCCGCGAGATCGGACAACGGTTGGGGCTGCGCGCCCTCCTGCGCGAGATCCGTGGTGCGGATGCGGCGGGGGCGTGGTTCAAGGGCGACGCCGCCGCGGCGCTGGCCATCCTCGACGAAGTACGGACCGAGGCCGCTGACGACGGAGACGCCAATCGGCTCGTCAATGTCGGCCGTCGGACGGCCGAGATCCTCGAGGGAGAGGGTCGATACGAGGAGGCGGTGGTGGCCCTGTCGGCAGCGCTCGCCGAATCTGTGCGCACCGGCGAGCGGTGGAATCGCTCGGAGCTCCTCGGCCATCTCGCCGTGAACCTCCTGCGGATCGACCGGACCGAGGAAGCTCAGCCCTACGCGGCGGAGGCCGCGGCAATGGTCCGCGGCCCGGAGGACATGTCGGGCGTCGCCGAGGCCGAATGGGTTCGCGCTCACGTCCTCGCGGCGCGCGGAGACGACGACGCGGCGGACGCCGCATTCAGCGCGGCGATGGCGTCGGCCGACCGGGGCGAGTTCACCCACCTCCATATCAACCTGCGGCTCGACCGGGCGGAATTCCTCATTGCGCGAAAGCGCGCGCCGGAGGCGGCTGCGCTCCTTGCCGAGGTCGAGCGTCTCGCCCCGCCCCCGCCATGGAACTACCTGCCGGCGCGCCGTCGCGCGCTTGCTGCGGCAGTGGAGGCTCAGCGCGTCTAGCGCACAGCGTCCCCGTTCGAGGTACATCTGGATGTCGCGCGTACAGCGCTCGAGCGCGCGCTCACCTGAGGTCTCCGCTGTTAGCCAGGTCGCGACCAGGTACGTCACCAGGTCCTCGAGGCCTTCGATGAGGATGTTGCCAAGGACTGGCGGCGCCAACCCCGGTCAGGCCAGCGAACCTCGCTCCTTCTAACTCGCCAGCCGGAGCCACCCGCGCTCGTCACGAGCGAGTCGCATTGTTTCAACATCAGGGGCCTTGAGTCCCGTCTCCCGCTCTGATGTTGCA
>DHJC01000060.1 GCA_002404155.1 Chloroflexi bacterium UBA4730 | reverse complement strand
CTGAGCTAGGTGGGCGGTCTCGTTGATCCGGACATTAAAAAGAGGTTGCTCTCCGCAACCCCTCGCCGCGTCTGGACAGGAATGATTATCCGCCTACCCCCGACCGGCCGTCAACGAACGGGCCGAAGAACGGCCCAAAAACGGCCCTCTCCGGCCCTTCATCTTTCCATTACCTGCTTCTCATGGACTTTTCATGCGTCCGGCGGCGCCAAAGGCCATGATTTCCCCATGTTCGACAACCGCCCACCGGCCCCCTGGCGCGACGAGCCCTCGCCGTGGCGCGACGCTGCCCCAGATCAGACGGAAAAGACGGAGCAAACCCAGCCCATCATCACGACTCCTCCGCCCGCGCCGATGCAGGCGAAGCGACGGAATGACGGCGTGGCCCTCCTTCTTATCGGCGCGCTCGTCGGCGGTCTCGTCGGTCTCGGCGGCGCCCGGGCCATCACCCCCCAGCTCTTCCCGACCGCGAATGCGCCCGCGACGACCTCGACCTCCGGGTCGGCGACCGATGCCGCGGCCCAGGCCGCGATCAAGGACGTCCTCCAGAAGGCGAACGCCGCGCAGGCCGAAGCCTTCGCGAAGAACGACCCGGCGCCGATGCGCGCGACGTCGACCGACTCGCACTACAGCGAGATGGCCCAGATCAACGCCGACCTCGCGAACGGCGGCGTCACGAAGATCGAGCTCCTCGACATCACCTTCGGTGACATCACCGTGACCGGCACGACCGCGACGGCCACCACGACCGAGACCTGGCGCAGCATGTACTCCGACGGCTCGGTCGACCAGAGCACCGACCAGAACGACTACGCCCTCGTCGTCGAGAACGGCACGTGGAAGATCGAGTCGAACACGCAGCCCGGGAACACCGGTGTGACCGCGCCGACCCAGCCCACGACGCCGCTGAACACGACGGTGCGGAGCACGTCTCGCAACTGGTCCGGCTACGTCGCGACCGGCGGCACGTCATACACGTCGGTGAGCGGCACCTGGGTCGTCCCGACGCCTGACGCGAACGTGGCGGGCATCGACGCGACGTGGGTCGGCATCGGCGGCGCGAACACGACCGACCTCATTCAGGCCGGGACCGAGGCGACCGTGAACGGCGACGGCACCGTCAGCTATGACGCATGGACCGAGACGCTGCCGCAGTCGACGCGCACGGTCACCCTCACGGTGAACGCGGGCGACACCGTGAACGTGTCGATCACCGAGCAGTCGGCGGGCCTCTGGCTCGTCGACATGACGAACATCACGACTGGGAAGAGCTTCACGACGACCATTCGGTACAACTCATCGAAGACCTCGGCCGAGTGGATCGAGGAAGCGCCGAGCGTCGGCCGCGGGATCGCGCCACTCGATAACTTCGGTTCCGTGAAGTTCACCGCCGGCGGCACGGTCGTCGACGGCAAGCATCTGACGCTCAGCAGCGCTGGCGCGAAGGCCGTGACGATGGCCGACGGTTCGAATCAGCCGCTCGCGATCCCCTCGGCGATCGGGAACGACGGCGCGAGCTTCACTGTCAACCGCACGAGCAACCCCGGCACGAACGTCGGGACCGGCGGGCGTAGCCCCGGCAGGCGGCGCGGCTAGGCTCGCCGACCCTCCCCGCTTCCCACTGCGCCCGGGCGGAGGCTGCTAGATCCGATCAGCGAGCGTCACGATCGCCGCCACGAGCTCCGGGAGGTCGATCGGCTTGGACAGGCACCGCTGGAAGCCGGCGGCCATCACGCGCTCACGGTCCTCGGTACTGGCATAGGCCGTCAGCGCGATCGCGGGGATCGATCCTCCGCGTGCGGGGTCCAGCGCCCGCACGCTACGAATGAAGTCATAGCCGTCGCGCTCGGGAAGTGAGAGGTCGCTCAACAAGACATCGGGCCTCACGCGCTCGAGCGCACTCAGTGCAGCCGCGACGGTGGCGGCGGCCGTCACCACGCCGCCGCTGTCTTCGAGCATCAGCGTGATCACCTCCCGCGCATCGGCATCGTCTTCCACGACGAGCACGTGCCGTCCCGCGAGACCCTCGGTTGGACCGGACACTGCGGCCCGATCCGGAGCCTCATCCGCCGCCGAGCGTTCAACGGTCAGCGGCAGCGTCACAGTGAAGGTCGCCCCGTGGCCGAGCCCGGCGCTCGCGGCATTGAGCGCCCCGCCGTGCAGCTCCGCCAGATGTCGGGCGATCCCGAGCCCGAGCCCGAGGCCACCGTGGCTGCGTTTACGCGGTTCGGTGCCGAACGGAGCGAAGACCTGCAGCAGCTGGTCGGACGAGATCCCTGCGCCGGTGTCGCTCACCTGTATCTCCACCTCGGAGCCGCGGCGGGCGATCCGTACCTCGATCCGGCCATCGCTGGGAGTGAACTTCATCGCGTTGGACACGAGATTCCCGACGATCTGCTGCACCCGCGCGGCGTCGCCTTGGATCCGGCTGGCACCATCCTCGATCGATAGGACAAGCCGGATCCTCTTCGCGTCGGCCGCCGGACGCAGGTTCTCGATCACCGTCTGCACCGCTGAGGCGACCAGCATGGGTGCGAGATCGAGCTGCAGCACGCCGGCAGTGATCCGCGAAACATCGAGCAGATCCTCGATCAGGCGAGCCTGCAGGACGGTGTTGCGCTCGATCACGTCCAGCGCCCGCCCGGTGTGGGCCGTGGAAAGACGCCCAGACCGGAGCAGCCTGACCCAACCCAGCATCGATTGAAGCGGGCTACGCAGCTCATGTGACAGGACCGCGAAGAATCGGTCCTTCGCCTGCGTCGCCTGTTCGGCCGTCGCGCGCAGCGCCTGCTCGCGCTCGTTCGTTTCCTGGAGCGCCAGCTCGAAGCGTTTGCGCTCGGTGACGTCGCGAGCGGCGGCGAACACGCCTTGCAGCTTCCGATCTCGGTCGTAGAAGGTGGTCGCGTTGTAGGACACGACTGTTTTCTTGCCGTCCCTGGCGCGCGCGGTCAGCTCATAGTCGGTGACCTTCTTCTCGCCCAGCACCAGCTTGATGGCCGCTTCAGCTCGCTCAGGATCGGTGAAATAGTTCTTGAACGGCGCGCCGATCAACTCGTCGCGCGTGCAGCCGGTGAGCGCTTCCATCTGCTTATTGACGTCGGTGATGATGCCGAGCGGATCGGTGGTCATCAGCGCGTCGATGTTGGATTCGATGAG
>DHJC01000042.1 GCA_002404155.1 Chloroflexi bacterium UBA4730 | reverse complement strand
GTACACGGCGATGGGCGACGCGGTAAACATCGCCGCGCGGATGCAGACTGCGGCGCCGCCCGGCGGCGTCATGATCACCGCGGCAACGCACAAGTTCGTCGCGCCGCTCGTCGACGCGATCGACGCGGGACGGCTCGAGCTCAAGGGTAAGGCCGAAGCGGTGCATGGCTACCAGGTCACCGGGCTCCGGCCCGGGGCGGTGAGCGCGCGCGGTCTCGGGACCGAGGTGCACTCGGCGATGATCGGACGCGACGCCGAGCTCGCGCGCCTCCGCGACGCGTTCGCGATCGTCCGCGCGCGGCAGGGGCGGGCCGCGTCGATCCTCGGCGAGCCCGGGATCGGGAAGAGCCGCCTCCTGTCCGAGCTGCGGGCGCACGTCGCAGCGTCGGATCCGTCGGCCCAGTGGATCGAGGCGCGCTGTCTGTCGTACGGACGCACACTCCCCTATCACCTCGTCCTCGACCTCGTCCGCTCGTGCATCGGGGTCGCTGCGACCGCGGACGAGCCGGAGGTGCGAGCCGCGCTCGAACGCCGGACGAAGGCGTTGTTCGGCGACGCGTGGTCGGATCCGTTCACGTATCTCGGCCACCTGCTCTCGATCCAGCTCGACCCCGAGGTCCGGGCGCGGGTGTCGGCCCTCCAATTCGAGACCGTGAAGCGCTACGTGTCGTCCCTCATCGGCCTCATTCGGGCGCTCGCGCTCACCGGCCCGGTCGTCCTCGCCTGCGAAGACCTCCACTGGGCCGATGCCTCGTCGGTGGACGTCCTCCAGGCGCTGCTGCCGCTCGCGAACGAGCTGCCGCTCTTCATCGTGGCGACCTCACGCCTCGACCGCGAGAGCGAGGGTTGGCGTCTCGTGTCCGCGGTGCGCGACCGCTTCGGCGACGCGCTCATCGAGCTGCGGCTCGACCCGCTGTCGGGAGACGAGACCCGCACGCTCGTCGCGAACCTCTTGCGCGTCGAATCGCTCCCGCTCGCGACGCGCGACCACATCCTCGAGAAGGCCGAGGGCAACCCGTTCTTTGTCGAGGAGGTCATCCGGATGCTCATCGACCGCGGCGCGATCGTGCGCCAGGGTGAACGGTGGGTCGCGACGGCGCAGGCTTCGGACGTCGAGATCCCTGACAACCTGCAGGGATTGCTGCTCGCCCGGATCGACCGGCTGCCCCCAGAGAGTAAGCGGACACTGCGCGTCGCCGCGGTGATCGGACGCCAGTTCGGCGTGACGATGCTCGAGCGGCTCCTCGAGGCGAAGACCGGATGAGCGCGCGGCACGAGCTCGGGACCCTGGAGGCGAGCGGGCTCGTGCAGGTGGCCGCGCTCGAGCCGGAGCTCGAGTACCTGTTCCGGCACGCGCTCGTGCAGGACGCCGCGTACAGCTCGCTCCTGAAGCAGGACCGCCGGACCTTGCACCGCCTCGCCGCCGACACGCTGCTCACGCTGTACCCCGAGCGCCAGCGCGAGCTGGCAGCGGTCATCGCGCTTCACCTCGAACGAGCCGGCGATCCGGCCGCCGCCGCGGAGCATCTCGTGATCGCCGGCGAGCACGCCCTCGAGCGGTTCGCGAACCGCGAGTCCCTCGCGTTCTTCGATCGCGCCGCGGCGAGCCTCGCCGACGACGACCCGCGGATCGACCTGCGGCTCCGGGCGGCGCTCGGCGCGGCGAGGGTGAGCTGGACGTTCGGCAGCATCGATGGGCCGACCGAGCGGCTCGGGCGCGCGCTCGCATCCGGCGAAGAGCGCGCGGACCCAAAGCTCGTGGGTGACGCGTACTTCTGGATCGCGTTCCTTCGCCGCATGCGTGGCGAACGCCCGGAGACGAGCCCCACGTTGAAGCACGCGGCCGAGCGCGCGGCGGAGATCGGCCGGGCCCGCGGGGATCCGCTGGCGGACGCGTTCCCGAACGCCTTCGCCGGCGTTGGGATGATGAGCACCGGCCAGTTGCGCCAGGGCGCGAACGTTCTCGCCGAAGCGCTCCCGCCGATCCTGGCACACGGCGACCCGCTGTCCTCCGCGATCCTGAGCGGCCTGCTGTCGGTGACGTACTCGCGGCTGGGCGAGTTCGCGGAGGCGGAGCGGTCGCTGGCTCACGCGGAGCGGCTCGCGCAGAACGGCGATCCTATCGCCGCGCTGGACACGCAGATCGCACGGAGCTCGCTGCTCATCGAACGTGGCGATGTCGCGGAAGGCGAGGCGCTCGCGTCGACGTGCGCGGCGCGGTCCGAGGAGCTCGGCGCGCTGGCCTGCAGCGTCGCGTCGAACGTGATGGCCGGCATTGGCCATCTCGCCCGTGACGACGCGCTCGGCGCGAAGGTGCCGCTCGAGCGAGGGGACGAGCTCGCGCAAGTCTCGAACATGGAGTCGTTCCGGACGCTCGCCCAGGGGATGCTCGGCTCGGTGCGGACGCAGCTCGGCGACGTCCCCGGCGGGGTCGCCGCGTGGACGCTCGCGCTGGAGCGGTCCCACGCGATGCACGACCGGAGCGGCGAAGCGATGACGCTGTGGCAGCGGGCGCGCACGCGCGCGCGGGCAACGCCGCCCAATCACGCGGCCGCGCTCGCGGATATCGACGCCGCGACGAAGCTCCTCGAGGAGATGGAGGCCCGCCCGTCGCTCGCGCGCTCGCTGCGTGATCGCGCGCAGATCCTTCGGGCGCTCGGCCGCGCGGCGGATGCCGACGTTGCGGATCAGCGCTCGCGCGCGATCGGCGTCGAGCTCGGGTTGAAGGACTTCGCGCCGTAGCCCCGTCCGCGGATGCACCGCGCATCTTCACCGGGATCGGGCGGACCTACGATCGCGTTGCCGCGGTCCTCTCGCTCGGTCAGGATCCCCGCTGGCGCCGGGCCCTCGTCGCGTCGGTCGATGCGAAGCCAGGCCAGCTCGTTCTCGATGTGGCGACCGGGACCGGCCTTGTCGCGCGGGCGCTCCGCGAGCGGTACGCCTGCCGGGTCGTCGGCCTGGATCAGAGCCCCGACATGCTCGCGGCGGCGCGCGATCGGGATGGCCTGTTCGCCGGCCTCGTGCGGGCCCGCGCGGAACGGCTCCCGTTCCGGGACGGATCGTTCGATCACGTGACGTTCACCTACCTCCTGCGCTACGTCGATGACCCCGCGGCGACGCTCCGCGAGCTCGCGCGCGTGCTGCGCCCCGGCGGGCGCCTTGCGACGCTCGAGTTCGGCGTGCCGCAAGGTCCCGCCTATTCGCTCTGGTGGCTGTACACGCGCGTCGGCCTACCGCTCGCCGGCTGGGTCGTCTCGTCGCGGTGGCGTGCGGTCGGCGCGTTCCTCGGCCCGAGCATCGAGGCCTTCTACCGCCGCCACCCGCAGGAGCACATCAACGGGTACTGGCGCGACGCGGGACTCACCGCCATTCGGGTCCGCCGGATGAGCCTCGGCGGCGGCACGGTGATGAGCGCCACCCGGACGTCGTTCGTATCGAGGTCGATGGACCGATCGCCGCTCGGCGCGGCGTTCTACGCGCTCCGGCCCGGTGGCTGGCGCGACTACTGGACCCTGCTCCATCCGCCGTACACCCTCTGGCTCCTGTCGAACGCGCTCCTCGGCGCAGCGGTCGCGCCCGCGCCGGATCCGCGCATCGTCGCGGGCGGGGTCGTCGCGTTCGGCCTCGCGGTCGGCGTCGCCGCCCACTCCTTCGACGAGCTCCACGGCCGGCCCCTCTCGACGCGGATCCCGTCCCGCGTCCTCGCGGTCCTCGGCGGGTTGGCCCTCGCCGGCGCGATCGCCCTCGGGATCGCCGCGCTCCCGCTCGTCGGTGCCGGGCTGCTCGCGTTCGTCGTCGTCGGCGCGGTGCTCGTCATCGGCTACGCGTTCGAGGCGCCGTTCATCCACTCGGATCTGGGCTTCGCCCTCGCGTGGGGCGCGTTCCCCGCGCTGACGCTCGCGTACGCGACGGGCGCCGGGGTGCTGCCCGCCGCGGCCGTCGCCGCGGGCGCGGCGTTCCTCAGCCTCGCCCAGCGCCGTCTCTCGACGCGCGTGCGTGGCATCCGTCGCAAGGCCACGAGCGTCACCGGCGAGATCCGGTACCGCGACGGCTCGCGTGAGACGATCGACGCGCGATCGCTCATCGCGGCACCGGAGGCCGGACTCCGTCTGCTGTGGCCGGCGATCGTGCTGCTCGCGGTCGGCGTCCTGCTCTCGCGCTGGCTGTGACCGGGAGTCCCTAGCGCCTGGTGCCGATCGACGCGCCAAACGGGATGAGCATCGGGACCCGTCGCGCGTACGCGTCGTACGCCGGCCCCAGGTTCGCGCGTAAGAGCCGCTCCTCCGTGGCCGCGCGCAGGTAGAGCGTGGGGAACGCGCCGAACAGGGTGCCGGCGATGAGGAGCCCGTTCCCGGTCGCGAGGCAGCTGCCGATCAGATGGACGGCGAGGCCGAAGTACACCGGGTGCCGCACGATCGCGAACGGGCCGTGATCGACGACCTCATGGCCTTCGTGGACCTCGACCTCCATGTCGAAATGCCGGCCGAGCGTCCGGGCAGACCAGATCGAGAACCCGATCCCGCCGACCACGAGCACCAGACCAGCCCAGCGGACCGCGTCGGACAACGGGAGCTCCGGGCCCGGCCGGACCGCGATGACGACGTACGGGACCCAGATGAAGTACGGGAGGTACTGCGCGAGCGCGCCACCCGTCGCGACGGTCCGGCGCCCGCGCAACACCCGCGCGCGGAGTCGCGTCGCGTAGCTGCCATACACCAGGAAGCTGAGCGCCGAGGTCCACGCGACGAGCTCGCCGCTCACGGACGGACGACGAACCACTCGTGGTCGACGTCCTGACCGTTCGCCTGATCGCTCCGCGGCGGGTCCTCGATGTACAGGTACAGCGGCAGATCGTTGTACGTGAGCTGCTTCGCGCCGTCCTTCCGGGTGACGCTCCCGAAGCGGCCGGGGAACGATGCGGTCATCGCGGGCGTGTGCGACACCAGGAGCGCCGGCCAGTTCATCGCGCAGATGTCGTAGCAGACGGTCTCGCGGGGCTTGTCCTTCGTGTACACGTACACGGTCATCCCGTCGGCGGTCATGACGTTGCCCAGCGTCGCGCGGGGCGCGACGCCGAGGACCGGATCGGTGGTCCGCGGACCGTTCGGGATCGTCGTGTCGGCGCAGGCTGCGATGACCAGGACCACCGGCAGGGCCAGACCGAGAAGCCACGGGCCCCTCATCGCTTGACTCGGGCGATGGCGTTGCGCCCGATCCAACGAGGAGGCTGTTCCACGAGCTTCGGGTAGAAATCGCGCTTCACGCGGAAGCCGGTGAACGAGCCCAGCTCCGAATCCTTGTCGTAGCCCGCCTCTACCAATATCTCGAAGAGCGGCCCGGACCGGACCGCCTCGACGGCAGGGGCGTCATCGGCGGCGGGATCCGCGGGCTGCTCCACCAGGTACGAGGAGATGTAGCTATCGACGCCGCCTTCGGAGAAATACAGGTGGATCGTGTCACCGACCTCGATGTGCTGGACCGAGGGCGTCTTGCGACCGGCGGTGGTGTGAAGACTTCTCCAGAGAAAGTGGAACTCCTCGAGCAGGTGCGCGGTGGTGGCCAAGCTGGTTCCCTCGGGATTGCATCGGTAGGCCCATTCCGCCGTACCCCTGGTCTTCTTCATGCGAGCGCGTCGCGGAGCGCCTCCGCGGCGATCCCGTTGCTGCCATCGTCGTCATGCCGGAAGTACGCGTAGACGTCCGTCCCGGACGCACGCACCGCCTGGAGCCGCTCGGCCCAGGTCGCGACCGCCGCGGCGTCGTAGCCCTCGCGGGCCCGGAGCCGGACGTACGCGAAGTCGGCCGTCTCGCCGATCGTCTCGACCGGGCTCGGCGCGCGTTCCCCTTCCCCATGCACGAGCGCGACGTTCCGGGCCCTGAGCAACGCGTACACGTCGTCGGTGTACCACGAGGGGTCGCGGACCTCGAGCGCGCAGCGGGCGTCGTCGGGGAGCGCGACGACGAACATCGAGAGGAGCTCGTCGTTCCGCTTCAACCACGGCGGCGTCTGGAACAGGATCGGCCCGAGCCGCTCGCCGAGCGGGCGCACTGCGTCGAAGAATTTCGGCAGGGTCACCGTCGGCTCCTCGAGCTTCTTGATGTGGGTGATGTACTGCGACGCCTTCAGCGCGAACACGAAGTCATCGGGCGTCTGCTCCTTCCAGCTGTCGATGTTCCGCTGCGTCGGCAGGTGATTGAAGGTGTAGTTCACCTCGTTCGTCCCCAGGCGGGTCGCGTAGTGGCGGAGCAGGTCCTTCGCCTTCACGTCGGCGGGATAGAACTTCTGCTTCCAGCTCGCGTACGCCCACCCGGACGTGCCGACGAACGCGCGGCCGGTCATTCGGCGTCGTGCTGGCCGAGCACCGCGTAGGCGATGCCCGCGACGAGCGAGTTCGCGCGCTTCAGCGCGGCCAGGACGTCGAGGTGGATGCTCGAGGTGTCGATCGTCTCGCGCAGCCCCTCGTGCAGCCGCTGCACGTGCGTCTGCCGGAGGCGGCGCTCCAGGAGGTTGATGTTCGACTTGTGGCGGACGACCTTCTCGGCGATCGTATGGTCCTGCGTCGCGACCGCGCTGAGGGCGAGCTCGAGATTCTCGACGACCTTCGCGTGGAGATCGACGATCTCCTGCCAGCCCTGCGCGCTGAACCGGTAGTGGCCGCGGATCTTCTTCTCGGCGAGCTCCATGAGCTCCTTCTCGATGACGTCGCCGATCTCCTCAAGGTTCACGACCGTGAAGAGGAGCGCCGACTCGCGCTGGGACTGCTCCTCGGTGAGGGCCTTCTCGCCGAGCTTCACCACGTACTGCTTGATGTCCTCCTCGAGACGATCGATGAGATCGTCACGCCGGATCACCTCCCGCATGAGCTGGTCGTCGTCGCGCTCGAAGACGGTGATCGCCTCGCGCAGCGACTGGAGCACGGCATCGCCCATCCGGAGCACCTCGCGCACCGCCTGGCCGAGCGCGACGGCCGGCGTGTCGAGCACGTTCGGGTTCAGGTACATCGCCCCGAGCTCGTGGCGGCCGGTGTCCGGGATGAGCCGGGTGAAGAGGTCGGCCGCGAAGCGCGTGAACGGCAGGAACAGGAGCGCGACGAGCAGGTTGAACAGGGAATGCGCGTTCGCGATCTGGCGGGCCGGATCGTCGGTCGTCTGCCGCACGAGATCGGCGAAGTACACGCTCAGCGGCAGGAAGATGAGCACCCCGACGACCTTGAAGATCGCGTGCGCCGCCGCCACGCGGCGGGCCTCCGCGTTCGCGCCGACGGCGGCGATGAGCGCGGTCGCGGCCGTCCCGATGTTCGCGCCGAAGATGATCGGCATCGCGCCATCCAGGTTCAGCAGCCCGCTCGTCGCCAAGCTGAGCGCGATGCCGATGGTCGCCGCGCTCGACCGCACGAGCGCGCTGAACACGGCCGCGAGCAGCAGGAGGAGGAGTGGCTGGCCGAGGAGGGCGGCGAACAGGTCGCCGAAGAGCGCGCTCTGCTTCAGCGGCACCGTCCCGTCGGCAATGAGCTTCATTCCGAGGAACAGGAAGCCGAAGCCGAGGATGGCTTGACCGATGTACTTCGCCGTCCCGCCGAACGCCGCGAACACGAGCCAGCCGAGGAACACGACGAGCGGCGCGAAGCCAAGGAGGTTGAACGCAAGGAGCTGCACGGTGACGGTCGTGCCGATGTCCGCGCCGAGGATCACGCCGATCGTCTGGCGCAGTGTGAGGAGGCCGGCGGACGCGAAGCCGACGAGCATGACCGTGGTCGCGCTCGACGACTGGAGCACCGCGGTGACGCCCGCGCCGACGAGGAGCGCGCGGAATCGGTCGCCGGTGAGCGTCGACAGCACGTGACGCAGCCGCGTGCCGGCCGCCCGCTGCAGTCCCTCGCCGACGAGTCGCACGCCGTACAGCAGGAGCGCGGTGCCGCCGAGGAGCGCGAAGAGGACCTGATTCGCTTCGCTCACGTGAGCGGGTCAGCCTAGCAAGGGCGCGCCGATGACACCGGTGTGCCGGCCAAGTCTGTCGCCGCCCGGATCGAGGCGCGGATCCACGTCATCCGCGGTGAGCGGGTGATGCTCGACGCGGACCTCGCGGCGCTCTACGGCGTCGAGACCAGGACGCTGAATCAGGCGATCGGCCGGAATCGGCGACGGTTCCCGGCTGATTTCATGTTCCGGCTGACGGCAGGAGAAGTCAGCAACTTGACATCACAAATTGTGATGTCAAGTTCCAGGGCTCATGGCGGCCGTCGGCACACGCCGTTTGTCTTCACCGAGCAGGGCGTCGCCATGCTCTCGAGCGTGCTCCGCAGCGAGCGCGCGATCGCCGCGAACATCCTGATCATGCGTACGTTCGTCCAGCTCCGACGCGCCATTAGCGAAACGGCCGAGCTCGGACGCCGGGTCGATAACATCGAGCGTCGGATCGACACCCAGGACACATTGCTCGTCGACATCCTTGAGGCGCTGCGGGCATTGGAGCAGCCCGATGCCGAGCGCCGTCGGCAGATCGGCTTCGGTCTGAAGACTTGAAATCACACTCTGTGATTTCAAACCGCGAAAACTTGCATCGCAATTTGCGACAGCAAGTTCCTAGCCCCGCCCGCTGTCCGCCACCCGCTCCGAGGTCCGGCGGAGCCGCTCGCTCAAGAGCTTCGCGAGGACGCGGTGGAGGATCGGGAACGCCCGCGCGGCGCGTTCGAAGCTCGCGGCGTCGAGCTCGAGCGTCGTGGTCTGCGACGCGGCGATGACCGTCGCGGAGCGCGGCAGGTCGACCATGATCCCTATCTCGCCGACGATCTCGCCCGACCCGAGCATCGCCAGCTGGATCGGCTGCCCGTCCGACCGGCGCTGGCGCGTGATCCGGACCTGCCCTTCGAGGATGAAGTGGATCGACGTCGACGGCTCGCCCTGGGTCATCAGCGCCTCGCCCACCGCGAAGTGCCGCATCTTCCCGAACCGGATGAGGAAGACGAGGGCGCTCGGATCGAGCTCGGCGAGGTGCGGGCTCGCGCCGAGAGTCTTGAGCATCTCGGCTTCGTTCAGCTTGGTAGCGATTGGCCGATCCGTGGCTCGCTGGCGCGAAGGCGCTCGCTGAGCAGGCGCGCGATGACCCGATGGAGGATCGGATACGCCTTCGCGAGCCGCTCGAAGTTCGGCGTGTCGAGCTCGAGCGTCTCCGAGAGCACGAGCGCGGTGACCGTGACCGAGCGCGGGATGTCGATCAGGACGCCCATCTCGCCCACGACGGCACCGGCCTCGAGGTCGGCGAGCTTCACCGGCCGATCGTCAGTACGCCGCGCCCGCTCCGCGCGGACCGTGCCGGATATGAGGAAGTGGATCGAGCTGGACGGCTCGCCCTGCCGCATGAGGACCTCGCCCGGCTGGAACGTGCGGCGGTGGCCGAGGCGGACGAGGAACATAAGCGCGGTCGGATCGAGGTCGGAGAGGAGCTCGCTCTTCCCCAGGATCGCGCGGATCTCTTCCTCATTCATCCCGGGCTGAGGGTAGACCCGGCTTGGTTACTTGGCGATGGTGAGGACCGCGCTGCCGGTGGCGCTGCCGGCGAGGACGACCACCTGGGCGATGCCCTCGTTCGGCGGCGCGGCGAAGCTGATCGCGGCGTGGCCCGCGGCATCGGTCACCGCGGTGCCGATCGCGACCACCCCGACCTGGAGCGAGACTCGCAGTCCGGCGACCGGCCCGGCCGCATTCCGAACGGTGATGTTCGCGTTCACGAAGCCGCCCGGCTTCACCGTCGACTGGGCGAGGGTCACCGCGACCGTCGTCGTCGCGGTGCCGGGCGTCGCCTTGGCCTTCAGGGTGACCGAGAGCTCGGTCTTCGTCTCGTTGCCCGCGCGATCGCGCGCGATGACCGTGATCGGGACCGCGCCGACCGGCGCGGAGAACGACTCGCTGAAGCTCCCGTCCTGGCCGACGATGACGTTGCGGTCGTTCACGAGCACGGTCGCGCCGGGCTCGGCCGTCCCCTCGACGGTGAGGCTCGGCCCCTCGACGGTGTCGCCGTTCTTCGGCTTGGTGAGGGCGAGCGGCGGCGCGGTGTGGTCGAGCACGACGGTCGCGGTCGTCGACGCGACGGTATCGGTCGGCGTGACGAGCGCGACGACGAGCTGGTTCACCCCGTCGACGAGGATGAGCGGGAGGGCGAAGTGGCCGTTCGCGTCGATCGGGACGACGGTCGCGGCACCGCCGTTCAGGGCGATCGAGACCTTGCGGTCGGCGGCACGGCCGAACGAGGGGACGAGGCCTTGGATGACGAGGGCCGCGTCCTTCGTGAACTGCGGCGGCGCATCAAGGACCGGGGCCGCGCCGACCAGGCCGGTCGTCTCGGCGACGGTGAGGTCGCCCGCGGGCACGGCGTCCGGGATGAGGTTCGTGACGAACGAGCCGAACGAGCCGCCGGCGTGGCTGACGCCAAGCGCCGCGGTGTCCGCGATGAGCGCGGCGCTCGCGAGCACGAGCCCCCAGACGATCGCGGTGGCGATCGGCGGCAGCCCGCGGCGGGCCCGCCGCTGCTTGGCCGCGCGCGCGACGGCGCGGTAGCGGTCCGACGGCGGGGGCGGGCGGCGACGGGGCGTGGTCGCCCGGGCGATGGTCATGCCTTCCTCAACACCGCGAACAATAGGGAGCCGGGGTAGCGAAAGGGCGTCGGTCAGGTGACCGGCGCCCTCCGCTGGTGGGTGGGATGAGGGGCTGACGGTTTAGTGCCGCCTAACGACAACCCGGGGACTGTACGGGTGGCCGTCAAGGCCTGCAAGTAAGACAACGGTCCTAGGCAGGAAATCGCACGGGCTCGGATACTCAGCACATCCAGCAGCAGACATCCACCTGGGTCCCCGGCCTCGAGGGCGTCGTCGCGGTCAAAACCGACATCAGCCTGGTCGAGGACCAGAAGCTCACCTACCGCGGCTACTCGATCGACGACATCCTCCGCGGCAAAGCCGAGTACGAGGAGGTCGCGTACCTCCTCCTGAACGGCGAGCTCCCCAACCAGAAGCAGCTCCGCGATTTCAAAGCCGAGCTCGCCAAGCAGCGGTCGCTCTCCCCGCTCCTCCGCGACATCCTGAAGGAGGCGAGCGAGAACGCTTCGCCGATGGACGTGCTCCGCACGCTCATCAGCGCCTCGAGCTTCGAGGATCCGGCGGAGGGCGACAACGCGCCCGAGGCCGAACGCGCGAAGTCGCTGCGCCTGGTGGCGAAGATGCCGACGATCCTCGCGAGCTACATCCGCCGGCGGAAGGGCCAGCAGCCGATCCCACCGGACC
This sequence comes from Chloroflexi bacterium UBA4730, assembly GCA_002404155.1. GTDB lineage: Bacteria > Chloroflexota > Limnocylindria > P2-11E > P2-11E > UBA4735. Next base: position 124 of record DHJC01000042.1, on the reverse strand, counting down.
CCGCACTCGGGCACGCCGCGAACTTCGCGCAGATGACCTGGGCCGACCAGCAGGACCCGCGCGCGGCGGCGGTGCTGAACACCTGCTTCATCCTCCAGGCCGAGCACGGCCTGAACGCGTCGAC
>DHJC01000081.1:122260-147607 GCA_002404155.1 Chloroflexi bacterium UBA4730 | reverse complement strand
CGTCCGTGGGCAGTACAGCTAGCCCGGGGGGTCGAGATCGAAGGGCAGCGGCTCCGCGCCCTCCTCGCGGCGATCGTGCGCGGTCTGCATCGTGACCTTCTTGCGGCGCTTGCGCTTCTCGAACGGGCCTCTGACGTCGAAGCCGAGCTCGAACTGGTTCGCCGCGTTCAGGAGGGCCTCGGCCGGCGATAGCCCGAGGACACGCACGAGGTCGTCGTAAAGCCGGTCGAAGCGCTCACGGTCTTCATCCGTCCTCACGATGTCGGGATACGCCGGCGGCGCGATCCGCGGGCCTGAGGGCACGGCTACCGCGCGCTTTTCTTCGCCGAGATGGCGCGAATGAATGACTCGACCGGGATCGCGCTCAACGTTTCGATGGAGAGCGTGCCGCGCGCGCCGAGGCTGACCGAGACACGCGCCATCGTGTCGGCGTCCTTCGCTTCCACGACGTTCACAAAATCGTACCGGCCGAGGGTCGCGTACTGGGCGACGACACGCGCACCTTGGGCTTCGATCTCCTTGTTCACTTCCTTGATGCGGCGCGGGTTCGCTTGCAGGGTCTTCACGCCGGCGGGGGTCACCTTGGTGAGCAGGACGAATGTGGCCATTGGTCCCTCCTGAATGTTGCGACGTAGAGTGAGGATATGCCGCAATTCACCCGCGCCGAGGCCGAGGCGCTGCTGCCGCGTGTGCGGCCGCTGCTCGAGGATCTGAAGCGGCGCAAGGCGACGTACGACGCGCGGCCCAGCCCGCCGGTCGCGAGCGAGATCGAGGCCCTGCTGCGCGAGCTGGCGGAGCTCCGCGTCGAAGTGAAGGACCTGGACAGCGGGCTCATCGATTTCCGGACGCAGCGGAGTGGGGAAGAGGTCTACCTCTGCTGGCGCCTGGGCGAGGGCGATCGGATCGCCTGGTGGCACACTCTCGAGGGTGGGTTCGCGGCCCGTCGGCCGTTGGTCGAGAACTAGCGACCGCCGGTGGTCGAACGGCTACGGGTCGTAGCCGAACGGGGACAGCGTTCGAGCCTGAGTAGCCGTTTGGACCGCTGGTCGCGACGCATCGTGTCGTGCTCTCTTCTGAAAGGTGGACGAGCACGAGCTCGCGTGGGCGGCAGGGTTCTTCGACGGCGACGGGTGGGCGGCGCTGCACGCCAGAAGGGGCGGCGAACCCGCCAGCCGAAGGCACGGATCAACCAGTCCGACGCCGAGCGCGTGCCAGTCGCCCTTCGGCGATTCCGTACCGTCGTCGGGGTCGGCGCGATCCATGGACCGAAGCGCGAACCGGGCCTCCAGGACGCGTATTGCTGGTAGGTCTCGAGCCGAGCGGACGTCGAGCGAGTCGCCCTGCTGATCTCGCCATGGCTATGCGACGAAAAGCGTGCGCAGTTCGTTTCCACGCTGCGCGGCGCTGCGCTACCGGAGCGGCACCACGACCTTCTCCTGTCATGGGCGGGCGGTCTCTTCGACGCCGAGGGCTCGATCTCGCTCTCGGATCACCGGAGCCACGCGGGCTACAAGGTGATCGGGGCCGGCGCGACCCAGTCTGGCGGCGCGTGTCGCGTGCCCCAGGAGCTAGTGCGGTTCTTGTCGGTCGTGGGCGTAGGCCGGAACTACGGACCATATGAGCAGGAGCGTGCGGTGCAGCTCGTATATCGGTGGCGTGCGTACCGCGCGACGGATGCGCGGATCGCTATTCATCTGCTGCAACGGTGGATCGGTCCGGTCAAGCCGCGGCAGGCAGTTCAGGCATTTGCGCTGATCGACTCGCAGCGCCAGCTCGCGCGCGGTCGCGCAGAGTGGGGCTCACACAAGACGCCCTGCATCCACGGGCACGAATACGCGTCGGCACGTGTGCGGGCCTACGTGCGTCGTGGCGTGGGGATCCAGCGACGCGACAACAAGCAATGTCTGGTGTGCACGCGTGAGCAAACTCGTACTAGGCGGGTGGCGCGCGCTACTTGTTGAAGTAGACCTTGTTGATCTCGATGTAGTTCTTCCATTTGTCCGGCACCGCGTCCTCAGGGAAGATCGCGCTCACCGGGCACACCGACTCGCAGGCACCGCAGTCGATGCACTCGTCGGGATGGATGAAGTACATGTTGTCGGCGTCAGTTGTATAAATACAGTCCACGGGGCAGACGTCAACGCAGCTCGCGTCCTTCACGTTGATACAGGGCTCGGTGATCACATAGGCCATCGCTCGCAGCTCCTCCGATGAAAGATCCCGGAGCCCACTTGCGCGGTCCCTCCGCCGAGCGAAAGGCTACCATCACCACCGCCCATGAGCGAACAGGACATCGCCGAATTCCCGTTGCCCGCGGACACGACCGATGAAGAGCGCGCACAGGCGAAGCGCGAGATCGCCAAGCACGCGCGGATCGTGAGCGAAGAGCCGCACCTCATCCGCCTCAACGGCACGCTCCTCGGCCAGACCGGTCCGAACTGGCACTTCCAATACACCCGCATCTATGCGCTGCCCAAAGGGTTCCTCGCGGCGGGCCACGACATCCGCGAGGGCATCAAGGTGAGCTACGCCGACGAGCTCGACCACGTCGCCGACGGCTTCAAGAATGAAGGCGTGCGCGAATTCATCATCGACGAGCTCCGCTTCCGGAAGGTGCTCGACGCCGAACCCGTCCGAGCCCACTAGCCGCGACCGCAAGGCGGCCCGTCCGGCCAAGCGCGTGCCCGGGGGCGCGCTCGACGAGGATCCCCGCGCGCGCTGCGCCAATCCGGCGCCCGAAGCGCTGAGGCAGGGGATCGAACAATTCAACGCCGGCGAATTCTTCGAGCAGCACGAGACCCTCGAGACCCTGTGGCGCCAGACCCGCGCGCCGATCCGCGGTCTCTACCACGGCATCCTGCAGATCGGCGTCGGCTTCCATCACTGGCGCAACGGAAACCATCACGGCGCAAGCGTGCTGCTCGACGAGGGCATCGACCGCCTGCGGCCGTTCGCACCGTCGTGCCAGGGTGTCGATGTGGCCGGGCTCATCCGCGACGCGAGCTGGGCGCGCGACGAGCTGCTTCGACTCGGACCTGAAGGAATGAAGAGCTACGACCTGACGCGCGCGCCGAAGGTCGGTCTGACCGGGCTGGGCTAGTCAGCATGGAGCGGCCGGTGCCTGCCTAATACGTGGATTGCTCGCACCGGAAGAGTGCGGGCCGAGTCACAAAGGAAAGGGAGGACACCGACCGTGCCCACCAGTATCGCGCCAACGTTCATCGGTCTCGACGTGCACAAGGATTCGATCAGCGTCGCGTCAGGCTGAGAGATCGTATACAGGTCAGTACGGGCCGCGATTCCGGTAACCCCTGCGCCCGACCTTCCGCTCGTCATCGCATCCCGCAAGGGCACGAATCCTGCTTCGGCCAGTCCAAAAACGCGCGGAGGCGTGATGGCGAAGGGCCGTTCGGCTCCCAGAATCCCGCATTCGAAGCCCGCCGCGGCCATCGCGGGCACCGCTCGCGACATCGCGACAGAGAAGAATCCGCTCAAGAAAGCCGGAAAGATCCTCGGCCCCGGCTTCATCACCGGTGCATCCGACGACGATCCGAGCGGAATCGGCACGTACGCGGTCGCCGGGGCGAGCCTCGGCCTACAGACGCTCTGGATGGCGCTCCTGACCTTCCCGCTGATGGCCGCGGTCCAGAACACCTGCGCCCGCCTCGGCATGATCAGCGGCCAGGGCCTGGCCGGCGTGCTCCGCGATCACTATCCCAAATGGATCCTTTACGGCTCGGTCGCGCTGCTGTTCGTCGCGAACACGATCAACGTCGGCGCAGACCTCGGCGCGATCGCCGACGCCGTGCACTCGATCAGCGGGGTTCAGGCGGTCTGGCTCGTCGTGCCGGTGGCGTTGGGCGTCCTCGCGCTCCAGGTCTTCGGGAGCTATCGGCTGATCGCGAACATCTTCAAATGGCTGACCCTCGCGCTGCTCGCCTACGTCGTCGACGTGTTCCTCGTCCACCCCGACTTAGCCGAGACGCTGCGTGCGACCGTGGTTCCCACCTTCAGCTTCGACCCGACGTACGTCACCACAGTCGTCGCGATCCTCGGTACGACGATCTCGCCGTATCTCTTCTTCTGGCAGTCGAGCGAGGAGGTCGAGGAGCAGATCGCGATGGGACGGAAGACGAAGCAGGCCCGCCGTGGGGCGTCGGTCGGGGAGCTGCGCTACTCGGCCATCGACGTGAACGTCGGAATGGCGTTCTCGAACGTCGTGATGTACTTCATCATCCTCGCCACGGCGCTCACGCTGTTCAGGAGCGGAAAGACCGACATCAAGAGCGCTGCCGACGCGGCCGAGGCGCTCAAGCCGCTGGTCGGCGACTTCGCGGGCATCCTCTTCGCCGCGGGGATGATCGGCGCGGGCTTGCTCGCGGTGCCGATCCTCTCCGGGTCAGCTGCCTACGCGATCGCCGAGGCCTTCGGCTGGAAGTACGGACTCGACACCCACTGGAGCCGCGCGAAGCCCTTCTACGCCGTGATCGTCCTCGCGACGCTTGCGGGTGTGGCGATGAACTTCATCGGCATCAATCCGATCGATGCGCTCTTCTATTCGGCAGTGCTCAACGGGATCGTCGCGCCGCCGCTCCTGGTGATGGTCATGCTCGCCGCGCGGAACTCGAAGGTGATGGGAAAGCAGACGATCGGCCCGGCACTTACGGTCCTGGGATGGGCCGCCACGGTCGGGATGTTCCTCGCGCTGCTCGGTCTTGCCTACACGACCTTCTTCGCGCCGCGTGGCTCCTAGACGTGCCGCCCCACGGACCGCTGGGGTATGGCAGGGATCTGGGCAAACCATGAGTCAGCTGACTCACAGTTAGCTCATTCAAGGATCAGGTGAGCGTGCCGTCCCACTCGAGCGGCGTGGGCACGATTGTCCGCCAGTCGTGGTCGGAGGCTGCCCCGCCAAAGCAGTACGCCCAGAGACCTTCGACCGTGGTCACAACGAGGCCGTCGGCCCCGGCTCCGGCGTGAGCCGCGCACACGAGCTCAATCAGGGCGGCCATCTGCATTTCTAATGCGAACGCCCGGTTGTTCGTTAGGCGAACAAGCAGGCCTTCTCACCGAAGACGATCGGGCGGCCAGACGGACCTAATGAGCAGCTGCACTCGCGGATCGCTGAAGGAGTTGAGTGAGCGGCGATCGGGAGCCTTGCGAAGTCCGCCGCAGGTGCGCCCTTTCTTGATGTCTCAGTCGATGCGGGCTGGCCTCACCCCGGACTCCGCGAGCGCTCGGGGTCAGTCACGCACGATCCATCCCTGACGGCACTCGGCATCCAATCTGGGCCGCTCGGCCCTGCGCGTCCTCAGGGTCGTCGCTCATCGCCACTGTGATCCCCTACCTTTCACCGTCGGTGCGGTGCGGCTGATGTCCCGCGCGTCGGGCGGACCTCGACCGCGCAGTCAGCAGTCGCTGGGGGCGCGGCAGCGCCGAGGGCGTGTAACGATGCCCTGACGGGGGCCGTGCCAAATCGGATAGGCACGGCGGAGAGCGAGGGGAAGTAGACGGCGCGCCGGGAGATGGAGGCATGGGATATGCGCGGCATCTCCTTCGAGACCGAACGACAAGAAAAGGAGACTGATGCCGTGACAGCAACCCAGAGCATCGTGGTCGTCGTCGCGCTCGTCGTCGTCGCGGCGATCGCGTACGTCATCTTCAGACGGCAGCGCACGACAGCGCTGCGGGGCCGGTTCGGGCCGGAGTACCAGCGAGCGGTCGAAACGCACGGGGACCAGGCACACGCGGAATCCGCCCTGGCGAAACGCGAGAAGCGCGTCGAGCGCATGCAGATCCGGCCCCTGGCCGCGGACGAGGCTTCGCGGTACGCGGACCAGTGGCGCGTCATCCAGGCTCGGTTCGTCGACGATCCGGCCGCCGCGATCGGCGATGCCGACCGGCTCGTCGCCCAGCTGATGGAGGCGCGCGGCTACCCGATGGCCGACTTCGACCAGCGGGCCGCCGACATCTCTGTCGACCATCCCGAGGTCGTCAATCACTACCGGAGCGCGCACGAGATCGCCGGGCGTCACCAGCAGAAGCCCGTGACCACCGAGGAGCTCCGCAAGGCGTTCCTCCATTACCGCGAGCTCTTCTCCTCGCTGCTCAAAACGGATGCCAAACCGACGGAGCGCCCGGTCGAAGCGCCCAAGGACGCGCGCCCGGTCGAAACGCCGCAGGACGAACACACGGAGATAAAGCGATGACCGAGCAGGATCGCGCCGTCGCCGATGCTTCCACCGAGACCGAAATATCCGACAAAGCGATGACCGAGCAGGATCGCGCCGTCGCCGATGCTTCCACCGAGACCGAGGTATCCGACAAGGCAATGACCAAGCAGGATCACGCTGTCGCCGATGCTCCCACCGACACCGAGGTATCCGACACGGCGACACTCTTTGGTGCGGAGGACGTAGAACGCTTCCGGTCACGCTGGCTTGAGGTGCAGACCCGGTTCGTTGACGAGCCCCAGCGCTCGGTCGAGGAGGCCAGCGCGCTCGTTGCGGAGGTCATCCAGAAGCTGACCGCTGTGTTCGGTGATCAGCAGAAGGAACTGAAGGGACAGACCGGGGGCTCCGGAAAGCTCTCGACCGAGGATCTGCGGGTCGCGCTTCGGCGCTATCGGGCCTTCTTCGATGGGTTGCTGAAGGCCTGACCTTCACCGGCGGACCGTGGTTGCGCTGACGAGAATGCGGTCATCGACCCGGCCATGCCGCTGTGTGGGCGGACAACTCGCGGCGGTCCGTGATCGAGCACCCTGCGAGCGCGAGCTGCAGCGGCAGTTCCGGTCGCTCGACGTCGACTGCGTGGTCATCGCCCCGGCGCTCACCCCGCGCAAGCCCGGCGACCGAGTGAAGACCGATCGCCGCGACGCGGCGCAAGCTCTGTCGGCTGTTCCGGGCCGGCGAGCTCACCACGATCCGGATCCCGCCGCCCAACGAAGAGGCCGTCCGCGACCTCCTGCGGCTGCGCGAGGATCTGGGCGAGGACATCCTGCGGGCCCGCCATCGCCTCTCGAAGTTCCTCCTCCGGCACGGTCGGGTGTTCCGCGACACGACGAACTGGACGAAGGCCCACTGGGCCTGGATCCGGGCCCAGCGCTTCGACCTGCCGCTGCTCGAGCGGCTGCGCGACGAACACGTCGTCGCGATCGAGATGCCGGTCAGCCAGCGCGACCAGCTCGAGCGTGAGCTCCACGCGATCGCGCTGCAGCCGCCGTACGCCGCCGCGGCCCGGCGGCTCTCGGCCCTGCGCGGGGTTCAGACCCTCACCGCGCTCACCCTGTTCGTCGAGGTCGGCGACTTCGCCCGGTTCGGCTCGGCCGCGGAGTTCATGGGCTTCACCAAGCTGGTCCCGAGCGAGTACTCCAGCGGCAACCGGCGGCATCAGGGGGCGATCACCAAAGACCGGCAATTCCCATCTCCGGCGGGTCCTGGTCGAAGCCGCCTGGGCGTACCGCTCCCGGCCGGCGTCCCCGCGCGAACGCGACCGCCGCCGGATCGATCAGCCGGCGGCGGTGCTGGCCCTCTGTGTCGCGACCGAGCAGCGGCTCCATCGGCGGTACTGGCGGATGGTGCAGCGCGGCAAGCTCACCCAGGTCGCCGCGGTGGCAATCGCCCGCGAGCTTGCCGGGGCGGTCTGGGCCCTGATGCACGACACCACGGTGGCCGCCTGACGGTGCGGACATCGCTGGGCACGGACGAGCGCACCTCTCGGAAGGATCCTCGAAAGACCTATGCGGTCTGGCCGACGTGCGGCCGAACCCGCGTCGCTAGTCGGAGGCAACTTCCGACCGACCACTGTCATGCGGTTTCGATCCGCGAATATCAGAGTGGCCTGAAGTCGCCGCTGCCACCTGCTCGTCCGTCGCCCATCGATGTCCGCGCCCCACCGGTCACTCTTGACCGGCCGCTCCATATCAGGTCTTGGGCAGCTCCACCGGCGCGAACCCCGGCTGGTCCCAGCCGATGAGCGTGTGCGGGGGCAGGTTGATCGCCTCGACCGCGCGCAGCTCGGGGATCACGTCCCGCAACGCACGCTCGATCCCGTTCTTCACCTGGAGCGACGCGACGAGCCGGCTTGCGCCCGGCCGGGTCAGCCACACCTTGAGCTGGGCCACGCCGTCTTCGACGCCGACGAGCTCCGTGGACGCCCCCGACCGCTCGAGGTAGGGCGCCATCTCGGCGAGCCTCGCGGCGACGCGCGACTTCAGGTCCGCCATTCGTTTGTAGGATAGGCGCGATGTGCGTTCCGCCCGGCGCGCGACCGCCGGAGTTACCCAGCGACCTGCGGCCGATAAGCGGTGGCGCGGGTGGTGACGACGTCGTCCTCAAGAGCAAGGACGGCGCGACATTCCGCGCGCTCCTCGCGAAGGCCCGGCAGGGCGACGCCGGCGTCATCATCGCGCCGGATGTTCGGGGACTGCATCGGTTCTACGAGGAGCTGGCGGAGCGCTTCGCGTCGGCGGGCGTGCACGCGATCGCGTTCGACTACTTCGGTCGCACCGCCGGCACGGGCCGCCGTTCGGATGACTTCGCCTTCCAGGAGCACGTGACCGCCGCGCGAGCGCGCCCGGACCTGATCCAGGCCGACATCGCGGCATCGGCGACCGCGCTGAAGGAGCGCACCGGCGCGTCCCGGATCTTCGTGCTCGGCTTCTGCATGGGCGGCCGCGTGGCGTTCAACGCCGCGGCCGAGCAGGACGGCCTCGCGGGGGTCGTCGGGTTCTACGGCGTCACGCGTCAGCGCGACGAGAACGACACGGACGCGCCCATGACCAAGGTCGACCGGATGCGCGCTCCGATCCTCGGGCTGTTCGGCGGCGCCGACCAGGGCATCCCCGCCGACGACAACGCGAGGTTCGACAAGGCTTTGGACGAGCGCAAGATCGCGCACCACATCGTCACGTATCCCGGCGCACCGCACTCGTTCTTCGACCGCGGCTTCGCCGAGTTCACCAAGGAGTGCGACGATGCCTGGCGCCGCGTGCTGGGCTTCATGGCGACCGGCGATCCCAAAGCGGTGAAGTGACCGCGCGACTCGGCGGCACGCTGCTCGTCGGCTGTCTGGTCTTCATCGTGATCACGCTCTTCGAACAGATCCCGGTCATCGGCTGGCTCGGCGCGCTCGCGTCGCTCGCAGCGTGGATCTGGCTCGCGGGCCAGGTCCGTCGCGCGGGTGGGACGATCACCGACGCGGGCATCGCAGGCGTGCTGACGGGTCTGGTGGGGGCGGTGTCGGCGTGGCTGCTCCAGGTCGGCAACCTCTTCGGCCCCGACACGCCAGGGCTCGCGCGCTTCGGCGCCGGTCTCGGCACGATCGGCGCGACGATCTTCCTCGTGCTCTGGCCCATCGTCGGCGCGCTCGTCTGCGCCGGTGCCGCTGCGATGCGCGCGCGGCGCTACGCGTCGGGTCGGTAGCGCGACCGGTGATCGAGCCCTCGCTCATGGCGTTCGTCGGGATCGCCGCCCTGCTGACGATCCTGCCTGGCGTCGACATGGCCCTCGTTGCGAAGGTGACGCTCCAGGACGGGAAAGGGGCCGCGTTCTTCACCAGCCTCGGCATCTCGTCGGGCCTGCCGGTCCATGCGACGGCGTCGGCCCTCGGGCTCTCGGTGATCCTGAGCACGTCGGCCACGGCGTTCACGATTGTGAAGATCGCCGGGCGCGCTCTACCTCACGTACCTCGGCGTGCAGAGCATTTTTGTATGGGGCTCGCCCGGGGCGGGCGGCATTCGTGCAGGGCCTCCTGACCAACGTTCTGAATCCGAAGGCCGCGCTCTTCTACCTCACGTTCCTGCCGCAGTTCATCAACCCGGACGACAACGTCTTCGTGAAGGCGCTCTTCCTGGCGGGCATCCACGTCACCCTCGGCCTCATCTGGCTGACGACATACGCGTACGCGATCGAGAGGCTCGCGGCGCTCATGCAGGGCGCGCGGCGCGGGCTGGAGCGGGTCAGCGGTGTCGACCTCGTCGCGCTGGGAGTGCGGCTCGCGCTCGACCGCTAGGCGATGCGGCGCTTCTTGTGGGTCACGTAGTCGATGAGCACGAACTCGCCCAGCTTCTCCGGCTCGACGTAGAACGCGCGCCCACCGTTCAGCTTCGACATCTGGTTGACGAAATCCACGAGGTAGTGGCCCCGCGCGAGCATGAAGGTGTTGATCGTGATGCTCTCGCGGGTGCAGCGCACGACCTCCTTGAGCGTCTCTTCGAAGGTCTTCTTCGTCGGCGGGTAGCTGAACCGCGGGATCGGATTGCCCTCCTCGAAGTGGGCGGTCGGCTCGCCATCGGTAATGAGGAGGATCTGCTTGTTCTTCCCGCGCGAGCGCGACAGAAGGGTCCGCGCGGTCTGGAACGCGTGCTGCATGTTCGTCCCGTAGACGTACTCGTTCCACGTGAGGCGGGGAAGATCCATCGGCTTGAGCTGCGTGGCGTACGCCGAGAACCCGATGATGTAGAGGTCGTCCTTCGGGAACGTGGACCGGATGAGCGAGTCGAGGGCGAGCGTCACCTTCTTCGCGGCGAGGAAGCAGCCGCGGAACAGCATCGACCGCGAGACGTCCACCAGGATCGCGGTCGCGGACTGCGTCACGAGCTCGGTCCGGTATACCTCGAAGTCCGTCGGGTGCAGCTTCACCGGCGTGCCGGCGCCGCCGCGGAACACGGCGTTCCGCACGGTCCCCGGCAGGTCCAGGAGGAACGGGTCGCCGAACTCGTAGGTCTTGAGCTCGTCCGTCGGGTCGCCGCCGCGTCCGCGCGCATCGGCGCGGTGCGTGCCGAACGCGTCGCGCTTCAGCGTGGAGAAGATCTCTTCCAGAGAGCGCTGCCCGATCTTGCGGATGCCGCGCGGCGTGAGCTCGTAGCGGTCCCCGTCCTTGCGGATGAGGCCCGCCTCCTCTAGGAGCTGGCTCATCTTCTGCAGCTCCTCGAGCGACTGGCGGGCCTTGCTCCCGGCGAGCCGCTCGACCTGCTCCGGATCCATCTGCGTGAGGTCACCCTGATCCCGCGCGCTGCGCACGACGTCCTCGAGATCGGAGAGCTGGTTCATCTCGTCCATGAGGCCGAGCGCCTCGGCCAGCGTGAGCGGGTCGTCGCCCGACAGCTCGTGCTGGTAGCCCTCGAGCGGCATCAGCTGTCCCAGGGTGTCGGCGAGGTCGTTCATCGCCGCCTGCAGGCCCGGATCGTCGAACGCCGCGCCGAGGAGCTCCTCGAGCTGCTCGCGCATCTCGCCGGACATGCTGTTCCACAGCGAGCGCATCGCGGCCATGCCCGTGGCGAGCTGCTTCAGGAGGTCGTCCCAGTCCTTCGCGTTGCCGGCGAGCTCGGGGTACTGCCGCTGGAACGCCTCGAAGTCCGGGTCGCCGCCCTCGGCGCGCTCCTTCAGCGCGCGGTTGAGGTCGCGGATCATCTGCCGCGTGTGCTCGAGCTGCTCGGGCGATAGACCCTTCAGCGAGTCGCGCATGTTCTTGAAGTACGAGCCGAGGACCTGCTCCTGCAGCTGCTTCAGCAGCTCTTGGTATTTCTCGGCGGCTTTCGGCTCGACGAACTCGTAGTCCTTCAGCCCGCGGATCGCTCGGCCGACGTCCTCGGGGAGGGCGTCGAGCTGCTCCCGCCGCTCGCGCGCCATGTGCTGCATCGCCTGCTTCAGCGCCTCATCGGACGTCTCCTGCTGCTCGCGCCGGTCCAGACCCTCGCGTTCGAGACGCTTGACCTCGTCGAGCTTCTGCTTCAGCTCGTCGAAGATGCCCGAGAGGTCGTGACGCTCAGCGCGCTTCTGCTTGGCGGCGCGCAGCCGCTCGAGCAGATCCTGCATCCCCTCCATCCGGCCGGGCATGCCCCAGCGCGCGAGGCGGGCCATGGCGTCCTCGAGATCGCCGCCCGAGAGGAGCTCGTCGGACATCGCACCGAGCAGCTCGTCCGCCTCGAGCGCGTCCAGGCGCTGGGTCCCGTCCCAGCGCTTGTACCGGACGTCATCGAAGAAGTGCTCGGGGTCTACCACTGCTCAGCCGCGGAAGGTCGCACGGCCCTCACCCCGCTCCTTGTTGAGCTTCCGGTTGAGGTGCAGCCCTTCGAGCACGAACTCGACCGCAGCCGCGATGGCCGCGGGGTTCCCGGTGGCGCCGAGCTTCGCGACGGCGCCCTTCATGCCTGGGATCTGGAGCGCCTGCTTCACGTACTCCTGGCTTGGCAGCGTGGGGGAGACATGCATCGTGGCGCCCCGCTGGAAGGCCGCGAGGAGCGAATCGAACTCCGCGAGCGCGAAGGTGCGGTTGAAGACGTTCAGCACGGCCCGCTGCGCGAGGCGGTCGATGACCCGCTCCTCGGACAGATCGCCGACGGATTCCAGCTCGATCTTGCCGGCGGTAGACGCGACGACCGCAGGCAGGTCGCTGATCCGCGGCACGACGGCGGTCTCGCCGTTCCGCAGCGCGCGCTTCAGCGCGTTGGACGTGATGTTCTCGTAGTTCGCGATCGTGACGCGCACGGAGACGCCGGAGCGCTGCGAGATCTCCGGAGACTTGCGCGCGAGCTGCGATAGCTCGGCGAGTACTTCCTTCATGTACCCGGGCATCGTCGTGGTGATGCCCTCGTCGATGAACTGCGAGCGCTCCTGCTCCATGATCCCGACCTCGGTCGCGAGCTCCTTCGGGTAGTGGGTCCGGACCTGAGAGCCGAAGCGGTCTTTGAGCGGGGTGATGATGCGGCCGCGGTTCGTGTAATCCTCGGGGTTCGCGGACGCGACGACGAACAGGTCGAGCGGCAGGCGGATCTTGTAGCCGCGGATCTGCACGTCGCGCTCCTCCATAACGTTGAGCAGGCCGACCTGCACGCGTTCCGCGAGGTCGGGCAGCTCGTTCAGGGCGAAGATGCCGCGGTGCGTCCGTGGCAGCAGGCCGTAGTGGATCGTCAGCTCGTCGGAGAGGTACCGGCCCTCCGCGACCTTGATCGGGTCGACCTCGCCGACGAGATCGGCGATGGAGATGTCGGGCGTCGCGAGCTTCTCGCTGTAGCGCTGATCGGGCGTGAGCCAGACCAGCTCGACGGCGTCACCGTCGTTCGTGACCCGGTACTTGCAGGCGGCGCAGATCGGCTGGAACGGATCGTCGTTGATCTCGCATCCGGCGATCGCGGGCAGCACGGGGTCGAGCAGCGAGATGAGCGAGCGCGCGATACGCGTCTTCGCCTGGCCACGCTCGCCGAGGAAGATGATGTCCTGGCCGGAGAGGATCGCGTTCTCGATCTGGGGCACGACGGTCTGCTCGTAGCCGACGATCCCTTCGAAGAGGGGCTTCTTGCGCGCGAGCGCGACCATGAGATTCGCACGCAGCTCTTCCTTCACGGTGCGGCTGCGATATCCGCTCTCGCGAAGCGCTCCGATGGTCACGGGACGGTCGGCGGTCACGAGCGATCTCCTTCGTTCAGGGCGCGTGCCTCCCTGGGTCGAGGGTACCACGCTATCCTCGCGCTCCAGTGCCATCCGAGAAGACATCTACGACCTCGATCGACGATCCAGACGTGATCGCGACCACCGTGCGCGAGGCAGCGGAGCGCAACACGAAGGCGCTTCGTGAACAGCAGGTCCCGATCGCCGTCGAGCCGCCCACGGTGTTCCGACCCTGATCGACATCCGCTACTCCACGGTCGCGGAACTCGCCCAGGGTCTGAGGCGAAAGCGCTATTCCGCCGTTGAGCTTGCCGCCGCGACCATCGCGCTCCTCGAGACGCACGGGCCGCGGTACAACGCCATCGCGAGCCTCATGCGCGAGCGCGCGCTCACGGAAGCACGGCGCGCGGATCGCACGCGGGCGACCGCGCGCACGGCGCTGCACGGCGTGCCGTACGGGGCGAAGGATCTCGTAGCGGCGAAGGGCGCACCGACGACGTGGGGCGCACCGCCCTATCGCACACAGCGGTTCGACGAGGACGCGACCATCATCGCCAAGCTCCAGCGCGCCGGCGCCGTGCTCGCGGCCAAGCTCGCGATGGTCGAGCTCGCCGGCGGCGGCGGGTACCGCTACCCGAGCGCGTCGCTGCAGGGCCCCGGGCGGAACCCCTGGAACATCGAGCACTGGTCCGGCGGCTCTTCGAGTGGGTCGGGCTCGGCGGTCGCGGCCGGCCTCGTGCCGTGGGCCATCGGCTCGGAGACGTCCGGCTCGATCGGGACGCCCGCCGCGTTCTGCGGCGTGACGGGACTGCGCCCGACGTACGGACTGGTTAGCCGGCACGGGGCGATGGCCCTGTCGTGGACCCTCGACAAGCTCGGCCCGATGGCCCGCACGGCCGACGACTGCGGTCTCGCCTTGCAGGTGATGGCCGGTCCGGACCCGGCCGATCCGACGCTGAGCGGCAAGCGCTTCGCCCCGCTCTCGGGACGCGCGGCGGCGAGCGCCGTGCGCGCGGCGCGCCTCGGCTTCGCGGAAGAGGATCTCGGACACGCGACGCCCGAAGCGAAGCGCGCCCTCGAGCGCGGGATCGCCGAGCTGCGGAAGGTCGTCCCCAAGGTCACCCGCGCGGTGCTGCCGACCGATCTGCCGTACGGCCCGATGGTCGGCACGGTGTTCGGCGCCGAGGGCGCGACGATCTTCGGAGAGCTCATCGACTCGGGACGCGTCGACGAGCTCATCGACAAGCGCCAGGTGGCCGGGCTGAAGCACGGCAGCGAGATCCGCGCCCGCGACTACCTCCAGGCGCAGCGGCTGCGCGCGATCCTCACCGATCGGTTCCGCGCGCTGTTCGAAGATGTCGACGTCATCGTCGGTCCGGGCCGGACGTCGACCGCGCCGTCGATCGACGCGCCGCTGGACGGACGGCCACCGGGCGCGGGTTCGCTGACCACGCCGCCGAAGGCCGACGCGCCGGGGCTCGGGAACACCGCGCTCATCCCGGCGGGCAACCTCGCCGGGCTACCGGCGATCTTCTTCCCGTGCGGGTTCGGCACCGATGGCCTGCCGGTCGGATTGCAGATCGTCGGTCCGCCGTTCAGCGAGCCGCTGCTCGTCGCGATCGTGTCGGCGTACCAGCGCGAGACCGGGCATCACCTGAAGCGGCCGAAGGACTAGCGCCGCCAGCCGACGCGGCCGGAGGCTGCGGTGATCAGGCCAGCGCCGTAACGACCTCGCGGCCCAGCAGCTCGACCATCTCGCGCTCCCGGGTATAGGGGAAGAGCGCGTTCACGTGATCGACGCCGACCCTCACGTACTCGCGGAGCCGCGCGATCGCGTCCCGGGGCGTGCCGACGATCGCCGCCGGCCGCGCCGCGCGCCACTGGTCGGGGGTCTGGTTCGCGCGGCCCGCGGCGTCCGCGACGAGCGCCTCGACCTCGCGCGCGTTCGCGCCGACGACCAGGCTGAGGAACGCGCTCCGCTTCAGCGTCTTCGGGTCGCGCTTCCGGTCGCGGCAGGCGCGGTCGAGCGCCTCCTGCCGGACCCGCACCCCGGCGGGGGTCATGTCGCCCGCCGTGTGGTTGACCCAATGCGCGTACGTGGCGGCGATGCGGAAGATGCGGGGCTTCGATCCGCCGATCCAGATCGGCAACGGTGACTGCACTGGCTTCGGCGCGCACAGAGCCTCATTGACCGAATAGCGCTTGCCTCGGTAGGTCGCCTTGTCGTCCGTCCACATCCGCACGCAGATCTCGACGGTGTCCACGAGCTCGTCGACCCGCACTGCGGGCTCCGGGAACTCGTAGCCGTAGGCCTTGTACTCCACCTCTTTCCATCCCGCGCCGATCCCGAACTCCAACCGGCCGGCGCTCAGCTGGTCCACTCCCGCCGCGATCTTCGCGAGCAACGCCGGGTTCCGATACGACTGACACGTGACCATCGCGCCCATGCGGATCGTCGCAAGATCGCGGGCGAGGGCCGCGAGCACCGTCCATGCTTCGAGGCAGTCGGTTCGGACCGCGTCCGGGTCGAGGAAGAGGTGGTCGCTCAGCCAGAGCCGGGTGAAGCCCGCCTTCTCACCGGCCTTGCCGATGGTGACGATGTCCGCGTAGCTGAAGCCGAACTGCGGCTCGATCTGGATCCCAAAGTCCACGCGGCGACACTAGCGCTCGTCGTCCTCTTGCGTGAGGCGGAACATCATGTGCCGGCCGGTGACGGTGAGCGTGGCCAGCATGAATGCGGCGAAGAACGAGATGCCGATATTCGCCGCGATACCGAGTCCGAGCACGAGGGCGTCGAAGGCGAACACGAGCGCGAACCAGATGCCCATCGCGGCGAGCGTCTCGCGGACCTGGAACGTGACCGGCTGCCGCGGCACCCGCGGCGCCGGCCGGCGCTGCGGCGGGAGGAGCGCCTCCGCGGCTCGACGCTCACGGCGATCGGCGCGCATCACGCGCGTGACGTACCAGAGGCTGGCGATCGCGAGCAACACCTCGACGACGACGTGGCCGTACTCGCCAGTGACGAGCGACAGCGGGATGAACAGGAACGCGAGGACGAGCACGACCGTGGCGCCGGTGCTGGCGAGCACGGTCGCGGCGCGTCTCACGACGCGAGCGCCCGCTCGATGACCGCAAAGTCGCGGCGCCCGATCTCGTGCAGATTCCCCTGGAACGCGAGCCGCCAGTGCGCGCGGGGCCAGCGGCGGGTGAAGGCCAGCCGGTCGACGATCGATGCCGCGGGGATCGCGTCCTCGGGATCGCGCACGACATCGCGGGCGATCTTGAACCGCCACGGATACGGGTCCGGACGCCCGGTCGAGACCCAGATCGGCCTCGCATCCTCGAACCCGGGCGACGTGACGGTCGCGGTCGCGACGAACCCGGCGATGCCCACGAGGTACCAGCAGACCCGGTCGCCCGGCGCGATCCGCTCCACCTTGTGCCGGTGGCGCGCCTTCACGCCCTGCACGGTGAACCGCCGGGCGCGGGTCCGGCGGTAGTTCTCAGGCGTCGTCACCACCATCCAGCACGCCGCCGCGCTCAGGCGTGGTCCTCGATCCAGATGGCGCCGTCGTCCGTGTACTCCTTCTTCCAGATCGGCACGACGCGCTTCAGCTCATCGATCGCGGACCGCGCCGCGACGAACGCCGCGTCACGGTGGGGGGCCGCAGCGGCGACGACCACAGCGATCTCGCCGATCGCGAGATCGCCGACGCGATGATGGAGAGCGATGCGGATCGGCGCGTGCGTCCGCTCGAGCGCGGTCGCGATCTCGCGCATCTTCGCCGCGGCCATCTCCGCGTACGCCTCGTACTCAAGATGGCGAACGCGCCTGCCGCGGCTCGCGTCGCGTACCGTGCCGAGGAACACCACGATCCCGCCGCTGTCCGGCCCGCGCACGGCGTCGATGGCCGCGTCGAGCGACAGCGATGCGGCGCTGACGAGGATCCGCTCCGCGCCGGCGATCGACCCGCCCGAGACCGGGGGGATGAGCGCGAGCTCGTCTCCGTCGGCCAGCGGCTCTTCGAGACCGACGTACTCGCGGTTCTTCGCCATGACCATGTGCCCGATCTTGCCGATGAGCGGATGCAGCGTCGTGATCGCGGCGATCGCGTCGCGCACGGCCCCGCCGTTCGGGAGCTCGAGGAGCAGGTGCCCCACACCGGCCGCCTCGCGGGCCGACGCGAAGAGGCGCACGCGCACGTTCATCGACCGCAATGGTACGTGCGAGAATCCGTCCGGATGGACCCGGGCGCGACGGGCTTTGGCCTCGTCATCTTCGTCGTCCTCCTCATCGTGAACGCGTTCTTCGTCGCGGCGGAGTACGCGTTCGTGCGCGTGCGCGGCACGCAGCTGCAGGAGCTCGTCGAGGTCGGCAGCGCGCGCGCGCGGAAGGCGATGCGGATCCTGCTCTCGCTGGACTCCTACATCTCGGCGATCCAGCTTGGCGTCACGCTGGCGGCGCTCGGTCTCGGGCTCGTCGGAGAGCCCGTCGTTGGGCGCATCCTCGAGCCGCTGTTCGGGCCGCTCGGAGCGCTGAGTCCCGTGTTGGTCTCGATCGTCAGCTTCCTCGTCGCGTTCGCGCTCGTGACGTATTGCACCGTCGTCATCGCCGAGCTTGCGCCGAAGTACCTCGCGCTCGAGCGCGCGCTCGAGCTCGCGCTCTGGACCGCGTATCCGCTCGATCTCTTCCACTCGGTCATGCGGCCGTTCACCTACGTGATCAACGGGAGCGCGTTCGCGGTGCTCCGGCTCTTCGGCGTCCGTCCGGGCGCGGAGGCGCAGGCCCACAGCGCGGAGGAGCTGCGGATGCTCGTCGCGGCCTCGACCAAGAACGGGATCCTCCAGGAATCGGAGCGGGTCCTGGTCGGGAATGCGCTGGACTTCGCGGAGACGCTCGTCCGGCAGGTGATGGTCCCGCGGACCGAGATCGTCGCGGTCCCGGACGACACCACCGTCGCGGGGGTCGTCGAGCTGCTCCGGCAGAGCCCGTTCACCCGCATCCCCGTCTACCGGGACGACCTCGACCATGTCGTCGGCGTCATCCACGTGAAGGACGTCGTCGGCGCGCCGGCAGACAAGACGGTCCGGGATCTCATGCGCAGGCCGCTGTACCTCCCGGAGACCGCCCACCTCGATCGCGCGCTCGCGCAGTTCCGTCGCGAGCGCGTGCAGCTCGCCATCGTCATCGACGAGTTCGGCGGCACTGCGGGACTGGTGACGCTCGAAGACGTGATCGAAGAGCTCGTCGGGGAGGTCCAGGACGAGTTCGACCGGGAGCTTCCGATGCTCCGAGAGGAGAACGGCGTATTCCTGATCAACGGGCTGATGCCGCTGTCCGACGTGCGCGAGCGCCTCGGTATGGACCTCGATGACGAGTCATACGACACGGTCGGCGGCATGGTCTTCGGCCGCCTGGGCAGGCTCGCACAGGTGGGCGACACGCTCGACGTCGAGGACTACCGGTTCACCGTGACCGCCGTGGATGGCCGGCGGGTGGCGCAGGTGAAGGCGAAGGCGAAGGAGTTACCCCCACGCGGTTGAGCCGTTACCCAACTGTTGATGAGCGACGACCCGCTCGGCCGCTCGATGGCACCCCGGTTGCGTGTCCTCCTCAACACGGCCGTTGGATCGAGAGACAGCCAAGGAGGCGCGAACATGCAGCTCAACGCATTCCTGGGTAGCGACGCCGCGCTTCTCCTGCTTTCCGGCCTGGGCCTCGTCGCGACCGGCCTCGCCATCATGCGCGACATCCCGGTCCAGAAGCGGATCGTCGAGCAGCCGATCCCGGTCGAGCGCTAGACCCGACCCTTACCCCGGAGGCGGCGGGTCAGACCGTTTAGTGGACCCAGGGAAGGCTGTTGATGACGGCTCTCACGCTCGTGCCCAGGTCGCTGAACTTGACAGCCCAGAAAGCCTGTGACCGCGGGTCGAGCACGACGAGGAGGCCGACGGCGAGCACCGCGACGACCGCCGTCATGAACGCGAACGTGATCGCCGAATCGCGGAACGAGATCCCGCGGCGGTCCGCCATCCCCGTCACCGCGAGCGCAGCCGCGCGACCAGGTTGTCCATCCGAGCCCGGCTGATGGTCAGGAACTTCGCGAGGTTGGTCCGATCCTGGTCCGCGATGTTCGAGCTGCCATCCTCGCCGACCGCGCGCGCGAGCTCCTGCAACGCCTCGTTCAGCTTGCGCGTCGCGGTGATGAGCGAGTCATCCCGGAGCGGGGGAATGGCCGGTGCCGACCTCGGGCCCGCCTGCTCCGGATTGAGCACGCGCTCGACCTTGTCGCGCAGCCGGATGAGGGTGAGCTTGCCGGCGACGACCTGCTTCGCGAGCGACTTCCGGCGGCGCTTGTCGTCGATCTTCATCAGCTCGTACGCCGCCGAGAGCGTGTCGTAGCGAGCGGCGACCATCTCACGAACGTCGTCGGGCGCCATCGCGAGACGCAAACGGTTCTCGACGTAGCCCTTGTCCTTGCCGAGCTTGCCCGCGAGGTTGCGGATCGAGTATCCGAGCTCGTCAGTCATCTTCTTGTAGATGATCGCCTCGTCGAGCGGCGAGAGGTCCTCCCGCTGGAGGTTCTCGATGAGTGCGATCTCGAGCGCGGTCGCGTCGTCGAAGCGTTCGATGATCGCCGGGATCGTCTCCTTGCCCGCGAGCTTGGAGGCGCGCCAGCGGCGCTCGCCCGCGATGATCTGGAAGGCGTCGCCGGCGGGCCGTACGAGGATCGGCTGCAGCACGCCGTGCTCCCGGATCGATGCGGCAAGCTCCTGGAGCGTCTCCTCGTGGAACGTCATGCGCGGCTGCTCCGGGTTCGGCACGACCTTTTCGACCGGAAGCTCCTTGATCGAATTGGGGCCTTTCGACGCGAGGAGGCTCACGATGCCGTGCTGGGCCTCGCGCTCTTGCTGGAAGATGCGGGTCCCCGCCTCGCGGAACGACTTACCGCTCTTAGTGAGCATTCGCCACCTCCTTCGCGAGATCGATGAATGCCTTTGCCGCGTCCGACTTCGGGTCGTAGGCCGTGATCGGCACGCCGGCCGTCGGCGCTTCGCCGATCTTCACCGATTGACGGATGACGGTCCGGAAGACCTGATGGTCGCCGAGGTCGCGGAGCGAATCGAGCATGTCGCGTCCGAGGATCGTGCGACTGTCGTAGAACGTCGGCAGCATCCCGAGGACCTTGAGCTTCGGGTTGAGGCGGTCCTGCACGGTCTTGATGATCTTGAGCAGGGCCGCGACGCCCTTGAGCGCGTAGTACTGCGTCTGCACCGGGATGATCACGCCGTTCGCGCTGACGAGCGCGTTCAACGTCAGCAGCCCGAGCGTCGGCGGGCAATCGATGAGGATGTAGTCGTACCGCTCGACGATCTCTTTCGTGAGTTTGTCGCGGAGCGCCATCTCCCGGCCGATCGCGCTGAAGAGCTCGACCTCCGCGGCCGAGAGGTCGATGTTCGTCGGCGCGACGTCCAGGTGCTTCGTCGTCGTGTGCAGGATGATCGACGCGAGGCTCGCCTCGGGTTCGATGAGGACGTTCGCCATGCCGCGTTCGACCGAGCCGAGGTCCACGCCGAGGCCGACGGTGAGGTTGGCCTGGGGATCGAGGTCGATGCAGAGGACGGTGTTACCGAGCTGGGCGAGCGCTCCGCCGAGGTTGATGGCGCAGGTGGTCTTGCCGACGCCACCCTTTTGGTTCGCAAGCGCAATGACCTTGCCCAAACGCCCACTCCCGTCGCTCTAATACCCGCGCGTGGAAGCGGCGCGCGCTATTGAGCATAGGTGCTGATCGGGCTCTGCGTACCATCTGGGCGGGGCCCGCTCGCTTCGCTCGTTCGGGCCCGTCGTCGCCGCGCGAGCCCGCTCGCGCGCGCCGGCTCCTAGGGCCCGTAGCTCAGTGGTCCAGAGCGGCGGACTCATAATCTGCTGGTCCCAGGTTCGAATCCTGGCGGGCCCACTGAGCGAGGAGAGGGATCGATGACCGTCGGGCTCGCTGACGCCCAGCGTGCCCGGTCGGCGATCGCGGGCCACGTGCTCCGGACGCCCCTGGTCTCGAGCCACTCGCTCGGCGAGCGGATCGGCGCCCAGGCATTCCTCAAGCTGGAGAACCTCCAGCGGACCGGCTCGTTCAAGGTCCGCGGCGCGGTCTACGCGATGTCCCGACTCTCCCCGGCGCAGCGAGCGGCGGGGGTCGTGACGATGAGCGCGGGTAACGCCGCGCAAGCGATCGCGTACGCCGGACGCGCCCACGGCGTCCACGTGACCGTCGTCATGCCCGAGACCGCGCCGAAGACGAAGATCGACGCCACCCGGGGCTACGGCGGCGAGATCCGGTTTGCGCCGACGATGACCCAGCTCCTGCCGATGGTCCAGGCGCTCCAGGCCCAGGGCCTTCACTTCCTGCACCCGTTCGACGACGACGACGTCATCGCCGGTCACGCCTCGGTCGGTCTCGAGATCGTCGAGGACGTGCCGGATGTCGACCTGGTCGTCGTACCGGTCGGAGGTGGCGGCCTCATCTCGGGTGTCGCACTCGGGCTGAAAGCGCTGCGGCCTGGGGCGCGGATCGTCGGGGTCGAGCCCGAGGGCGCCCAGGGCGTCAGGAAGGCGCTCGACGCCGGCCACTCCGTCCGTCTGGACTCGGTCCACACGATCGCCGACGGTCTCGCCGCGCCCTTCGCCGGCGAGCGCAATCTCGAGATCATCACGCGCGACGTCGCGGACGTCGTCGTCATCTCGGACGAGGCGATCCTCGAGGGCCTCCGGTTCCTGGTCGCGCGGGCGCGGATCGTGGCCGAGCCCGCCGGCGCTGCGGCGGTGGGCGCGCTGCTCTGCGGTGCGGTCAGGCCGAAGGCCGGGGAGCGGGTCGTCGCGATCGTGTCCGGCGGCAACGTCGATCCGGACCGGTTGGCCGGCTTCCTCGCGTGACACGCGCGACGCTGTACGCGGATGGCGGCGCCCGGGGGAACCCCGGTCCCGCCGGATCGGGTGCCGTGCTGCTCGACGAGCGGGGCACTGTGATCGCCGAGCTGATGCGCTTCCTCGGACACGCGACGAACAACGTCGCCGAGTACACCGCGCTGATCATCGGCCTCGAGGAAGCCGAGCGGCGCGGCATCGACGAGCTCGACGTGCGCATGGACTCGCTGCTCGTGGTCCAGCAGATGAAGGGAGTCTGGAAGATCAAACATCCCGGCCTTCGGCCGCTCGCGCTCCGCGCGGGTGAGCTGCTCGCGCGGTTCCCGAAGCGCACGATCGAACACGTGCCGCGTGAGCTCAACGGGCTCGCTGACGCGCTCGTGAACCGCGCGATCGATGAGGCACCGCGTGAGTGACGAGCGCGCGCCCGACCCGCTCACGAGCTTCATTTCCCGCAGCCTCCGCACCGAGGTGACCGAGGTCAGCGAGGAGATCGTGCAGGACACGACCGAGGCCGAGCTCGATCGCGTGCATTTCACCCAGGATGGCGCCCGTCGCACGCTCATCGTGAAGCGCGTACCGCCGCACAGCTCGCTCGAGGTCAAGCTGCTTCCGCATCTTGCGCGCAAGACCGACCGCGTGCCGGTGGTGCACGCTCGCGGGATCCCGCCGACGATGGTGCCGGCGTGGCCGTGGCTGCTCATCGAGGATCTGCTCGGCGCGCCGGCCGCCGACGATCTTGCCGATGTCGTCCGGGCGAAGGTCGCGGTCGAGCGCGCCGTGGCCGCGGACGGCCCGGCGCTCGTCGCGCTCGGGGTCCCGCGGATCGCGCGCCGCGGTGCGCTCGCGGAGTGGCCGGAGGTCATCGTGCACGGCGCCCTCGTGCGCCTGAATGCCGTGCGGACGGATCGGGGCGTCGTCCTGACCGAGTGGCGGCACGCCTCGCTCGGCTGCGGACTCACCGACGTCGTGCGGCTGGCGCGCGACGCGGGCGCGCCTGCCCGCCCGTTGGCGGAGCTGTACGCGAACGAATCGGGCCGGCCGCTCACCGAAACGGCCCTGGCCGCCGCCCTGGAGCTCCTCTAGCCGACGGCCGACCGATAGAATGGAGCAGCCGAGCAGGCCAGATGGTCGCGGCGGCGCAAGCCGTCGAGGAAAGTCCGGGCACCGCAGGGCACGACGGCGGGTAACACCCGCCCGCCGCGAGGCGAGGACCAGCGCCACAGTGACGAACCGCGGAAACGCGGGTGAAACGGGCAAGCTCCGTCGGGTGCAAGACCGCGCAGGGGGCAATGGTGCGGCCCGCACCGCTCCCGGGTAGGTCGCTAGAGGCGGGGGGCGACCCCCGTCCCAGAGAGATGACCGTCCAACGACAGAACTCGGCTTACAGGCCTGCTCGGCCTACCTGTCCCACTTCCGTCCAATCGGACGTGAACCGCCTTGTCCCGGGGGTGCTACTCCTAATACAGTCCGCAAATCCCGACCAGGGTGATAGGACGTAGCGGAGCGCTGGCGGGGACGGATATTGGAGGGGCACATGCGCTGGCGTTCAGCTTTGGCAATCAGCTTCAGCGCGGTCATTCTCGCAGCCGCATGCGCCCAGTCGGGGACCACGAGCCCGTCAGCATCGGGCTCGGCGGGGGCCTCGGGTGGGGCAGCGTTCAAGCGGGGTGACGGCGGTGAGCTGAAGATCCTGTACTGGCAGGCACCGACGATCCTCAACCCGCACCAAGCGACCGGCACCAAAGACAACGACGCCTCGCGTCTCGTCATCGAGCCGCTCGCATCGTGGGGTCCGGATGGCAAAGCGCTGGCGAATGGGCTGGGGGCCGAGATCCCGACCGTCGCCAACGGCGGCGTCTCGGCTGACTTCACCACCGTCACATGGAAGTTGCGACAGGGAGTGAAGTGGTCGGACGGCACACCGTTCACCGCCGATGACGTGGTCTTCACCGAGCAGCAGCAGCATGACCCGGCGACCGCGTCGACGACCGAGAGCAACACCGAAGGCGTGAAGTCGGTCGTCGCCAAAGACGCCAATACTGTGGTCATCACCTACGACTCGCCGAACCCGAATGTCTACCAGTGGGGCGTGGGCTTCAGCTGCGGCATTCTCCAGAAGGCCCAGTTTGCGAATTTCACTGGCGCAAAAATGAAAGACGCGCCGGGCAACTTGAAGCCAATCGGGACCGGCCCGTACACGGTCACCGACTTCAAGCCGGGTGACGTCGTCACGTACGCTGCGAATCCGAACTACCGGGACCCGAACAAGCCGTACTTCAAGACGGTCAATTTCAAAGGTGGCGGCGACGCTGAGTCCTCGGCCCGCGCGGTCTTCCAGACCGGCGATGTCGACTACTCGTGGAACCTCCAGGTCGCGGCGAACATCCTCACGCCGATGATCGCGGCCAGCACCAAGGGCACGATGCTCTCGGTGTACGGCTCGAGCGTCGAGCGGATCCTGCTCAACTTCGCCAACCCGAACGCGGCCGGCGACCTGCGTGGCGAGCCGTCGACGAAGCACCCGTTCTTCAACGGGCCGGACGGACTCATCGTCCGCAAGGCCCTCGCCATGGCGACGGACCGTAAGACCGTCGCGGTGCAGCTCTACGGCGACGGCCTCACGGGGAAGCCAGGCTGCAACATCATCACCGGCGTTCCGGACTTCGAGTCCACCGCCACCACGACCTTCTGCAACACGTTCGACCCGGTCGCGGCGGGCAAGATGCTCGACGACGCGGGTTGGAAGCTCGGCACGGACAACATCCGCGCCAAGAACGGCATCCAGCTCAAGCTCACCTATAACACCACCGTGAACGCGGTCCGCCAGGCGACCCAGGCGATCGAGAAGACCAACTGGGAGAAGGCCGGGTTCAGCGTCACGCTGCTGCAGACGCCGGCGGCGACGTTCTTCACGAACACCTCGCCGGACGGCGCGAACCACTTCTGGTCCGACATCGAGATGTTCACGAACAACTCGGACCCGGACCCGACGAGCTACCTCGATGGCTGGACGACCAAGCAGATCGCCCAGAAGTC